>BEHR01000001.1 GCA_002898555.1 bacterium HR15
ACCGATCAACGAATCGCGGAGTTGACCCTGGCAGTAGAGCGTCTCAGTGCCGAATTTGCAGAGTATCGGCGCACCACCGATCAACGAATCGCGGAGTTGACCCTGGCAGTAGAGCGTCTCAGTGCCGAATTTGCAGAGTATCGGCGCACCACCGATCAACGAATCGCGGAGTTGACCCTGGCAGTAGAGCGTCTCAGTGCCGAATTTGCAGAGTATCGGCGCACCACCGACCAACGGATTGCCGAATTAGCGGAGGCGCAACGCCGCACCGAACAACAGGTGGCTGAGCTAACGCAGGTGGTGGGGCAGCTCAGTGCCGAGTTTGCAGAGTATCGGCGCACCACCGATCAACGAATCGCGGAGTTGACCCTGGCAGTAGAGCGTCTCAGTGCCGAATTTGCAGAGTATCGGCGCACCACCGACCAACGGATTGCCGAATTAGCGGAGGCGCAACGCCGCACCGAACAACAGGTGGCTGAGCTAACGCAGGTGGTGGGGCAGCTCAGTGCCGAGTTTGCAGAGTATCGGCGCACCACCGATCAACGAATCGCGGAGTTGACCCTGGCAGTAGAGCGTCTCAGTGCCGAATTTGCAGAGTATCGGCGCACCACCGACCAACGGATTGCCGAATTAGCGGAGGCGCAACGCCGCACCGAACAACAGGTGGCTGAGCTAACGCAGGTGGTGGGGCAGCTCAGTGCCGAGTTTGCAGAGTATCGGCGCACCACCGATCAACGAATCGCGGAGTTGACCCTGGCAGTAGAGCGTCTCAGTGCCGAATTTGCAGAGTATCGGCGCACCACCGATCAACGAATCGCGGAGTTGACCCTGGCAGTAGAGCGTCTCAGTGCCGAATTTGCAGAGTATCGGCGCACCACCGATCAACGGATTGCCGAATTAGCGGAGGCGCAACGCCGCACCGAGGAACAGGTCGCGCGACTCGCGGAAATCGTCGCGCAATTGTGCGATGAGGTTAAATCGTTGCGTGAATGGCAGCGTGGCGAGGCGGGGCGTCGTGAGGGTGAACGCTACGAACGCAACCTTGTCAAGCGCGCTGCCCTGCTGTTCATGGGCGGTCAAGGCGGTGCAACCGATAACCCTCTAGTTCAAGAGCGACTGGTTCGATGGCTGCGTCCGATTCTGGGCGAACGGATCCTATCGCCTGCCGAAGACCCATCCTTAGCCGATATCATCTGGTGGAAGGGCGACAAGGTGCTTATTGGCGAAGTCTCGCTTAAGATTGACCGGCACGATGTGTGGCGTGTGTTGCAGTGGGCACAACTGCTGCGGGACGCGGGTGTGGATGTTACACCCTTCGTCGCCGGCACAGAATGGGCAACTCCCGAAGCTCAGCAAATGGCGCAGGAAAACGGTGTCGAGTGGCTGATGGATAGCACACCCTCGCCGGGGCTCATCGCTTTCCGACGCCTGCCAGACCCTGCTACCGCGCTCGAACCGCCACCAGCGGACTGATAGCGCGCGTCGATTGATCGTTGCTGTACGCCAGCACCACAAGATAGTAGATGCGTCCCGGCGTGAAGTTCGGTCCCGTATAAACCAAGCTCGTGTTTGGCGCGAACACCTTCGCCGCGCCCGGATTGTTTAGGTCGGACGGATAGAATGGCTGCACTCCATAGTCGGGCAAACGGTCATAAATCAGCACCAGATAATAGTCTGCGCGTTCCACCGCGGTCCAGGAGAGGATCAGCGAGCGCGAATCGACCAGAGCATCGGGGTGCGGTTCCACGAGCTGAACCGGCATGAAGGGACGCGCGATGGCGCGATTGCTGCGCCCCGATGAGGAACCAGGGAGGTCATCCAGATAATCGGTGTTGAGCGCGACCATCTCATAGTAATAGGTCACATTGGGCTGCAACGCAGGATCTAAATCAGCGAAGAAATCGGCTAACGGGTCGCGTAGGAAAGCAATCGCGTTCGATTCCAGCTCCTGCAGCGTCGTGCCTCGGAAGATGCCGTAGCCCAGCAGGCTCGACTGCTGTTCGAACTCCCAGCTTAGATCGACCTCAATCCAGTAATCGCCCGCGGCACGGCTGGGCGGGCGCAGTGGGTGGTGGCGCAATCGCTCGTCGAAGAGGGCGCGGATAGCGTTATAGGCGCGTAGTTGGCGATAATTGCGGGTCGCCATCAGCTCGCGCGGCATCGTCCAAGCGGTTGCCGTCAGGTTCCGTGGCGCATTCACAGGGCGATTGCTGGAATAGTTCAGCGTGAAGCTGATGAGGCTGGTCTCACGGGCGCGAATCGCCACAGTGTGACGGGTGTTCTCGTAGCCGGGCGCAGAGGCAACCAGTGGATACTCGAAGCCTGCAGGCAATCCATCGATGCGATAATAGCCGCGCTTGTCGGTAATCGCCAGAGCACTGCTTAATGCGCCGCCGGCGAACACGCGAGCGCGCTCGATGCCACGCCCCAGCGGATCCATCACAAATCCCTCCACTGATCCCTGCAAGTCGGATGGAGCAACCATGATGTTGATGTTTTTGCTTTGCTCATTTGGGAATACCTGCGCTACTTGCCGACCCGTGTATTCACGGTTATTAATCCGTGCGCGCGCAAAGATAGTGGTGAAGCCCTCTGGCACATTGGTCAGATAAAAAGAGCCGTTATGCAGAGTGCGCGTGGAGCTAACCGTGCTGCCCATGGCGGTTACCTCCGCGTTCGCCACGGGGTTGCCATCCACATCCGTGACAGTGCCAGAGATGATGCCCATCTTCTGTTCCTTGCCGCAGCCTGCAAGCAGAATACTAAGCCCTATCAGCCAGCTAAGCAGTTGCTTCATCGCCATGCAGTTGGACGATTCAATATTCCCACTGTTTCCCCTGCTTGCAGCCGCTATCGGTTGCCTGAAAAAGCCCCTTGTGCTTGCCGATAATCGGAGACATGGGGGAAAAGGCTTGATAAAGCGCGTTCTCCCGTGCATCAAACGATGAGCGAGATCCTATCGCAGGCAGAGATTGAGGCGTTGCTGGCAACGCTGGCATCCGATGCACCGGTTGGGGGGGCTGCCCCGGAGGAGGGTTCACCCAGCCCGTTTACAGCGCGCCAAAAGCGTTCGGTCGCCTATGAGGTGTACGATTTCCGTCGCCCCGACAAATTCTCGCGCGACCAGCTGCGTACCCTGCAAATGATTTTTGAGACCTTCGCCCGCCTGTGTGCCACGAACCTCGCCACCTACCTGCGTGTCCCCGTGCATATCGAACTCATTTCGTTGGAACAAATCCCGTTCGAGGATTACCTGCGCTCCTTGCGCCAGTCGGCGTTTATCATCTTCAGTGCGCCTCCGCTTTCGGGCGAGGCAGTGCTGGAGATGGAGTATTCGCTGGTGTTCACGCTGCTGGATCGCCTGCTCGGAGGTCCTGGACGCCCCGTAGAGCGCGCGGCGTTTACCGATATCGAACGCCCGCTCGTGCTGGCGCTGGCAGAGCGCATGATGCTTGCATTCAAGAGCGCGTGGGAGAGCATCTTGCAGATCGACCCGCACATCGAGGGGATGGAGACCAGCGCGCAGTTCGTGCAGATTGCGCCACCCAGCGACATCGTGATTGCGGTGCTGATGGAGGCGCGCGTAAGCGATCGGCGCGACGCGATGAGCCTGTGCGTGCCCCATATGGTCATCAAACCCATCACACCGCGCCTCAGCTCGCAGAACTGGGTCGCTTCATCTGGCAAGCGCACAACACCGCTCCTGCGCCAAGCGCTCACCCAGCACTTGTGCCACTCGCCACTTACATGCGTCGCCCGCTTGGGACGCACCACCATGCGCTTGCGTGAGCTACTCCAGCTCAAAGTGGGCGACCTCATTGTGCTGGATACCCCTGCCCACGGCGCGATTGACCTGCTGGTGGAAGGGCGCGGCAAGTTCCGGGGTAAACCCGCTATCCGCAATCGGAGGATTGTGTTGAGTATTACCGAAGTCATTCGGGAGGCATGACGGCATGCACGAGGTCGCACCGGAGATCCTAACCAGCTTCGTTATTAAGCAGGGGCAAATCTGGCAGAGCGTAGCGCTCTACCTGTCTGAGCAGAGTGGGGCAGCTGTGGAGATCCCCATCCCCACGACCGAATCGACGCCAATCGGTGAGTTCAGCAGCCTGAGTGTTGACCCCGTGCTCCATGCGCAAGCGGGCTTTGCGGAGCTGGAGGGCGAACCCTGCCTTTTCGTTGTGGGCGAGCAACCGGCGGAACGAGAAGCTGCCGAGAAAGCCCTGTATGAGGCAGTATTAGGTAGCGCGCCGGACACACTGGACGACGCCGCGCTCGCTGCCCTGCGCGAGTTTTTCACCCACCTGATGCAGGGGCTGGCAATCGCCTTTGGCAATCTGCGCAGCACCTCCTTCACCACATCAGAAATCGTTCTCAAACGCGATCCCGTCGTCTTTCCACCGAACTTTTTGAGCGTGGACGAAGTAATTGCTGTGCGGCTAACGATCAATGTTCCGGAGCGCGAGCCGATCCCGCTTACATGGTTGCTCACGGGCGCGCTGGCTGCCCAGCTGCTCGGCATGCCCATCCAAACAACCGATCCGTTGTCCGCGCTCGCCTTTGATGAAGAACCTGCCATGCCACCCGCTGCTTCCCAACCTGCCTCGATGGGCTTCAACCCTTTCGGGGAGGTGGAAGAATCGACGCCGCGCAATCTGGATCTGCTGATGGACATCCCGCTGGAGGTGTCGGTGGAGCTGGGGCGCGTCACGCTGCTGGTCAGCGAACTATTGGAAATTGGCACCGGCTCCATCGTGGAACTCAAAAAAGTGGCTGGTGAGCCAGTGGAGGTGCTGGTGAACGGGCGACTGATTGCACGCGGCGAGGTGGTCGTGGTGGAAGATAACTTCGCCGTGCGCATCACCGAGATTATCTCTCCGATGGAGCGCGTGCAAAGATTGGGGGCATGAAAAAATGCGCATCTACAGCCTCTTATTGATTGGGTTGTTGGCGGTAAGCAGCTGGGCACAGGTCGATTCGGAGAAGCTGCCACCAGGTGCGTTGGGTACGCGGCGCAGCATGCCACTCCGCCCAACAGCGTCTTCAGGGAGCTATGCCTGGCTGCAAATGACCCTGGCGATGCTTCTCATGGCAATCGGGCTGCGGTATGGCTTACCTCGCCTGATTGGCTGGGCGGGCAAAGCAGGCATCGGCTCGCGCTTAGATGGTGAAATCCGCCTGCTGGAGAGCCGTGCCGTGCCAGGGGGCAGCCTCCTGATGGTCAAGGCACGCGACCGCTTACTCCTCATCGGTGCCACACCTCAAAGCATGCAACTGCTTGCCGATTTGACCGAGACGCCCCCCTCCCACGCGGTGGGGGAGAGGATGAGGGTAGGGGATGCCACCTTCGAACAGCTTCTCCACCACACCGCTTCGCAGAACATAGCCGCTCGCAGCATGGCGCACCCCATGACACCGCTCGACCTCCAGCAGGAAGTAGCAGATGAGCTTCAGACACACATGGAGCAGGCACGCGCCCGCCTGTTGCAGATGGCGCACCGGAGAGGATGAGCCATGCGAGGTATTGGGCAAGTAGCAAGTAGCAAATGGCAAGTAGCCCGTGGTGAGTGGCGCATGGTGAGCGCAGGGACTACTCGATGGGCGATGCTGGGGATATTGCTGCTAATTCCCGTCGCCCTCGTAGCGCAAGAAAGCATCCCTGTGCCGCGCATCACCGTGGGCGTAGACTCCGCACGCACCCCCCAGGAGGTCTCCACCTCACTGCAGATACTTGCCTTGCTCACCCTGTTGTCCGTCGCGCCCTCCATCCTGCTCATGATGACCGCCTTCACCCGCATCGTTATTGTGCTCTCGTTTCTGAAGAGCGCATTAGGCACACCCAACATTCCACCGACTCCTGTGCTGGTGGGGTTGAGCCTCTTTCTCACTTTCTATGTCATGTCACCCACGCTGGAACAGATAAATCGAGAGGCACTACAGCCTTATATGAAGAAACAGATCTCTTTTGAGCAAGCGTTGGCGCGTGCCGAGAAACCCGTCCGTCAGTTTATGCTGCGCCAGACCTATACGGAGGACCTTAATCTCTTCCTGCGTATGCGCAAACAGCCTGCACCACGCACCCCAGACGAAGTGCCCCTCACCATCCTAATTCCCGCTTTTATTCTGAGTGAACTCAAGACAGCATTCCTCATCGGCTTCTACATCTATATTCCGTTCCTCGTGATCGATCTGGTGGTGGCAAGTATTTTACTCTCGATGGGTATGATGATGCTGCCACCTGTGGTGGTCTCGATGCCTGCCAAGTTGCTGGTATTCACCCTTGCCAACGGCTGGAGCGTATTAGCACAGGCACTGGTGCAAGGTTTTCGATAGGAGGGGCGTTTGCCTCACGCAGGGGGACCCCTTGAACGGCAGCTGTGTAGGGTATACTTACTGTAGTGTAGCCATCCATCGCGGACAGGTTCGGTGTGGAAGGTGAAACACAGGAGTAGGGCGGCACTTTGCTGATGGGCTATCAATACCCTGATGAGGGATTGCCATCGGGTATAATGGAGATGCTCTCGGTGGGGCGGTAGCTCAGCTGGGAGAGCGCTTGCATGGCATGCAAGAGGTCGGCGGTTCGAATCCGCTCCGCTCCACCAAACTCAATTCCGCTGCAAAAGCAACCGAATCTACCCTCTGCCACTTGCACAACTTGTCATTTCACTGATTGCTTCGGGGCAACGCGAACGGCACACGGGCAGGCAGGACCTCGCAGTGCAGGTGGCTGGTGTAGAGCAGTTCGCCATCGACCGATACAGGTTCCACATCGGGTAGCCAGAGGCGCACATTGCGCGCCCGCCAGCTATGCACCGCCGGATGTCCGAGATGCTCGCCACGCAACGCTTTGGGGAACTGGCGCAGGAATTCCAAGCGCGGGATATATTCGATCAGGCACACATCGAAGCAGCCGTCGTCGAACTCGGCGAAGGGGGCGATACGGATGCCTCCCCCATAGCTGCGCCCGTTCGCGATGGCGACCAGCAGGGCTGCTTGCTCGATGCGCTGCCCATCGATCTCCAGCTGCAGCGTCACAGGCTGATAGTACCAGAGCTGCTTCAGGATAGCGATGAGATAGGCAAGGCGCCCCCACCGCTGTTTGAGGCGTTCGCTGGTAGCGTCGTTCACGCGGGCATCGAAACCGACCCCCACCACATTGAAAAAGTAATGCTCGCGTCCATCGGGCAGCCGGATACGCCCTGCATCCAGTGTTTGGCAGATAGGGTGTGCCAGTCCGGGCAGTATCTGTTGCAGCCGTTTCGGCACGCCCAGCTCACGCGCGGCGTCGTTCGCGGTCCCCACAGGCAAGCAGGCGATGCGCGTGGTGTCACCCACCTCCCCTGCTTCGAGAGCGCGGAGGTAGCCACCGACCACACTACTCAGCGTGCCGTCGCCACCTGCTGCGACGCAGACCGCACCCTCCCTGGCAAGCTTTGCCGAGACCGCAATCCCTTCTTCCAGCGAGCGGGTGCAGATCGTTTGCCACTGTTCCAGCGCGGTACGCACGACGCGCAGCCGCTTCGTCGCGCGCCCTCCCCCCGCGCTGGGGTTCACAACCAGATACCCTCGCTGCACACTCTCTCGATTCAAGGATACCTGCCCGATTCCTGCTATCTGGAGGGTGAACCTCCCAGCGTGTAGGGGCAGACCTGCGTGTCTGCTAAAAAACTCCAACTCGCCGAGAAGCCCCTCCTCAATGAAATTGCCGCCCTCTGTGCGCACGGGGTATACTCCTGTACAGGAGAACCTATGGAAAATAAGTCGTCTATCTCGCGGCGATGGCAGCGCGTGCTGGTTAAGCTCAGCGGCGAGGCGTTTGCAGGTGAGAAGGGTGTGGGGCTCGACCCCGACGCCATCAACTATCTGGCGCGGGAGCTGATTAGCGCGCACGAACTGGGCCTCCAGCTTGCGGTGGTGGTCGGTGGTGGCAACATCGTGCGTGGCAGCGCGTTCGCCAAGACAGGCATCGAGCATGCGACGGCTGATTATATGGGCATGCTCGCCACCGTGATTAACGCGCTTGCGCTCCAAGCCGCCATCGAACACTACGGGGTGGATACGCGCGTGCAGTCCGCGATCACGATGCAAGCCGTTGCGGAGCCGTTCATTCGGCGGCGTGCCATCCGCCACCTGGAGAAAGGGCGCATTGTGATTCTGGCGGCGGGCACGGGGAACCCCTTCTTCACCACCGATACCGCTGCCTCGCTACGCGCAGTGGAACTGAATGCCGACGCCCTGCTCAAAGCGACTAATGTGGATGGCGTCTATGACCGTGACCCACGCCAGCATGCGGATGCCGTAAAATTTGACAGCCTCTCCTTTGAGGAAGCGCTGCAGCGACAGCTACGCATTATGGATTTGACCGCCTTCACGCTCTGCATGGAGCGCAAGATGGAGGTGGTTGTGTTCAATATCTGGGAGCCGGGCAACCTGCGCCGTGTGTTGCAAGGGGAGCCGATCGGCACACTCGTCCATAACAACCCTTAGTGAGGAGGGAGAGCATGTCCAAACGACACGAGGAGGAAACAACGCCCAATATCGACGCGATGTTCAAAGATGCAGAGCATCGCATGAAGCAAGCCATTGAACACCTGCGCCAGGATTTGGCAGGCTATCGCACAGGACGCGCAAACCCTGCGCTGGTGGAGCGGTTGCTGGTGGACTACTATGGCACGCCCACGCAGCTGCAACAGTTAGCAAGCATCACGGTGCCTGAGCCGCGCCAGTTGCTCATCCAGCCGTGGGACCCCTCCACCGTGTCCGCGATAGAGAAAGCCATCCAGAAGTCTGATCTCGGCGTGAACCCGGTCAGCGATGGGCGCACGCTGCGCATCACCCTGCCCCCACTGACGGAGGAGCGACGACGTGAACTCATCAAGCAGGTGCATAAGCGTGTGGAGGAGGGGCGCGTCGCCGTGCGGAATATCCGACGCGACCTGCTGGAACATCTGCGACGCCTGCAAAAAGAGAAACATCTCTCAGAGGACGAACTCAAACGCCACGAACAGCAGGTGGAAAAACTCACCCATAGATACATCGAGGAGGCAGACCGCCTGCAAGCCGCGAAGGAAGCCGAACTGATGGAAGTGTGAGCCAGCAAGGCGATGGAGGGGCAAACACACAGGTTTGCCCCCACTCCATTGTCCCATACTGATAGGTCTGACATGTCAAACCTGTCCGAGCACAACCCGAACTGGCGTGCGCGAGCGGAATCGCTCGGCATCGATTTAAACCGGTTGCCGCGCCATATCGCGATGATTATGGACGGCAACGGACGCTGGGCGCAAGCGCGTGGATTGCCCCGCCTTATCGGGCACATCAACGGGCACCGCACCGTGCGTCGCATGGTCTATGGCTGTGCCGAGCTGGGCATCGAGGCGCTTTCGCTCTACACCTTCAGCACGGAGAACTGGCGACGCCCAGCGGAGGAGGTGCAGGGGCTGATGGCGATGCTCGCTCGGTCCACCCGTGAGGAGCTACCCATCATGGCACGCAACGGCGTGCGGATCCTCTTTAGCGGCAGGTTGCACGAGCTCAGCCCCGAACTTCAGTCCATCTTGCTGCGTGCGCAGGAGCTGACCGCCCGCAACCGGCGGATAACACTCCATCTGGCGATCAACTACGGGGGACGCGCCGAGCTGGTCGATGCGGTACGCGCCATCGCCCGTAAGATCCAGCAGGGCAAACTGCAACCCGATGCGATTGATGAAGCCACGATTCAGGCACATCTCTATCAGCCCGACCTGCCCGACCCCGACCTGCTGATCCGTACGGCAGGCGAGCAGCGCGTGAGCAACTTCTTGCTGTGGCAAACCGCCTATACAGAACTCTATATCACGCCCGTTCTGTGGCCCGACTTCGACATGGAGCATCTGCTAACGGCGATTGCAGATTATCAGTCGCGCCAGCGCAAATTCGGCATGGTGCCCGAAGCCACGCCCGTTGGATGAGCCACCCCGCAAAAATACCAGTTTTGCGCAGACCCCTTGCATTTCGCGTCGAGATGTGCTATAATAGAGAAGAGGATCGCTCTGCCGCTGAATGTCTCTTATTTCGCCCTGTTTTATCCCCCACGCTGGTGGGGGATTCGGCGAGAATTCGTATTCTCGCCCGTTGGGAACGAGTGATCTCGTTCCCGGCATACCCATAAGTAGGAGGAAATGAGGCGATGAAGCAAGTGCTGAAATGGGGCTTTCTCACGGGCATTGCCACTATGTGGAGTGTGGTTTTCGCACAGCCAACGATTGACGGCACGCGCGATGCCCTATACGGCAGCCCAATTGTCGTGCAAGACACGCAAACGGGCTTTGGTGACAGCACCCTCGGACAGGTCGATTACGCTAACGGCTCCGAGTTGGACGCCGCCTACGCCTATGTGGATATGAACGCGCAGGTGCTCTATCTATTCCTCGCGGGCAACCTGGAGTCGAACTTCAACAAGTTGGAAATCTTCTTCGACACGGGCCCGGGTGGTCAGAACCGCCTGCGCGGGGATAACTCCGGCGTGGACTTTGGTGGGTTGAACCGCATGGGTGATGACGGTAGCGGCAACGGACTGACCTTCGATTCGGGTTTCGAAGCCGACTACTGGATCGGCGTCACAGGTGGCGGTTCGCCCTATGCGCTCTACGCCAACTGGGCGCAACTATTGACCGGCGGCGGTGGTCCTGGCGATTATCTGGGTTCGACGGGAGCGGCCTCTAACGGCATCCTGACCGGTGGGAACGACCATGGCATCCGCGTCACCATCAACAACAGCAACACCGGGGGTGTTGAGGGCGGCAGTGGGCTGGCGTCAGGCAACGGCGCGCTGGTAACCACCGGCGTGGAGCTTGCCATTCCCTTCGCGGCGATCGGCATCACAGGCACTGGCATCATCAAGGTCAGCGCGTTCATCAACGGTGTCGGACACGATTACCTTTCCAATCAGGTGCTGGGTGGTATTGGCGGAGGTGGCAATCTGGGTGAGCCACGCAATGTGAACTTCGGCAATATCCCTGGCAACCAGTTCTTCTATGTTGTGGTGCCCGAACCGGCGTCACTGCTGGCACTGGGCATAGGGTTAACCAGTCTGCTGGCTCTGCGTCGCCGGAAGGCATAATTTCCTTCCTACCCCCACTCCCAGCGCATCCCCCTTTCTCGGTTGAGGAAGGGGGATGCCCTATTTTAGCGGGAATGGATTATCAGACACCTGCCCCCGCCGAGCAGGGAATCTCAGCTCAGTCGTGAATCTGCTAACGGAGGACGCCATGGTGAAAGTCGGCATCGTTGGTTTGGGTACGATGGGGCGCCAGCATGCGGAGGCGTATCGCCAGATGCCCGATGTGCAGCTGAGCGTGGTGTATGACCGCCACATGGATCGGGCAGAAGCGTTCGCGCAGGAGTTCGGGGCGACCGTCGCGCACGACTTGAGCGAGTTCCTGAAGGGATGCGAGATTGTGGACATCTGCACGCCGACCTATCGGCATACCGAGTACGCGCTGGCTGCCATTCAAGCGGGCAAGGCGGTCGTGTGTGAGAAGCCACTGGCACGCACGCTGCAGGAGTGCGAGCAGATTGTTGAGGCGGTGCACCGACATAACGCGCTGTTGATGCCTGCCCATGTGCTGCGCTTCTTTCCAGAATATCGCACGGCACACCAGTTGGTGAAAGCAGGCGCTTTGGGCACGGTCGCAGCGGTCCGTATGCGACGCGGAGGCGATTTCCCCCGCACCAAAAGCGATTGGTATGCCGATTTCGAAAAGAGCGGCGGCATTATTATGGACCTCATTATTCACGACCTTGACTGGGTGCGCTGGACCTTAGGCGAGGTGGAGCGCGTCTATGCCAAGTCGCTCACCTTTCGCCATCTGGAGCATCTGGACTACACACTGGTGACGCTCCGCCTGCGTAGCGGCACGATTGCGCATATCGAGGGAACTTGGTGCGACCCTGGTGGGTTTCGCGTCTCCTTCGAGATTTGCGGTGATGCGGGCATGCTGGAGTACGATTCACAGCAGATGGTTGCGTTGCGGGTGGCGCGCCGAGCCGAGGCGGGTCAGGCAGGTGGCGTCGAAGTGCCCGAAAGCCCCGCTGTCGAAAACCCTTACTATCGGGAACTGCGCCACTTTATTGATTGCTATCGCGCGGGTCAGTCGCCTGAAATCACCGTCGAAGACGGAATGGAAGCCGTGCGCCTGACGCTCGCCGCCATCGAGTCGGCACGCACGGGCAAAGTGGTCAAATTCTAATGGAGGGTTCGCAAGGGATGAAAGTCAAAGTGGGCATGATGAGCTTTGCGCATCTGCATGCCGATAGCTACGCGCACTGTCTACTGAACAACCCGCGAGCGGAGTTCGTGGGGATTGCCGATCACGACCTGCGCCGCGCCCAACAGAAGGCAGAACAGCACGGCGTACAAGCGTTTGACAGTTATGAATCGCTGCTTGCATCGGATGTGCAGGCGGTCATTATCTGCTCGGAGAATGTGAAGCACGCTCCTTTGGCACAGATGGCAGCGGCAGCGGGCAAGCACATCCTATGCGAGAAGCCCCTGATGACGCGCCTGGAGGATGGGCAAGCGATGCTGACCGCTGCACGCGGCGCCGGGGTGCAGCTTTTTACCGCGTTTCCATGCCGATTCAGCCCCGCCTTTCAGCAACTGCGGGCAATGGTGCAGGCAGGTGAGATTGGTGAGCTCCTTGCAATGCGCGGCACCAATCGTGGCGTAAATCCCGGCGGCTGGTTCAACGACCCAGAGCTGGCAGGTGGCGGTGCGATGATGGATCACACGGTGCATGTTGCAGATCTCATGCGCCTGCTCACGGGGCAGGAGATCGTCGAAGTGTATGCTGAAACAAACAACTTGATGTACCATGGTAACTTCGATGATGTGGCGATGCTGACTCTGACCTTTGAGCAGGGCATTTTCGCCACGCTCGATTCGAGCTGGTCGCGTCCCCGCACTTTCCCCACATGGGGTGATGTGACCCTCACAGTGTACGGCACGCGCGGCGTCATCGAGATGGACATGTTCGCCCAATATCTGCGCCACTATGACGATCGCGCAGGGCGCATTCGGCAGGTGTTCTGGGGCGATAATATCGACGCCCTCATGATCGATGAGTTCCTGCGAGCCGTTGCGGGCGAGCCTGCCACCACCCTGGCAACGGGTGAGGACGGCTACAAAGCCGCTGCCGTTGCAATAGCGGGCTACGAATCGATACGCCGCGGCGAGCCAGTAAAAGTATAACCATAGCGGTTATGCCTCTTACCTATCTATCTCACCCAGCACGATATCGATGCTGCCGATGAGGGCGACCAGATCGGCAATCAGGCGTCCGACAGCCATCTTTTCCAGTGCCTGCAAGTTCATGAAGCTGGGCGCGCGGGTGTGCATTCGATAGGGACGGTTCGTGCCGTCGCTCACGAAGTAGAAGCCCAGCTCTCCCTTGGGCGATTCGATGGGCACATACGCCTCGCCTACAGGAGGACGGAAACCCTCTGTGTGAATCTTGAACCAGTGAATGAGCGATTCCATCGAGTTATCGATGGCTTCGCGTGGCGGCGGCACAATTTTAGGGTCGTCCACGCGATAGGGACCCTCGGGCAGCCCATCGATGGCTTGCTGCAAGATTTTGATGCTCTCCCGCATCTCCGCCATGCGCACCAGATAGCGGTCATAGACATCTCCATGCGTCCCGACAGGAATATTGAACTCGAACTGGTCATAGCCGCTGTAAGGGTTCGATTTGCGAATGTCCCAGGCGAAGCCAGTGGCGCGGATGGTCGGTCCGCTGACACCCAGCGCGAAACACTCTTCGGTGGTAATTGTGCCGATGCCCATCGTGCGTTCGCGCCAGATGGGGTTTTCGGTCAAAATCCCCTCGATCTCGTCCAGTGCGCTGGGCAGCTCTTTAAGGAACTGGCGCAGGCGTACCTCGAAACCGGGCGGCATATCACCGCGTAGCCCGCCCGGACAGATCCAGCTCGGCATCATGCGCACGCCCGACATCATCTCAAACAGGTCCAGAATCTTCTCGCGTTCGCGAAAGGCGTAAAAGAAGATGGTCATCGCGCCCAGGTCCATCGCGTGCGTGCCAATCCAGACCAGATGGCTGGCAAGGCGCGAGAGTTCTGCCAGAATCACGCGCAGATACTGCCCGCGCGGCGGGATTTCGATGCCCAAAATCTTTTCGATGGAAAGCGAAAAGGCGAGATTATTGTTATTTGCCGAGAGATAGTCCATGCGGTCGGTCATCGGCAACGCTTTGTAGTAGGTGAGATACTCCGCCTCTTTCTCCATCCCCGTATGCAGGTAGCCAATCACGCACTCCGCTTTGACGATGCGTTCGCCCTCCAGCTCGCACACCACGCGCAGCACCCCATGCGTGCTGGGATGCTGGGGACCCATGTTGATAATCATCGTGCCCTCTTCGGTGCGTTCCACCGTAGTGGCAACTGCCTGCGACGGAATGAACGGCTGACGCATAACATTGGGATTATACCCGTGTCGGGCTAAGCACAGAAGCCTGCCAAGCAGGATTTTCGGGTGGTGCACCGTATCTGATACGGTGCAGGAGGTGTCAGATGCAATGCAAAGCACTGCGCGATCGCTGATGGGCATACTGTTCAGCATCTGGGTGGCACTGTTCACATGGGCGGACAGTGTGGATGTCGTGCTGGGACCGTTTACTGCTCCTGGACAAGGGATGTTCAGCCGTGTGGACCTGTTTCCCATCCCGCTCACGCCACCCTACTGGATCACCGGTTTCAGCGTGGAGATGGTGGATGAGAACGGCAACCCGCTGGGCCATGATAGCGTTCATCTGCACCATACGCTGGTGGGCAACATGGCGCGTTCATCTCTGCCCGGCTCGCTCTGGGGTTCGTTCTACGAGATCTTTATGGGTGCAGGGCATGAGCAGGTGCCTGTCCAGTTCCCAACAGGCTATGGCTACTATGTGGCGCCGGGTGATGGGTTGGCGTATCAGGTGGAAATCATGAGCATGACGGGCAGCGATGTATCCGGGGTGTATATCGTCTATCATATCGACTACACACGGCAGCCTCAGCGTCATATCCGCCCCTTCTGGATGAGCGCAGTGTCCGGCTTCGAGTATGATGTGCCTCCGGGCGGTAATCGGGGTGGAGGCGAGGATATTCGTGCACGCCAGTGGACGGTGCCAGTCAGCGGGCGCATTTTCGGCTTGCTGCCCCATCTGCACTGGGGCGGGCAATGGATCGAGTTGCTGCGCTCCTCCGGTGAGGTAATCTGGCATGCCGATGCCTTCTATCACGAGGAGCATCTCCATCTGACATACTGGTCGGACCCTGAGGGCGTGCCCGTCCAGCAAGGAGAGCGACTGACCGTGCGCGCCGGCTACTATAACCCCGGACCCGACTGGCTGAACGATGTCATGGCGCTCATGATTGCCATGCTCCATGCACCTATCACGCTGCGAGGCACAGTCAGCCTTGACCACTATACGGGCAGCCCGTCGCAGGTCATGGTGACGGTGCAAACCCTGACGCTCGGCACAGACACGGTGGTGGAACAGTGGAGCGGGACGCTGGATTCCAATGGTGTCTTCACCTTCCAGCCATTACGACCAGGCACCTATGATGTGGCGATCAAGGGAAGCCATTTCCTGCGCAAGATTGTACGCGGTATCCAGCTCAGTGACGGTCAGACCACCCAGGTGCAAGTCCTTCTCATCAACGGTGATGTGGATGGCAACAATCGCGTGGATGATGCTGATCTACTCGCGGTGCTGTTCGCCTTCGGGGAAGGTTCCTCTCCAGCGGATATTACGGGCGATGGGCGCGTGGATGATGCTGATCTGCTCACGGTGCTGTTTCGTTTCGGGCAGGTGGGCGAATGAACAGCTTCGGGTGCCTGTTTCGCATCACCACCTGGGGCGAGTCGCACGGAGGCGCGGTCGGTGTGGTGGTAGATGGCTGCCCGCCGCGCATCCCCATCACGCCGGAGGAGATTCAGCAGGAGTTGGACCGTCGCCGTCCCGCCCAGAGCAAGCTGGTTTCCCAGCGGCGCGAGCGCGATCGGGTGTATATTCTGTCGGGCGTGTTTGAGGGGCAGACGCTCGGCACCCCCATCCTGATGCTTGTCTGGAACGAGGATGCCCGTCCCGAAGCGTATGAGCCGTTCAAGCACCTCTATCGCCCTTCCCATGCAGACTACACCTATCAGGTGAAATACGGCATCCGCGATTGGCGCGGCGGTGGACGCAGCAGCGCACGGGAGACCGTTGGGCGTGTGGCAGCAGGGGCACTCGCCAAAAAGGTGCTACGCTCCCTGTGGCAGGTGGAAATCCTCGGCTGGGTCGAGCAGATCCATACCTTGCGTGCGGACATAGCCCCCGACACAGTGACCCAAGAGCAGGTGGAGAGCAATCCTGTCCGCTGCCCCGACCCTTCCGTCGCGGCGCAGATGATGGAGCGTATCGAACAGGTGCGCAAGCAGGGCGATTCGGTGGGTGGGGTGGTTCGCTGCATCGCGCGGAATGTGCCGCCCGGCTGGGGTAGCCCCGTGTTCGATAAGCTGGAAGCGGACCTCGCCAAAGCCATGCTGAGCATCCCCGCCACCAAAGGGTTCGAAATTGGTTCTGGCTTTCGCGGTGTGGCAATGCTTGGCAGTGAGCATAATGACTCGTTCTATACCGACGAACAAGGGCGCATCCGTACTCGCACCAACTTCTCTGGGGGGGTGCAGGGCGGTATCACCAACGGCGAGTTGATCGACATTCGTGTCGCCTTCAAGCCAACCGCCACCATTTTTCAAGACCAGCATACGGTCGACGAGTGGGGCGAGCCAGCGGTTTTGAAAGCGCGAGGTCGGCACGACCCCTGCGTGGTGCCGCGCGCTGTGCCCATCGTGGAGGCGATGATGGCGCTGGTGCTGGTCGATCATGCACTGCGCCATCGGGGACAATGTGGTGGATAAGAACGTGGCGCGCCCTCTTAAAAATGCCAGATTTTGCGCCTTCCTCTGCAGAAAGCCTCTTCACGCGCCTATAATCCCCATCGGCGCACGGAGGCGCAGGACGGAGGGTACTTCACCATGGAGGTCTATCAACTCTTTCCGAGCACAGGCGAAGCATCCGCCGCACCGCCACGACGGCGGGTGCTGATTGTAGACGACGATACTCTGGTGCGCGACACCCTGAGATTTGTGCTGGAGGACGCGGGTTACGATGTATGGGCGACGGCGCATGGGGCCGACGCACTCACTGTGCTGGAACGCCAGCCCATCGATATCGTGCTGAGCGACATCTTCATGCCCGGCATGAACGGCTTCGACCTGCTCAAGCAGATTCGCCAGCGTTGCCCCGATGTGCCTGTGATCCTCGTTACGGGTTTTGGTAACATCGAGATGGCGCGTCAGGCGCTCAAAGAGGGCGCGACCGACTTCATCACGAAGCCCTATAATGTGCATGAAATCCCGATCCTAATCGAGCGTAACCTCACGCGCTACACGCTGGAAAGCTCGCGCACGCGCGACCTGCAAGAAGAGGTGCAACGCTCCTATCGGGCGACGCTGGAAGCGTTACTCGCCGCGCTGGACACACGCGACACCGAGACGGAGGGGCACTCGGAGCGCGTTGCCGCCTACACCATGCTGATAGCGCACCGCCTGGATCTGCCTGGCGAGGAGCTGCCCCACATCGAACGGGGCGCGTTGCTGCATGATATTGGCAAAATCGGTGTGCCTGACCACATCCTGTACAAGCCTGGACCGCTCACACCCGATGAGTGGGAAATTATGAAGCAGCATCCTGTTATCGGCTACAGGATGTGTATGAAGGTAGAGATGTTGCGCCCTGCCGCCCCGATAGTGTTGCATCATCATGAGCGGTGGGACGGCAAGGGCTATCCACATGGGTTGAGCGGGGAAGAGATCCCGCTCGGTGCCCGCATCTTCGCTATCGCCGATACGCTGGACGCGATGACCTCGGATCGTCCCTACCGAAAAGCACTCTCTTTTGCACAGGCGCGCGAAGAGATCGAGCGCTGCGCCGGCACCCAGTTCGACCCCGAGCTGGTCAAGGTCTTCCTGAGCCTGCCAGAAGATGAGTTGCGCGCTATTCGGGAGTTGACCTTATCGAATCGGGAGGCGCGTGCCGCCTAAGCGGACTGACGCTTCAACGCGAACACGCGCCGTAGCGCTTCGACAAGGCGCTGCAACTCCTCATAGTCTGCCCGGCAAGATGGACAGGTCTGCAGATGTCGCTCCAGCTGCTCGGCGAGCTTGGGATGCAGGTCGTTCATCAAGTGGGCTTCCATCGAAGCCCGTGCTCGCCGACAGTTCATCGCTTATCCTGCCTCCTCGGTGATTGCTCGGACAATCGGATGGGCGCGTAGCTTGGCGAGAGCGCGGTTGATGCGTTTGCGCACCGCCTCGACATTCATCTGCATCACTTTGGCGATTTCCTGATAGCGCATACCCTCGCCATACCGCATCTCGATCATCTGCCTGTCCTCTTCCGACAGCGTCTGCAACACTTCCTGCAGCACCATGTAAAGCAGGGTATCATCTTCATGCGAGGTGTACGGCTCCGATTCGGTGTCGGCTTCCAACCCCAGTGAGCACATCTCCATTTCATGGCGACGCTCGCGCAACCAGGTGAAGACCGTGTTGCGCACAAGCGCATGCAGCCACGGGTCTAACTTATCCGAATCGCGCAGGCTCTCCAGGCTGTTGTAGACCCGAATCAAACACTCCTGGGTCAGGTCCTCGACATCATCGTCGCCGCTGCGCACATAGTGGCGCACCATTCGCTCGATGCGGGGTCGCAGCGATGCAAAGAACTGCTGCTCCGCATACTCCGTCCCAAAGTACCTTTCTGTGTATTGCATGGTCGAGCCACCTTCCTTCCTTCCTGATCGAAGCCCTGTGAAGGCTTCACTTGTTAATGACTCAAAAAGCGGTCAAAACCGGACAACTCGAAGCGCGCATTTTGCCGATTTTGCCCGATTTCGAGCGCGGTTCAGGGGAATTTTTAGACGCGACGGTGTGTTTCCGTACTGGCAGGTCGCTTGAGAGGGACGGAGAGTAACCTTCCTCTCACAGCGTTGTCCAGCGTTGCCCCGTTCCGCCAATCCTATTATAACCCGTTTTACTGTGAAGTGGGTTATGACAGTGTCAACTGGGCACGCACGATGCCTGCCCGTTCATGGCGGGCTGTGATTTTCACAACGCCCTTGTTGGGGGCATGGATGATCCACTTGATTTTGGCGCGGTCTTCGGTCGGGTCAGCGTTCCAGCTGCTGATGGCGGAAGGCTTGTAGGCGCGTCCCTCGAGCTGTCCCAGCTCTTCGCGTGGTTTCCCGCTGCGCAGCGTCGCTCCTTCAGGCAACTCGATTTCGGCAATCACCCCACGCACCGCCTTCTTCTCCAATGCCTTCTTCGTGATATAGGTAGGCAACCAGCCTGTGTTCTGCACCACCAGTCGCACTTGATAAAGCCCCTCACCGAGCGGTAGTGCCTTCGCTTCATAAATCTCCAGTTTGGGTGAGATGAGCAAATGCCATACCAACCAGTCGGGGAAGAGGGCTACCTCCTTCTCCAGAAACGGGGGCGGCGGATTACGCCAAGCATACATCACATCCCAGCCGCCTAACTCCACCTTACCCAGCTGTGGATGCTCAAACTCATACCAGTCCACATAGCCCCTGCCTCCCAGCACCTCATCGCTCCATTTCAGCAGTTTCAGGTCATCCTCCACAGGATGTTCGCGATACCAGTCGATAAATTTATAGTCGGTGATGCCTGCCTGCCGTTGTGGGCTCCAGATTTCCACCGTCCATGCGAACACACCCAGGTGATCGTACATCCAATCATCAAACACGCCCGAAATGTACTCTTTTGGGTGGTACTTGAAGTCGTGAAATACGCTAATGTTCGGGTAGCCCGTGATCTCGGTGCCTTTCGCCCCAATTTTCTGATAGGTCCAGAGGTCCTCGGCGGGGAATGCCTCATCGGGCTGATGGCTGTAGGGGCGTAGGAGCACACCACTCCATGTGTGGAAGGTGATCCCACCCGTGATGTTGGGATGTTTCACGATGAAATCCACGATGGCACGCACCTCTGGTTCGGAGGTAGGGTAGGGACCCGCGCCCGATTGCTCATACTCCTGCCGCCAGTGGGCAGGGAAGTTGCGGTTGAGGTCCAAGCCTTCCTTTTTCGGCTGGATGGTCAAGATGGCGGGGTCGAACGGTTCGTCAAAGCGTCCCTCCGGTAGGATGCGATAATACTCCCCGCCTTCTTCGTCAGGGTCGCGTCGCACCATCAGGCGCGGCTCATCGGGATGCTTTTTCCAGTTGCCGTTCGGGTCAGGAATGCGCATCATCAGCATGCGTCCGTCGCCATCGATATCTTCCATCACCAACCCGCCGATGGGGTCTTCATCATAGGGGTAAGGGCGCGTGCTGGAGCGAATAATCTTGGGTTTGTCTGCCAGTGCCAGTTCCGCGCCGTCCGGGTTCACCCGTGGGCAGATGTAAAACACACGGGTATCCAGGCAGCGCGTGATGGCAGGATGCGAACCATACTCTTGTACAAGGCGCTGAATCAGGTAGAGGCAGGCAGTGGAGGCGGAAACCTCGCTCGCATGGATATTGCCATCCACCCAGAGTGCAGGCTTCTCGTGGTCATCGCCCGTGGCAAAGTTCGTAACGGTCAACAGCCAGATATCGCGCCCTTCATAGCTTTTGCCGATACTCTGAATGCGCACCTGCTGCGGATACTCCTCTGCATAGGCGTGCAAAATGCGTGTCAACTCGTCATAGCGATAGTAGGTGTCAAACCGTACTTCTGGCATCCGTCTCCCTCCTGTCGGCAAGGTTCGGCAGGGGATGCATTTATCCTGCTGCATAGAGAAGCGGGCGGGTATCCTATAGAATGGGGGAAATCATCCCGTGCGATTATCCGAGTTCAAGCGATTGATCGAAGCAGAGTTCGGTCCGAATCTGCAGAACGCGACTCCCGCGAATGTGCGGGAGTTCCTGGACCGTTTGCAACAGGACGCCTATGCGGAACGCAAATCACCACGCTATGTGCTGGTGGAGGAGCAAGCACAGTCGTTCGAGGAGGTTGTGAAGGACTTTTTCGCGCGCGTGCTGGATCTACCGGAGCATGAGGCAGCCATCCTGTTGTGGACGGTCGCTTTCGAGTTGGCATTCGCTGCCATAGAGCACCAGTATGCCGAGCAGTTAGACCCCTTATTCCGCTCCTTTGAGGAATAGCGGTGAACAGGTTCGCGCCGGGGCTTGATTAAAGGCGGCACGGAGGGCGAGCGGAACTTCTCGCCCTCCGTACCGATGCCCATCAGTAAAGAGGTCGACGGGCTACGCGGCGTGTCGCTTCCGACGGAGCAGCAGACCAGCAAGTCCCACGCTCAGCGCCAGCATCGAGGCAGGTTCAGGCACGAAGGTGAAGTCGTTGAGTTGGATCGTGTTCCAGTTCCCAAAACCCGAATTGCCCAGCGCCTGCATGATTTTCTGCTTCTCCCGTGCTGGGTCGACTGCTCCTAACTTGGTGATAGTGTCCAGTGGATTGCCGCCATCCAGCCGCCACGAGAAGCCCGCCAGCTTCGCGAAGTTGCGCTGCCCCGGCGTGATCGTGTTGCTGCCGTGTCGAACCGCCACCAAGAAGGTCTTGAACAGCACATGCTCACCTGCCGGGATATTGGGTGCATCTTCAAAAGTGCTCCACTGTCCTTCTTGATGGACATCGCGCGAGTTCGTGTCGGGGTGGTTCCCAGAATATTGCCCGGAAAAGTTGGGAAACGCATAGGTATTCCCATCATCGTCGTTCTCATAGTAGGGCGAGTTATCTGCTCCTTCCCCAGGGTTTCGCTGGTTGCGCGTGCCGCCATTACGCACATGGTCAGGACCATACTGGTAGTCCCAGCCTCCAGCAGGCGGGTCTACAACAGGTAGATTGGGACGATTCCCATTCCAGGTAGGAAACCAGCGTTCAGGGTTACTGGCATCGTTAATAATCTGGAACCAGCGGAAATCATATATAGGATCCAGAATATTGCCCCAGCCACCTTGGAATCGGAAAACCGCCGTCATGAAGTCGTTCGCTCCAACAGGTCTGTGGACAGTCCATGTCAGAGTCCCAATCTGCACAGGGTCTGCATGCCCTTGCATTCGTACCCGAATGGGTACCTGGGCATTTGCTACCGAGGCGTTCAGTAAGACCATCAACGCGCACGGCGCGAGCACGAGGCTCAAGCGCCTCAGCCACTTCCGCCACAACGCTGCATCACGCATCAGCGAATCTCCTTTCCCCTGCGGGGAGTGATTTAGAGGACACAAAAAGCAGACTAAACATCCATTTTTCGCGTCCCCTTCTATTATACCACATCTCGATACGCGATTCCTGCAATATGGCAAGGAATTTCCGATTTTTAGGACATGATTTTTCTTTGTGATGGCGCAGCTGCCATGGGGCAGGAAGAAATGGTTTCATGGCGAACCCGGTTCCCACTATGCAGACACGCCGTTTGCCAGAGCCGAAAGCGGAGAAGCTGCCCCGATGGCGTGGGTTCAATCTGCAGAACAAGTTCCATCGGGACTGGCGCAACACGCGCTTCGACGAGATGGAATTCGAATGGATTGCCGAGCTGGGGTTCAATTTCGTGCGCCTGCCGATGGATTACCGCGTTTGGACCGCCCCCGACAATCCCTACCGCTTGCGCGAAGAGGTGCTGCGCGAGATCGATGAGGCGGTGCGCTGGGGCGAGAAATACGGTGTCCATGTGCAGCTCAATTTTCATCGGGCGCCGGGCTACACCGTCGCCTCGCCCCCTGAGCCACTCAACCTCTGGCGGGACGAGGAGGCACAAAAGCTCTGTGCCCACCACTGGGCGCAGTTCGCCCACCGCTATAAGGGCATCCCCAATCGCCAGCTGAGTTTCAACCTGTTCAACGAGCCATCACTGGTCGATGCCAACAGCCACCGGCATGTGGTGGAGCGTGTGCTGGAAGCCATCCGCAAGGAGGATCCGAATCGGCTGGTGGTGTGCGACGGGCGCGACTGGGGCATCACACCCGCCGAGGAGCTGGTTGACCTGAAAGTGGCACAAGCGACGCGCGGCTATCAGCCCTTCCGCCTGACCCATTACAAAGCCAGCTGGGTCCAGGGCGCGGACAAGTGGGAACCTCCAACCGAATACCCGCTGCGCGAAGGGGATACCCTTTGGGACAAACAACGGTTGTGGGAGACCTTCTATGCCCGCTGGAAACAGCTGGAAGGCAAAGGGGTGGGCGTGATGGTCGGCGAGTTCGGCGCATATAACCAGACGCCTCACCGCGTGGTGCTGGCGTGGATGCGCGACCTGCTCGCCCTGTGGAAGCAAGCAGGCTGGGGCTGGGCGCTGTGGGAGTTTCGCGGCGCGTTCGGCATTTTAGATAGCGAACGCCCCGATGTCGCCTACGAATCGTGGCGAGGACATAAGTTAGACCGCGAGATGCTCAAGCTGCTTCAAGCAGGGTAAAATTAATTAGTTGGGTTCCCTTGACAAAGGGGAACCAATCAAGGGGGATCAGAATCTGCCCCCCTATGGAGGCAATCGCAGCGATGACAACGACCAACGGTGCGAACGAGTATGTGGTGCGGGTGCGCGATCTGGTCAAAGAGTATCAAATGGGGAAATTGACCGTGCGCGCGCTGGACGGGGTGAACCTCGATATTTATCGGGGCGAGTACCTCTCGATCATGGGACCTTCTGGCTCCGGCAAAAGCACGCTGTTCAACATGATTGGCGGATTGGACAAGCCGACCAGCGGCTCCGTGTTCATCGATGATGTGGATATGGCACAACTGGACCCGCAGGAACTGGCATTTCTGCGTTGTCATCGTATCGGCTATATCTTTCAGACTTTCAATCTCATTCCTGTGATGACCGCGCTGGAGAATGTGACGCTGCCGATGATTTTTGCGGGCGTGCCGGCGGACGAAGCACGCGAGCGCGGCATCGAACTGCTCACGCTGGTCGGGCTGGGCAGTCGTTTGCAGCATAAGCCGACCGAACTCTCAGGCGGTCAACAGCAGCGCGTCGCGATAGCCCGCGCCCTCGCGAACAACCCCTCCATCATCTTAGCGGATGAGCCGACGGGCAACCTCGACCTGCGCACGGGCAAGGAGATTATCGAACTGCTCAAACGGCTGAACGAGGAGCGCGGCGTGACGATTATCTCCGCCACGCACGACCTGAAGATGCTGGACATCTCCGACCGCATCGTGTGGATCCGCGACGGTAAAATCGAGCGCATCGAGAAGCGCAGCGAACTGGAGCTGAAGGTCGGCGAAGTAGAAGGGGAGGCAGGCTGATGACATCACGCGAGCGGATTCAAGCAGCGATTGCGGGCGAGCCGACCGATCGGCTGCCCTTCTCTTTCTGGTATCACTTCCGCACCGAGCCATGGTTCCCCCCACAACTGCATCCCGATTACCACCCACCAGTGCATGAGGCAGTGATTCGAACCTATATTGAGGGCATGAGCCGCGCCGAGTACGAGTTCTGGCATCGCTATCAGCCCGATTTGCTCAAGGTGATGCACGACATCCCGTACGAAATGACGCCCGATCTACCGCGCATCAAGCAGCCCGACGATTGGCGACGCCTGCCCGCTCTGGAACCTCATCAAGGACACTTCGGTGCGCACCTGCAGATGCTGCAACGCCTGCGTGAGATGCTTCCGCCCGAGGTGCCCATCATCGAAACCGTGTTCAATCCCTTCTATTACGGGGTTCGCATCTCCGGGGGGCAACTCCTGTCCCATCTGGAGCAGGTGCCTGAAACGGTGCAGGTGGGGCTGCAAACCATCCATCAGAACCTCGTGGCATATGCCCAGGCAGCGCTCCGTATCTGCGATGGGATTTACTACGCGGTCAGTGGCGCGAGCCTCGACAGCGCGCCCCGCGAAGTGTATGAACGCTACTTCCTGCCGCTGGACCGCGAGCTGCTGACCGCCGTCGCGCATGCCCCCATGAATGTGTTGCACCTGCACGGCTATGGCGAGATCTACGCGGACCTCTGGGAGGAGCCACCCGCAGCAATTGTGTGCTGGAGCGACCGCGCTTGCACGCTGAGCCTGGCACAGGGCAAGCAGCTGTTCAAGCGATGTGTGATGGGCGGGCTGAACGAGCGAGAACTTGCACACTATCGGCGCGAACAGGTGTTCCAGCAAGCGCATGACGCCATCGATCAAGTGGGGCGTACCGGCTTTATCCTCGCGCCCGGCTGCGCCTTGCCCACCGACATCCATCCGGCGCTCTTGCTTGCTATCCGCGAGTTTGCAGAGGGTCTCCGAACATAGCGATCACAAAGGGTACTGCCTCCTTTTGTATCCACCGGGGAAGGTCTATCTAATTACTCGGTGGCGCAGTGCCCAAACCACCGCCTGCAGGGTGGTACGCACTCCTAACTTCTCTCGGATCACCTCCAACTCCCGCTTGAGCGTCGCCTCCGAACGAGGGATCGAACGCGCTGCTTGTTTCACCGAGCCATAATCCGCTATTCTTTGCAGCACATCCTGCTCCGTCCTGCTCAGCAGGCGATGCTCCATAAGGGTCGCGTCTGGCAGCAGCATGCTCTCTACCACCTCGATTTCCTCGCAGCTGCTTAGCCGCTGTTCTAAAAAGGCTTTCAGCAGGGGGTCGCGCGTCACAATCACCACTTTTCGCTTCGGCATAAGCGCACCTCCAAATATTCCTTCGCCATGCAAGCCGCCTCTTCCTGCTGAGCCAAAAGTCGGAGAAAAAAAATCACCCTTTTGGACTTGACACAAGGGGAGAACTATCAGGTACACTCTCAGCCAAGCCTCAATACACAGGGGGTGCCAAAGAAATGTTGAGGTTCACCCGTATCTCGCAGACGAGACAAGGGCAAGTAGGGAAGAAGCGAGGGAGACAGGAGCCGATCCGAAGCGGGATAGGCAGCCTCCTTACACTGGCTACGCTCGCTCTGTTGTGGTGCCAGCCTCCTGAGCGGCTCCAGATAAACCTTCAGACCCACCTTGACCTCGTAGCAAGTGGGGATATTCCGGAGGGTGGGTTGGCTCCGTGCGGTATCTTTCGCTATGGTTGGGCAGCCTGCGACAGTAGGTCTTCGTGCTCGCTGGAATGGTTCGAGAGCTGTTTCGGGTTTTGGGCGCGTTGGGGAGGGGGTTCCGGCTATGCTTTCCATTCGACACTGGACATCACGCTGCCGCTTGCGTTCCGCTTTACTTCTCATCCACCCACGCTTTCCATAGAGGGTTATACCTATACGCCCAAACGAAGTCTCGGCTTCCTCTATTTCGTACAAGATGTGGGTGTCGCCTCGACCGATCTAATAGCGGCTGCCTCGTGTGGTCCGTACGAATCCCCGCCCCCGCCCTGTTGTGCGACAGCCTCCAGTGAAGCTTTCTTTGAGGTAAGCGTGCAGACATCGCTTGCGCGAGCCAGCATCGCTGACGATTTTGGTGCCTCTTGCGCTTGTGGCGATGCAGCAAATTGTGCAGATTGTGGGCACGATTTGAATGAGCCTCCTTATCCGTATGACGGGTGGCACCAGGGGTATCGCTCTCACCAAGTCAGCTTTGCGGATGGGATTACGGCAAAACATGAAGAGGATTTGCACGCGCACTTGCTGTTGCAGGCACAGGGCTCCTTATGTGCTGCTGCTGGTGGCAATGTGGGTGGGGGTGCAGGAGCAGGTTTGGTGGTGCAAAGTGCGCCGCATCCGTTGGGTGTGCCGGCGATAGGGGGGAATGAGTTTGTATGGAGCGGAGGTAGCCCGGCAACGCTGGTCATTCCTGCGCGGGCATTAGGGTATACTTGGGGCTGGGAACCTGACCTGAGCTGGATAGCGGAGGAGACGGTGTTTCGCGTAGAGCCTGAGATACCGAGCGACGATACGAAGCCGGGGGAGCGCACGGTGGCGCGTGGGCGCGAACTGGTGGCACAGAGTTTAGAGGGGCAGACCGGGGGGTATGTGGATGATTTGCTCTATCGGAGTAAACATCTGCCGCCGCACAACAGCGATTTTGGCAAGAAGCGGGTTGTGTTTGAGGTGGAGGACAAGGTGGACTATGCAGAGATCGAGGTGTTTTATCCTACGGATATGAAAAATCACCCACCAGGAGGACCAAGGGGGTATCTTATGCCCTCACTAATAGATCCATGCCAACCAATCCATGAGTTAAGCGAACCCTCTCCAAATTGGTTCTATTACTACTGGGATGCCTATGGGCGTCATGAAGATGTATACTTCGCAAAGGAAAACACAAATAACCCAAGGGTATTTGGGCGACTCTGCGAGACATATGCGGCAGGGTGCACGATTGCAAGTATTAAAATTTATATTTTCGACACCGTATCTCCATGCTCAGGATATGTCCATGTGTTACCGCTTTTTCGCTTGGAATATAGATATCTTGAACCAGATGAATGCAGGGATGTGTATTCGAGCGCATTCATTACTCGTTCAGATGAAGAACTATATGTATATGGTATTCACGGATATATTGAGACACTTGAACATGAGTTAGCCCATAAACGGCATTTTATAGATGGAATTTTGTGCTTCAGAACAGATCGCAATCGTGTAGACAATGATTGGGATGGATTGGATGATAGGTGGGAGATTCGTCACGGGCTGCATCCCTGTTACTACCGATCTGTAGATCCGGACCTCCCTGATTATGAAGTTATCGCATATATTGAAGGATACGGAAACCTTCTTAGCGCAAAGGAAATGTGGAAACACGACTGGGCTGATGATTGCGGCTACGATCCATGCAATACCAATCCTCAAAATCATTACCGTTATGGGGGCATCCAGAAAGCGTGTCCACCTTCCCCCTTCCCGTGGAGGTATGTCCGTGATCATCGCATAGCTGCTACACCCTTTTATAATGATCTGCTCACCAAAATCCCTGAATCCCCATAGAAACAGGAGGTGTCTCTCATGCAGGGATTGAGAAAACCATGCTTGATAGGAATTTGGATAGGCATTAGCACAGGGTTCCTGTATGGTCAAGCGATAACAAAAAGCGAGCCGAAACGCACCGAAGACTTGACCTATGAATCTCAGCGGCTCCGTTGCAACTTGAAGATGGCAAAGGCGCGTCAAATTGGGCTGCAACAGGATCGGACACAGGCCCAGTTCCTTCTGGAAATCCTGACCGGCCCTGCTTGCATGATCGAGAGTGGAGATACTGGCTTCGGGTTCGTGGCACCGCGAGCGTTTCACATAGAGGTGGCTGCACTGACCGCACTGGGCAGGCTGGGAGATGAGCGGCTCCTGCCTCAAATGCGATCGCTGGGTGAAAAAGGCTGGCGAGAGGTTCCATTTTATCGAGCCAACCTCGCGCGCTTACAGGTGGAAAGTCGTTATCCTGCTCCTGCTTCCTTCGAGAAGCTGCGGGAAAAAGTTCAAATGTACTATGAATTGGTGGGGCTTTCCAAAGTCCATATAGTGAACTATCTGCGGTCAGAAGCTGAGCAACAAACCCCGCTCTTTCCGCCCACACTGGAGCGCATCGCGCTCAGGCATATCACGGAGATAGTAGCGAATGCCTATTCAGGGGGTGTTTCAAACGCCTTTCAGCTTCTCAATGACCTGGATTATGCCAAAGATCCGCCCAGTGCTTTACGGGTTCAGCTGGCACAAGTGCCACCCCACCGTCGAGCGAAGTGGCTAATAGCGCGTATCTGTCAGCGTAAAGTGTTTGATGTGTATGCGGACTATGAGGCGCAGGCGCTGATTGATTGTGGAGCGGACGCCATACCACAAATAATGGAAGCCCTTCGAGCAACAGGAACCCCTCACCGCATGCTATTGGAAGCATTATGTGCGATAGAGTTCTCCAAGGGGTGTCCCACCTTGTGTCAGTTAGCCGAGGGCGATGATACGGCTCTTGCGCAGCAAGCAAAGAATTTGCTCAGGTTTCCCGTCGTGGTGCGTGCATCGGACTGGTGAACCCTGACTGATTTGCTTGCGCCGAGCATCCGTTGGGTGTGCCGGCGATAGGGGAGAATGAGTTTGTATGGAGCGGAGGTAGCCCGGCAACGCTGGTCATTCCTGCGCGGGCATTAGGGTATACTTGGGGCTGGGAACCTGACCTGAGCTGGATAGCGGAGGAGACGGTGTTTCGCGTAGAGCCTGAGATACCGAGCGACGATACGAAGCCGGGGGAGCGCACGGTGGCGCGTGGGCGCGAACTGGTGGCACAGAGTTTAGAGGGGCAGACCGGGGGGTATGTGGATGATTTGCTCTATCGGAGTAAACATCTGCCGCCGCACAACAGCGATTTTGGCAAGAAGCGGGTTGTGTTTGAGGTGGAGGACAAGGTGGACTATGCAGAGATAGAGGTGTTTTATCCGGCGGAGGCAAGCAATCACCCGCCTGGAGGACGTGGCTGTAGTGGTCGGTTCCTGATAGATATAAATACTTTCCGTTTGATAGCCTGCGAATGCAATGCACATGTTGAGCCTGAAAATTGGTTTTATTACTACTCTCAGGTATATGGTGCCTCGGATGTTTGGTATGCGAAGGGGGAGACAACCCCTTATATGCTTGGGCTGACTTGCATGGGCACCAGACCTGGTACGGGAGAGCGTGTAGCTCAAATCTATATACTGCCGTCTACCAGTCCTTGCCGAGTGGCTCTACCAGGCTTAGAGGAGGCTCATTCCACACACTTGCTAATACCTATCTTTAGATGTCAAAACAGAACTATCGAATTCACAAGACGCTTTTTGTGCGTGGCAGGAATTCACAAATTTATCGCGGTAGTAGAGCATGAAAGAGTTCACAAGAAAATGTATGATGAAGGCAATCTCTATCCATCAGATGATTCATGTCCTGATAGAGATAACGACGGTCTTTGTGATAGGTGGGAGGACGAAAACGGGATTGATTCAACGACGCCCCAAACGGTTCCTCCCTTCCCCGATTCTGAGCTGGTGGCGTACATTATTTCATATGGAAAGGTACTCGACGCCAAAGAAAAGTGGAAAGAAGATTGGGCAACTTGTGGGCTTCAGTTCGGCATTCCTCCATCCCCCTTCCCCTGGGCTTATACCGATATCAATGCAGGAAACCGTTCAATTAGCCCACCACAGGGTAATATATTGAAAGCCTTACCAGCATGTAGATAGGGTTAACGGAGGAGACAGCGATGAGAGCGAGTCGAAGATGGGATTTGAACCGATGGCGTATCCTTTGGGGAGTGACCCTCTTGTGCAGCGCCCCGAATGCACCTGCTCAGATTCCCTCCGATGAGGTGAACATGGATTCACTGGTATGTCAGCTGCGTACTATTCGCGAGGCAGGGCGACTGCGCGACCAATCTCAGGTAACACGACTACTTGATAACCTCACAAATCCTCGGGCCGGCGCTTTTACGATAATAAAGGTCGATTTCGGCTACATTGCCCCCTTTGCCTATCATCTACAGGTTGCCTCGCTCGTTGCATTAGCCCGAATTGCCGATGCCTCGTCTCTTCCTGCCCTGGAAAAACTGCGGGAAGAGCAGTGCTGTAAAAGCTTACCACATCTGGAACCCACCATCGCTCGCATCAGAGCGGAGCTTGCATATCCCACCCCGAAGAAACAAGAAGAATGGCGCGAGAAGGTTCAACGATTTATAGACCTATCTGGGGTGTCTTTAGATGAGTTGATACGAGGCACTTCACCACAAGCAAGGGTCTGCCTGCAATATATAGCTGAGATGGCTGCTGTCGCCTATGAGCAGGGTTATCATCAAGCCTTTGCCGATCTGGTAAGTCAGGGGATTCGGCTGGAAGCAGATTTTCGAGCAAACCTGATCTTGCATCTGACTTATCGCACACCGAAACAGCGGGTTGAGTGGCTTATGAGCCAGCTGAAGGCGTCCAATGCCACCACTCACCATACATACTATGTTATTCAAGCATTGGCTGATTGCGGTGATTCTGGACTGAAGGCAATTCTTGAATGGTTCGAAGAACTACGACAAACTGCGGGTGTGGAAACACACTCTTTTGACAAAGTTTCTCTACGCCATTGTCTGCTTGCTCTGTGCGCGTTTGATAAACCGGAAGCCAAAAGGGCGGTTAAGGATGTGCTTAGCCAGCAAGTCATATCCGATGTTTCGAATGTAGCCCGGGTCGACTGTCCCTATGTTTTCGTTTCTGACTTCTAAGAAACTGTGTGAGAAGGGAGATGGAGTATAATCACGGTATGAGGTCCCAACCAATCTATCCCTCTGACCCAACACCCCAAGAGTGGGGCGGGATAAAACCCGTCCTCAAAGGCGCCCTCTATGGACGCAAACGCAAGTCCATCGGCGCACCCTGCCAATACAGCCTCTACAACCTGTTGCAAGGAATGCTGCTTAAACAGCTGCTTATAGTCCATGCCAGTGCCCATAAAATTCAGGAGGTATAACAGGCGATGCAGACTTTCACCTGGATCTCTGTGGCTGTCTTAATGGGGTTTCTCCCATCCGCTCATGGAGGGCTACCAGCAATGAACCCTGTGCAAGAACCTGCTGCTGCCACGCCACAGAAAACACTCGAGAGCCTTACTACGCATCTTCGCAAAGCAGACCAGCACACGAGATTGAACGCCTCAGATTACGATGCGCTTATCTGGCAAGTACGCCAAATCGGATTGCAGCGGGAGCGTCAGCGATGGACATCCCTGCTCAATACACTCCACCCAAAGGTTTTGGAGGCAGTGGATACCACTTCGGCAACCAGACGGGGACGGTTCCACTTACAAGCGGCGGTCTTGATGGCTTTGGGGCGATTAGGCAACCCTGAATCGATAGCCCCCTTAGAACATCTGAAAAAGCATCTTGACCCCTACTTCCGCCGCGAGATGCTCCCTGTAGTGATTGCTCGCATCCACGCGGAGAGCCAGGTGCCTACCCCTGCAAGCGCCGCTGCATGGCAAGAGAAAGCCTCTTTGTTCCTATCGAAGGCAGGTCTCTCGCTCAATGAGGCAATTGCGGCTCTGGAAATCTATGGGGAGCGTAGCCGCACGTGGCCGCCTGACAATCTGCTGGAGGCGCCGCGCGGAGTCATTGCCTTACGGATGCTGGCAGAGATGGCAGGCGAAGCTTTCGCAAATGGAGTACCTAATGCCTTTCAGTTGCTTGAGGGGTTGGGGAAAGACCTGGTGGAAAAAGACTCCATTCTCTGGCTTCGGATACAGCTGGGGAAAAGAACTTCTGCCGAGCGCATTCCGTGGCTTATCAATTACTTGTTGCAAGATGGGGTTCAAACGATTGAAGATAGGTTCTTGCAGCAGGTGTTGGTGGACTGCGGGGAACAAGCGGTTCCTGCACTGGTGGCAAAGATTGAAGTGCTGGAGCAGGGTGAACAAGTATCCTCAACCTATCGGCTTCACCTTGATCTCCTATTGGAGACGCTGTCCGTTTTCGACTCGCCGAAGGTTTTCCAAATCTTGGAGCGATTATGTCGACATCCTGACAGCTATATATCCGATGCTGCGCGGACATATCTTGCACGGAAACAGCGAGGTGAAAAGCCGACCTTTGTAAGTTGGCTATAACGGGACGCTCTCAGCCACCTCGATTTCCTCGCAGCTGCTTAGCCGCTGTTCTAAAAAGGCTTTCAGCAGGGGGTCGCGCGTCACAATCACCACTTTTCGCTTCGACATAAGCGCACCTCGAAATATTCCTTCGCCATGCAAGCAGCTCTCCACAGCGTGCGCATGGAGGTATACTCCAAAGTGGGTAAGCCACATGGCGAAGCAGGAGCTATATACAAAGATGAGCGCGTACCAGCCGCGCCTGCCGTCGATGAACGCCTACGACTATTACACCGCTGCGGGGCGGAAACTGGAAAGTCCAGTCAATATGACAAGCAACCAGCCCCCATTGCGCGAAGAGGTGCTCTGGGTAAAGAGCAATCAGAGCGCATTTAACCTCCTGCAACAGGGCTACAGCAAATCCTATTGGTGGCCCTTTTCTAAGCTTGACAAAACCTTCGGCTTTGATGAGCTGGCGCGCTGGCGCAACCTGGCGCGACTCATTAATGCTCGCATCCGCTGGGCAATTGCCACCCAAGACGGAATGGATGCTGTATGCGACTGGCGGATCGGCTTCAAGATGGCGCGCGATATTCAAGGCGATTGGATCATCCTTTATCTTGTCGGTGTAGCCATCGAAGGACTGGTCCACGCGCCCATCATTCGCGAGCTGGACTTTTTCTCGGCGCGTGAATGCCGCGAGCTGGCGCGCACGCTTATCGACAGTGAGTGCACCCCTGATCGCATGGGAACCCTGGTTGAGAATGAGATGGCGTCGGCGCTACAGATTATCGACCAGCTCCTGCCCGAATGGAAGGCGTATGCACCCGATTTCGCGGCACTGGATGAATATCTGGACGGTCAGGAGTTAGAGCCAGCGATGCAGCAGAACAGGGCGAGCCTGAAGAGGCAAGTGCAGCAATTGCAGAAAAATCCCACCGCCTATCGGCAGTTGCGGCATGAGGTGCGGCGCGAGATCTGCCGCCTTTTTCAAACCTTTGCAGACGCGCTCGCCCTTCAAGGCGGGCGCTATCGCCCGATGCCTACTAAAGAATATGACCCTAACACCGTGTTCGGCAATCTGCTGGGGGTGACACCGCCCGCACTCCCCCAGATAGCGGAGCTTTATTGGCGGACGCGCACCCGCCGACGGCTGATGATAGCGCACTTGCTGCTGCGCGAGTACCGACTGCGTGAGGGACGCTACCCAGCATCGATAGAGGCGCTAAACCTGAAGGAACTTACTATCGACCCCTTCAGCGGGCGTCCCTTTGTCTATCGGCTGACAGGGGAGCGCTATCTCCTTTATAGTGTGGGCGTGGATGGTAAGGACGATGGGGGACATAACCCCGCGCGTCAACCCCATTCAGAGCCACCACGCGACCTGTTTCTCATCGAAAGCGGATGGCGATAACGCCCTGAATGCGCGGTACAGCGACAACAGCGCTGTGCTGACTGGCGCCACGAGATAATCCGCGAGGCTGAACCGTGTAAAAGTGTGATATAATAGGGCATGGAATGAAACTATCAGAGGAGGTGTGACCGATGCGTACCTTAGAACACTTTAGGGATGGCACGATGAGTGCCCTGAAGAAAGGATGCGTTCGCGTTCTGAGTGTCGCGTTGTTGTATGCTGGACTGTCTCTGCCCAGCCACGCCCAAATCTGGGGCGTCAAAGCACCTGATACTGCGTGGTACACCCCGCGACGCTGGTTGCTTTTCTGGTTCCATGAGGATGGTTCCGGGATTACCTTCGTGGGCGATATACAGGGAGCGACTAAGATAGACGGGCTTGCCCTGTCGCCCCAGCACGGGCTGCTGGCGTTTCAGAACGACGGGGATCTGTATCAGTTCAGGGGCAACAACTCGCGTTTGGTGCGGATTGACCCAGCGACGGCTCAGGTGACTGTGATTGGCAGTTGGCTTGCTGGGCGTTCCATTCACGGCGCCGCATTTGACCTACAAGGTCGTTTGTGGGCAGTGGATGTGCTTCAAGGCGAGTTGCTGCAGATTGACCCGACGAATGGCAATATCATTACAAGCGTACCGCTCAGTTATCAAGGCAATCGGATCTATCCATCCGTTGCCACAGATATCGCCTTTGACCGCGATGGCGTCGCCTACTTGTGCGATTACATTCCTTCGCCGCCTTATGGGGTGAAATATTATCGGGTTGATATGCAGACGGGTGTGCTGACCTTGTTGCACACGGATACACAGGCGGTGCCAGGAGGTTTAGGACCAGGAGTCGTCGGGTTGGCATTTTCGTTGCGTGCGCCTGCGGATCGGCTGTTCATATTCGACGGTAACGGCGACGATGATATCTGGTATTATGATATGAACAGTGGCTGGCCGCGCGTTTACATGTATGATGTATTGAGCGATAGCTACAATGGCGGCCCTGGTGACTTAGCCAGCGTCATGCAGTGCGCTTCTGCGGACGGCGATGTGGATAACGACGGCTGCGTGGACGATGCCGACCTGTTGCAGGTTCTATTCGCGTTTGGGGCTTCGGGTCCTAATGACGCGGATGTGAGCTGCGATGGTGTGGTGAATGATGCCGACCTCCTGATTGTGCTGTTCCACTTTGGCAACGGTTGTTGAGGTTGGTGTTTGTATCGGTGCGGGGGCGGGCACTGCGCTCGTCCCTGCACGGGGTGAGGTGGCGGATACTTAATCAGTTTCCCCCACCTCCTTCGGAGCATTGGGGTACAATCTTCGTACTATGAGGCGCGAGGAGTTGCTGGCGCGTATCACGGTGGATCCGAACATCTGTTTTGGGAAGCCGTGTATTCGGGGACATCGGATATGGGTTTCGCTCATACTGGACTTGCTGGCGAGTGGGATGAGCGTTGAAGATCTCTTGCGCGAATATCCCCAACTGGAAGAAGCGGATATCCGCGCCTGCATTGCGTACGGTGCCGAAATGGTTCGTGAACGAATCGTGGCAGTGGGCTGAGTGATGCGCATCAAATTGGATGAGAATCTTGGCGAAAGCATCGCACAGATGTTCCGCGTTGCTGGGCATGAAGTGGAGACCGTAGCCTCTGAAAACCTCTGGGGCATTCCTGACCGTGATCTTATCTCTGTGTGCCAACGGGAGGAACGCTGCTTAGTGACTTTGGATATGGATTTTGCAAATCCGTTAGTGTTCAGACCATCGGACTATTTCGGGATTGCCGTATTGCGCTTACCTGCTCAGGCAACTTTGGAGGACATCAAGGCTCTGGTGCAAACGCTCATTGATGGGCTTTCTCAAGCACCGATTAAGGGCAATCTGTGGATTGTGCAAAAGAAGCGCATCCGGGTATATCAGCCAGAGCCTGAGTCACCCTAACATTCTCCTCGTCGCACAGAGTCGTACTTCTACCCTTGAGCGTGATGAGGGACTGCAAAACGCTCTTAGGTTTCCTCTAACCATTCAGTTATGCGAAGATTCTATTCTCACACCACCACATTTACCAACTTGCCCGGCACGACGATTACTTTGCGCGGGGTTTTGCCCTGCAGGTGCGCCTGCACGCGCGGGCTTGCCAACGCCAAGCGCTCCATCGCCTCGCGCGAGATGTCCGCAGGCACTGTTATCTTGTCTCGAACCTTGCCGTTTACCTGCACCACCATTTCGAACATCTCGGCGCGGGCGAGGTTCTCGTCGTAGTCAGGGAAGCGCTGCTGCAAAGTGAAGCCTTCAAAGCCGAATGCCTCCCACAACTCGTCGGCGATGTGCGGCGCGAAGGGCGACAGCGCCACGATGAAACACTCCACCGCCTCGCTGACCACCGCCATACAGTCCGCACAGCACATCCCTGTGTTCGCCTTGCGCCAATAGTCTTCCAAGTCGTTGAGCCATTCTATCAGCGTGGCGACCGCCGTGTTGAACTTGAAGTCGGGGATGTCGCTGTGCAGTTTCTTCAGGCTGGCGTGGGTGCGCTGACGCATCTGGCGCGAGGCGTCGTCGAGCCGTGCATGCGTTTCAGGGGTCAATATTTCGCGCCAGTCCCGAAGGAAGCATGCCCGCACCTCACGCATCAGTCGCCAGAGACGATTTAGGAAGCGGTGCATCCCTTTCACGCCCTGCTCCTCCCATTGGATAGCGGTATCGAAGGGGGCGACGAACATCTCATATAGGCGCAGCGTGTCCGCGCTATACCGCTCCACAATCTCGTCGGGTGTGACGACATTGTATTTGGATTTAGACATCTTTTCCCAGACCCAGATCAGCTGCTCGCGTTCGGCTTCGCTCATCTGCTCCAGTTGGTCGCGGCGTACCAAGATGCCGATCTCGCCTGCACTCAGGATCTCGTCTTCGCGGGGCGGGCGATAGGGCGTCAGCGCCAGCACCATCCCCTGATTGCGCAGGCGATAGAACGGTTCCTGCACTGGCGAGATCCCGGCATCATAGGCGACCTTTGTCCAAAAGCGGGCATAGAGCAGGTGCATCACCGCATGCTCTGCACCACCGACATAGTAGTCCACCGGCATCCAGTAGCGCACTTTTTCCTGGCTGAACGGCTCCTTGTCGTTGTGTGGGTCGCAAAAGCGGAAGAAGTACCAGCTGCTGCAGGCGAAGCCGCCCATCGTGTCGGTTTCGCGTCTGGCAGGCTGTCCGCACTGGGGGCAAGAGGTATTCACGAACTCTGGAATGCGGGCAAGGGGCGACTCGCCGGTGCCCGACGGCTGATACTGCTCCACATCGGGCAGCAGCACGGGCAGCTGTTCTTCGGGCACGGGCACTTCGCCGCAATGCTCGCAGTACACTATCGGGATTGGTGCGCCCCAGTAGCGTTGACGGCTGATTAGCCAATCGCGCAGGCGATACTGCACCTTGCGCTGTCCGATGCCACGCGCCTCGAACCAGTCGGCGAGCCGTTCCATCCCCTCGCGGTTCGGCAGCCCGCTGAACTCACCGGAGTTGACCATGATGCCATCGCCTGTGTAGCAGGGAGGGATGCCCTCACCTCCTGACCCCCCCTGCCACGCTGCGGGAGCGGGGGAAGCTCCTTCGGGCACGATAACCACTTTAATCGGCAGCCCATATTTCAGGGCAAAATCGTAGTCGCGTTCGTCGTGGGCGGGCACTGCCATAATCGCGCCCGTGCCGTAGGTCATCAGCACATAGTCGGCGACATAGATGGGTACGGGTTCGCCGTTCACGGGGTTGATGGCGTACGCGCCGGTGAAGACGCCTGTGCGCTCGCGTTCTGCCGCCAGACGCGTGCGCTCGTCCAGGCGACGCGCTGCCTCGCGATAGGCGTTGATCTCATGGCGATGCTCAGGCGTGGTTATTTCATCCACCAGCGGATGTTCGGGCGCCAGCACGGCGAAGGTCATGCCGAACACGGTGTCGATGCGCGTGGTGAAGACGCGGAACTTCAGGTCGGGGTGTCCCTGGATCTGCATTTCGAACTCCACGCCTTCGCTGCGCCCGATCCAGTGGCGTTGCATCTGTTTGATGCCTTCGGGCCAATCCAGCGCGTCGAGGTCATAGAGCAGGCGGTCGGCATATTCGGTAATCTTGAAGAACCACTGGGGCATTTCGCGTTTCTCGACGAGTGTGGCGCATCGCCAGCACTTGCCCCCCTCTACCTCCTCGTTCGCCAGCACCGTCTTACAGGATGGACACCAGTTGACGAGGGCGTTCGCCCGATAGGCTAACCCTCGCTTATAAAGCAGCAGGAACCACCACTGCGTCCAGCGATAATATTCGGGCGTGCTGGAGTTGATTTCGCGCTCCCAATCATAGGACAGCCCGATGAGATTCATCTGCCGCTTGTAATTGGCGATATAGCGGGGAACGGTGTATTTGGGATGCAAACCTTTGTTGATGGCTTCATTCTCAGCGGGTTGTCCGAAGGCGTCCCAGCCCATCGGGTGCAGCACATTGTAGCCGCGCATGCGCATATAGCGGGCGAGCGTGTCGGCGGGGATGTAGTTGCGGCAGTGTCCCACACTCAGCCCGTCGCCTGAGGGATAGGGGAAGAATTCCAGCACATAGCACTTGGGCTTGCTGGGATCTTCCTCGGTCCGAAAAAGTTTTGCCTCACGCCACCGCTGCTGCCACTTCGGTTCGATTTGTTTGGGCTCGTAGTGTTCCTGCATAGCGGGGAATATTGTACCATGCGCACCCGCAAGTGCGTCGGGGCTACACCGTCATCAACGCTCATGCTACCAGCCCATCAGAAGCGCGTTCATACTCGTTCATCCTCCGCCATAGACTTTAGCTGCTTCAAGGTGACCCGCCAATCGTAGTACTGCTTCTCACTTGTTTGGAGCAGTTCCAGAGCCAGTTTCTCAACAAGTAGCGGATACTGTGGAGAAAATACAACGAAACCGTTATCAAGCCAACGCTGTAGCTTGCTGGAGCAGAAGTAGAAGAGTTCTGCCTTCTCACGAGTATGAGCCGTTCTGGAATGGAACATACTGTGGTACCAATCCTTCGCGGATCTCAAAGTGTAAGGAATTTCTAGGCTCAAACGACCTGCATGCTGTTGGGCAAAGCGTCTCCGAAGTCGTGATTCGCTCCTATAGGTCTCCTTCTTTATTTGGATAATAACTTGTTGCCCGTTCAGGTTGACTAATGCGTCCACGCCTTGAATGTCGAGTTCTGGGGATGCTTCCAGAGGCGATTTGCAGTAAGACTTCCATAAATAGCAAAAGTGAAGCTGCGTCCAGACAGAAACGATTGTACGATAGATACGAGCTTTGAAACCTAAGTAAACAAAATCGCGTGAGCAACCCCAAAAGAATTTTGCAATAAATTCGTCTAGAGGCTCCAGATGGCTTTTCCACCACTCGCTGAAAAGTTCTTCATATCCAGGAAATTGAGCATCTTCTTCAGTCCAGTAGTGTTTGTATATATCCGGCAATGGATTTAGGCGCCTTGGTAAATCTTGCTCTACCGTCTTAATCGACATAAGCTCTTGCCTGTACTTTTCGATAGGAACTTCCGATAAAAATCGCTCGAAGTCCATAGCTTTCCGATATGCATGTGAGTTTTTGGGGCGAATCATATTAATCCTCCTCCAAACAGGTTTGTTCTGGAGTCTAAAAATACTCCTGATGGCACAGGAACGACTTCAAGCATTGCCTTGGTCAAATGAGGCGTAAAGTCTCGATACACTGCTTGTAGGTACTCCTGTATCCGCTCACTGTTCAGGTATCTTTCCAAAGCGAGCCAGTCAACCCGAACACCTTCCAAAGGTAGCAGGTGGTATTCCTCGCGCCAGGGATAGCACTGCCAATCTACCGCACATACTAAGCGAGTACCCTTAGTATGTCCCACTACAAGGTGCGGAACACCGTAAAATGAACGCAGATTCGGAGCATCTTCACGACGCATCCACCAGCCACTGTAGCAAGTCTCATAGTCTATGTGTCCAGCTGATAAATTGCGCCCTGTCAGTACGGGCACATCGCCTGCTTGAGGCGCGGTGCGAATCAATCCGCTTTTACGAAACTCAGGACTCCGCGCTGCGAAGCGGATATGCATGAGTTTTCCCAGAGGAACGCCTGATTCTTCAAAAGCGGTCCACTCGTTCGTCGCGAATCGTATAAGCCCTCCAAAGTAGTTTGGATCTTTCACATGCAGATGCCTGTGAATGAGCGAATCGCCGGTGCACGATTCCCAAGTGCCTCCCGACATATCGTATAGTGATAAACCGCGATCATTGAGGGTGAATCGTAGGATGACCACTGAAACATTCACTTTAGGAAAAACTCTACCGACATAGAATACCTCAAGTCGCCCCCGTTCCGCAAGAAATCGTCGCAGTAAGGCGAAATCATCCAAGATTAGCCATGTAGTAGGTACAACGAATACCAACCTACCGCCCGGACGCAGAAGGAGCACTGCTTTTTCAATGAACGCTCCGTACAGATTGTATTTACCTTTCCAAGTAGTGAAGGACTGCTTGTATTCTGCTTTGCGTTCTTTCAGAAGATGTATTGGGTAATGTGAAGCATCTCCTACAATTCCGTAAGGTGGATTTCCAATCACAATATCGAATCTTTCATGGGTGTTCCACAGTAGGAAGTCCGCATGAATTAACTGAATGTAGTCTGGCAATGTATGCTTGGCCCAGGCAATAGTTGCCTCATTGATTTCAACGCCCACCAAGTGATGATAGGTTCCATAGTGTCGAGCGAAGCTGCTGAGGAATCGCGCGTCACCACACGCCGGCTCAAGCACTTTAGAAGGTTCTTGTCCTTCTGGCTTCGCAAGCTGTACCATGAAGTCCACCAGCGCTGCTGGAGTTGAAACGAATCCGAGTGCTCGCTGGATATCCGAAGTTGTAAGCTGCAGGTCCGACGCTTCGTGTGCAATTAGTTCAAGCTGATTAGGCTCCAAAAATTGTAGGCGATTCATCTCTTCTACACCCCCATCAACTCCTCCTTGAGATACCGTTCGTGTTGCTGCTGCGGCAGGGTGCGCCAGATGAGGAACTGCTTGCACAGGATATTCAAGAAGCGGTGATTGACGCGCTCTGTCCGAAAAAGTTTTGCCTCACGCCACCGCTGCTGCCACTTGGGTTCAATTTGTTTGGGTTCGTAGTGTTCCTGCATAGCGGGGAATATTGTACCATGCTACGGTTTTTGGAGGAGCAGAGCGGTCTCATAGTAGGCGTCGAGGGAACGCGGGCGTGCAACCGAGTTCTGTTTGTGCAGTTCCACATGAATGGGTTCGACTAACTGTAGTTTGGCTTGTTGGGCAAGTTGAGCAGTAATATCGGCGCTTTCGACAACGCGTACGATTTCGCGGGAGCGATAGCGGTAGAACACATGGCGTCGAGCCACAACATAAGCACATTTGCCGCCTGGTTTCAGGACGCGCTGGATTTCGCGCAGCGATTCGCGGAGGTCGGCGAAATAGCTGGCAGTGGCGGCGGCTTTAACGCAGCGTGTGGGATCGTTCTGCATCCACATCACGACTTCCTGTGCAAGTGGAGGCAGGTCAGCAATTGTATCAGCGCGTTGTACGGAGCCGATTTGCCCGGCTTCAAGCGTGTCTACAGCGTCGGGCGTAATCAAGCCAAGAGCGATCATCGCATAGGCTTTGCTTTTGAGGTAGCTTTCTCGCCCTGACGAAGCGGGCATGTAAGGTGGACTGGTTACGACGCATTCCACGCTTGCGTCCTTCAGGGGCAGTTGGCGGGCGTCTCCTTGCAATACGGTGATGGGCGCAGGCACGACGCCTGTGTGCGCGCGGAGCCACTGCCAAGCAGTTATCGCGCATGAGAGGTACTGCAGATTCTCGAGAAACATCTGGCGCACACTGCGCGGCTGAATGGTGAGGGAAAATCTTCCGTAGCCCAATCCCAGAAAACGGAATTTGAACTTGCGTGAAAGGGCGTCGCTAAGAGCGATGTGCAGCGGGCTGCACGGGGGAAGCCAACGCAGGGCGCTTAAAATATTGGCGACATCGGTCTCTACCTCGCGTAATATCGGTTCAGGCAAGCGATGGCGTATAAATGCAGGTGTTAGGTTGTACGATGCTGGCGTTTCAGCTATCTCGAACAGACTGCCTTGCCCCTTTTCGGAAGCGTCCAAGCGTGTTAGTACAGTGGCGACAGCGTCTGCAATAGCGCCTGTGTCTGACAAAAGTTGCGCTTTCGCCCTCGCAATTGCAACCGAGAGCGGGTCGATATCGACGCCTATGGCAGGCAGCCCCATCACCGCGGCTTCCACCAGCGCCGTTCCACTGCCTGCGAAGGGATCCAGCACTGTTGCCCCGCCACAGAGGTTCAAGAATGCGCGCGCCATTCTTGGAAAAAACTTTGCCTTATACACATGCAGCCCGTGAAAGAGATGTCCGGTGGTCTGCTTCGCTTGCAGAAGAGTGCGTGCGCTTTGGGGGAGTTCACTGGGAACCTCGGCAACAATTGCTGCCCGAAGATACTCCAGCGTAGCGCCCACCTCTTTGGGAGCCTTTGCCCGCCGCGCAATTACATCAGACCACTCCGCCATCGCATTGAAGGGTACAAACATAAATGCAAGCCTCTGATTCACTTGACGCACACGCACTAAGGAGCTTGGCAGCAGCGCGAGCGCGCTTCGTGCAGCAACATCATCCTCCACGATGCCGAACACCTGTTCGCAAAACGAAAGTCGCCAAAAGAGTCTGAGCAAGTCTACAGACTCGGCTTGACCCAGATAGCCCACTACACCTTGCCGATGAAGTGCAATATCTTTGGGCAGCAACCATCCCGCTTGCTGCCAGGAGTAAAGAAATTCAGCCCCGCGCGGTTCGAGAGTACACTGAATTAAGGCAATCAGCTCTCGCCTTGCGAGGTCTAAATCGCCATCCAGCTCGATATTGTTGCGCAACTTAAAAAAAAGCGTCCAGCGGGCGTTGGAAATCATCGTCGCCTACCTCCTAAGGCTGAATAAAGCCGCTCCAGGCTGAAAGCGCGCTTTAGCGTCTCACATCGGATCCACGATTTGGTCAAGGAAAACAACATATCATAGAAGGGCGACAAATCGCTCGCGCGAACGCGCCTCCACTCTGGGTCGGATTGGTCTTCAGCGAGCTTGGCTTCGTGTGTCCACAAGGCGTCTTCAAAGCCCTCAAGATATTGGGTGTAGTGAACGACGGGATGAATGTTAGAGAGCAGAGCCACGCGGATACGCCCCTGGGCACATCGCGTCCGATATTCCTCCGTGAGCTTGAGTGATTGATAAAGACCTTTTTTGATATCGTCTGTTCGATCTAACCCTGGAGCGTCTTTTGAGTCGTCAACTCCACTGCCACAGCCAAAGGTAAACCAGCGGAGATGTCCTTCCTTGCTCCAGCGGCTTTCGTAACCCACGAACATCTGTCTCCAGACCTCGATCACTGCCTTTATATCTTCTATCATTTGGTCTTGTTTCCTGCCGAGCAATGACGGGATCAGAGAAACCCTGCCGTTGCGAACAGTAGCATGCAGCGGGAAAGTTTTACCACTACCAAGCAGATAGAGGTGCAGAGGTTGTGTTTTCCATGTAGGCACATCGGTCGCTTTGTGGGTAATAACCTCCTGTGGTTCTCCATCTACCTCTGTGGTGAGAGGTTCCTCATAAAAACACATATCGGAAATGCCGTGAGTGGGGATGCCTTCAGTTCGCATAGGACAGCATGTTCGGCATTGAACAGTATCATATCAATCTCGCCGCGTCCAGACGCCAAAAGACGAACATTCCACCCTGTGCGGGTTCGCTGACAAAGCTCTGCTAAAATTGCAGCCAGACAGAGGGATGCGTACCTGCCGATGCTATCTGAGGCAGGTTTATGTGCCACAGTAGGCAAATCGTCTGTCCGCCCACAGCGTGGGCAGCTCCGCATATAAGGGTAGAAACTCGCTATAGGCTCCTGTGGGCAATACAGCCACTGAGTGTGGGTACATCTCTCTGCGTACAAGAGGCTCATACAGAGGTCAAAAACCGCGCCTAACGCGATGCCCAGCGCTTCGGGACTCGGGATTGTCTGGCGCTGCACTAAGACCTTTAGACAGTCGAAGATTCTGGATACAAGCAGAGTGAGGTCAGGTCTGAGCGCTTCGGCAGAGGTGGATGCCTCATGAATGCGCCTTAGCTCAGGAGCAACCAAGCAGCCACACTCCCCTGAAAAACATATAGGGAGTGAGTTCGGCTGCATACGAGGAACCTGTTTCATTGAAATCTGCACCTTGCTTGCCACCGCTGCTGCCACTTGGGTTCAATTTGTTTGGGTTCGTAGTGTTCCTGCATAGCGGGAATATTGTACCACAACGCCCGAGAAAGCTTCGCTAACCCATTCTCAGCAGCACCTGCGCCGCAAGCATTTGCCAAAAGCGCGTCCGCTTTTTCATTTCGTCTGTGGAGTGACGATGATGCTCTTTGTACCAGCACCAGTCTCCCAAACGCCGCGGGTCATTCTTGTCCATTTCTGCCCAAGTGCCCCAGCGGTCTCGGGGAAGTGAGTAATATAACTCCTCGAGTTGTTCAGCGATTCGCCGGATGTGTGGTCTAACATGATAATGTAACTCCTCGAGTAGTTCAGCGATTTGCCGGGTGATTCGTCTAAAATGATAAAGGTAGTACCAAAACTCGCCGTAAGACTCGAAATACCGTTCGCTTCCACCAATCGGCGGCCATGCGTAGAGTCGATTGGCCAACAGGTAGCCTTGGTACTCCGCTGGCTGGGTAGTGATAAGCCGTTGCACATGGCGCGCCTCGATGCCGCTGAACTGCGAAAAGGCGATAAAGTTCGCGAAGCTCTCTTCGATCACGCGCCCCCACGCGGTATCGTACACAGACTCACTGGGTGCATCCTCCGTGTCCATATAGGCGTGTCCCAGCTCGTGGTAGAGGACTTTGTCGAAGACGAGGTTCGGCTCCACACCCATGCGGTTTGCCCAGTCTATCACGCGCTCTGGGCAGATGAAGATGAGCGGCGTGTTCGCTGACCGATAGGCATCAACGGCGTCAGGTGCGGGTTGCGGTGTTCCCTGTGAGTTTATTTTAGACCACTGAGGTTTCGCGCTATGCCGCCCCAAATAAAGCCCAACGGGTGTAAATCGTATCCAGTAGGCGAAGGGGCTTGGCTCCTGCATGTCTGTAACCTCACCGCGCTGGATATCATCCCAAGCGCGCTCTATGGGGCTGATTTCTTCTTCTCTGCGGCGTTCGCGGTCGCGTTGCACCTCTTCCTGCTCCAGCGCGTCACGCAGTCGGCGTTGGACTGCGTTTTTGTTCAATCCGCGTTGCAGGGCAGGTGGGGCAACAGCGTCGATTTGCGCTTCGTTCACCAGAAACACGGGGATTTTCAGCGCCAGTTCCGCAATGCGGTCTTCCATGCGGGTATAGAGCGCTTCACGCGCGAGGTCTATCTGCTGCGCGGCGGCGGAGCCAAGGTTGTGAAACGCTATCGGTAGCGAACCCTTAATCTGTTTGCGTCGTGCCATCGTTGACTCTCCTCTGCTCAGTGAACGGAGTATACCCAGAAGTGTTGGCAAAAGTCAAGAGGGTTTGAGGCTGTTCGAAAATTCACGCGGCTCGCTGGAGGGCGAGGCTCCCGCCGAGCCGTTAAAGAATATTGGCAGAGGTTTTTTGGGACAGGCACGGAGGTCTACCCCTACACGCCAGTAGGCTCGCCCTCCACTCCCCTCGCCCTCTGGGAGAGGGGCTGGGGGTGAGGGTTCGGCTCGCCAGGAGGCTCGCCCTCCAAATGCTTGGTGGATTTTTCGAACACCCTCCACCTCCCTTGACAAATGCCCTCTCGATGTGCTATAATAGAGTCGGTGTTGGGGAGAAACTTGCCTTGACCGCCCGAATCCCCAACAAAATGGGTTATAATAGGGTGTAGGAACGGGAAATCTCCCTTGCCCTTTTGACAAACATTGTTGAGAGGAAACAGGGGAAAACTCCCTGAACCCTAAAAAGTCGCGGAAGAGAAACGAGCATCCGGGGAATCTGACTGCCCGTCTACCAATCAGCTTGCTTGGGCAAGGGGGATGAACCGTATGGCGATCTGGCACTGTTGGGACAACGGAGTCGTACTGACCCGAGAGGAGAGCCTGCGCCTCTACCGATGGGGCGAGCCACGCCCCATATGGACGCGCGCCTTCAAAGGCGATATTGCTGCTTTGGCGGCGACCGAGAGCGCGGTCTATGTCGCCACGGCTACGCGCCTCCACCGTTTGCCTCGTCGTGCTGCCGACCCGCCTCAAACCTTTGACCTCCCGACCCTGCGTGGACGCGCCACAGGGATGCTGGCGTCTGAGCGAGGGGGGACGACCTTTGTGCTGGTGCTGACGGAGCAGGGGGTGTTGTGGGGGGCGCACCTGCCTGAAGCGCGTTGGCAGGAGGTGCGGCTCAGTCGTTCGGCGTTGCAGCGAGGGGCGTTGTATCAGCAGCAGGTGGCGGTTTCGGACGCTGATGGCGCGGTGTTTTGTGTGGATGTGGAGCGTTTGGAGGTGCGTCGGCGTTGGTCGGGGGGGCTGGGCGGCGTTTTAGACTATGCGTGGCATCCGCAGGGGCGTTGGGTGGCAGGCGCGTGTGCGGATGGGTTGGTGAAGGTGTGGTCGCCTGAGACGGGTCAGTGTTTGCAGGCATTTGCGGCGCATCGGCTGTTTCCGTCGTGTGTGGCGTGTCATCCAGATGGGAGCCAGTTGGTGTCGTATGGGGGTGATGGTTTGCTGTTTCTGTACGATTTAGGTTTGGGGCGTGCGTTGTTGGATCGTCCGTTGGTGGTGCCACGAGAGGTAGCGCAGGGATTAGGTTTGCGTTGGGCGTTGCCCACGCAGTTGTGGTTGTTCACAGGGAGCGCGTTTGTGGGGTGCCAGTTGCCCGCAGGGCGTTGGCGCACGCAGGCGTTGCAATAGACGATCGAAGGAGGCAGATGATGATGAGGAATAGGCAGAGTTGGTTAGAGCGTTTAGGGCTGATAGGGTTCAGCCTGTGGCTGCTGTGGAGCGTGTGCGGGGCACAGAACCCGCCGTATCGTCCGAACCTGATGTGGCACATTGCTGCGGGCTATGGACAGTATCCGACCTCGTTTACCGAAGATGGCGAATATCTGCTGACGCAGCAGGTGAACGCTTCGTATGGACTGGTACAAGTGTATCAGGTGTCGGCGTTGTTGAACCCGAGTACGCCGCTTGGGCACGCATTGGTCAGCTATGACTATAGTACCTTTCATACTTCTTTTACCGACCGCGACGAGACGGGGAAGGAGTATGTCGTCGGGTTTTCTGGGAGCACGGTTCGAATGTGGCGTTGGGTGCGTGACCCGTTGGCGTTTCGGGGCGGGTATCTGGAAGCGCCCAAACAGTGGGGTATCTCGGGTTGGGTCTCTACCTTTACCCAACGTATTAATGTTTATCCCGTCGCGATGGTGTTGCGTGGAGAACGAACGGATCGGCGTTATAATCGCTTGGCGGTTTCGGGCGATGGGAACGGCAACCTGCGGATTGTGTTGTTGGACTACAACGCGACGGTTCAGACCCCGGTGGTGGTTTCTGGGGCGCACGGTGGTGCGATTACCGCGTTGACCTATGACCCGCAAAATCGTCTGTTGATTACGGGCGGTCGGGATGGCTTGATACGCGTGTGGCAGGTGGCGTTAGCAGCGGACGGCACGCCGAGTCTGACGCCTGTACAGACGATAGCAGCGCACTGGTCGGATGTGGTGTCGTTGGCGTTGGCACAGGTGGGGAACACGCGCTACTTGGTCTCGATGTCGCTGAACCAGGAGTTAGCGGGATGGAGTTGGCCGAACCCTTCGCCAACCCCCCTCTGGCATCGGGTGGTTGAATCGGGCGGTGCGTGGGGCGATGTCGGTGAGGTTCGCCAATTTCTCCACAACGGAACACCCTATGGCGACTGGGAGTGGGTCATTTTGGAGTGGCTTAGACCGATTTACTTTGACGCTGCAGGCTTATCGGGCACGATATGGCTCATTGATCCCGCCACAGGGAAGGATGTTTATCGGTATATCGGGGTCGGCATTAACTATGCCCGATTCTATCGTGCGATGATTGTTTCGCCTCCCATCAGCGGGGTGCGGTATCTGGTAGGAATGATTAACCAAAGCTGGTCTGATAGAGGTGTAGCCGCGCCTGGTTCAGGTGGTCTCTGGCGTATTCAGAACTTGGCACGGGTGCAGCAGATGGCGACCGCGTCTGCTTCAGTGACGGCGATGGACAGCCTCTCCAGCGGAGGCGTGCGCTACTTAGCCGTCGGCTATGCCAACGGCGAGCTGCGTGTGTACCGCAACACGGGCAGCGGCTGGAACCCGTGGGACAGTTCCACCACGCTGCATCCCAACAAGCAGATTGTGGGCGTGCGTTTGATCAGCCAAAGCGGCGGCATCTTTACCCTCTCGGCAGATGTAGAGGGGGCTTTGGCGGTGGCGCAGCACACGGGCAGCGTGACGCCGAAGCTCAGCACAAGTTCGGGGCTGACGGCGGCTCAGGCATTAGCGTTGGGTTCGGATTCGACCAGCGCGTTGGTGGCGGTGGCGGGTCAGAAGGATGGCGTGCCGCGGGTGGAGGTGCTGCGCCTAGTGGCACAACGCCGAGCCTGAGCGGGTTGGCAGGGTTTGATGTGTCGGGCGAGGTGGGGCCTGCGGTGGATGTGGCGTTTGTGCAGGCGGGCAGCGCCGATGTGGTGGTGAGCACGGGCACGCGCGTCTCGCGCTGGAACTTTGCCAGCAACGCTTACTCGCGCGCCCTCAACTTCGGAGGCAGTTCCCCACTCCGATACGCCTCTATCCGCGTGGCAGGGAACGCACTGTGGTAGGGCACTGACAGTCTGTTTGGTCCCCGTGCGGACGATGTCAACACCGGCAGCGGGCTTTGGGGCGCAACAGATGACATCTACGATTCTGCCGCGCTTCCAGTACTGGCGTTGAGTAGCGACCAAGCGGTGTGGGGGCTGGCGTATCGGAGCTACAGTCAGGATGATTCCTACTGGCTGGCGCGTGGACGCGGGCTGACCCGTCCGTCGGTCGCCTCGAATGTGGTGGGCGAAGGATGGCAGGTTGCCCTGCCCGAAGCAGCGAGCGCGATTGCCCGCGACCCTGCCAATCCCGACCTGTTCTATGTGGGCTGTTTGGACGGCTCGGTGCAACAAGTGTTGCTGCCCGACTTCACACCGATGGTGTTGATGGGGCATGCGGGGCTCAGCGGCACGCTGTTTGAAGTAGTGCAGAACCGCATCGCGACCTTTTTGACGAGCTATGGACCGGCGTTTCGCTGGTTCTATGATAGCGGCGTGGGTATTCGGCGTGCCGCGGTTGTGAACTTGAGCAACGGGCAAGTGGCGTCCAGCGCGATCCAGTGTAATGCGGATGGGTCCACAGGGTGCAATCCGTATGATGTGGGTATCAACGCGCTGATGCGTTTGTCGCCCTCGGGGAATGTGCTGTACGGCTATGAGGTGGGGAACAATCGCCTCACAGGCTGGAACGGCACGACGATGGCGCCGCTGTTCAACACCACGAGTTTCGGCTTGCACTGGTGGCCGGTCGGGTTGGATGATACACGCGTGGCGTTGCTGTATAACGAGGCGCGTGGCTCGTATCAGTTGGGGAGCCCGCCCGTGACCTACTATCGGTATCGTCCTGTGATACGAGTCATCAAGTGGACGCCGACGCTGACGACGGAGGCGGTGCGTCCGCTGGATGAGAACACCGAGATGGGGTTCATTATGCAGGATCCCAACCAGCATCCGAACTATCTTCAGGGGATGCGTTGGGATATGAACGCGACGCGTCGGGTAGCGGCGGTTTATGGAGCGCACTTTTACGACCCGAACACGCCGAACGCCTATGAGCGGCGCATCTTGATTTTGCATCGCCCGAACCCGAATGATTGGAGCACTTGGGTGGTGCGCGAGGTGCTGCGTCAGGGCGTCGATTTTCCAGGTCTGGTCTATCCCACTATGGTCGTTTTTCACCCAAATGCGCCTGGGGTGCTGTATGTGGGCTTGAGCAACGGGCGGTTGCGGATTTATCGTTTAGACGCGAACGGCAACTTGCTCAATCGGACGAACCCCGACGAGTTAGTGCCGACGCTGGGCACTTTAGGTCCTGTGTCGGCGATGGATGTGGGCAACTATGTGCTGAACGGGCTGAACTACACGGCGATTGTGTTTGGCGGTCCGGAGGGCTTATCGGTCTGGGTGGGCTTTGTGTGCCAGCCGGGCTGGCTGAACGAGGTGCATTTTTACAAGACCGATATTGCCTTTTTCCCGTCGGCAGGGATGGGGTATGTGCAAGTGGAGCAGCCCGATCCGAGCCAGCCGCCGTTTCTGGTGTACAGTAATGGGCTGGTGATGTCGGCGGCGCGCTTGGACAACCTGCCTGAGTTGCCCTGTCCGGAGGATGTGAACCGAGATGGTGTGGTCGACGACGCGGATGTTTTGGAGGTGCTGTTTGCGTTTGGCGGGGAGGGGTATCGCCCTGCTGATGTGAACTGCGACGGTGTCGTGGACGATGCGGACCTGTTGCAGGTGCTGTTTGCCTTTGGGCAGCAGTGTTAGTGTGATTGCGGAGCGGCGGGTGTTTTTTGCCCGTTCCGCTCCGCGAGAACTTTCATCATAGAGGAGGCAGATGACGATGAAACGGCTGAGTTGGCTGATAGGGGTAAGCATAGGCGCGCTGATGAACATATGGGCGCAGAGTGATGTTTCGCTGCGCGGGCGTATCGTGTCGAACCTGACGCATCAGAGGGTGTCAGGCTATTGCGGCGTTGAGTTCGGTTTGGCGCCTGCACCGGGGGCTGACCCGCAGGTTGTGGTGTGCTTTGGGGAGCAGGGCGGCGCCAGTTTTTATGCGTATGTGCCTGGCAGTGGCACGGTGTCTCGGATCGGTCGGCTGCAATTAGGCGTGAATATTGTGGATGTGGATGTGGCGTCGGGTGCGTCCAATCAGGAGGCGTACTTGGCGTGGACACGCAGCGATGGCGGTGTGTATTTGGTGCGTTATACGCACGGGAGCAGCGCGTCGGCGGTGGTGGCGCCGTATGGGTTGGCGTCGTTGAGCGCTTCACGGACGCAGATAGAGCGTTTAGCGTCTGGGAGCTATTTGGTGGTGGTGGGCACATCGGCGGGTCGTTTGCGTGCGTATGTATGGACGCCGGGGTCGCCTGCTGCGGAGCCGAATAGTTCGCTGAGTTTAGGCACGGCTGCGGTGGATGTGCCGCTGTTTTCTGGGGCGGTGCGCGCGGTGCGTGCGTGGACGGTGTCGGGCGTGACCTATGTGGCAGCGGGCGGATACGATGGGATAGTGTATCTGCTGCGCTGGGATGGCACGGGTCTGGTGCAGGTGGGGAAAGCGATGTACCATCCTGCGCCGATAGCGGAGATAGTGGTGAACGGCTCGCGTTTGGTGGTGGGCTGCACGAATGGTCAAGTATATGTGTGGAACTACACGAGCAGTAGTGTGGTGCATCATTTGACGCTGAAGGAGCCGTGGTCGCCGTTGGATGCCCACAGTTTGTGTGCGTTGCCAAATGATCGGGTCGCGGTGGCGACTGCGTTTGTGCGGGTGTATTCGCTGGCGAACGGTGCGCAGGTCGGCGAATACGGCGGCGCACTCTGGGGCGCTTTCCTAAACGATTTCTATTGGTATGGTTGGCAATTCTCGGCTTATCTGTGGCAGCCCTACTTTTATCGTTTAGAGCGTGTGCGGGTGCTGCCTGCACTGAGTTCCAATCAGGATTACTTCGTGATGACCGCTTTACAGAGTGGAGGCAGTGGCAGTATCTCTACCCAGCCGCGCACGGCGTTTTTGCAGCCGCCGAGCGGGTTGAGTTATCAGGTGGTTTCGGGCACGCATCCGGTGTACGCGCTGACCTATGCTGGCAACGGCGTGGTGTCGGGTCGGGCGAACGGGGCATTACAGGCGCCGTGGGGCAGTCGTACCGTGAACGAGCCTGTGTTTGCTCTGGAGAGCTTCACTTCGGGCACGACCAGTTGGGTGCTGGGCAGTTATGGCGTGGGGCGTCTGTTCGCGTGGTCGAGTGCTGGCGCGTTTGTGGCGGATGTGTTGCCTGCGCCGAGCAGCCCGCGGATTGTGTATCAAGTGCGGGTGGTGTCGGTGTCGGGCGGTCAGGTGACCTTTGTGACGAGCGGCGGCGACGGTTCGGTGGAGTTGTGGCAGTGGACGATTGGCAGCACGACGCCTGCCACGCGCCTGTCCAATCAGAGTGTTCCGCGTCCGCTGCATTCGTTGTCGGTGAACGCGGATCGTTCGGAGGTTGCGGTCGCCTCGTCGCTTCTTCATGCAGGCGGCGCGTGGCGTTTGTCGCTGGGCGGGACGAGTTTAGGCGCGCCCGCCGCTTTTCCGAGCAGCATTCCTGGCTGGAATTCCAGTATTGCTCCATTCTTTGCGAACTATGTGGCGTACCATCCAACCGACCCGAACCTGCTGGCGTGGAGTGCGCAGTATGGTCATATTTGGCTCTACAATCGCGCGACCAACATCTATCGCCTCGTTCAAGGAGGGCAGATCGGGCGATGGTGGACCTATTACGGGTACCAGTTAGCAGAGCCTCTGCTTTTGGCGTGGCGGGGTTCGGATACGCTGGTGGGCGCGTATGCTCATAACGGTTATGTGGGAGTCTGGTGGACAGGCGCGGACACCGTGACGAACTCCAAAGCGCCCGATGGCACCACCGACAACCCCATTCGGGGTGGCTTTGACCGCGCGTTTCAAGATGTGTACGAGCCGCATCGGGATCGGGTTTACGCGCTGCTGGTCGCGCCGAACGGGGATTTCGTGTCGGGTAGCGCGGACGGGCGTGTGGTGCGCTGGAGTCGTTCGGGGCAGCCTGTGGCAACCACTTACCACCTGAGTTATTTGAGTTCGGTGGACTTTTCACCGTTGACGGGTCAGCTGGTGCATCCCAGCCGAGTATTTCTGACCGATACGCAGCACGCGCTGTTGTGGAGCAACTTGCTTGGCAGTGCTGCGGTATTGGCGTTGAATGTGCCGGGTGGCTCCAGCACGATACAGGCGCGGACGCTGAGCGCAACGACGGCGGATGTCACCAGTAGCGATGTCGCAATCCGATATCTCGTTGGTGGTCAAGATCCTGATTACCCCCTATACAATTCTGACCCAAGCATCTATGTTCGTTTTGAAGCTTCGGAGGATGGGAGTTGGGTGATGCTGAACTGGCCGACCATTCGTGTTCAGATTAGTTCCAACCCCCCTCAGTACGAGCGTCGTGCGCGGGTTCATCTGATCCCCCACACCCGCCTGTCGCAGTTGGCGACTGCCAGCGCGGACTTTTACAGAGTGGTGTTTCCCGACAGCACAGCCGCTGCCTACACGAACCACGCGCTCTCACCGGGCGGGGTGCGCGTAGCCATTTGCGATGTGGGGCAGCCGATACGAGTGTACGACCGTTCGGGGAGCAGTTGGAACCTCAGCACGCCGACCAGCACCATCGCCGTGACCTTACCGCAGGTCGCCTATCTGAAGTTTTTGGCGGACGATGTGTTGGCGGTGGCGTACCCGGCGGGAACCCCCTCCCAGTTGCGGATAGATGTGTACCAGTTATCGGGTACGACTTGGACGCTGCGCCAGACGCTGGACACGAACCTCCCGCGCTCGTTTGGATCTCTTGTTTGGCGTTACTACATGGATGCAGTGGCGGTTGGTACGAATGTGCGTGTGGCGGTGGCGTGCGACACGGGGCTGGTGTTTTATCGGATGAGCCGTTCGGGTGGCGTGGTGAGCTTGACGGAGGTCGGGCGTTCCACTTGGAGCGCGAACGGTTTCTTGGATGTTGCCGGGCACTACTGGGTGCGCTTCTCGCGTTATAATCCGAACCTGCTTGGTGTGGCTAACGGTGCGCAAGCGGTGGTGTTTGACCTGACAGGGCAGTTCAGTTGGTAGCATGTTGTGCGGGGCTGCTCCAACCAGCAGCCCCGCTCAAAATACTCAAAATGGAGGCGAAACGATGCGACGTGACATTTATCAGCGCGTGTGGATGAAGGGCGTTATTGGACTGCTGACGCTTTTGAGCGTGGCGAGCAGTTGGTCTCAGTGGCAGGTGATCAACCTGCATCCTTCGGGCTGGCAATCCTCGGAGGCGAACGCGATAGAAAACGGCGTGGCAGCAGGCGGTGGCACCTTAGCTGATGGAAGCCAGAGCGCCGTGTTATGGACGAGCTTGAACGCGAGCAGCGCAAGCCTGTTGAACCAGTCTACGGCTGGCTCGTGGGGCTGGGCGATGTCGAGCGGCGTGGTGGTGGGTCCTGCGTGGAACGGCACGGTTCACGCCGCGGCTTGGAGCGGTGGCGCGTTCTATGACCTGAACCCGCCTTTTACAGCGTGGTCCAATGCGTTTGCCGTCAAGCATGTAGGTGCTAATCCTGTGACGGTCGGGATAGCATTGCATGGGAGTGTATTTCATGCGACCGCATGGCAGGGCTACAACGCCAACAGCCCGATAGACTTGCACCCGAGCGGCGCGGGGCAATCGTTCGCCTACGGGATTAATAGCAACGGCGCCGTCGTGGGCATAGTGGATGGGCAAGCAGCGTACTGGGGCAACTATAACAATCCTGCCAGCTATGTTAACCTGCATCCTTCTGGGATGGCGGCTTCGTATGCGCTGGGAATCGCGGAGAATGGGCAGGTTGGCGGCTTTGTGGTAGCGAATGGACAGGAACGCGCCTGCGTTTGGGATCCCAGCACTGGCAGCTGGACGGATATTCATCCCACAACGGCAACTGGCGATTCCGAAGTGTTGGGCATTGGCTCCATGCCTGGGGCTGCGTCAGCGGTGGCCGTCGGGTTCGCCGTGTTCAATGGGGAGCAGCACGCGGTCGTCTGGCGTTGTCTGGATGGCGGCTCAGGCTGGGTGGATTTGCATACCGTGTTGCCGCCGGGCTATACGCTGTCGTGGGCGCGCGGCGTCTGGAGTGCTCCCGACGGCACGCTCTATGTCTCGGGTGCGGCGGGAGACGCGAACCATTCGGAAGCGATGGTTTGGGTACTGACGCCGGGCGATGTCAACGGCGACGGGTGCATCGATGATGCGGACCTGCTGTCCGTCTTGTTCGATTTTGGCAATTCGGGGTGCAGCCTGACGGATGTGAACGGTGATGGCGTGGTCGATGACGCCGACCTGCTTATCATCCTGTTCGGATTTGGCAACGGCTGTTAGCCCATGTGCCTAAAACGGGCTGGCGTATATACGCGCCAGCCCATCGAAACAGGAGGTTCCAATATGACATACTATACTACACATCGGCTTTGGCATGTACTAACGAGCGCGTCATTGTTGATGTTTGGCGCGACCGCGATCTGGTCGCAGTCGCTGACTTGGCTTGGGACACTGGGCGGCGACGAAAGCGAAGCCTATAGCGTCTCTACCAACGGTATCGTAGTGGGGCGATCGCGCAATGCGGATGGGTACTGGCGTGCTTTCCGCTGGACACCTTCAGAGGGCATGCAGGATTTGGGTACTCTTGGAGGGAATGAAAGTGGAGCGTACGGTATTTCAGGCGATGGCTCCGTGATTGTCGGTGAAGCCACCCTTCCTGATGGACACTGGCGTGCCTTTCGTTGGACACAGACGAGCCGCGGGCTGATCAATCTTGGGGTGCTTCCAGGCACTTTTAACAGTTATGCTATGGGTGTTTCGGGAGATGGTTCCGTGATCGTCGGTTCGAGTAGTCGCGCTTTCCGTTGGACGAGTGTAGGCATGCAAGATCTTGGCACACTTGGCGGCGATGTGAGTCATGCTTATAGCGCTTCTGGGAATGGCTCCGTTGTCGTGGGGGGGTCTTGGACGGCTGTGAACCAATATCACGCGTTTCGCTGGGATCAGGCGAGCGGAATGCGGGATCTCGGCACGCTTGGCGGGAGTGGGAGCGGGGCGTATGCTGTCTCCGCCGACGGTTCCGTCATCGCTGGATGGGCACATAGTGCTACAGATTTGGCGCGGGCGGTTCGTTGGACAGTCGCAGGCGGTATACAGGATTTGGGCACTCCCCACGGCACTTCCAGCGTCGCCTACGGTGTCTCCCAAGACGGCTCCGTTATCGTAGGCTATTTTGGGACTCCTCAAGAGAATCACGCATTCCGCTGGACATCGAATGGGATTGAGGATCTTAATGTCGTGTACGCCGATCTACTACCGAATGGCTCGTTTCTGGAGTTAGCGCGGGCTATCTCTCCTGATGGGCGATACATTGTTGGAATCGGCTATAATGCGGCAGCGGGGCGCACAGAAGGCTTTCTTTTGGACACCGTCCCAGAACCTATGAGCAGTCTTGTTCTGCTAACAGGGCTAACCTATCTGATACGGTTTCGCCGTGGTAAAGGCATAAGATTTGGCACGGCTTGTGCTGTTGCCAACCGATGTGAGCGTCACCACGGACGTTCACAAATCCACATCATAGGAGGTTAATGATGATACAACACATGCATCTGATTGAGCGAAGCGGGAAAGGACGACCGCTTAATGGGCAACACCCTGCCCTTTGGCGAAGGTTCAGGAGGAACTTTCTCGGTCTCTGTGCTGGTTGTCTGGGTTTACTGGTGCCCGTCTGGTCCCAGGTCAATACCTACTACGGGGTCAACGCGAGTTTATGGGCGCAGCCGAATGGCAACATGAAGATGGACTACGATCATGTGCGCCAGCGGTTTGTGATCCAGTACCAATATGGTAGCAGCCCTGCTCGGTACGCAACGCTTGACCTCAACACGGCGACTTATACCCATTTTGTGACGGCGCCCGAGGGCAGCTTCCAGGAAACCTTGCTGACGGTCATGCCGACCAACTGGGGCAGTTATGCTCAGGGTACGACCTTCGTTGGAAGGGCTTCTGGCGGCAAAATCTTTGCGATCGATCCTAATGGCACGGTTTCCACCTTTGCGAGCGGCTTGCCTTCAGGCGGCAGCGGCGACCTCTACACCACAGTTCGCTGGGACGCTTTCGGCGTTGCCAATCATGACCTGTTCTACGCCAATGCAGGAACCGGCGATGTCGTGCGTCTTGACCAAAACGGGAATGTGGTTTGGCAGACGACCCTTTTGGATACGCGCTATCAGCGAACTGCCGCACCTGAGCCGATGATTGTGTTAGGTAGCAATCCGCGTTGGGGACCTTTCCAAAACAAGCTGCTGGTTGGTCAGAACAGTATTTCAGATACCTTCTTTGTGATTAATCCAGCAACGGGTGCCGTTGAAGCGTCGCCCCAATCCTCTATTGGCGGGTCATTAGAGTCGTTCCGAATCTTTCCCTTCACTGGGAATAACTGGGCGCTCTATGTCTCTATCTATGGGGGCGGCGTTTATCGGTTGACTGACCTTACCAACATTCCTAACCTGCAGCCTGGCGACCTATTCGTGGCGCGGGAGCTGGTCGGCGGCGGGGAAGTATGGCATGTCTACTGGGACAGCGCCTCCAACAGCTTTATCACCCAGAAGATTGCCGATTTCAGCAATGGTTTTCTGGAGGACATGGTATTCGCGCCCGTTCCAGAACCAGGATCGGCAGCGATCTTGCTGGGCTTGGCAGGCATCGGCATGTGGGTTCGCCGTCGAAGACATTAATCCGTTGGGGAGGCGCAAAGCCTCCCCAACTTTTCACCTTCAAGGACAAGGAGAACAGCAATGTATATGCGTTTGAGCGGATTGACAGTGCTAAGCCTCTGGCTTGTTTCTCTACAAGCGCAGAGCCTGACCTGGTTGGGTGTACTCCCGGGCGGCTCTACAAGCAAAGCTTATGCGGTTTCTTCTGCGGGCACGGTGGCTGGGAGCGCATGGACTGCTCAAGGGTTGGAACACGCCTTTGTGTGGAGTGCTATTCAGGGAATGACCGATTTAGGTGTCTTGCCAGGGGGCACTCGGAGCCGCGCTTTAGCCATCTCTGCAGATGGACGCACCGTTGTTGGCGTTGCTCAGAACGCGGAAGGGCGCGATCGAGCGTTTCGTTGGACCAGCGCGTCGGGAATGCTGGAACTCGGCACCTTAGGCGGGCTACGAAGCAGCGCGACGGGCATCAGCGCAGATGGTTCCTATATTGTGGGCTGGGCGCTTACCACTGCAAACGCGACCCACGCTTTCCGATGGAGCAGTAGTACCGGCATGCAGGATCTGGGAACCCTTGGGGGTAGTGCCAGCTTAGCCTACGGCGTTTCTGCTGATGGCTCCGCCATCGTGGGCGTCTCGAATCTGACTCAGGGATTTGAACGCGCATTTCTTTGGACAACCGCAGGCATGCAAAATCTGAATACGCTTGGCGGTACGAAAAGTCGAGCGTGGGCGATTTCTGCGGATGGGCAAGTCGTTGTAGGCGGCTCGTACCGAGATCAGACCCAGACTTGGAACGCTTTCCGCTGGAGCGCGAGCACAGGAATGACTGCGCTGCCGTTCCTTAGCGGGTATTTGGGAAGTGAAGCCTTAGCCGTCTCATGCGATGGCACGGTGATTGTAGGACGCGCCTATAACCCTGGCGATGAACCGACAGCCGTTCGCTGGATAAGTGGCGTCGGGATACAAAACCTGAACAGTGTTTACGCGGGACTGCTAACTGCTGGCTCAATTCTTTATGAAGCGACAGGCGTTTCGCCTAATGGACGCTATATTGTCGGTACAGGCTTTAATGCCCAAACCAATCGTGCCGAAGCCTTCTTGTTAGACACGGGGTGCGCTTTGTCTAACGGTGACATTAATCAAGATGGCTGCGTGGACGATACGGATCTGCTCAATTTGCTCTTTGCTTTTGGGCAAACCGGGTGTGAAGCCAGAGCCTACGACGCGAACTGTGATGGAATTGTAGATGACGCCGATCTGTTGATTGTCCTGTTTCATTTTGGCGAAAATTGTTAATTCGGAGGGAACCGATGCGGAATATTCGTGCTTGCCTGATGCACTGGCTATGTTGTGGAATGGCTTGGGTACTGCTCAGCCCTGCACTCTGGGCAGTGCCTTTGCCCCAAAATCACCCTTATCAGGTGACCCTGCGCAACTATATGGCTTCGCTAACCGAAAGCGATTTTGAACTTCCTTTGAATCCGCTGAGCTATGATGCGAACTACTTCCAATCAGAGGATAATCTTTACCGTACTTGGTTGATCACAGGGTTTTATTCGACGCCTCGTTTGGAGGGGCTTCGCTATCCCGCATCGCAGTTCACTCTGCAAACGATAGAAGGCAATGCCAATCGTGTGCTCATCCCCCATGTCTGGCCCCATGAAATCGCTTGGTGGGCGCAGTGGAACTATCCGGGCAATCCCTATTATGGGAACCGTGCGATCAAGTTACGTGCGTTTGTATCCGCTGCCGTGGATATGATTATGCTGGATGACGCTCACGAGCGTGGTTTGTACCGTCGGTCGGACTTTTTGGGAGGCACGCTCATCTGGCTTGCCTATGCTTACGGGGTAGCCAAAGACGTTTTGCCTGCGGAGGTGCAAGCCGCTTACGAGGTTGGTTTGAGAAAGTTTTTTGAGCGCATCGAGCAGTGGGGACCTACCGGCGCCTTTGGCGATATGGACTCGATGGCACTGGTCAGCATGTATTACACGGCGCAGGCGATAGGCGACCCCGATCTGGCAGGACGCGCCTATATCTATGCAGGACGTGTGATCAATCTGCACTTTCAAAATGGAATAGAGCGGCACCAAGGAGGTTATGACGCCTCTTATAACGGAATTGCCATTTTCTTCTTAACCTGGGCGGCTTTGTTGACCGATTGGGATATTGTGGTCGATGTCGTGGATCGATTACATGAGGTCAAATCACACCTTACCTTACCAGAGCCAGGCAACACCTTCTACGGACCGAGCCATTTCAGCTCTAACACTTCTGCGGATGTAGCGAATGATCAGTGGAGTGGTTCTCCGCCGCGGGATATTGGTGCAGCTATGGTTACGGATAAAGCGCTCTATCTGGCGTTTGGTGGGCGGAGTGGACGCACTTGGGCGTGGGCAGTGCCCACGGTCGCGGCGATGACCCAAGCGGTTCAACGCTGGATCAACGGTATCAATGCTGCGCTAACTCCCTTATCGGCGTCTCCTTCCGTCTGGGGCGAACGGCACTGGATCCGCTCCGAAAGTAGTACCTATGCTGGGGATTATTATCGCCCTGGCACCTACGCGCGTTTGCAGCAGCTGCTACAGAGCCAATCGCCTCTCATACTACCACTCTTCACCCGTTCGCAAATCTTTATTAACCATTTATTTGACCGCAAAGTCTTTTTGTCTATCAGGTTCCCCTTCTACGGTGCTATATTTTACACAGGGGAACTGTCGCCTCAGGTGAGCCCCATTGCCGGATTTGGCGGCGGCAATCTTTCCGCGTTCTGGACACCTTCAACAGGGTCAGTGATTTTGGGGCGTCGTCGCGGCTTTCAGGGTTCAAATATTGACCGTTGGGAAGAATGGCGCACTTGGCCTGTCAACGCGATGAGCGGCGCTGTGCCCGATGGGCGAGCCTTTACGACCGCTGGATATAGACCCTCCACGAACGATAGGGATTATTGGGTGCAGCCCGACATGGCAACAGTGGAGCTGCGCGGGCGCATCGGCGATGCTTACACCTCCCAAAACGGGGCGATACGCGGGCAAATAATCTTCCGTAGGCGATTCACAGCAGATCCGCGTGGCGTTACGGTAGACGCAATACTGCTTTCGGATGGAGTGGACATCGTATCGGAACTGTATGAAGCGATCCCGCTGTTTCTGTATGACAGTGTACGCCAGCGCAATGTGCCTCATAGAGTTTGGTTCCTGATCAACGAGGAATGGACACAGATCACTACTGAAGATCTTTACACGGATGTTCAGCAAGTCAAGGTGGAGCGATTCAACGGGGCAGTGCGGATTGTGTTTGAAACACCTCAGTGGGTCAAACTGGGTACCCAGTGGGTAGATGGTTTTCAGTCAGGCGCAACCTGCCGCAACTTGCTCCTTGACCTGCTGCGCAATAATGGGCAGCCCGTCAATCTGCCTGCCGAAGCGAGGGCGTGGTATCGGATAGTCCCGGTACTACCTGGCGATGTAGATGGTAACGGCTGCGTGGATGATGCCGATTTGCTAATGGTTTTACTCGCTTTCGGTAGGTCGGGCTATCTCCTGGCGGACGCAAATGGCGATGGACAAGTGGACGACGCGGATCTACTGCTTGTGCTGAATAATTTCGGCACAGGGTGCTAAACACACTACAAAGAACGGAGGTAAATTATGCACACTCTCTGGAATCTACGGGCATGCTTGACTACAGCCCTGCTGAGCGGGGCGTTTGCAACGATAGGAACTGCCCAAACCCTGACTTGGTTAGGCAATCTGGGCGGCTACCCCAATAGTGGTGCGCGAGATGTTTCTCCCTACGGACCGAATGGTATCTCAGATGGTCCGACGGTAGTAGGATGGGCTAGTAGTACAGTCTTCTATGACCACGCTTTTCGTTGGACCTCTGCAGGCGGTATGCAAGACCTGGGAACTTTTGGCGGTAACTGGAGTTCTGCCTATGGCATCTCCGCCGATGGAACGACGGTTGTAGGAGAAGCGTATCAAGGAAGTATCCCATTGGCTTTTCGATGGACAAACTCTGGAGGACTGCAGAACTTGGGAACTTTAGGCGGTCCATATTCTGTTGCCTATGATACATCTTCTAATGGGACTATCGTAGTGGGCGCGGCTCAGGACCCCAGTGGCAATTGGCTTGCTTTTCGATGGGATGCTTCTACCAATACCATGGTGGCATTGGGCACTTTGGGCGGGAACAGTAGTGTTGCCTATGATATTTCTGCGAACGGCAATGTAATCGTAGGCGCGTCCACCGATTCCAGCAACGCTTTACAAGGGTTTGCTTGGATATCGGGAACGATGATCAATCTCGGTTCCCTTGGCACGCCTGCCCGTAGCGCTGCTTTGGGAGTCTCAGGGAATGGCAACATCGTCGTCGGCTGGTCTGAAAACGCTACAGGAGTGCGCCGCGCCCGACGAGTCGATCTCACAACCAGCACTGCCCTTAATCTGGGGCATCTTGGTGGCAACTGGGCAGAAGCACTTGCTACGAACTGGGATGGTTCCATTGTGGTAGGCTGGTCTAAGGATGCTTCAGGGAACTTACGCGCCTTTCGCTGGACAAGCGCGGGGATTGAAGACCTGAATGTGACCTATGCCTCCTTACTGAGCGGAGGCTCTTTCTTGCTTAAGGCGGAAGGAATCTCTCCAGGAGGGCGCTATATTGTTGGGCAGGGGTACGATGCGCGTACCGGCAGCTATGAATCCGCCTTTTTGCTGGATACTTGCGTGGTACACAACGGCGATGTGGATGAGAACGGGTGCGTCGATGACGCCGACCTGCTATCGGTGTTATTCGCCTTCGGAATGGAGGGTGAATTGGGGCGGGTGGATGTCAACTGCGACGGGGTGGTAGACGACGCCGACCTGCTGATTGTTCTGTTCAACTTCGGAACGGGCTGCTAAAAACCGCTGGCGAACGGCTGGACATTGTCACCATGGGTAACACCAAAGAGGCAGTAACTGTACTTTCAGTGAAGAGCGCTGGGAATAGAACCCCAGCGCTCCTTTGATTGTCAGCGGCACGAAGTCCCAAAGGCAAACAGAACCGCCAAAAGGTCGGCATCGTCTACGATACCGTCGCCATTAATATCCTCAGGACACCGACGCGCCGCACAGCTGAAGCGTGGACCTATCTCCAAAGCCAGTCCTACTTTGGGATATGAAAAGGATGTTAACTTTGTGGTATCAACGAGACGGATATTGGGGTAGTTCTGGGCGGAATAGGTCAGCAACAGCCCTGTGGTGTATTCTGTGACATAGATATATTGCCGATCTGGAGAAACCGCCAATCCAAAGAAGGTGCCGGAATAGGGACCACTCGGCGCTTGGGTGGCAAGATACCCTAAAGAATTGCCGTTTTCATCCAACCGCCAAATAGCACCGTTACCTGTGTAGCAACAGTTGGTCGTGAGCGCTACCAGCACATCCCTACCATAGAAGTCAATTTCGTGGTAATATCCTCCGTAGTTGGGATCGGTTTTTGGTCCCCAGATCAGGGTTCCGCCCTGACTGAACTTGTACACGCCTGCCCGAGTGCCCAGCGCGCTCACATAGCATACGAAGTAACAGATTTGAGGGTCGTCACACTCCTGACGCCACCGCAGGGCATAACTATACGCCCCATCCGGCAGAGTAGCAAAAGTACTCCATGTATTACTCCCCGGATCATACCGATGAATGGTTTGAGCACCCGCGACATAGACGGCGTAGGTGGAACTGGAACCACGAGGGGGCGGCCCGATAGCAATACCATGGGGGCTAATCGGAGCAGGCACCGTGCCCAGGTGGGCTCCTGTGGTCGCGTCAAATTGTTCAAGAGAATTACCCAACACATTGCCTGCCCACAGGATGCCATCCGGTGCGAAGGCGAGTCCGTAGCAGAAGTCGTAAGTGCCCCAATTAAAGTTAGGGTCCGAGAACTGGGTGATAACTGGCCAGGTAAATGGGTGAGAAGCTAGGTTCGTGATGCCTGGATACGCATAGACAATGCCGCGTTCCATATCACGGTCGCCGATATAAAGCCCGTAATCTTGGGCTTGCACACAATTTATCCCGATGCTGGCTGCAATCGCCAGATAGACCATCGTTCTTCGCATGGCTGATACCTCCTCTCAAGGGTTAGTACTCCTATTATACCCCATTTGGGGGTTTGGGGCATTTGTCAATGGGTGTAGAGGATCAAGCGAGTGGCGATTTCTCCCCATTGCTTGGAGCGTTTGGGGCATTTGTCAAGGGGGTGGGAGGGTGTTCGAAAAAGCCGCATTAGCACCTTCACCCAGACCCAACACACAAAATCATCCCCACCCAACACCCGAACCAAACCCACCATGTTCCATAACACAAACAGCCTCCACACCCACAACCGAGCACTCACCCACCAACGCGAACGCCATACGCTCCCATACGCACACTTCACTCCCCCAAACACAAAATTTTCTTTTCCGGGGCACCCTGCTGGGTCGGAAAAGAAAATTTTGCACGCAGGGCTGCCCCTACACGACGGATTGAAACCATCGTGGTAGGGGCGACTCGACAGGTCGCCTCTACAAAGACACGCATGTCTGCCTCTACATGCCGGGAGGCTCGCCCTCCATTGGGAGGTTTTTGGCAGACACATCGGTCTGTCCTTACTCCCCTCGCCCTCTGGGAGAGAGGCTGGGGGGTGAGGGTATGGGGCAGGCACGGAGGTCTGCCCCTACACGCCAGGAGGCTCGCTCTGCAGCTTTGTTCGATTCTCCTTGTGGCGGGGAAGCTCGGGGTGTTCGGGAAACTTCTCTCTTTTCGTTGCCCAGAAATTAGCCACCCGCTGCCTCGGCGCGGAGCAACTCGGGCTTAATAATCCCAATGTAGGGCAGGCTGCGATATTGTTGCCGCCAGTCCAGCCCGTAGCCCACCAGGAACTCGTCAGGGGCGTCGAAGCCCTTGTAATCGATGGGGATGTCGATCAGGCGGCGGTAGGGACGGTCTAACAGCACGCACACGCGCAAGCTGGCGGGCTTGCGTCGCTCCAGATTTTTCAAAATATACGCCAGCGTGAGCCCAGTGTCCAGAATGTCTTCCACGACAATCACATGTCGCCCTGCGATGGGTTCGTCGAGGTCTTTGGTGAGGCGCACCTCGCCCGTGTGCGTGTGAGGACCATAGCTGGTGATGGCGAGGAAGTCGAGCGTGTGGGGGATGCGCAGCGCACGCGCCAGATCGGTCAGAAAGAACAGCCCGCCCTTCATCACCGTGACCAGATGGGGCACCAGTCCCTCGTAGTCGCGCTCGATCTGGCGGGCAATCTGGCGCACCTTGCGCCGAATCTGCCGCTCATCCAGCCATACCCGCTCGATAATGGGAGGTAGTCCCTGAGCAGTCTGAGAGCGTTCCATCGCTTTCTTCCGTCTGCGGGCGAATTACCTGTCCCTAACGCACGATGCTGCCTGTTGGCACCTCGCGGTCCGGGATGAGCAGGATGGCTTTGCCGTCTACCTCGGCTGCCAGCAGCATGCCCTCCGAAACGATACCGCGAATGGTCGCCGGTTGCAAGTTCGCCAGCACCACAATCTGCTTGCCGACGAGCTGCTCCGGTGTGTAGGTCTCGGCGATACCCGCGACGATGGTGCGTGTTTCATCGCCCAGCTCGATGGTGAGTTTGAGCAATTTATCCGTTTTGGGCACAGGTTCCGCCTGAACCACTCGCGCGATGCGGATATCCAGCCGCTTGAACTCATCGATGGTGATGGTTTCGTTCATGGCTTTGTCTCCTTGTCGGGCGGTTTCTTTTTTCGGCTCGCCAGGAGGCTCGCCCTCCAATCTGTGGGGTTGTCCCAGCTTGGTTGCTTTCTCTGCCTGCAGGCGCGGGAAGATAGGCGTGGGCTGACCCAGTATGTGTCCACCGGGCAATCGATTGAACTCGGTCAGTTCGCTCCAGGGCGGCACGGTGGGTAGGTTGAGCTGGGTGGCGATGGCGTGGGCGACGGCAGGCATCGCAGGTTCAATCAGCCCGCACAAGATTCGCACCGCCTCCAGTCCCGTATAGAGAACCTGCCCCGCGCGTTGGGTATCGCCCGCTTTCATCTGTGCCCAGGGCGCCTGCTCGTCATAGTAACGATTGACCGCGCTGATAATCTCCCATACCTCGCGCAATCCGCGTGGGAAATCGACCTGTTCGAACGCCTCGGTTGCCCGCTCCACCTGCCGTTGAAAAACGGTGGCAAGTGGTTCCTCCACGCGCCACTCGCCGCTCGCCACGCGCCCCTCAAAGTAGCGATGCATCATCGAGAGCGTGCGATGCACCAAGTTGCCCAGATCGTTGGCGAGGTCGCCATTATAGCGCGTCTCCAGCCCTTCGAGGCTGAACTCGGCGTCCGAATCGGTGGGCATCTCGCGCAGCATATAGTAACGGAAGGCATCCGTTGCATAGGGTAGCTCGCACCCTGAGGCGGTCGTCAGCGCCTGCGCTACCTCCAGCGGCGCGTACACATTGCCCAACGATTTGGACATCTTTTTCTGGTTCACCAAGAACCAGCCATGCCCATACAGGCGCTCTGGTAGTGGCAGCTCCAGCGCCATCAGCATGGCGGGCCAGATAGTGGCGTGGAAGCGCGGCAGGATATCTTTGCCCATCAGCTGCAGGTCAGGGGGCCAGAGATCGAGGTACTCTTCACCACGCTCCAGCCAGCCTGTGGCAGTGAGGTAGTTCAGCAGCGCGTCGAACCAGACATAGACCACGCCCCCGTCGGGGTCATCGGGCACGGGAACGCCCCAATCGGTGCCTGAACGGCTTACCGCGACATCTTGCAGCCCTTCCGCAAGAAAGCCCAAGGTCTCGTTGCGCCGCACTTCTGGCTGAATAAAGTGGGGGTTGCTCTGGATATACTCGCGCAGGCGCGATTCGTAGGCGGAGAGTCGGAAGTAGTAGCACGGTTCATCGCGCCACTCTAAAGGTTTGCCACAGTCGGGGCAGCTGCGTTCCGCGCCTATCTTGCTGGTCGCCCAAAAGGTCTCGCAGGAGAGGCAGTACCAGCCCTGATAGCTGCCCTTGTAGATGTCGCCTTTTTCGCGCAATCGGCGGAACACTTCCGTCACAGTGCGTTTGTGCCGCTCCTCGGTGGTGCGAATGAACACATCATACTCGATATGCAGCATGCGCCAAGTGCGTGCGAACACCTCCGCCATCTCGTCCACGAACTGCTGGGTGGGCTTCCCCTGCTCTTGGGCGACACGATGCACTTTGGGCGCGTTTTCATCCGTGCCCGTAAGGAAGTAGACTGCACGCCCGCGCCGTTTGTAAAATCGTGCACAGGCGTCTGCCACAATCGTGGTCAACGCCGTGCCGATATGGGGCGTGCTGTTCACATAGTAGATCGGCGTCGTGATATAGTAATAGCGTTTGCCCATCTTGCCTCAACAGAGAGTGTACCCGAAAAAGGCTCGCAAGTGAGTACCGAGTGGTAGAGGCACGGCAACACCGTGCCCCTATTCGCCATTCGCTAAATTCCACTCGCTACTCGCCACTCACTTTAACCCCACCGATGAAAGTATAGCGTGCCTTGCCTCGCAGCGTCCAGCCCGTAAAGGGGCTATTTTTGCCCATCGAGCGGAATTGCGTGGGGTCTACCTGCCAGCGCACCTCGGGGTCAATCACTACCACATCAGCAGGCGCGCCCGTTCGCAAAGTGCCCGCGGGCAAGCCTAAAATCTGCGCGGGGCGTGTGCTAAGGCGGGCAATCAGCTCCAGCGGAGACAAGGGTTCGCCCCGATCCGCATTCCACTGCAACACACAGCCCAGCGCGGTTTCTAACCCCACGATACCGAACGGTGCGAGACCGAACGGCTGTTCCTTCTCGAAACGGGCATGGGGGGCATGGTCCGTCGCGATGCAGTCGATATCGCCAAGGATTAGCCCCTCGCTCAGCGCGTCGACATCCGCAGGCGTGCGTAGCGGCGGGTTCATTTTCGCGTTCGTGTCGAACCCCTCGCAGGCGTGATGGGTCAGCAGCAGATGGTGGGGTGTGACTTCGGTCGTGACGGACGCACCTTGCCGACGAAAGAAGCGAATAAGCTCCAGCCCCATCGCGGTGGAGAGGTGCTGGATATGCAGGTGGCAGCCCGTTTCAAGCGCGAGCAGCGCGTTTCGGGCAATCTGGATTGCTTCGGCGGAGGATGGCATGCCGCGCAACCCAAGCCGCACACTCACCTCGCCCTCATGCATGCTTGCCCCTGCGGTCAGCACCGTCTCCTCACAATGGGTCAGCACAGGCAGCCCGACGGCAGCGCAGGCACGCATCGCACATCGCATCACCGCTACCGACTGAACGGGAAATGCGTCATCGCTGCAGGCGACCGCGCCCGCGCGCTTCAGTGCCTCATAATCACATAACTGCTCGCCACGCATGCCCTGCGTGAGTGCAGCGACCACATATACACGGCATGGCGATTCGCGCTCGGCACGCTGTAGCAGTTCGCGCACCAGTGCCGGGCTATCCAACGGCGGCTCGGTGTTTGGCATGCAGCAAATAGAAGTGAACCCACCGGTGATAGCCGCCTCGCCCCCTGTTTGCAGCGTCTCCTTGTGGGACTGCCCTGGCTCACGCAGATGCACATGGATGTCCACCAGCCCGGGGGCGATCCAGCAGCCGGCGCAGTCGATCACCGTTTCGCCTGCCTCTGGTGCGAGCTGGGGAGCAATCTCCGCGATGCGCCCAGCGCGTATCCGCAGATCTGCGTGAACATCCAGCCCCTGAGCCGGGTCCAGAACGCGCCCACCTCTAAGCAAGTAATCCGCCATCCACCCTTCGCCATTCGCTATACCGCACCACCCTCCTGCTTGCACTTGTCGGGTACACTTCGAAACGCACGGAGGTCTCAATGAGCGCGAAAACCCGAACGAAGAAGGCAGCAACTATCTCTAAGGAGGAGCGCGAGGAGCTGCTCGAAATGTATCGCCAGATGGTGCTGATTCGGCACTTCGAGCAGCACTGCGACAAAGCCTATCGGCAGGACAAAATCGGCGGCTATCTTCACCTCTATATCGGTGAAGAGGCGGTGGCGGTCGGCTTTATCTCGCAACTTCAGCCCCAGGATCGCGTGCTGGGGCACTATCGCGACCATGGCTATGTGCTGGCACTGGGCAGCGACCCGCGCAAGGTGATGGCGGAGCTATATGGCAAGGTGACGGGGCTATGTCGCGGTAAGAGCGGCTCCATGCACTTCTATGACAAGGCACACAACTTCTTGGGCGGGTACGCGATTGTAGGTGGCGTAATCGGCATCGCGACGGGCGTCGCCTTCGCCCAGAAATACGAGAACACAGGCGGTATCACCCTCTGCTTCTTTGGGGATGGCGCGATGAACGCAGGGCTGCTCCACGAATGCCTCAACATGGCAGGGCTGTGGAAGCTGCCTGTCGTCTACATCGTGGAGAACAACAAATATGCGATGGGCACACCAGTGGAGCTGCACTCGGCAGTGACGAATCTGGCGCATCGTGCCTCGGTCTATGGCTTCCCCTCCGTCCAGATTGATGGCATGGATGTGTTGAAGGTGCGCGAGGCAGCGCGGGAGATTATCGCCCATGTGCGCACCCATCAGGAACCCTACTTTGTGGAAGCCATCACCTACCGATATGTGGGGCATGGTGCAGCCGACATCACCGACCCCGGCTCCTACCGCACACGCGAGGAGATCGAAGAGTGGCGCAAGCGCGACCCCATCGCCACCTTGCATCGCTATCTCATCGAGAACGGCATCTGCACCAAAGAGGAGCTGGAAGCCATCGACCAGCAGGCACAGCGTGTCGTGGAAGAGGCGGCTCGCTTTGCTGATGAGAGTCCTGACCCACCACTTGAGGAGCTGTGGCAGCATGTGTTCATGGACTAAACGGCATCGGGTATACTTTTCCGACGATGGAAACGGCGATTCGGCTTCGGACGACCGTGCTTAAGGGAAATCGTATCGAGATCACGCATCCCCAACTGCCTGAAGGAGCGGATGTGGAGCTCATTGTGCTGGTGGAAGAACCTTCTCGCGCTCGGAAAACGCTTTACCAGCGGTTTCTTGAGAACCCAGCCGAACAATCCCCACAAGCCGTAGCCACCTGGGAGGAATACGAGCAATTACTGCGTGAGGAGCGCCTTCAATGGGATGGCTGAATCTGCCAGCAGGAACTAAGGCCTACCTCGACGCCAACATCCTGATTTATATTGTGGAGAAACATCCACAGTTTGGTGATCACCTTCAGCCTCTGTTGGCAGCTGCCCATCATCATCAGCTGACACTGATGACCAGCCATCTTAGCGTCTTAGAGTGTCTTGTAATTCCTACTCGCCTGCATAACAACCAACTTATCCGGGCGTATTACGAGCATCTGTTTGAATCAGACCTGGTACTGCTGCCAATCACGCTGGATGTAATTCAGGCAGCGGTCAATTTCAGAGCGCAATTCGCGTCTCTTAAAGTTCCTGATGCCATTCACCTTGCCACTGCAACACTCTATGATGCGGAGGCTATACTGACCAATGATGTGGACTGGAGCAAGGTTCTACCACAAAAAGTAATTCTTTTAAACCAGCTTTCTGGAGGTTCGCATGGCGATTAAACTCTTTCGTGAGGCTTTGCGTGAAGCATTGATTGAGGAGATGGATCGGGACGAGCGCGTGTTCCTGATGGGCGAGGACATCGGACGCTATCAGGGCAGCTTTCGCGTGACGGAAGGGCTGTTCCAGAAATATGGTCCCCAGCGCGTGTGGGATACGCCTATCTCGGAACCAGGCTTTATCGCGATCGCGATTGGCGCCGCCATCGAAGGGTTGCGCCCCGTCGTGGAGGTGATGACCTGGAGCTTCGCTTTTTTGGCGATGGACCAGATTGTCAACCACGCTGCGAAAATTTTGTATAAATCGGGCGGAGCGTGCCCTGTGCCGTTGGTCATCCGTGGTCCCGCCGGACCTGGCAGGCAGCTGGCAGCGCAGCACTCGCACAGTTTCGAGCTGTGGATGGCGCATGCGCCCGGCTTGAAGGTGGTGCTGCCCTCGACCCCGGCCGATGCCAAGGGGCTGCTCAAAACCGCCATTCGGGATAACAACCCCGTGATGTTCATTGAACACCCGCAGCTCTATCTCACGCGCGGCGAAGTGCCCGAAGACGAATATACCATCCCGCTCGGCGTAGCCGACATCAAGCGACAAGGGCGCGATGTGTCCGTCATTACCTATTCGCGTGGCGTGCTGGTGGCACAACAGGCTGCCGAACGCCTGCAACAAGAGGGCATCGAGGTGGAGATTATTGACCTGCGCACGCTTGTGCCCTGCGACTGGGATACCGTGTTCAATTCCATCCGCAAGACGCATCGGGCAATCGCCCTGCATGACGACTGGCGCTATGCGGGCTTCGGGGCGGAAATCGCGGCACAAGTTCAGGAGCATGCCTTCGACTGGCTGGACGCGCCCGTGCTGCGCGTCGCCGGTGCCGATGTGCCCATGCCTTACAACAAGCACCTGGAGCGCGCGGCATATCCCCAAGTAGAAGATGTCATTACGGCGGTCAAGCAGGTGCTGGCATAGGAGGGAGAAACGATGCAGACGGTGATCATGCCCAAAATGGGCGATGCGATGGAGGAAGGCACGCTGGTACGCTGGCTCAAACAGGAGGGCGAAACGGTGCAAGAGGGCGAGCCAATCGCCGAAATTGCGACCGACAAAGCAACCATCGAACTCGAAGCGCCCGCATCGGGCATCCTGCGCGGCATTCGTGTGCCAGAGGGCGCAACCGTGCCCATCAACACACCACTTGCCTACATCCTTGCCGAGGGCGAGACACTCCCCGAAGAAGGCAAACACGACGGCAAAGCGATACGGGAGGGCGAGGCGCCCGCTGAGCCGAAACTTTCTTTGGCGGAGACGCCGACGCGGCGAATGGAGAGCGAGGCGCCCTCCGAGCCGAAACTACAGGTGGAGGAACGCATTAAAGCCTCGCCGCTGGCGCGTAAAATCGCGCAAGAACATGGCATCGACCTGCGCTTGATCCAGGGCACCGGACCACAAGGGCGCATCGTGGAGCGCGATGTGCTTGCCTATCTCGAAGCCGTCCGCGCACCCCAGCCCGCCGCACCTGTCGTCGCGCCGCCCGTGGCTGCCCCAGCGCCCGCACCCGCTGCCGCCGCCCGTACTGAACCGTTGAACCGTCTGCGCCAGATTACCGCCCAACGCATGACCGAAGTCAAACAGACCGTCCCCCACTTCTACCTCACGATGGAGATCGATATGGAGGAAGCACTTGCCCTCCGCGCCCGGCTCAACAGCCTTGATGAGAGCCTGCGACTCAGCGTGAACGATATGATTGTCAAGGCATGTGCGGTCGCGCTGGAGAAACATCCACTGGTGAACGCCTCCTATCGCGAGGGACAGATTGTCTATCCCGACGGCATCCATATCGGCATCGCGGTGGCGGTGGAAGAAGGTTTACTGGTGGCAGTCGTGCGCCACTGTGAGGGCAAATCGTTGGCGCGTATCGCACAAGAGGCGCAACAACTCATCCAAAAAGCGCGTGAAGGTAAGCTGCTGCCCGATGAGATGACGGGCAACACCTTCACCGTGTCCAACCTGGGCATGTTTGATATCGATGAGTTCGCGGCAATCATCAACCCGCCCGCCAGCGCGATTCTGGCGGTTGGCGCGGTGAAAAAGCAGCCAGTGGTCATGGAAGACGGTTCTATCCAGCCCCGTGCCCGCATGAAGGTCACTCTCTCCTGCGACCACCGCATTCTGGACGGCGCGACAGGCGCCCGCTTCCTGCAGGAGCTGAAACGAGTGCTGGAAAACCCCATCTTCTTGATGGTCTATTAAGAGGGTGTTCGAAAAATCCGAAAGCCCTCACCCCCCAGCCTCTCTCCCAGAGGGCGAGGGGAGTTGAGGACGAGCTTCCCGGCGAGCCGAAAGCCCTCATCTCCAGCCCATCTCCCGCACGCGGGGAGGAAGATAGCCCCTCCAGAACCCTCCACGCACGCGGGGAGGGTACAGACGCTGCGTTCGGCGGCACCCCTCTGGTATAATTCTGGAACAAGCCTGCATGGGCGGGAGACACGATATGGAACATGGCGTTTTCACGGTAGCGATGCTTGCGCTGGCTCTGTGTGCAGTGGCACAGACGGAACAAACTTTGCCCGTCACGCGCGTCGTGCTGTTCCGCAGCGGCGTGGGCTATATCGAGCGCGTGGGCACGGTGGAGGGCAACACCGCATTGACCTTGATGCTGCGCGAACCCCAGATGAACGACCTGCTCAAATCGCTGGTGCTGATCGATCTGGATGGCGGACGCATTCAGCCTGTGCAGTACACCCCGCGCGATCCGCTCAGCCGTACACTCGCCTCTTATGCCATCAACATCGCCGATAACCCCTCGCGCGCGGAGCTGCTGCAACGCTTGCGTGGGATCCCTGTTGAGCTACGGCTGAACCGAGCGATGGAAGGGGCGGAGGTAACGGTACAAAAAGAGACCTCCAGTCCTCCCTCAAATCCCCCAGCCGAATGGCAACTGCCACGATACATCTTCACGATACGGGGCACTATTCTCAGTGTGGAGAGCCAGACGGTACGCATCGGCGAACCGCTTGACAAAAAGCCTGAACAGCGCGAGGAATATTTTCTCAATCTCTTGACCGAACAAGGGGTTCAGACGGTGCCGCTTTCCTTTGTGGCGAGCTTTCGCCTGCTGGATGAACGGCTTCAGCGTGAATTGACCAGCGCCCTGCAGACACTCGCCAGCGGGTTGGACAACACGCGCAAGGCGGTCGAACTGCGCTTCGAGGGCAAGGGGCGCAGGCGCGTGCTGGTCGGCTACCTTATGGAGATGCCCCTCTGGAAGATGACCTATCGCCTCGTGCTGCCCGAAGAGGGCGAACCCCTTCTGCAAGGCTGGGCGATTGTCGAAAACACCACCGACGAGGACTGGCACAATGTGCAGGTCTCGCTTGTCTCCGGCAGACCCATCAGCTTTATTCAGAATCTGTACGAGCCGTTTTACCTCCGGCGTCCGGTCATTCGCCCCCCTGTGGAAGAGTGGCTGCTTCCTTTTGTCCCAGAAGCCGAGTACCCTGCAGAGGCGGGCAAGGGAGTGGGTGGTGCTGCAGCTGATTTTGCGCGTGCGCCTGCGCGGAAGGCGGCGCCTGGGGCACCACCTGTGCCAGAACTGGGCGAAAGCATGGAGGCGATGCAGCGCAGCGTGCAGGAAATGGCAGTCGGGCAGGAGCGAGGGGCACTGTTCGAATATCGCATCCAGATACCCGTCTCCATCGCGCGACAACAGTCGGCGATGCTCCCCGTCATCAACCAGAATGTTCAGGCGGAACCCGTCTCCCTCTATAACCCCAGCAGGCATGCTGTCCATCCCTTCTTTAGCGTGCGCCTGACCAACACCACCGACCTGACCCTGATGGAAGGTCCCGTGACGGTTTACTACGGCGATTCCTATGGCGGGGATGCCCTCATGGACACGGTAGAGCCGAAGGGCGAGCGCATCCTCACCTACGCACTCGATACCGGTGTGGAAGTTGCCCGTGAACTGCAGGATATGCAGACTAAGATACTCACGCTCAAGATTGTCAAAGGAGTGTTGCATCAGCAGGTCAAGCAACAACGCATTAACCGCTATACGCTGAACAACCGCGATCGGCGGGCGCGCCTTGTCCTGGTCGAACAACCTTATGAAGGCGAATGGAAACTGGTGGAACCCTCGCGGGCGGAACGCACGCGCAGTTTCTATCGCTTCCGCGTGCAGGTCGCGCCTCACAAAACCGCAACGCTGCAGACCTTGGAGGAGCGCATCATAGAGCAGCGCTATGCCCTGCTAAATACCGACGACGATACCATCCAGGTGCTGCTCCGCAACGCCCAAGCCAGCGAGGCGGTGCGCCGCGCATTGGAGGAGATTATCCACCGTCGCAAGCAGATTGCCGAATTGCAGACGGCGATTCGCAACCAACAGGAGCAAATTCAGGCGATCGAGCGCGACCAGGAACGCATCCGCGCAAACATGCGCGAGCTGGATCGCGCGTCCGACCTCTACAAGCAGTATGTGCAGAAGCTGACCCAGCAGGAGCGCGAGTTGGAAGAGGCACGCCGCGCCATCGCGGGCTTGCAGAAGCAACTTCAAGACGCCCAGCGCGCCTTGACCGAGTACATTCAGAATTTGGCGATTGAGTGATGCCGTCCCGCTTACCGTTTCGCAATTGCCTGCGGGTACAATTTAAGCATGGTGCAGCATCGGGTTGTGGGGATGGATCCGTATATTGAGGCGCAACGCTGGCGCGGCTTCCATGCCAACATGATTGTCGCGATTCAAGAGGCGTTGATGCCCCAGCTGCTGCCGAAGTATGCGGTAGATATCGAAGAGCGGGTCTACATCGAAGAAGAATCCAATGGGACGCAGTACCGCCAACTACTCTACCCCGATGTGGCAGTAGAAGCCGTTCAGGCAAACGCGCCATACCCTGGGGGCGGTGCCACGGTAACAACTGAACCCGCCATGCTGACTGTGCCGATTCTTGCAGAGCACCGAGAACGCTTTCTGCAAATTTACACCCTTTCCGAACGCCAACTGGTGACCGTTATCGAACTGCTCTCACCTACCAATAAACGCCCAAACTCGCTGGGAAGAGCGGAGTACCTCGACAGACGTCAACAGCTTTACCGTGCAGGCGTGAATCTTGTGGAAATCGATCTGTTGCTGCAAGGCGAACGACTGCCCACTCAGGAGCCTCTACCTGAAGGCGATTACTATGTGTTCGTTGCACGCAGCCATCGCCTGCCGAAGGTAGAGGTCTACTACTGGAAATTAGGGCAGCCACTGCCTCAAATTCCTGTGCCACTGCTACGCGACGATCCTGATGCATGGCTAAACTTGCAAGAGATCTATGAGCAGGTCTACGCCCGCGTCCGCTATGATTTGCAGCTCGATTTCTCGCAACCGCTGCGCTGAGGCTATCCGAACAATTTGGGGAATGACATGCGACATGATAACCCTCAAATGCCTCACGCTCGTGGGTGAGACCTCTTATAGACCTCTTTCAGGCGTTCGAGGTTGACTTGGGTGTAAACCTGGGTGGTGGTGATGTCGCTGTGCCCTAAAAGCTCCTGCACCGCGCGCAGGTCTGCCCCACCACTGAGCAGATGTACGGCGAATGAGTGGCGTAGCGTGTGCGGGGTCACATTTTTGGTGATGCCTGCGCTCGCGGCATAGAGCTTGATCTTGTTCCAGAAGGCGATTCGGCTCAGTGGACCGCCACGCTCGTTGAGGAACACGCAGTCGGACCTTTCCCGCTTGGGATACAACTTCGGGCGCGCTTCGCTCAGATACCGCTGCAACCAGTAGGTGGCGGTCTCGGTGAGCGGTACCAGCCGCTCGCGACCGCGCTTGCCCTGAACCCGTATCACCCGATCCGCAAGGTTCAGTTGCTCCATGCGCAGCCCCAGCAGCTCCGACACGCGCAGCCCTGTGGCATACATCACCTCCAGCATCGCGCGGTCGCGGATGCCGAGCGGGTTGTCCAAAGGAGGCTGCAACAGCAGGCGACGCACCTCGCTGGGCGTGAGCGTGTTCGGCAGGGCGCGATGGGGGCGCGCACGCTCCAACGCTTCGGGGGGCTCCTCCGAAAGCGTTCCGCGTCGATGGAGATAGCGCAGAAAGGCGCGTGCCGCGCTCAGCTTGCGGGCGACGCTCGATTCGCTCATCGAACGGCGGCGCAGGTAATAGATAAAGCCCTCCCACAGGCTCGCATCCCACCGCGCCGGCTCCAAGCGGTCCGCACGCGCGAGATAGTCCACAAACTGGTTCAAATCCACGGCATAGGCGTTCAGCGTGTGTGGCGATAACTGCCGCTCCCGCCTCAGATAGTCCAGAAAACTGTCAACCCATTCCTCCCACAAGGCGCGCACACAAGCGCGATTCGTACCCCTTGCACGATTTCCTGCATCCATCCGCCCTCAAAACACCCAACGGCTCGGCAGGCAGCCCCGCCCCCAAACGAGCCGCGTGAATTTTCGAACACCCTTCTATATGGTAGACTCTAATGATGACAGGTACATAGGAGGATGAAGTGGAACCTATATCGACCTTCATTATCGGAACTGTGATTGGCGGCATCGTGAGCAACCGAGCCGACGCTATGTTCTGCCAGGTTTTGCAAGCGGTGCGTGAACGCCTCAAGCAGGGCGGTAAACCGGTGAACCATGACCTGCAGAAAGCAGTGCGCAAAGCATACCTGCAGGCAACGCTCGCCCTCATCGATGCCCGCCTGCGCGAGCTGGACATCGCGCCCAGCCTGTTGCAGCGTGATCTCCGCCATCTGTTCCGCTTGGCTGAAGAGCCGCGCCAACTGCTCAAAGCACGAGGCGAAATTCTGCGCGAACTCAAGCGGCTGCCCAGCGCGCCCTACATCCCACCATCATCCGAAGCCGAACAGCAAATCGAACTACTGCTCCAGCCACGAGACGAAGCCGCACAAGGGCGCATAGACGAATTCAAGAAACGGCTCAAAGACCACTTGCAGCAAGAACTTCGCAGCAAATGGGGAGTGGAACCCTCCGAACGCCTGATCGACATGCTCCAGAGCGGCTGGCAAGAGGGCGAGCGGAGCGAATCCGTGACGCTGGACTGGTTTGACCTGCTGTGCGCCTTCTTCGCGGAAGAACTCAAGCAAAACAAGCGCGTTGCCCACATCTTCCAGAGCCAGCTGCTTGCCAATCTCGCGGTGGAGGGTGTCTCTATCGATTACGGCGCGTTTACTCAACAACTGGAGCGGTTCGCAGGTCAGGCGATGGCACGGCTCCAGCAGATTGAACAAACGCTGGAGCAGCTGCGTCAGGAGCAGGCGGAAGGCTTCCAGGTTCTTCAGCAACGGCTCGACGAGTATTTGCCCGTCCTTATAGCGCACACAGAAACAATTCAGACGGTGTTGCAGACGCTCTAACTGGAGCGGCAGCGTCGCCCCCTGTACGAAAAATACACGGGGCGGGAGCTGACACAGCGCGCCGAGCAAGTGATACGCGCTCATACTGCGCTGTTCGTCGGGCGCGAGCGGGAACTGGAGCGGTTAGACGCGCTGTTTGAGCAACCCTCGGGCGTGCTAATAGTGACCGCGCCTGCAGGCTACGGCAAGACCGCCCTGCTCGCCAACTGGCTCGACCAACGCCATGGGAACGGCTGCTTTATCGCCCACCACTTCTTCCGCAGGGAATACGACGACGCGAACCGTTTGGATAGCGTCCCCAACGCGCTTTTCAACCTGCTGCGCCAGCTTTACATTTACTATGGGGTCGAGCGGGAGCTGCCGCCACGCGACGAGGGGCAGCTGCGCGACGCATTGCTGGGGCTGCTGCAGGAACGCGGCGCACTTCCCGAAGAGCCGCTTGTGCTATTGCTGGACGGGCTGGACGAGGCGGAGAAGGAACTTCTGCCGCCCCTGCCCAGTCCCCTGCCCGAAGGCGTCTATGTGGTGGTCGCTATCCGTGCCGACGAAACCGAAACGCCCGCCATGTTGCGCCCGTGGATGCAAATGCAAGTGCAGCGCATGCACCTGCAGTCGCTCCCGCACACGGCGGTCATCGACTACCTCGCGCGTGCTGGCGATGGGGAACTGGCAGCGTATGCTCAAGATGCCTCCTTTGTCGAACTGGTTCTGCAAAAAACTGAGGGCTATCCGTTGCACCTGCGCTTTCTGGTGGACGATTTGCTGCAAGTAGCGACATCGGGCGGCGATGTGCGAGCCGCTCTGGAGCGCACCCCACAAGGCTTTGACAACTATGTGCGTGAGCAGCTGCGCCACCTTGCCCGGAGCCTCGCCAACGCGGAAAAAGTGCAGCGATTGTTTGCCCTGCTGGCGACCGCGCTCGGCGCGCTCAGCGAACGCGAGATCGAGGCGCTCACCGAGCTGAACGCTTTTGAACTCGAAGCGCTACCGAGGGAGGCGACGCGCTGGTTCTCCATCACCGAGCGAGACGGCGCGCGCTTTTACGCCTTCACGCACCCGACGCTGGGCGACGCCTTCGAAGGCGCACTGGGCGCTCTGGCGCACGAGGCGCGCCAGCAACTGCTGGATTATTGCGCCCGCTGGCAGGAGCACCGCAGCCCCTACGCGCTGCGCCACTACCCCGCCCATCTGAGGGAAGCGAACCGGACCGACACCCTTTACCAACTGGCACGCGACGAGGCGTTCCTGCAGGCGCAACGCGAAACCCTGCCTGCGGAACCCGACCTGCCCCTGCGCACGCTGCAAACCGCGCTGGACGCCGCCATCGCCCAAGAGCATGCCCCCATCATCGCCGAGATGATGCTGCGCCACGCCCATCGCGCCGCGCAAGCCGAAACACCGCTGGACGCCCTAAGGCAAGGCAACATGGAACGCGCCATCGGGCTGGCAAAGCAAGCCCTGGAGCGCGACTACACGAGCGGCACGCTCTGGCTGCTCCTGCTCGCATGGAACCGCCACCATGCGGGCGACGCCTCAGGCGCGGAACGCTGCTTGACGGAGATAACGCAGTGGTGGAAAGGGAGAACCCTGGAGAAACTAAGAGATGGGCAAGAAGAGGCAACGGCTTTCATGCTCACACCCCTCAGCCATCTGCCCAGCGCGTCCAAAGTCGCCGTGCAAACGCTCAGCGATGAAAGACTCGAATCGTTTGCCCTTCGCTGGGCGCAGATAGGTGAGTTTGTCCAAGCACTGGCAATCGCCCAGCAGATTGAGAGGGCAGGCTCTCGCTCTTGGGCGTTGGTGAAGATTGCGCAGGCGATGGCGCAGATAGGTGAGTTCGCCCAAGCACTGGCAATCGCCCAGCAGATTGAGTGGGCATACTTTCGCTCTCGGGCGTTGGTGGAGATTGGGCAGGCGATGGCGCAGATAGGTGAGTTCGCCCAAGCACTGGCAATCGCCCAGCAGATTGAGGGGGCATACTTTCGCTCTGAGGCGTTGGTGGGGCTTGGGCAGGCGATGGCGCAGATAGGGGCAACTGAAGAGGCGCAAGCGGTTCTCCAACAAGCGGTAGAGGCTGCCCAGCAGATTGAGTGGGCATCCCACCGCGCTGAGGCGTTGGTGAAGATTGCGCAGGCACTGACGCAGGTGGGAGAGCATGAACACGCTCGGACGGTGCTGCGCGAGGCGTGGGAGGCGGCGCACGCCACCGGACTATTCTCCACCCTCTGGAAAGTTGCCCAAACCGCAGCGGAATTGGGCTTCGATGACCTCGCGGTGGACTATGCGCGGCAGATAGCCGGGCACCGCGCCGATGACTTGCCCCAGGTGCTGAACGCGCTGACGGAGCGCGGGGCGAAAGGGGCGTTTCTGCAGTTGCTCCCGCTGTGCGCTTGGGAGAGGCTGACCGCGCTGCGAGCTTGCGCGTGCCTCATCGCTTTCTACCCCGCCCATGCTGCTGCCATTGCGGAGCAGGCGCGGGCGTGGATGTGAACATGAGGACCGAAAAATCCGCGACGGGTGAGGGTGTGGGGCGCTGGACTAAGGTGCCAGCAGGACAATCTGCGAAGACCGCGTAAAGAGGGGCGCAGGAGGTCCGCTATGCGCATTATCGGAATGCAGCTGCGGCTGCTGGAGTATCCGCTGTCGACACCGTTCTATCCGTCGTGGTTGCCGGGCTACCCGCAGACCGCGCACCGCGTGCAATTGTTAACGCTGGAGACCGACGAGGGCATTCGGGGCTATGCAGCGAATGTCGCCTTCAGCCAGGAGGGGGCGGGATTGCAACACCTCTTATTGCCCTTCCTGTTCGGGCGCGACCCGTTCCAGATCGAACAGGTGGTGCAAATTTGCCGTTCGGCAACCTTTCTGGGCTTGCGCCTCTGGTGGATCGAGATGGCGTTCTGGGATATTCTTGGCAAAGCGACCGGTCAGCCCATCTATCGCCTGCTGGGCGGCTATCAGGAGCGTATAAAAGCCTACGCCAGCACGGGCGAACTGAAAAGTGTCGAGGAGCGGCTCGACTATATCGCCCAGATTCGGGAGATGGGCTTTCGCGCGGTCAAACTGCGCTTCCACCACATGGATTGGCGTGAGGACATGGCGGTCGCTCGCCAGGTGCGCGCACAGTACCCCGAAATGGAGATTCTTGTGGACGCCAACATGGGCTGGCGAGTGGCAGGGATGGGCGACGCACCGAAATGGGACATCGCCACGGCGCTGCGCGTTGCCGAAGAGCTTGCCGAACTCGGCGTCGTCTGGCTGGAGGAGCCGCTGGAGAAACACGATTACGAGGGCTACCGCCGCCTGCGCGAGAAGTCGCCCGTCGCCCTTGCAGCAGGCGAGATGAACCAAGACCTGCACGAGTTCCGCGAGTTTCTGCTGCGCGACGCGCTCGATGTGCTGCAGCCCGATGTGTCGCTCTCGGGCGGGATCAGCACGGGCAAGAAAATTGCGGGCATGGCGGAAGCGTTCGGCAAGCAGATCGCACCCCACACCTGGACCAACGGACTGGGACTGGCAGCGAATCTGCAACTGATGGGGGCATGCCCTAATTGCACATGGGCCGAGTTCCCTTACGAACCGCCCGGCTGGGACCTCAAAGCGCGCGACTACTTCCTCACCGAGCCAATCACCATCGATCCCGACGGCTACATCACGATCCCTGCCAAGCCCGGGCTGGGAGTGGAAGTCGACGAGGACGCCGTGCAACATTATACGGCAACCTAACACCCGCTCAACAGCCCTAATAGACAACCGATTGGGTTATAATAGAATCGGCGATACCGAAGGAGGAACAGGCAATGCGTACATCGATGGCAGGATTACTGGCTCTAATGGTGGCGATGCTCTCGGCGCAGAGTGGCTGGCAGACGCTGGGCGGTTGGGAGCTGATCGAGCGACTGGACGATGTGCAAGTAATCAAGGTTTTTCGCCCGGATAATCTTTTCCAACCTGCGGTGCCGCGCTGGCAGCCCTTCGACGGGGGCGATTTCTTCCCGACAGACCAGCTGCTCTATTACCGCTGGGCAACTTCAGGACAGTACTATGCCTATGACAGCGAGGGCAAGATCGCGCTGGACGATGTGCAAATCTATCCCTACTTGGATCCCAGCGGGCAGGGACGATTCCGAATCAGCCGTGTGGAGATCATGGTTTACTTCCCGCGTGTGGGCTACTACGACATTCAGGGCTTCTGGACAGGCGCGGATAGCGACTTCCCACCCTACCCCAGCTTCGCTCCACCTGCCACTTTCCTGCGGGGCAATCAAGGTCCTCACCGGCTCTATGTACCGCAGGCAGGCGTATGGCGGCTGGGAACCAACCCTGACCCCAATAATGAGGTGTTCACCGTTCAGGCGGGGCAGCTGGGGCAGGATTTCGGCAACATGTTCGTGTTCTATCTGGGCATTCGGGTCTCCAGCCCAGCGGCATGGGTGTGTGGCAATCTGCCTGGCGACCCCAATTTCGATTATTTTATCCAGTACGAACCCGACAATCAGGAGGATGTGTATCAATATTACGGGTTGGAAGGCGGCGTGCAGGCGACCTTTGGACTGCGCATTTGGGGAGATGCCGCGCCGGCTACGACCCTGCAGGGCGTGATTAACATCGAAGGCTACACGGGCAGCTACGCCGGGCGTCAAGCAACCATCCGAATCCGTCAGGGCAGCACCATCAACACCTACACCGCCACGCTCAGCGATTCGGGCATCTATCAGATTCAGGTGAGCGAGCAGGGCGCGGCAGAAGTGCTGGCGCAAATGCCGCCCGGTCTGGCGCGAAAGGTAAGCCTGACCTTGAGCGGAACAACCACCCAAAATTTCACTCTGATTAACGGCGATGTGGACGGCAGTAATACCGTCGACGATGCCGACTTGCTCGCCGTGTTGTTCGCCTTTGGGCAGACGGGCTCGAATCGTGCCGAGGATGTGAACGGCGACGGCGCGGTCGACGACGCAGACCTGCTGATTGTGTTATTCAACTTCGGTCAGACGGGCGATGGGTTCTGATTCAGACCGCACGGAGCGCCTGCTCCAGGTCTAAAATCAGGTCTTCGGGATGTTCCACGCCGACCGAGAGGCGGATGAGGCTGTCGGTGATGCCGAACGCCTGCCGATCCTCGGGGCACATATCGGCGTGGGTCATGCTGGCGGGATGTTCCGCCAGCGACTCGGTGCTGCCCAAACTCACCGCCAGTTTAATAAGCTTCAGCGCGTTCAGGAAGCGGAACACCTCGCGCTCGCCGCCTACGATTTCGAACGAGATCATTCCGCCGGGCGCAAGGCACTGCTTGCGATAGATGGCGTACTGCGGATCCTCCTCGCTGAGATGCCCCAGGTAGTACACACGCTGCACCTTCGGATGGTCCGCCAGAAAATCGGCGACATAGCGCGCGTTCTTCATCTGGCAGGTCATGCGCAATTTCAGTGTCTCCAGGCTGCGCAGCAAGAGCCAGCCTGTCCATGGACCCGCCATCGTGCCAAGAAAGGTGCGCAGCATCTTGACGGGCGTCAGCATCTCTCTGGAGCCGAGGCACGCGCCTGCAATCACATCACTGTGCCCACCGATATACTTGGTGGCGGAGTAAAGAACCAGGTCTGCCCCATGCTTGAGCGGGTGCTGCCACAGCGGTCCGAGGAAGGTGTTATCCACCGCGACAGGCACCTTACGCCCTTCAGGTGCATATTTTTTCGCCAGATGCGCACAGAACTCGATGTCAACCAGCGCATTCGTCGGGTTGGCAGGCGTTTCCAGATAGATCATCGCGAGGTGGTCGCGCAAAGGGCTGCTCGCCAAGATCTGTTCGACCTGCTCATTCGGCATGCCTGCCCGAAACGCCAGTGTATGAATGCCGAACGCGCTCAACACATGGCGGAAGAGGTAATCGGTGCCGCCATAGAGGGGTTCGCTATGAAAGAGCAGATCGCCAGGGCGCAAATAGGCGAGCAGGGTCGTGGCAATAGCTGCCATGCCGCTTTCGAACACGGCCGCGGCTTCCGCCTCGTCCCAAAGGCAGAGGCGGTCCTCCAGGATTTCCAGGTCAGGATTGTTCAGCCGACTGTAGATGAGCCCGATTTGTTCGCCGGGACGCTGCTCGCGCAGCCCATACGCCAACTCAAAGAAGGCTTTGCCTTCTTCCGCGGTCTTGAACACAAAGGTCGAGGTTTGGAAAATGGGGCATTTGAGCGCGCCCTCCGACCATTCGGGTCGGTAGCCATAGCTCATCATCAAGCTTTCGGGATGCAGTGGCTGCCCGTTCAGGTAGCCTTCCGGATGTTTGCGTTCGGTCATCGTTGACCCTCCTGATGTTTATGGTTGGCTTTTGTCCTCGCGCCAAGCAGAGAAGTGGCTGGCGTCTGGCTCTATCTCGCGCAGTTCGTCACCTTCGACGGCGCGATAGAAGCAGCTCCGATGCCCGGTGTGGCAGGCAACACCCTGTTGCTCCACCAGGATCAGCAGGCAGTCGGCATCGCAGTCGACGCGGATCTGTTTCACTCGCTGGAAGTGCCCGCTGGTTTCGCCCTTGACCCAGAACTGCTGACGCGAGCGGCTCCAGTAGGTGCAAAGCCCCGTGTGTACGGTGCGTTGCACCGCTTCTCGGTTCATATAAGCGACCATCAGCACCGTCCCGCTCTCCGCGTCCTGAATGACCGCCGGAATCAGCCCGTTCGCGTCGAAGCGCAGCTGCTCGATCCAGCGCATCGTCAGTTCACCTGGACCTCTATCTGGGCGGTGGCGGGCTTGCGTGCGCCGTAGGGATCGGCGATGGTCAGTATCACGGTGAAAGTGCCCTTTTTCGGGAAGCGTCGTCGGATGGCATTCCCCTCGGCATCGATAAGGTTCGGATCACCGCCGAAGCTCCAGCGAAAAACCACAGGCACCGTGCCCGACTCGCTGATTCCATAGAAGGTGAGTTCATCATTGGCGGCAATCACGATTTTGCTTTCGTTGCGCGAGTTGAAGCTGAACCCGTAGCTATTGACCACATAGATATAGCCCTGTAGTGGTGTCTGCTCCGAGAGGGTGCGGATCTCGCCAAGGTAGAAAGTGGCTGTTGCATCGCTGAAGACGCCGACGCGCGCGATTTGCCCGTTCGTCTGCTTCAAGGAGGGGATGGCACTCAGCGGCATGCTCACCGATTGCCAGCCCGATTCATCTGGACGAACGCCTTGCAGGGGCAGGATAAAATCGGTGCGCTTGCCATCGCTGGTTTCCAGCACGATGCGCAACTCCTGCGCGGTGGGTTGAGTGGTGGTCGTGGTTGTTGTACCCCCACCGGGAGGTGCGCCGGGCGCACCGAACTCGCCAAAGCCTCCGCCACGCGGACCTCTGGGGGGCGCACCCAAACCACCGCCCCGTGGACCCGTGGAGGCACCTCCTGCTGCCACAGTCGCCGTGCCCGGAAAGCGCAGGGTAAAGCGCAGCACCTTGTCAGGCGTGTTCAGGTCGCTGCGGAGGTCGACAGGCGACTGGAACTCCAACCAGCCCCCCGCAAAGTAGCCGCGCGTGGTCAGCTTGAGGGAGCGACTACCCACAAAGACCGTCTCTGTCGATTCTTCAATCGTGCCTGAACCCCAAGGGCGCAGGGTGATTCCTGCCTCGTTGAGGGGCAGACCGCGATAGAGATAGGTATCCGCATACACGCCTGCCACCCATGTTGCGCTCAGCATCAGCCCCATCGTTAGCCATTTATGCCAGCCCATCGTTTCGTTGCCTCCACCCTTTAGTTTACCCAACTAACCCTTGCCACCCGCTGCAAAGTTACCCGCAAAAAGTGCGATCAAGACAGTCATGGGGGCTTGTCCCGACAAGGCGCAGAAGGTTGGAGAGGGGCGCATTGGTGTGTGCGCCCCTGTATTCCAGGCATCACAATGGTTCGAACCGCTTCAGGTGAGTGGGAAGATATTCGGGGTTCCGCTGTGGCGGGCGCGTCGACGGTGGAAGCCAAGCAGGCTTACCACGCCCACACTGAGCGCGACCACGCTGGCGGGCTCGGGCACCACTTCGAAGCGGAACCACTTAATCTCGTAAGACTCCATCCCTGTGAAGGAGAAGCTCTGGGTGCCTGCGGAGTCGGTGACGGTAAAGGTAAAGGTTGCGGGGGTGGTGGTGCTGGCGGAGCTAAGTACCGCGCCCGCGTTTTCAGGGAACAGCATCCCGCCCGTGCGCCAGCGGTCATCAGAGGGGCTTCCTTGCTCGTTCACCAGATCCCAGCGTGTGAGCGCAAGGTAGTAGACACCGGGAGCGTAATCGCGCCTCAGCAGCGATTGATTGGTTGTGCCTGTACCTCCACCGTCCGTGCTCTCGTTGTCGTTGCCGTAACCCGGAATCGCATTGAAGTTCCCATCATAAACCCAGAGGTCGGTGTTGAGCACCGTGCCCCCAATGGTGGAAATGGTGATGGTTCCGGGTTGAAAAGTGCCCAGATTGGTGGGGGTGATTTCCAGTCGTTCCAGCGTCGCTCGGTAAGGCTCCGTAGTGCTGCTGGTGCCTGTAACGCGGTAGTAGATTTGTTCCTGTCTGCCGAACCCGTACCATTGCACGAAGCGCGGTGGGTTGGTCGCGCTCGAAGAACGCTGAACCCAGCCCTCGTTGCCATTTCCTGTCCCTACAGGACCCGGCCAGGGACCGGGCGGCGCAGGGTTCTGTCCCTGCCCGCGTATCTCGCCCGTGTGCCCCACGATGTCGCTTGTCAGCACAAGGCGATAGCGATAGATGGCAGGGGCAGCTGCCGCCGTTCGGACCAGGAAGTAGTCCTGCTCGGAGCCTGTAGACCCCATGCTGACGCCTTGAATCCACTCGCCGGGGTTCAGCGTAAAAGCGTTCGCCTGTGCCCGCGAGTCGTTCGGCTCGCTCTCCATGTACTGGGCAAACACGCTCGATACCAGCGACGCGATCACGATACTGCTCACTAACCACTGTCTTAGCTCTCTCATAGGAATCAGCCTCCATTGGGTTTTCTTTTGTCCCCCGGACTTACCGGGCGACTATTGCTCTGGTCTTGTTGACCAGAGCCTGTAGAGTACAGGGCGATTCCTCCTTCTCTTTCAGAAGTGCAGTCCAACATCTCTCGTCAACACCCCTGCCCGAAGTTGAATAGCACGATGAGCAGGTCGGCGTCGTCCACGATGCCATCTTTGTTGATGTCTTCGTGGCGGGTCAATCCCGTGCCGGGCGTGCCGAAAGCGAACAGCACGGCAAGCAGGTCGCTATCGTCGATGCAGCCGTCGCCGTTCGTGTCGCCCGTGCGCCAGGTATCCAGCAGGAACGCTTCGGTGCGGCTGGTTTCCCCGTTATAGCCGCTGCCCACAATATAGCGACCATCGGGCGAGATGTCCTCCGCATAAGCTAGCGAAGAGCCGTTGTTTAGCAGGCTGGCATAGACCTCGTTTAAGTTCTGGATCCCTGTGGCTTGTGTCCAACGGAAGGCGCGAGGGCGATAACCGTTATCCGAGGCATATCCAACGACGATCGTGCCATCTGCCGAGACGCTGTAGGCGAAACTCCCGATATCATCCTCGCTCAACGCGCCGAGGTTCTGCATTCCCATGTCCGCTGTCCAACGGAACGCACGATAGGGCACAAAGTTGACAATGCGGAAGCGCGACCACCCAACGACCACAGAGCCGTCCGCGGAGACACCGAGCGACTTGCTGCCGAAAGTCTCTTCTTGCAGGGTGCCCAGGTTCTGCATGCCAAAATCAGCGGTCCACCGGAAAGCGAAGTCGTAGCCGCTGGCATCGCGCGCCACGCCTACGACAGTGGAGCCATCTGCTGATACCGCGTACGCCTCACTGAGGTTGCCGCCCAGCGTACCCAGGTCGAGCATGCCTTCGCTCACTGTCCAGCGGAAGGCGCGTCGTCGCCCATCCGTATTAAGCGCCACCCCAACAATTACCGAACCGTCCGACGAGACAGCAACTGCCCAACTTTGGGAACCGCCTAGTGTGCCGAGAGATTCGATGCCGTTATTGGTCCAGCGCGTGGCGAGGTCGCCACTGCTGCCGCGCGAGTATCCCACGACAGTGGAACCATCCGCGGAGATGTCATAGGCCCAACTCTCGGTGAAGCCGGGCAGGGCACCGATGTCCTGGAGTCCGGTTGCTGGGGTCCAGCGGAAGGCGCGATACCGGTTGCGGGCGTTGTTTGCCTGTCCGACGACGGTTCCATCTGCTGAGACCGCCTTCGCCGCACTCCAGCTCCCGCCGGGCAACACACCCAGCCAGGTGAGCGTTTGCGCCTGCAATCCACTCAATAATCCTAATCCGACCCCGAGCGCCGTTAACAGTTGGCTCCAGTTCACTTGGTGCTTCTTCATCAGTTTCCTCCTCATGCAGTTTCTGGTTCCCTCCCCCATAGGTTTGGGGGAGGGGGACAAGAGGGATAGTTCAACACCCCTGCCCGAAGTTGAATAGCACGATGAGCAGGTCGGCGTCGTCCACGATGCCATCTTTGTTGATGTCTTCGTGGCGGGTCAATCCCGTGCCGGGCGTGCCGAAAGCGAACAGCACGGCAAGCAGGTCGCTATCGTCGATGCAGCCGTCGCCGTTCGTGTCGCCCGTGCGCCAGGTATCCAGCAGGAATGCTTCGGTGTCGCCTGTTGCGCCGTTGGTTCCGTTGCCCACGATGTAGCGACCATCGGGCGAAATGGCAGCCGCCCAGCTCAGGATGTCCCCTGAGCCAAGCAGCGAAGCGTAGGTCACATTCAAATCTTCCATGCCACCCGAAACGGTCCAGCGGAAGGCATGCCAGTTGCCGGGTGATACCTCAGACCAGCCGACCACGATGCTGCCATCATAGTTCGCGTCCCAGGCTTCGCCCCAATCCCCGCCCAGCGTGCCAAGATTGACCATGCCTTCCTCCGCGGTCCAGCGGAAGGGCTTGGCAGGTGTCAGCAGATCGGGGCCCCATGCACCCACGACCACATTGCCATCGCCAGAGACACCAATCGCCTCGCTCTCGTACAGCGCGGGGTTGTGAATATTGGTCATCACGCCGTTTGCCCAGCGGAAAGCGCGGTGCCCGAAATCGCCGGAAGACCAGCCAACCACCACGCTGCCGTCGGCGGAGACGGCGCGCGCTACGCTTCGGATATCGCCTGGCAAAGTGCCCAAATTGACCATGCCTTCACTGGCGGTCCATCGGAAAGCGCGATTGAAGCCTGTATTCAGCGCAGCGAACCCCACAATCACAGAGCCATCCGCAGAGGCGTCCCACGCCCAGCTATTGCTTCCACCAAAAGTACCAAACTGAGTGAACACCCCATTTTCCCAACGGAAGCCGCGATAGGCGCCGCCACCAATTAGCCCATAACCGACGATGACGCGCCCATCGTCCGAAATGCCCCATGCCTCCGTATCACGCCCTGACACCAGCTGCCCAATGTCCTGCATACCCGTGCTGGATGTCCAGCGAAAGGCAACATGGGGGCTGTAGACGCCACCCCAGCCGACCACCACGGTTCCATCGGCGGAGACGCCTTGCGCTTCAGCATAGTACAAAGAGCCGCTGCCCCATGTGCCAAGCCAGGTGAGCGACTGTCCGAAGGCGCTCGTCATCGCGCCAAATCCAACGCTCAGTGCGAGCGTGCCTGCCAAGATTTGTCCCGTAATTCGGTTCGTGTATCGCATCGTTTCGACCTCCTTAGCAAGTCTCTACCCTATTATGACTCATCTCGCACCCCACCATCATTATCGAATCATTAATCAAAGGGTTCCATCTCAGAGGCGGTTTAGCCACTCACCCACGGCTTTGTGCCCAGAACGCTGTGCTGGAGGGCGGGGCTGCCTGCCGAGCCGAAAGAAAATTTTGTACACAGGTCTGCCCCCACCCATTCCGCTTGCCGGGCAAGGTACACTATTTTTGATGGATCTGGGCGCGTTGAACCCGGAACAGCTGGAGGCAGTGCTGCACAAGGACGGACCGCTGCTGGTGTTTGCGGGCGCGGGCAGCGGCAAAACGCGCGTCATTACCTATCGTGTCGCAAACCTTATCTATACGCACGATGTGCCACCCAGCCAGATCCTTGCCGTGACCTTCACCAACAAAGCCGCCGACGAGATGAAAGAGCGACTGCGCCAACTGCTCGGAATGGACATTCGGGGGCTGTGGATAGGCACTTTTCACGCGATTTGTGCCCGCATCCTGCGCGAGAGTGGGCGCGCCATCGATATCCCACCGAACTTTCTGGTCTATGACGAAAGCGACCAGCTCGATGTCATTCGGCAGGTGCTACGCGAGTTAGATTTAGACGAGAAGCAGTTCAATCCACGCGCTATCCGCAACGCCATCAGTCGCGCAAAAGAGCGACTGCTCACCCCGGAGCAGTATCGGGCACGCGCGGTGGACTATTTTGAGCGCGTCGTGGCAAGTGTCTACCCGCGCTATCAGGACACCTTGCAAGCTGCGAACGCGCTCGATTTTGACGACCTGCTCCTCGCCACCATTCGCCTCTTCACCGAGCAGCCGCGCGTGTTGCAACGCTATCAGGAGCAATTCCGCTATATTCTGGTCGACGAATATCAAGATGTGAACTATGCCCAATATGTGCTGGTGCGCCTGCTGGCAAGTGCGCACGGCAATCTGTGTGTGGTCGGTGACGATGACCAATCGATCTATCGCTTTCGGGGCGCGGAGCCGGAGCTCATCTTGCGCTTTGAGCAGGACTTCCCCAACGCGAAGGTGGTTTTCTTAGAACGCAACTACCGCTCCACGCAGCCGATTCTGGATGCCGCTTTTCGCGTCATTTGCCAGAACAAGGTGCGTGCGCCCAAACGCCTCTGGACGGAGCGCACCGAAGGCATGCCCGTCACGCTCACGCCCGTCAGCGACGAAGAGGAAGAGGCGCGCCTGATTGCCGAATATATCCAGCGGCAGGTCTATCTCGGCAAGCGCTCGTTTGGCGATTTCGCGATTCTTTACCGTACCAACGCCCAGTCGCGCGCCTTCGAGGAGCGGTTCCTGCGCGAACGGGTGCCGCACCGCATCGTGGGTGCGCTGCGATTCTATGACCGCAAGGAGATTAAAGACCTTATCGCCTATCTGCGTCTGGTGGTGAACCCTGACGATGCGGTGAGTCTGCGTCGCATCATCAACACGCCCCCACGCAAAATCGGGCAGCAGACCCTGTTAGCCATTCAGCTGCACGCCGCTGAGCGATTGATCAGCCCCTATCGCGCGATGCAGGATCCCGACTTGCTGAAATTGATGCCTGCGCAGGCGGTCAAGGCGATTCAGGGTTTCGTTGCGCTGATAGAAGACCTGCGCGCCTTCGCGGAACGCGAGCGATTAACCCCTCTGATGAAACGGCTTATCGAGCGTACAGGCTACCTTGCCTGGCTGGAGGATCACAAGGACGCCGAATCGGTGGATCGCGCTGCGAATGTGCGCGAGTTGCTCAATGTGGTGCAGCGGTTTGAAGAGACCGCTGCCGAGACGCACGGCGACGCCTCTCCGATGGCGTTTCTGCAGCATGTCGCCCTCGTGACGGACGCGGACACCTTAGGCGAGCGAGGCGACCAGGTGCTGTTGATGACGCTGCATATTGCAAAAGGGTTGGAGTTCCCAGTGGTCTTTCTGGTAGGTCTGGAGAACGGGCTGTTGCCCCATGCACTTTCGGAAACACCTGCCGATATCGAGGAGGAGCGTCGCCTCTGCTATGTGGGCATGACCCGTGCGATCGACGAGTTGCACCTGCTCTTTGCGCAGTCGCGTCGCTACTATGGCAGCCGACGCTGGAGCGAGCCATCGCCCTTTCTACGCGCCCTGAAAGACCTCGAAACACCCACCCTTTACCAATTGATGTTCAGCAGCGCAACCCAGCAAGCCCAAGTTGGTTCCATCCCCCCGGTCACGCTGTTGCCTGGTCAGCGCGTGCGTCATCCTCAGCACGGGTTCGGCATCGTGGTGCGCACCACCGACCACATGGTCACGGTCATGTTTCCGGGCGGTGTGGGCATGCTCACTTTTCCGCTGAAGGATGCCCCGCTGGAGGCGATTTAGTCTCCCGCCAATTGCCGAACAACGGGGCGAGTTTGTCCCCGATTTTTCGAACACCCTCGGCGGGGGTCTTGACTTTTGTGTCATGCGTTGGGTAATATAAAGGGCGTCGCAAGGGAGTGCGACCTTCAGCAGGAGGGCACCATTGGCAACCTCCCTGAAGCATCGGGACACGGAGGTCCCTTTCTTTTGTATTGATCATGGGCGGTAGGGGCAGCGAGCTGGGGCTGCCCATTTTTATCGCGCCACTGTGCCGTAGAGCCGATCCCCGAAATCGCCCAGTCCTGGCAGGATGAACTTCTGGGCGTTCAGGTCGCGGTCCAGGGCAGCGGCATAGATAGGCACTTGGGGGAAGCGTCGCGCGAGCCGTTCCACCCCTTGCGGCGCTGCCACCACGCAGATATGTGCGACATCCTCGGCACCGGCGTTAAAAAGCACCTCCAGCGCTTGCTCGGCGGAGCCACCCGTCGCCAGCATCGGGTCCAGCAGCAGCACACGGCTGCTTTCCAGTGGGGGGAGTTTGCAATAGTACGCGCGGGCGATAGCGGTCTGCTCGTCGCGTTCCAGCCCGATATAGCCCACGCGCACATCAGGGAACAGCTCAGTGATGGCTTCCATCATGCCCAACCCTGCCCGAAGGATCGGCACGGCGACGATGGCTTTCGCAAGGGAGTGCCCCTCGGTGGTCTCCAAAGGTGTCCGCACCGTGTGGGTGCGTAGCGGCAGGTCGCGTGTGGCTTCAATTGCAAGCAGGAAGGTGAGTTGCCGAGCCAGCGCACGAAAGCGCGCTGGCTCGGTCTCCACATCGCGCAGGCGGGTCAGGATATGCTTCACCAACGGATGCTCCACTACATGCAGCGCCATCCGTAGCCTCCCGTTTAGGTCAGTTCATAGAGTCCGGCGGCGCCCATCCCGCCACCCACACACATACTAACGATGCCCCACTTGCCGTTGCGCTTGCGCAGCGCGTTCAGCAGGGTGGCGGTCATGCGGGCACCCGTGGCACCCAGCGGATGCCCCAGTGCGACCGCGCCACCATTCACATTCAGCCGCTCGGTGGGCAGGTCGGGCAACTGGCGCAGTACTGCCAATACCTGCGCGGCGAACGCCTCGTTAATCTCGAACAGGTCGATATCCTCCATGCGCTTGCCTGTTCGTTGAAGCAGTTTCGGGATGGCGTAGGCGGGGCCGATGCCCATCGTTTCGGGGGGTACACCCGCGAGCGCGTAGCCCACGAATCGGGCAATCGGCTGAATGCCTAACTCTTTCACCTTGCGCTCGCTCATCAGGATGACCGCTGCTGCGCCGTCGCTGCGTTGGGAGCTGTTGCCTGCTGTGACGGTGCCATCCGCCTTGAACACAGGTTTGAGTTTCGCCAATGCCTCCATGCTGGTATCGGCACGAGGACCTTCGTCACGATCGAAGAGAAAGCGATTTTCGTGGATGGTGCCGTCTTTGACCACCTTCTCACACACTTCAACGGGTACGATTTCGCCTTCGAACGCGCCTGTGGCTTGGGCTTGCAAAGCTTTCTGATGGCTTTGCAGGGCGAAGGCGTCCGCCTCCTCGCGCGTGATGCCAAATTGTTGAACTAAGTTCTCCGTGGTCAAGCCCATGCCGAGGTAGGCGTCGGGATATTGACGCGCCAGGGTGGGGTTCGGACGGAACACATGCCCTTCCATCGGCACCATCGACATGCTCTCCGTGCCTCCTGCGATGCCCACCTCGATCTGCCCTGTCTGGATGCGTTGGGCGATGATAGCAATCGCTTCCAATCCGGATGCGCACATGCGGTTAACGGTTGCCGCTGGTACTTCCACGGGCAGCCCCGCACGCAACACCGCGATGCGGGCGACATTCATGCCCTGCTCGGCTTCCGGCACAGCGCAGCCCAGCACGACATCCTCAACCTCATTCGGGCTTAGCCCTGGCACGCGCTCCAGTGCGGCGCGGATGACTGTCGCTGCCAGGTCGTCGGGGCGCGTGTTGCGCAGCGAACCACGCGGCGCCTTCCCAATAGCTGTTCGAACTGCCGCGACCACATAAGCCTCTTGCATAGTGTTCACCTCACCCCAAAGCATACCCGACGAACCAGTCCGCAGTGTCGGAACGGGGTCAGGATCCACCTCGCCTGTCGCAGAATCTGCAGGGGCAGACCTGTGTGTCTGCCTTATGAAATTCGAACCCATAATGTTGACCTGTTGTTATACTGCTGTCCCCCTTGACAGGAAGGAGGCTCGTGACGATGAAACGCTCCCTGATCCGCTGGTTATGGCGACTGATTCTGCCTGCTCTGAGTGAATGGTTAGAGCAGCGTGCTCTGCGCTTGCCCCAAGCGCAGCGTGAGCGACTTGCACGCCAGCTGCGCGTCGATAGCCGCACCATCGAAGCCATCGAAAACGCCCTGCGCGAGTTCCTGCTGCGCGAACTGCACGAGTGGCAACCCTGAAGGAGGAGAAACCGCATGGATTGGAGCCAGTTCCTTGCCATTGTCAGCACCCTGATTGGCTGGAGCTTCATTCTCACCCGCCAGGTGTTGCAGCGGATGGACCGCCTTGTCGATTCGTCGCAGCGTCAGCAAGTGGCGATTACCGACGAATTTATTGCCCATCTGCGTGCGATGCTTGACCGCACCGACCACTGGCACGAACGGCTGGAACTCACGCTGATGGAGCTGCAGGAATCGCTCTGGAGTCTGCGCCAAATGTTGCACGAGTGGGCGATTGCCCATCCGGAGGTGGAGGATGCTGACCGTTACGCGCGACGATGTGAGGCGCAAGACACGGCTTGGAAGTGAGTATGACGCGGAGATCGATGCGTTGATCGCGGAGATGCTTCCTGCCATCGAGTATGCGATTGATCCGCTCTATCTGGACAATCCTGAGGTGGGGTTATTGGCGACGCTCAATCTGGGCGCGTTGGAAATTATCGCGGGCGAGATGCTGGCGACGCTTTGGCGTGAGGTCAGTGCGCTGGTCGGTTTCCGATTCGGCTGGCTGCAGGTGTTTCCCCCCGAAGGGTTGGACCTTGCTGATCCCAGTGGGCTGAAGGCGCAGGGCTTCCGACGCCTCGCGCCCTATCTGAAGCGCAACGCTCGCCTACAGTTCATCGTGCGCTCCCCAGGTAACGAGGAGGCATAAACGGTGATTATCCATCAATGCTTGCGTGGCTGGCTGAACCGCTATGGTGAGCCGTTCACCCTCCGTTCGGAGGTGAGGCGTGGGCTGTTTGTGCAGCCACCTGCTGGGCTGCTCCGCTGGCTTTATCACAGCACCGAGCTGGAGATGTTGCCATACCCCCTCTGGCTGGTACTGTTTCTCCCCGATATTTACCCTCTGCCTGACGAGACGCTGGATTGGCGTGGTGAATCGTATCGCGTGTTGCGCGTGCTGGATTTTCGCTATCCCGACCCTAACCCGCTCTATCGCCTCATGTTGATCGCACCTATAAATTAGCCCAGCTGGCTATCTACCCCTTTATGCTGGGAGGGCGAGCCTCCTGGCGAGCCGAAAAACTACCTTCAAATGGAGGGCGAGCCTCCTGGCGAGCCGAAAAAACGACCAACGGCTCGGCAGGTAGCCCCGCCCCCCAGTGCAGGGTCTGCCTTGTGGCTACAGCCGATTGGCTGAGGAGCCTGCCTCGATTAGGTACCAGCGATCGCCCACGCGCTCGAAAGTGTAGGAGATATACACCACGCGCAGCGTGCCCGTTGCTTCGTCGATATAGCGATGTTCGCCTCTAATCACGAACTGGGTCTCGCCCCGCTTGGAAGTGCGGTAGAAGGTGAGCTGCTCGGTTTTTACCGCCCGAATCGCGTCGCGCGTGATGGTGATGAAGTCCTCGGCAGGCAGCGAGTAGGCATACTTGCCTTCCAGATAGATGGCGATGTAGCTATTCGGACGGATGTATCTTTCCAGTAGGCTTGGGTCGCGCAGAATCCAAGCGTGGCGCACATCGCTCAGCAGCTGCTGGCGGTCATCCACCACGGGCTGGCTCGGGCGCTCCAGGTAGTAGGGCGTCGCGATGTAAACAGGCACCTCCACATAGATCACACGCGGGGGTGGTAAGTAGATGATCCGATACACCGGGATAAAGGGCGGGCAGGGGTCATAGTACCAGTACGGTGCGTAGCAGACGCGATAAGGCTCCGGCGTGTAGCAGTAATAGCGGTAGCCAAAGTTGAAGTTGCCACCCCGATATTCGTAGTAAAACTCATAGCCCGAAGAGCGCGAGGGTGGGATAACAAAACGCTGCCAGCGACGCGGGTCCAGCCCTTCTGTGCGGTTGACCAGTGCGGGGAGGTTGCCCTCACTCAATGGCACGGGACGATTCAGCACGGGCTGCGGGTTATTCAGCACAGGGCGTGACTCGATGGGCAACGGCTGTGGGTTGTTCAGCACCATGCCTGAATTGCCGGGAGTCTGGCGCGAATCGGACGGTTGGGCGTACGCACCGCCGTTATAATCGCGGGGCTGCTGCTCGCGGGGCTTTTTGCGGAACGGGTCATTCTCGGCTGGCGGTGCAGGGTTGTTCGAGGGTTGTGGAGCGTTGCCGCCATTCCGATTATCGATTGGGCGTGGCTTGTTGTCGCCGCCACCCTTATAAAACGGCGAGGAGGGCTTGTTATCGTCCGCACTGCGCGATGGCGCAGGCTTATTGTCTCCCCGTTTGCCTTCCGTTTTATCAGCCAGTTTTTTCAGGTCGTCGGCTGCCGCAAGGCTCAGGGAGAGAGCCACAATGCTCAACAGGCTTAGCATCCGCATCATCTTTGGTCACCCCATTTGTAGTATACCATGCAACTGGCTGGTGGCAACATCCAGGCCGTGTTGCCACCGTGCCCAGTGTACTACTCTGTAGACGCGCAGGGGCGCTTGGAAGTTTCAGCCAATCGCCTGGCGCAACGCACTCACTACACGCGGATGACCTGCTAAGTCCGCTTGCACCTGAATCTCCCGATAGCCATGCTGAACAAGCATGGTATGCACCGCTTCAACAAGGGTGGGGCTGGTTTCTAAGGCGAGCAACCCACCGGGCTTAAGCACTACCGATGCCTGCCGAATGAGTTGGCGGTAGGGGCGCAGCGGGTCGGCACGCGGTAGGAGCAGGGCGCGCTTCGGCTCATAGTGCGTGATTTCTGGCTCCAGATGCGCCCATTCCTGCGGCAATATATAGGGCGGATTGGCGAGCACCGCATCGGTGCTGAGGGGGCACAACGCGGTGAGCCAGTCTCCTTGAAGCAGCAGCCAGCGGTCACTCAGCCCCAATCGGGCACGATTGCGCATGGCGATTCGCAAGGCGCGACGGCTGCGGTCGATGCCGATGCCCTGCCAACACGGTGCATTGAGCAGGCATGCCGCTGCGACGCAACCGCTGCCTGTGCCTGCATCCACCAGCACGCCCCCGTTCGCATAACCACGCGCCCAGCATAAGAAGACCTCTACCAATAACTCCGTCTCCGGACGCGGGATAAGCACGCCACGCGCCACATAGAACTCAATCCCGTAGAACCAGCGTCGATGAGTGATATAGGCGAGCGGCTCGCGCCGCACACGGCGCGCCAACCAGTGCATCAGTCGCCGCTGGTTGCGCCCCGACAAGGGTTTCTCTCGGTGTGCCAGCACCCACGCCCGTTCCCGACGCAGGCATGCCGCCAGCAGCAGTTCCGCCTCACGCAGAGCATCGGGCACACCGGCTGCCTCAAGCTGCTGTCTTGCCTGATGGAGCGCGTCACCAATACGCATTGCCCGCTCGGTATAATACCACCGATCTCTCACAATGGCAAGTCGTAAGCGGCAGGGGGCGGAACTTGAGACGCTGGAAACAACTATCGCCCAGTGGAAGCAAGCCGGCAAGCAAGTGGTGCTGACCGCAGCACGCTTCGAGACTCTGGACGAGACCTCGATCGCTCTGTTGGAGCAGGCGCGTGCGTTGGGCGATGCGCTGATTGTCGTTCTCCATACGGAGCTACCCGATGGGCAGGTGAAAGCCGAGCAGATGCTCGCGCTGAAGTGTGCGGACGCTTTCACAGTGCTGCCAGAAGACGCGCTTGTGCCCCTGCTCCAACGCCTACAACCCCCTTACTATGTCCTACTCGGTGATTACACTGAGCGCGACCTCCCTGCTGTGGAGGCGGTCATTGCCTACGGTGGTTTTGCGGTGGTGCTGCCGCGAGCACGCCCCGAATCCTAATGCGTGCTCCCTAACGGTGTGCTCCAACTGACCGCAAAGAGGCTCAGCCGATAGTCGAAACGCGAGTCGACACGGTCCAAATAGTGCCAGGGGGCGACTGTAATCGACCATGCGGAGCCATTCGGCAACAGATAGTGCAGCGAGAGTGTTAGGAACCGTCCTTCCGTGTTGCCATCGGGCAGCAGCAGCGGATTGTCCGTATCGCTGACAAAGTGCGTAAAGAGCAGACTCACCGAAAGGCGTGGTGCCGACGACCACTGCAATCCCACCATTGATGCACGCGTATCGGGCAGGAAGCGCGGCAACCCAATCAACGCATCGGCGCTCTTGTTCGCTTGCCAGCGCTCGACACGATGCTCTGCGAGTACAGTTAGCCCTGAACGGAGTTGATAGACCCCACCGATAAGCAGCTGGTCGCTGTGCAACCGTGTGGCACGTGGGTCGTTCTGCCAACGCTGACGCGAGAGGGTCAGATAGAAAAAGCCGTTGGGGAATTGGCTGTCGAGGTTCAGGCGTGCTGTCTCGCGGCGACTCCAGAACAAGGTGGTGCTTGGTTCATTGGACACTTGTCGGCTCCAGCGCTGGCTTATCCCGTAGAGGGTAAGCCGTGTCTGACGGCTCACTCGCCCTGAGAGGCGTGCCTCGATGCCCTCGCGCTGGATGGGTTCGCGCTGACGCTGCTCGGGGTCCCAACGGTCAATCGCTTGGCGTCGGACGCCGATTTGCAGTTGCCACGCCCCAAATTGCTGCACGAGGCTGAGCGTGCCTGTGCGCCGCTCGCGTGTCCATGCGTTGCGCACGATGGGCAGGTTCAACCGTTCGCGTGTCCAGCTCAGCCCGATGTCCGTCTTTGCGCCGGGTGTCCAATCAGTGAACAGAGTGAGGTTTTGAACGCGACTAACAGGGCGTTGCGGCTGCTCGAATCGGGCTTCGGACCAGACGGCTTCCAGGCTGAGCGCAGGCATCGGCTCCCACAGATAGCCCGTCTGCCAGCGCTGGAGCGTCAGGTCGGGGCGCGTGCCGGTTCGGTCCCGATAGCGCCAACGGGTATATTGCAGGCTAAGTCGTCCTGCCCCGATTGTCCCCTCGGCGGTGAGATCCCACGCTTGCGTGGTTTGATGATAAGGGGCGTGCATGCTTGCGAACTGGCGTCGCAGAGTGTCGCTGCGGAAACGCGCCGTCAGCGCGAAATCGGGCTTCACCAGATAGCGCAAGGTCACCTCCTCATTGCGCCGCGCACTAACTGGCGCGGAGGTGACGCCAGGGTCAGCAAATTGGGAACGGGATTGCTCTGCCTCTATAATGAGCTGCCCAGGCAGCCCGTGTAGGAGGGCGTCGCCGCGCGTGTCCTGGTCGCCACCCCCTTGCCATAGCAGGCGCATGGCGGGCAGCTCATAACGCAGCGCACGCAAAAAGAAGCCGCGCGGCGGTGTGGCGTATTGGCGGAACTTAGCCGCGTTGCCCCGCAAGCCCCAGTCTGACCATTCCAGACCAAGATGCGTCCGCGCCTGTATCGGAGGAAGGGGCCGCTGAGCCTGAACCATCAGCAACCCCCACCCAAGCCATCCCAGAAGCCAGCGTGCGTTCTTCATCATATTTGCCCGTCGCTCTCGTCGAACCTGTCGCACATGGTAGCCCCTTAATGACTTAGAAACAGTGGGTCGCTGTTGGAGCCGTGGTGTGCCACATGGCAGCCGCTCTCCCAACAGTTGCGTGCGGGGTAGTGCTGCACGCCTTTCTCTGTGTGGCACTGTGCGCACAGCCCACGCGAGAAGAGCTTCAGCATGCGTGGGTTCGGCGAGCCGTGCGGACGATGGCACTCCAAGCAGCTATCACCCATCCAGCCCGCAGCGGGGTCATGTTCAAAAACGAAAGGGCCCGTTTTGTCCGCATGGCAGTGGGTACACATCTCGCGGATAAGGCGCACCCGTTTGACACTCTCACGCGTGGGATGCACATCGTGGCAATCGGTGCAGAGGAGTCGTCCCTCGGGGAGCGGATGATGGAAATTCAGGCGGAACTCGCTTGCCTCACGCGCATGGCAGCGACTGCACATGGCGATCTCCTCATCTTTTAGCAGAGGATGCGACGGTGCCGTTGGGGACCAGGGCGCTTCCGCTGTTGATGAGAGGGGCGACGCCAAGCCGGTGGTCGCCCCTCTTGCCTTCTTTGCATTTTGATGAATCTGATGGCAACTAATGCAGCTTAGTCCCGCTTTGGCGTGTGCGGTGCGATGCCACTGGCTCGGTCGCATGGTTGCCCCATGGCAACGCATGCAGGCGCGCGACACCTCCTCGGGCTGAATCTTGCTGTAGCGGATGACCCCTTTCGGTTCCAGCACCTCGCGCAGGTGGATTGCACCCGGTCCATGGCATGCTTCGCACCCTTGGCGGTCAGGTGGGAGGTGGACATCGGTCATATAAGGTGCATGGGCGGAGTTGCGGAACGAAATGACTGAGGAGCGATGGCACGGTACACATGCCTGCTCGCCCAAAAAGTCGCTGGGCTTCGCTTCCGCAAACAGATTCAGCGGGAAGGCGTGTTCGCGGGCATGTTGCCGCGCTGCCGTCAGCATCAGCAGCCCCAGCCCCGCCATCGTTATCAGAAAAAGGCTCTTATCTCTCATTCACTTTCACTAATTATTCCGTGCTCCTTGCTCGATCCAGAGCCGAATGAGTAGAATCTGTTCATCGGTGAGCCGTCCACCCAACGGCATGCGTGAGCCAACGGGCGGATTATCCTCCGAGACCTTGCGATAGAGCAGGCTGCGCATGGGGTCGCCAGGCACCACACGAATCCAGTTAGGGTCCTGCACACTGGGCACATTCACAATATTGGCATAGGCGTTGCCCGCGCTCAGGTCCAGGTCGGCAGTACGCGCCCGTGAATCGTGGCAACCCAGCACGGCACAGCGCTGGGTGAAGATTGGCTGGATAGTATGCTGGAAGCTGATAAGCACCTGCAAGTCGAGATTCACAGAGTGGCTCAAGCTGCCTGCCGTACCCTGAACGATGAGTGTGTAGCTGCCATGAGGAACCTGCGTGCCCACTTGCAAGGTGAGCAGACTCTCTTCTCCTGGTCGGATAGTGGATGGGTTGAAGCTCGCGCTCACCCCTGGCGGGAGGTTCATCGCGCTGAGGCTCACGGCGTCATTAAACCCGCCTACCGCGCTGATGGCAACCCGCACCGTGGTTGTTCCACCCTGCGCTACGCTGACGGATGATGGATTGAGCGCAATCAGAAAATCGGGCGGCACGCGCACCTCCAGCGTCAGACGCGCAGTGCGGGTAAAGCTCGCCGTACCTACCATAGTCAACTGATAAGTGCCTGGCACAGCTTGTGCTGTTGCTTGCAAGGTGAGCGTTGCACTGTTCTGTCCGGGCGCAAGGCTGCTGGGTGTGAACGATGCCGAGACACCATTAGGCGCACCCTGTAGGCTCAGCGCCACGGTCTCGTTGAAGCCGCCGACGCGCGTAATGCGCACCGTCGCCCCAACGGAGCCACCCTGCTGCACCACCAGGTTCGATGGCTCCACACTCAGCGAGAAGTCGGGCGTCTCGGTAATGCGCAAAGTGAGGTTCGCATTGCGGGTCAGCCCACCTCCTGTGCCATGAATGGTCAGTGTGCTGACGCCGGGCGATGCACTTGCCCCCACCTGCAGCGTCAAAGCGGCGCTACTCTGATTGCCGGGGATAGTAGATGGGTTAAATGACGCGGAAACGCCCGTCGGCAGTCCCTCGATACCGAGCGTGACGGGTTGGGCAAAGTTGCCAATGCGCGTCAGTGTAATGGTGAGAGTGGTCTGACCGCCGGGGGTGAGCGTGATGTCGCTGCTGCTCAGAGTAAGCGTGAAATCGGGCGCGACCGTCACCGTTAGATTCAGCTGGGCGGTGCGCCGAATCGAGCCGCCTATGGCTACGACGGTCAGGGTGAAACTGCCCGTCGCGGCGCTTGCACTGGCATGCAGATTCAGCATGCTGGTGCTTTGCTGACCGCTGAGTGTGGTAGGAATGAACTCCGCGGTGACGCCCGCCGGCGCACCCTCTAAACTGAGGTTGACCGCATCTTGAAAGTTGCCGATGCGTGTCAGTGACACTTGCAGGCTTGCGCTGCCGCCACGCACGACGCCGATACTGCCGAGACTCAGTTGGATGTTAAAATCGGGTGCCGCGATGCCGATGGTCAGTTGAATCTGGGCTTCTCGGGTGATCGAGCCGCCCTGCGCCCGCACAAGTAAAAAGTGGCTGCCTGTAGGTGTTTGCAACGAGGCGTGCAGCGTCAGCACAACACCCGTCTGGTCAGACGGCACGGGGTTCGGGCTGAAACTTGCCTCCACGCCCTCCGGTAATCCCTCGATGGACAGCTGCACGGGCGCGGTGAAATTGCCCACCCGCTCGATGCTCATGGTCAGCGTTGCCTGCCCGCCCTGGGCAACCGTAATGGCAGGATTGCGTACCGAGAGGAAAAAGTGCGCCCCTGTCGCTGGCGCACGCCCCCCACCACATCGTGCCAGCAACAGCAAGGTGAGCATGGGCAAAATCAGCGCACCGTACGCTCGCCCCATCCGCCTATCGCCCTGAGCCGCTATGCATTTAGAGCGCCAAATCATTCCCTACCCCTTTGCTTGAACGAAGCAGTTCGATGCAGGTTCCCTTGCAGGTACACTTTAAACCATGAGCTGGCAAGGGGTTCCGACGGAGGTGCTCACGCGCCTGGAACGGTATCGGTTGCAACCTCGTCAGATGCACGCGGCGGCGATTCGGGGTGAACGCCTTTCTCCGCGCAAGGGGCTATCGATCGAGTTTGCCGATTATCGCCACTACGCGCCGGGCGACGATTTGCGCCATCTGGACTGGAACATCCTCGCCCGACTGGACCGTGCCTACTTGCGCACTTACCAGGACGAACAGGAACTGCCTGTCTATCTGCTGTTGGACTGCTCCGCGTCGATGGCGTTTGGCGAACCGTCCAAATATGACCTTGCCCGCTCACTCGCCGCTTGCCTGGGCTATATTGGGTTAATCGCGGGCGATGCTGTCTATCCTGTTGCCCTCGATGGGCGTGTAAACGAGGCGCGTGCTATGCGCGGGCGTATCAGCTATCGCCGGCTCATCGAATGGCTGCGCGCGCGTGAACCCGATGGACGCGACCTGAGCCACAGCCTGCAGCGGTTCGCCCATGCGAACTTGCCCACAGGAATGGCGTTTTTGCTAACCGATGGACTGGATGAACACCTCTGTGATGCTTTGCGCACGCTTGCCAGCCGCCGCCACGAACTGGTGGTGATCCAGATCCTCTCGGAGGCAGAGTTAGACCCCGATCTGGAAGGCGACCTGAAGCTCATCGATGCCGAGACGGGCGATGCGCTGGAGATTACGGCGACCGGAGGGGTGCTGACCGAGTACCACAAGCGACTTCACGCGCACTGCGAAGCGATAAGAAACACCTGTCGGCGTATCAGCGCGCTCTACTTGCAGACACGCAATAGTCAACCGCTTGAAGAGATACTGCAGCGCGGCTTGCGCCCGATGGGCGTCTTGCGCGATTGAATCACTTCTCTTTTTGAACACCGCTATTCTGCTCGCCATTCGCCATAATTAAAGCGCGATGAGAGCAGATTTGGCACGCGTGGGCGCACTCTTGCTGATTGGGATCTCGCTGCTTATCGGCGGGTTGCGCTTCCTGCAGGCACGCTTCTCCGAGCGAGGGCATTATCGGCTCTATGTGCAGTTCAGCGATGCGCGCAATGTATCCGTGGGGGCATCGGTGCTGATGGCAGGTGTGCCTGTCGGGTTCGTGAGGGAGGTAGCACTGGTGGGAACACCCCCCATTGCCGAGCTGACGCTCGCTATTCGCGAGGAGGTCAAGATCCCGCGCGGCTCCACCTTCCGATTGGTAGGCGGTACGCTATTGCCCACTGAGACGCGCGTGGAGATTGTCCCCCCATCCCAAGTGGCTGGCTATCTCCAGCCGAATGAGCGCATCAGGGGCGAGAACCCTCTTGATTTCAACGCCGCGCTCAACCGCCTCACGCCCGAAGCCGAAAAGACCCTGCAGGAACTCCAGCGTACCTTGGCTGCCGCGCGCACCCTGCTGGAGGATAAGCAACTGCGCCAGAGCATCCAGCAAACGCTGCAGGCGGTTGAGCAGGCATCCGAGCAGACCACACGCTTGCTTGTGCAAGCCGAGCAGATGGTAAGCGAGAACCGTGCCACCGTGCACCAGTTATTGACGCAAGCCGACCAGGCGATCCGTGAGCTGAGGTTGGCACTGCAGAGCGCGAACCGCCTGCTGCAAGACCCACGCCTGCGCGAAGACCTGCAGGCGACGCTCGCCCATGCGCGTGCCGCTACCGAACGCGCCGAAGCTGCCCTCCAACAGATTAATGCGCTCGTCGGGGACCCACAGCTGCAGGAAGACATTCGACAGACTGCCCACAATGTGCGTACACTCAGCGAACGCGCGAATACCCTTGCGGAAAAAACCGAAACGGTGCTGAACAACGCGACCGAACTGACGCGCAACTTAAACGAGACGGTGACCGAATCGAAAGGGGTTATCCAGCAGGCGAAAAGCACCTTCCAGCGCGTGGAAAATGCCTTGCAAAACGCGGTCAGCTTGCGCACATTCGGCTTCACCGATGCCACCTATCGCATCGAGATGGGGTTCAACACGCAGACGGAGCGTTACCGCACCGACACCCTCGTGACACTGTTTACACCTGATCAGCGCACCCTAACGCTGGGAATCTACGACTTCACCGAGGGCAATAAGCTAATTGCCCAATACGGCACGCCCCTCTCACCACAGTTGCACCTGCGCTATGGGTTGTATGCAGCTAAGCCCGGCGTTGGGGTAGACTATAGATTTAGCAAACGGGGCTTGCTGACCCTGGACATGTTTGATCCGAACGATTGGCAAGGTAGCTTGCGCTTGAACTGGTATGTGTCGGAAAATATTCTGTTGTGGGGTGGCATCGAAAGCCCCTTCCGACGCTATCAGCCAGCGTTCGGCATCCGTATCGAACGGTAAATCAGGAGGTCAAAAACCATGCGAGTGATTCTGACACGGGATGTGCCCAACCTGGGCAAGGAAGGCGAACTGAAAAATGTGGCAGGGGGCTATGCCCGCAACTACCTGATCCCCCGCGGGCTGGCGATACCTGCCACAAAAGGCAACTTGCGCACCTGGCAGGAGCACCAAAAGCTGATGCAAGCACGTGCCGATCGCCTGCGTCAACAAGCGAAAGAGGCAGCTGAGCGATTGAATGGACAAACCGTTACCCTGCGCGGCAAAACCGCGCCCAACTCCACCCGTCTGTTCGGTGCCATTACCGCTGCCGATGTGGCCCAGGCGATCCAGCAACAGTTCGGCATCAAGGTGGACAAACGCCGAATCGAACTGATCGATCCCATCCGCACCACCGGCACGTACCATGTGGACATCCGCTGGGAGCCAGGAGTGGAGGCAACCATCACCGTCGAAGTGCTGAGCGAGGAGTAGATCCCATGTGTGGCATCACAGGTTATATTGGAACGCGACCGCCGCTGGAGGTCGCCTTAGATACGCTGAAGCGTCTCGAATATCGGGGCTACGATTCGGCAGGTGTCGCCTTCTGGGGCGGCAATCGCCTGCAAGTGATGAAACGCGCGGGCAAGATTCAGCAACTAAGCGAGTTGCTTAACGGCGTCGAGGCGCACGGACTGGCAGTTTCGCACACCCGCTGGGCAACACATGGCATCCCGAACGATCCAAACGCGCACCCTCACACGGACGAGCAGGGAAAGGTCGCCGTCGTGCATAACGGCATCATCGAAAACTACCTTGAACTCAAGCAAGAGTTGCTGGCGCGTGGACATCACTTCAGTTCCGACACGGACACGGAGGTGCTGGCGCATCTGATTGAGGAGCAGCTACCCCTGTGCGAGACCCCTGAAGAGGCGGTACGGCGTGCCCTCCAGCCGGTGCGCGGCTCCTATGCCATCGCTATCCTGTTTGCCGACTATCCTGACCGTGTGGTCGTCGCTCGGCACGATTCGCCTCTGGTAATTGGGTTGGGCGAGGGCGAGAACTTTATCGCCTCCGATATCCCCGCATTGCTTCCCTACACCCGGCGCGTGATTTTACTGGAGAATGGGGATATGGGCGTGGTCACACGCGACTCGGTGCGCCTCTTCCGCCTGGATGGTTCCCCAGTGGAACGCCCGCCTATCCACATCGATTGGTCTGCCGAAGCGGCTGAGAAAGGCGGGCACGAACACTTCATGATCAAAGAGATCCTGGAGCAGCCCGAAGCGGTACGCGATACCCTGCGCGGACGGCTCAAACCGAACGGCGGCATCCAGTTCCCCGAACTCAAACTGGAGGTGGAAGACTGGCAGAAGTTCCGTCGTATCCTGATTGTTGCGTGCGGCACCGCGTATCACGCCGGGCTGATCGGCAAGCATGTGCTGGAGCGCTGGTTGCGCCGTCCCGTCGAAGTCTATTACTCTTCCGAGTTTCGCTATGGCGACCCTATCCTGCAGCCCAACACGCTGGCGATATTTATCAGTCAATCGGGCGAAACCGCGGACACGCTCGCCGCGCTGCGCCTGTGTCGCGAGGCGGGCTACACCACGCTCGGTATTGTGAATGTGGTTGGCAGCAGCATTGCCCGCGAGTGCGACCATGTGCTATACACCCAAGCGGGTCCTGAAATCTCCGTCGCCTCCACCAAAGCCTATAGCACCCAAGTTGCCCTGCTCTATCTGCTGGGGTTGTATCTTTCCGCCATCAACGGGACGCTGCCGATGCAGACCTACACGGAGGGGGTTAAGGGGCTGATGCAGATGCCCTCGCTGATTGCGCGTAGCCTCGAAACCGAGCCTCAAATCCGCCAGATTGCCGAACAGCTCTGCCAAATGCCGCTGGCGTTCTACCTGGGACGCGGCATCGATGCGTTCGTCGCGATGGAAGGCGCGCTCAAAATCAAGGAGATTGCCTATGTGCCCACGCAGGAGTGCCCCGCGGGCGAGATGAAGCACGGACCGCTTGCGCTGGTGGAGCCGGGCGTGGTCGCTGTGTTCATCGCGACGCAGGAACGCACTCGTGAAAAGATTCTGGGCAACATGAAAGAGATTAAAGCGCGTCAAGGGACGGTGCTGCTGATTACTTGCGAGGGCGAGATGGTGCTGCCCCATGAGGCGGACTACACCCTCTTTGTGCCGCGCCCGCAACTGGAGGAACTCTCCCCGTTAGTCACTATCCCTGTGCTGCAGCTTTTCGCTTACCATGTCGCCCGCCTGCGCGGCTGCGAGATTGATCAACCGAGAAACTTAGCCAAGAGCGTGACGGTGGAGTAGGCACGGATTTGGGGCGAGATCTTGAAATTTTTTCTCTGACCCAGCTGCGCTCAAAATTTTCTTCTCCGGGGTACCCGTCTGGGTCGGAGAAGAAAATTTTGGAGTACCCCAGAGAAAAAATTTTTCCTGAAATTTTTTCTCTGACCCAGCTGCGCTCAAAATTTTCTTCTCCGGGGTACCCGTCTGGGTCGGAGAAGAAAATTTTGGAGTACCCCAGAGAAAAAATTTCAGTCGCCCGTCGGGAGTGGGGTATCCTTTTGGCAGGAGGCGATGAGGATGGAGCTGAGCGCGGAAGCACGAGAAGTGGCGGAGCGGTTTATGCAGCTGGAGCCTGCCCTCCAACAGGCAATCTTGACCCTGATTCGTGCCCTCCCGGCCCACGGTAAACCCCTCTCCGGCGCAGAGCTGGTGGAACTGATCAAGAGCTTTCCCAAAGAAGTGGCTGAGGAGATTGAACAAGCACTGCGCGAAACGGTTGAGGTCGCGCCTCGATGAGAGTGCTGTTGGATACAAGCGTGATTGTGCCTGCTCTGCGTGGGCAGCAGACACTTTGGGAACGACTGCAGGATGTTGAAAGCGCTTACCTCTGCGTGCCTGTGTTGGCGGAGCTTCTCACGGGTGCGCTTCGTGCGTCCAACCCTCCTGAAGCCATAGCCGCTGTCAGACAGTTTGCCAGCCGCTTTCCTCCCGTTCTGCCTTGCGACGAGCAGACCGCCGCTCTCTATGCCGAGATTGAGAGCCATCTGCGTCAGCAGGGGACACCTATTCCGGTGAACGATCTCTGGATTGCTGCCGTTGCGCGTCAGCACCATCTGTTGCTGGCGACGCGCGATGCTCACTACGAACGCATTCCCCAACTTCAGGTCGAAGTCTGGTGAACCAGCGACCATGCGGACATACAGCGGGCATAGTAGCTGCCACACTCCGGCTCATTAAAAGGGTTGCGCTTCGCCCCGTCATGGCGATGGCGTACTGCCTGCACCACGCGCAACGCCTCTTGTTCCAGCCCGTAGTCCAGCAGTAGGCGGGCGAACATGTATTCCAGCCCTGTCCAGCATTCCGCCCAGTAGGGAAACGGTGTTTCGGGTCGCTCCCCTCGCGGATAGGAGCAGATCAGCACGCCTGCCTCGTCGCCCAGCGCGTAGGTGCGCATATTGTTGTAATGCTGGTGGAACCCGCGCCGAAAGTTATGGCGCATGAGGGAGCGCAGCGCCTTCACGATATGCTCGCGTTTCAGCAGGTCGCCCAGCCCCGCGCGGTTCGCCTTGTATTGCCCTGTGAGCTGATCAATCAAGCAGCCCGTGCCTACCTGATATCGCTGGTAAGCGGGGTCGCCGGGGTCAATCGCTGTGGTCATCGGGTGAGGTTGCCCCTGCAACGGCTGAACACGCTGCACATAATACTCGCCATCGAACAGATTCTCGTCGATCCAGCGACTGCCGCGTTCAAAGAGCTGACGACACTCCTGCGCGAAGTCCGTTTCACCTACCCGCTTCGCCATCTCCTCCATCGCAAGTAATGCCGCGAGATACCACACTCCACACATCGGGTTCGGTCCGAAAAACTCGATATCATAGGTATTATGCTGCGCACCCTCCATCACTCCATCCCGATCGGCGTCCCAGCTGCCAGGAAGCCATGCAAAGGAGAGCAGTTGCTTCAGTTTGGGATAGACTTGTCGCAGCCATTCTAAGTTATTATCGCGCCGATATTGTTGATAGGCGCGTACAATCAGCCCCATCTGCCCATCAGCAGCGGCACGCCCCCAGCTGCTTGTGCCCAGCGGCAGATCGAGCCGAAACCGTTGTGCGCCATCGGGCGTGATACCGTACTTCAGGTGGCTTTCCAACATCGAGCGGTGCAGGTCAGGGAACAGCGCAAGGGTGGCTTCCTCGTAGTTCCAGACATGAGTGCATGAGCCGTGGCAGCAACCTGTGGTCGCACTGCAGCCCTCAAAACCACAAAAAGTGCCATCCTCCAGCCGAAAGACGGTCGGGCTACGCAGCACGGCAAGGCAGTTCAGCGCGGCTTCCCGAAACGGTTGTGGGAGCGCACGGTGGACCACTGAGCGCACAAACTCCCGCGTGCGCTTCTCCAGCTCCCCCAAGCGCGGGATGACATGCTGCGCCACCTCCAGGGCGTCCCGGAAACGCAGGGCATAATGATTGCGCACGATCGAATCCTCGCCCTCCTTCCCCTGCCACCAGCCCAATTCGCGCAAATCACGATAGGGAAAGTGCCAGCAGAGCAGGAAGCGCACAGTATGCTGACTTCGTGCAGGCAGATGGAAGCGCACCGAGAGGGAGCTATCCCAGCCGTTCTCGTTGCTGGATGGGCACGGTGTGTTCGGGTTCTCATCGGGGATAGCCCCTTCGGCAAGCAGGGTATCGATTAGCCCCAGCACCTCGCCATTCCATGGACGGTCGCGAAACACCCAGCGACGGGCGGCGAGAACCGCACCCCCTTCTGCCAAGAGCGTCAGCGTACCCCAGCGTGGTGAGCGCTGCTTCGGCTCCTTGCGAAACAGCAGCCCGCGCCAGCCGTGCGCCTCCGCAAACTCGCTGATGTTGCCGCGCAGATCGCGACGCACACCATCCTCACCCAGAAAGTTGGTCAGCAGGAAAGTGAGGGATGCCTCCAGCGGGTGCGCGCCCCGATTGGACACGACGATGGTAAGTAAACCCATCGGCAAGCTCGAATCGTCCGTTGCTTCGGGAATCAGCGGGTTGAACGCGGTGAGCGACACCTCAATCGGCAGCACTGGGTCGCGCAGAAGGGCACTTCCAAAAGGATACGCCGCTTCAAACCCGGCAGCACGCATGCGCGGAATACCTGCCAGCGGCTGGGGCGCGCCATGGTCCGCATCCAGTTGCAAGCGCAACATCCCTTCCAGCACGCGCAGATAGGTTTTGTCGTTGGGCGTGCGCACCCAAAGCAGCAGGTGCGCGTAGGGCGGACGCCAGCCGCGATGCGGCCGGCTCATCAGTTGCCAGTCCAGCAGCGCGCCGTCACCCCCCAGCGCGAAACAACCAGTTCCGATTCCGCCCACAGGCATCGCGATGGCACGGATTCGTTCAGGCGGATAGTGCGAAACTATAATCACAGACTCTTTCACATGTTGCCCTCCTTGTCGGATTGCTGACGAATTCGTTCTATTTCGTCCTTGATTTCCTCGATAACTTCTGGATTAGCGATTACTTTCGTTTCTCCATGTTTCACCGAAAACACTATGAATACTTTGCCTCCCTGCTCTTTCTCAAAACGATCATGGCTTTCCTGCATCCACTGGCGCCATTTGTGCGGTTCGGGAGTCTGCTCGTAGGTAGTGGGCTTAATCTGGATACCAACACATGAATTACCAATAGATATGTAAAAATCTACATTATAAGCGCGATCCCATTCGTCTGGGGCAGGTTCTAGCTTGACTCCCAGCGTATGCTCCAACTGTTTGTAAACCGTCTCCTTCTCTGTTTGATAACCTTCGTAGGTTCTGCGAAGCACTACATCTCGCACATATCGAATACAGTCTTCTTCGGTAATAGATTCAATCTCTGCGCGAAGTTGCTCAGAAATTTTGGCATATAAACGCTTACCTATCTCTTTAAGGTGCTCTTCCATCGTATTTCCAAACAACTCGCCGTCAGGCCTCACCTGAGAGAAGTAGTATTCCTCCCACTCCTGCAGTGTTTTTGGAGCGCACTGGCGAATAGCCTCTAATAATCTCCCGACATAGCGTGGGCGATTCAATTGCCAACGGTTAAAGGCTATATTCAATATCCATTCTTTATTTGCCATTAGCACACTCCTTTTCGGCGTCTATAAAACGCTGTTTGTACCTGTGTCGTTGGCTTCTTGAGGCTTTTGCCAGCCCCATCTCGATCATTTTGCGATTAACGAAGAGGCGGTTTGTCAGATAGACATAGGCAGGCAAGGGCGCGCCTTCGGCTGCGGGCGGGGCATCGAAACGCAGAATCACGCGCTTTCCTACCACATAGCGTTGGAGGTAGGCTGCTGCCGACTCGCGCCGTTCAGGAGGAATCTCCAGCCCGAGCAGGCTAATACGCAAACCGTTGTGGGTCAGTAGGATAGGTGTAGCCTGATCTGCTCCCTGCCACAACTGCACGATGCGGTATGTCGCATCCGGCTCGAACTGCAGCCGCTTCGGCTCAACGAGAGGGCGTGCATCCTTGATACTGGGCGTGTAGCCTTCAGGAGGTTCAACGGGCGTGTAGGATGTCTGGCGCGTCATTATCTGCAATGCCACTTGCGATAGAAGATTCATACCCACCTTCTGACGGATGATAGGCTCAAAATTGGGCTGTACCTCATAGCCTATCGCGTTGCGTTCTAATTCCAAGGCGACCTTAATGGTCGTGCCACTGCCTAAGAAAGGGTCTAATACGGTTTCTCCCACGCAGGAGAACATGCGAATGAGCCTTCGGGGCAGCTCTTCTGGGAACATCGCTTCGTGGAGCGTTTGACGCTCGCCCGCGAACTGCCAATGCCCGCTGAAGTAGGTCTTCCACTCCTCGCGAGTAAGGGCGGACGCCTTGCGCGCCGCTTCTGGAATGGGCGCGGGCGTGCCCGGCTTGCGGAATAGCAGAATGTATTCGTAATCCAGCTCCAACACACCGTTGGGGGGATACGGGAATGACCCCATCACAACAGCCCCACCCGAAGGACGCATCGTGGTTTTCTTCTGCCAGATAATCGCACCCATATAGTCAAAGCCGATACACTCGCACTGGGCGATAATCTCGGCGTGCAGGGGGATCACTTTGTATTGCCCATAAATCACGGCACGAGCAAACTGGTCACCGATATTGATGCACAGGCGTCTGCCCGGCATCAGCACGCGCCAGCACTCGCGCCATACACGTGCCAAATCATACAGATACTCATGCAACGATTGCCCGTAGCCAATCTGGTGCGGTGCACCGTAGTCTTTGATGTGCCAGTAAGGCGGTGAAGTAATAATGAGCGCGACGCTTCCATCGGGCGTCTCGTGCATCGAACGGCTATCAGCGAGGTAAACGATTGCCTCTGCCATCAGCGATTCATTTCGCCCTTTGCTGGATTCTTCCTCTCGCTAAGACAGCCTCTGACTGCCTCACCACTACCGGCAACATAACGATCGGCAAGCGCGAACGAGACAGGTCTATCGATACCGACCTCGATAGACCTGAGCCACTTGACGAGGAATCACTTGCGCTTTATTTGCGCCCTGGCAGCGGAATCGAGACGGAGGGGGCAGGCTGATTGCTTGGCGGTTGTACTCCATAAGCCTCCACCCCCGGCTGGTTTTGTTGAGGTTGGGGGTAGGCATGGGCAGGAACATTCCCGCTACCTCCCCCATTACCTGCTGATAAATAGTACCAGCCTATCCCGATAGCCAGCACGACCACGATGGCAATCACAGCAATTGCTATCGGTTTAGGAATTTCCATGATAAGCCTCCTCGGTTAATTTCCGTAATCATCGAGATCCCAGAGATACTGGTCGGGGTTCAGGATAAAGCCGCCACACTGTGGTCGCGCGTCACAACCGACCGTGAGCTGGGAAGGGGTGAATGGCTTGGTGTGTCCATCGACGAAAGTAACCATCATCCGCTCGCGGCGATGCCATGGCCAGCAACCGCCGAACTCCATCCAAGTATACCACCCCGTGGCGGTTTGCAGCCGCCAGCAGGCAGGGCGAGCGCCCATCCCACAGCTGCCACCTGCATAGTCATACCACCAGTCTGCTCGACCACTGTCGCACTCCTGCCGCACGATGGTAAAACTGTCTACGACCTGTCCGGCGGCGTTGCGGTAATAGCGACATGGTGGCATGACAATCCAGTTGCCGCCACAAAGCGGTTGTCGACTGACAGGGTCGCGCCACCAAAGGCTATCGACGAAGAGCACCGTCGCCGCTGGCTTGCCAATCTGGGCATCCGTGGCAGGCTTGTTGCCATGGGGCGGCTGTCCACTGCTCCAGCGGAAAATGGGGGAGAGATATACATAGTTGTAGCCCAGATCGGTCTTCAGCGCCCAACGGTATTCACGAATACACTGCTGGGTAGGTGGCGCTTCGTTATCGGCAGCACAGGCATCCAAGCCGGCATCAGTCGCGTGGGGATCGGAAGGGCAACGGAAGACAATCCAGTTCTTAGCATAGGGCATGAGCAGTTGGGCGAGAATGCGGTCGTTGCAGTTATCTCCGCCAGCGAACGAGGCGAACCATTGGGTCAATGGCTGGGTGGTCTCATAGTCACCCGTATACATGATTACAGCGCGAGCCACTTGGTGGAACCGACTGGCACAGGTAATCTGGCGCGCCATCTCTCGCGCCTGCGCGAACACAGGGAACAGGATCGCCGCTAAAATCGCGATGATCGCTATGACAACCAGCAACTCGATTAAGGTGAATCCGTGCCTTCTCATCATTAGCACCTCCGCATGGTTTAAGGATACCTCCTTCTGGCGACGATTCCTGCAAAAAATGGGGGCAAAAACTTTAACGGTTTTTGCCCCCGTGATTAAAGCGACGGATTACCCGCCGCATGTCTCGTCGCCGTCTTCACAGATACCGAAGTTAAACAGGGTGTCAAGCAGATCAGCGTCATCCACGGTCCCGTCGTCGTTCACATCGGCGGCGGCATCATCGCTTCCAAAACCGAACAGAACATTCAGCAAGTCGGCATCATCGATGCAGCCGTCGCCGTTCGTATCGCCATTCGGCAGGGTAAAGCTGCCCAGGTCAACCGTACCGCCGGCGGGGATCGTCACACTGCTGAAACGCTTTCCAACCCAGTGCGTGTTGGGATTAAAGGTAACCCCAGTTACGCACAGGCTAGTCGGACAGTTGATGGAGATGGTGGTGGGTGAATAGACTGGGCGCACCACGATGTCGTAAGTGCCTGCAGCGACGCTGGTCGGTCCAACAACACTTTGCGTGAGGTCGATGGTGAACGGCCCTGGTGCTGTGGCGGTAGGCATGCTGAAGCGGGCGATGCGCTGCTTCGTACCTGGCTTGTAGAAGATGACTTCCACATTCGTAAGAGGCGACTGCGCTGACCCAGCAGTCACGGTACCCGTGACATTACCGCCGCCAGTTCCTGAATACCGGAACCCCAGTACGCCATGATAGAGCTGTGGCGAGTGATAACGGTTCCAGTCAGGGACACTGTTCCAGGGGGCGCAACTTGCAAACGGGTCGCCACTGCGCCAAGGAAGATCGGTGTTAAGCATGCGCTCGCAGGTAAATGGTGCAACAGAGGTATTGTACCGGAATAGTTGCCACGAAGCCGGTGCCGAGCAGTTCGAGCCGGCTCCACGCGGCGTGTAGTATAGTTTCGGCCCGCCGGGCGCACCCATTGCCAGTGCGATGTAGCTGTCGAGGGGACCGCAGTTCTGGAAATCCTCGTCGCCCACAATAATCGCGAAGTAGAGACCAGGCGGCAGGGTAATAGTTTGCCCCAACGAGGTGGTGCGCAGATAGAGAAAGGTGGTGGTATCTCCGTAATAGGTCAGCATCGCCTCGTCTTTTTGACCAGAGACGGGAGGATCTCCCGGGTAAAATCCCAAATTAGTCCCCGAGTCGTAGAGAACATTGTTCAAGTTAGGGATGGGGCGTGCTCCTCCGGGGCAATTAGGGGTGGTCGTCGTCGCGCCTGTGATAAGGACCCTAAGGATCGGAGCCCCGGTACCAAAGGCGGGTGCATAAGCAATCGAGTCGAAGGTCGTGGTTTGGCACAACTCGAAGGGGATTGCTGTCCAGCGGGCAGGGAGTCCAGCACTACTAACATCACCAGAGATGAAATAGAGATAGTTCGCGGTTAATGTGGGCGAATCACAAGTACCGCCCACGACATACCAGGAGTTTGCAGGATTACCTGCAAAGTACACGAACGGGTCGTTGGCAAGCAAACGGCTTGCCATCAGCGCTACCATCAACGCCACCAATCCGAAAGTCATTCTACCTCTCATCGCATTGAACCTCCTTTGCAAGGACTGTAACCTATTATACCCCATTTTGCAGCTTGTCAAGGGGAAAGGGTGTTTGGGAATCCCCTTTTCAAAGGGCAGACAAAATTTTCTTTTCCGACCCAGCAGGCAAAATTTTTTCTCTGACCCAGGCGGGTACCCCAGAGAAAAAATTTTGGGGTACCCCGGAAAAGAAAATTTTGCACGCATGTCTGTTGAGGACGGGGTGTAAAGGCGCATCCGTGTGTGCGCCCCCAATGTGTATCTCTTTCAAAGGAGCGTTCTGAATTCTCTATCTCTATGGCGGTCTCTGTGCTCTCTGGGTTTCAAATGGGTAGCCAGTTGGGTTATAATAGAGTGGGATGCGAAGAACGGGGCTTTTGCTGATGCTGACCATGCTCCTGCAGGGCATTCAGGCGCAGAGTGTTCTCTGGAGCCGATTGTATTTGCAAACGGGTTCGCGAGGGTGCTTCCCACAGGTTGCCGCGACGGATAGCGAGGGCAACTTGTTGATTGCGGCGCGCTACATCATGGACGCCGGGCATTTTGCTGTTGTGCTCCTGAAATATTCGCCTCAAGGCGACCTGCTGTGGGCACGCACCATTAGTCAATCGGGGCAGTCGCACTATGCTGAGGCGATAGCGGTTGCTCCTGACAATTCTTTCTATGTTGCCCTCACTCGTGCCAACACCGATTCGCTGGCTTATGTCCAACGCTGGTCAGCGGACGGCACCATGCTCTGGTCTGCGGAGGTCAACCTCAGCACCTATGATGTGATTCGTCAGCTTTGGGCGCGGGCGAGCGGGGTCGAGGTACTCCATGCTTACGGTAATGGTGGTATCGGTTATGCCCGTCTAATCTATGACGCCAACGGCAATCTGCTCGCTCAGCATCTTTTCCCGTTCCCACAAACACTGACCCAGAACCGCTCTCCTGTTGGCATGCTACGGCTTAATGCGACCACCACGCTGCTCATTGCGCGCGTGCCCGATCCCGATGGCATCCTGCAACCATGGGAGAACACCCTGCTTCAGTGGCTGAGCGACACAGGCGTGGTCCAGCAGGAGTTGTTGCTGCCGTTTCGTGTGGAGCGCTACGCCCAAGCCAGCGATGGTTCGCTCTACCTGTTGGGTAGTCGGTGGGAAGCGGGACCCCAGCAAGCGCGTTTGCAGTTCGCTCGTCTTGCCCCGGAGGGCACGCTTCTCTGGGAGCGCACGCTGGACAGCACGGAGGGCGACGCAATCCCCGATGTGTTGGCGACACTAAGCACCAGCTGGCTCATAAGTGGCAATGTCGAATCAGTAGGGGGACGCCTGACCGCGATTGAGCTGGGCGAAGCGAACGGAACACGGACGGGTGGGCAGACGCTGAACGGGATCTATCGTGCCGTCAGCGGCGTTGCCTTACCCATCAATGCCTTCGCCCTGCTAATCGGTCAGCTCACTGCGGATAGCGAGCGATGGAAGCCATTTTTGCAGTGGTGGCGTCCTGATGGCGTGCTGCTCGGTACAACCCCGCTCGGTGGATTGAGCCAATCGGATGAGCAGCCCGAATGGTTGCTCAATGCGCCTGGTGGCGGCGTCTATGCCATCAGCACGGTCAATCAAAGTAGCGACAACACAGCAGGGATTGGCATCGTGCGCGTTCAGCCGCCTCCCCATCTCAGCGGACGCATCACCCTCAGGGATTACCTCCCCGATCCAACGGGCAAAATGGCGCAGATCGCTTTCCAGAGCGATTCCCAGACGGATGTGGCAACGACCCCATTGCAGCCAGGGGGGCAATACGCGGTGGCGACCATGCTGAGTGGGACGGTGCAAGTGCGCGTCTATGTGCCTGGCTGGCTCTCCAAGCGAAGGACAATTGCCCTTGCCCCAGGAGCAACAGCCGACTGGATACTGACTAACGGCGATGCCAATCGCGACAACCGTGTGGACGATGCCGATTTGCTGATGGTGCTGTTTGCTTTTGGGCAGGGCGGAGGGAATCGCCCTGAAGACTTGAACGGCGACGGCTCTATCGATGACGCCGACCTGCTGATTGTACTGTTCAATTTCGGCACTGAGGGCGAATAATAGGTACAATCCTCCCGATGGACACGCTGACACAGGTATTCGAGTTTTTTCTGCACATCGACCGCCACTTGGAGCAAGTGGTGACGCAGTATCACACGGCGACCTACGGTCTTCTGTTTCTCATTGTGTTCATGGAAACAGGGCTGGTGGTGACCCCGTTTTTGCCAGGCGATTCGCTGCTGTTTGCCGCGGGCACCCTGGCAGGCAAGGGCATGCTGGATATTCGCACGCTCTATCTTACGCTGCTCGTCGCGCCCCTCATGGGGGATAATGTGAACTACTGGATTGGGCGTTTGACTGGCTATCGTATCGTCCACAGCAAGCGCGTTCGCCTCATCCGCAAGGAGCATATAGATAAGACTCACGCTTTCTTTGAGCGGTATGGAGGCAAAACGCTGGTGATGGCTCGTTTTGTGCCGATTGTGCGCACGATGGCGCCCTTTGTGGCGGGTCTGGGCGCGATGACCTACCCACGCTTCCTGATGTTCAGCGTGCTGGGCGCGTTCCTGTGGGTCACTGTTTGCACCCTGGCGGGCTATTACTTCGGCAGCATCCCCCTGATTAAGGAGAACTTCTCCATCGCCATCATCACCATTATCGCTCTCTCTTTGATGCCTGCACTGATTGAATATGTACGGCACAAACGCCGGGTTCGCGTGGGGTGAATCGAACGGTCAGCGCGAACTCGCCAGTGGGAGTGGGCTTTGCATTTGGGTCAGAGGAAAAAATTTTGTCTGCTCCAAAAAAACCTTTGCCAATATTCTTTAACGGCTCGGCGGGAGCCTCACCTTCCAGCGAGCCGCATGAATGTTCGAACACCCTCCATCCCCCTTGACTTTTTGTCATCGGTCGGGTATAAGTAAGATGCTATGAGGAGGTAGGAGAGGATGAGGCGATTCGGAGTGCTGATGAGCTTGGCGATGCTGCTCACAACTTTTGCTTCAGCACAAGTTCTTCCGTTACTTCCCCTCCCCATCTGTGTGGAAGGGGTGATCGGACGCGGACTGTTAGGCAGTCGAGATCCCGGGCTTCCTCGTCGCATCGAGTTTGCGATGGAGGTCTATCACTACGAGCTTTCTTGTCCCGAAGGAGTCTGTGACTCGATCCGCGGCTACTTTCGGCTCCGTGCTTGGGATGAGAGTGGGGCGACCGTTTCGCTTTATACCGAGCGTATCGAAGAGTTCTCCTTGGAGCAGACACCTGATGGCTGGCTTGCCACCTTCAGCGGTCCGGGGGTGGCGACCGTCTCACGCGGTGGTGTTGTGCGCAGTTTCAGGGGGCGTATCGATGTGCAGGCGTTGGATGGCCGTCCCTCACCCTGTTTGGAATGTCCCACTGATCGGCTGCGTGTGACCTTTACTTCGCCCCAGCTGCCCGAACCGATTACCTTTGAGGGCTATGTGATACCGCGCACAGGCGACATTCAGGCATTCCGTCGTTGTCGATAAGAGGTGGTTGAGCAGAGTTAGACCATACAGTAGGGGGCGCATTCGCTGCGCCCCCTGAAAATTTTCTCGGTTCGGTAGGAAGCTCCACCCCTCCACCCTGCTCCCTATGCTATCTGCCTCGGCGTCGCCAAAGCTCCCACATAGAGGTGGCTTCGGGTAGGCGCAGCCAGCGGGTCAGCCCGAGATAGAGCAGTCCGCTTGTACCGCCCACCATCACGATCCTGAACAACGAGGCGAGGTTCGGTTGCCACTCCGCACTGAGCGCGTTCAGAAGCGGATGCAGCAGAAATGCCCACGCGCCCATTCCCAGCGAGGCCCCTCCAGTAAGCAATACAGGGCGTACAAACGGCTCGCTGTCGGGCGACCTGGCAGGTGGAATACGCTGGCGCAGCACCAGAAGCATCCAGACCATCTGTAGCATCGCGGCGACCGAAGTGGCTAACGCCAGCCCCACATAATCCAGCCAGCGCATCAATACAAAGCAGAGCGGGATGAAAATCCCCGTAATCGCTGTGCCAATCAACACGGGGGTCAGCGAATCGCGCAGTGCGAAGAACGCGCGTGAAATCAACGCCTGACCCGACCATGCGAATAAGCCGATGGCGAACCCGCGCAGTGCCGCCGCCACCATTTGCGTGTCCTCTGGACGGAACTTGCCGTATTGCAACAGCACGCGCCCGATATCTTCTGCAAGCAATAGCAGCAGGATCGTGGCAGGCGCGGTCAGGAACCAGACCAGGCGCAGCCCGCGCTTCAGCACCACGCGCAGTTCGTGCCATTTACCCGTCGCGGCGAGCGCGGTCAGCGCAGGGAAAATCGCCAGCGCGATACCCTGCCCCACAATCCCCAACGGAGCCTGCATCTGACGATTGGCGTTATCCAGGGCGGAAATCGCCCCCGGCGGCAACCAGGAGGCGAACACACGCAAGATTAACATATAGATTCCGGGCAGCGACAAGCCAAACATCACGGGCAACATCAGCCGAAACACTTGACGCACGCCCGGATGACGCCAATCGAGCAGCGGTCTGTACACGCTGCCCAGGCGCACCATCGCCCATGCGGGCATCAGCACGCTGCCCAAGAACGCACCCAGCAACGCGCCGTACGCCAGCCCCGCGATTCCAAACGGTATCGCCAGCACCAGCCCACCGAAGATAATGCCCAGATTGTAGATATTTGGGCCCAACGCAGGCACGAGAAAGTGGCGGCGGGCGTACAGCGTCGCCATCATCAGCCCGCCCATCAGAAAAAAGATTTGCGAGGGCAACACGATGCGCGTCAGTGCCGTCGTCTGCTCCCAGCGGAAGCGGTCAAAGCCCGGAAAAAGCATCGCGACCGCCCACGGTGCAATCACCTCCAGCAGCAGCACCAGCGTGGCTGTCAGGCTCACCATCAAGGTAAACACGGCGGAAAAGACGCGCCACGCCTCCTCCTTCTGGTCATTCTCCCAGTAGCCGGAGAAGATGGGCATCAGCGCGGAGGAGAGCGCACCCCCTGCCACCATAAAAAAAAGCAAATCGGGCAACTGAAACGCAGCGCGGTAGGCGTCAGTCCACTCGTTCTGCCCGAAGCGATAGGCGATGACCGTATCGCGCAACATGCCCAGCAGGCGACTGGCAGTGATTGCACTCATCATTAGCAGTGAAGCGCGTGCCCAGCTGTAGCCTGCTCCGCGATGGGTACCTGGCTCGGTTGGCGGGGATGCCGACAGGGCGGTGTTCGGCTCGGCAGGAAGCTCGCCCTGCCGTTGAGTGTTCGGCGCAGCAGAGCCTTGCCCGCCAGCCGACCGGTCGAACTCATCTCCCATTGCTTTCAGGGGACGCCAATCGCAGCCCGATCACACCCGCCACGATCAGCCCGATACAGAGCAATCGCCAGAAATCGCGCGATTCATGGAACCAGAGCATACCCACGAGGGCGACGCCCGCCGCGCCGATGCCGGTCCAGACCGCATAGGCGGTGCCTATCGGAATGTGGCGTGCCGCCAACGCCAGAAAGAACAGGCTCAACAATCCCGCCACAATCACTATAGTAACGGGGAGCGGGCGCGTAAAGCCGTTCGACAGTTTCAACGCCACTGCCCAGACAATCTCCATCGCGCCCGCAATCAACAGATAGACCCATGCCATCTTACGGCATGCCATCCCCGCCACCGAAGTATTGTTCGAACCACTTGCGCCCCATCTCCATCATTTGCTGCTGCTGGTCAGGAGTGAGCGACTGCCAATATTCGAACGACATGCGCAGCCCTTCGAACATCATCTGGTAGCGCAGTTCCGGATCGGCGTTCAGCCACATCTGGAAGCCCGCGCGCAACGCCTGCGCCCGCTCCTCGGGGGACATCCGCGCCAACAGCTCCAGCAACTGCTGTTGCATCTTCGCGAACTGCTCCAATCGCGTGCCTTTCAAGTCGGCAAGCACGCGCGGGCGCGGCTCTAAAATCACATAAACGGGTTGCGCGCTGAATGGAGGCTGCATCCGCTCCAGTCCCTGCTCGAAGTTGGGCGTCAGCGGATAGTTCGCCACAAAGGAGTGGAGTGTATTTGCCCGTGGATCCACCACCAGCACCCCGCCCAGCTCGATGTTTAGCAGGGCGCGCACCGCGCTGATGATCTTCTCGGGTGATGGCTCCTCACCCAGCACCTTGTTCGTATAGACCTTGCGCCAAACCGTGCCAGTGACCTGCCCCACCAACTCGTCCAGGGCGCGCTCTAAGGTGTCTGCTTGCGACGGACGCACACGCGCGGTTAGCCCAGGATCCACCAACACTTTCACCGAGAACTTCTTTTCCAGCTCCTGCGCGGCTTGCGTGATGGGAACGCGTCCATCATCCTTTGAGGAACCTTCTTTAGCGCTGCCGCGCGATGCTTGTCCGCTCTGCGCGAAAGCCAGCAGCAGCGCTGCGCACAAACCAAGCCCGATAGTCCAAGCGATTCGCATGTTCCGAACACCTCCAGAGATTTTCGGCAGGAATCGTCGCCTGCCTCACGAATAGAGATTATACCGCACTATCACCGTCGAAAAAGGGTATAATCTATAGCGGTGTGGACAAAACGCATAGGGAGTGACGAACGATGGCAATGACACGCAAGAGCCTGGGTGAGTACCTCATAGAGAAGGGACTTATCACCCATGAGCAATTGGAAGATGCGATGCGTGTGCAGCAGGCGACGGGCAAAGACCTAGCGCAGATTTTGGTGGACCAGGCAGTGGTCAGCGAGCGGGATGCCTACGAGGCGAAAGCCTATGAGCTGGGTATGCCCTTCGTTGACCTCGATCGCACCACGCCCGACCCCTCTGCCGTGAATGTGGTGAAGGAACATATCGCAAAGAGATATAATGTGATGCCCGTCAAAAAAGAGGGCAACATCCTCTATTTGGCGATGGCGGACCCAAACAATGTGATGGCGATTGACGATGTGCGGGTCAACTCGCGCTGTGTGGTGCGTCCTGTGCTGGCGGCGCCCGGCGCGATTGAGGATGCGATTCGGCGTGCTTATGGCGGGTCGGCTATCGCGGGCGACGGCAGTGCCACCGCGGCGGGGGAAGGTGGCGGAACACCTGCTCGCCCAGCAGATCTGAAAGCCTCGGTAATGTCGGAAGTCGCCGCCTACAGCGCACGGGGCGACCTCGAAGAGGACGAGAAAGCCGTACTGCGCGAGGCAGAAGAGGGTCCTATCGTGCGCGCCGCCAACATCATCATTCAGCGCGCCATCGACGAACGCGCCAGCGATATCCATGTGGAACCCCAAATCCGCAATGTGCGCATCCGCTACCGAATCGACGGCGTGCTACACGAGGTGCTCACCCTGCCCAAGTATATCCAAGCCCCCCTCATCTCCCGCTACAAGATTATGGCGGAGATGAACATCGCTGAGAAGCGACTACCGCAAGACGGACGTATCCCCATCCGCTACCAGAACAAAGATTACGACCTGCGTGTCTCCTCGATCCCCACACCCCTGGGCGAGAAAATTGTAATGCGCATTCTGGACAAGACCAGCGTGCTGATTGGACTGAACAAACTCGGCTTCACCCCTGAAACGCAGGCGCGACTGGAAGAGCTGGTCATCCAGCCGCAGGGCATGGTGCTTTCCACGGGTCCCACCGGCTCTGGCAAGACCACCACGCAATACTCGATCCTGCACAAGCTGAACTCGGTGGAGAAGAACATCCTCACTATTGAGGACCCCATTGAGTATCAGCTGCCGGGCATCAGTCAGGTGCAGGTGAACCGCAAGGCGGGTCTGACCTTCGCGAACGCGCTGCGCGCCTTCCTGCGTCAGGACCCTGACATTATCATGGTGGGCGAGATGCGCGACCTGGAGACCGCCGAAATCGCAATTGAAGCCGCCTTGACAGGACACCTGGTGCTGTCCACCCTGCACACGAACGATGCGCCCTCCGCGGTGATCCGAATGATCGATATGGGCGTGGAACCTTATCTGATCTCGGCGACCGTCACGGGCGTGCTGGCACAACGATTGGCGCGGCGCGTCTGTCAGAAGTGCAAGCAACCGCGCGAGATCCGGGCTGCCGATTTGCGTGCCTTCGGATTCCAGGTGGAAGACCCCGACCAAGTCGTCACCATCTGGGAAGGCACCGGCTGTGAGGAGTGCCGCTATCGCGGCTACAAGGGGCGTATCGGTATCTTCGAATTGATGGTGGTGAACGCCGAGATCGCGGAGCTGATTGTGCGTCGCGCCCCACTTGCCGACATCAAGGAAGCCGCCAAAGCGAACGGCATGAAGGAGTTGCGCGAGGACGGACTGATCAAGGTGCTGGAAGGCGTCACCACACCTGACGAAGTACGCCGCGTGGTGTTCACTGCCGGCTACTACTAAACCTGAAACAAAACCCAACGCAAGGAGGTCTCAAAAAGCATGTATATGCCGAACTCGACAACGAATGATCCGCCTGCCGCAGGCACGGGTACCGTGCCCGCGGCACAGCCAGCGCCCGCTATGGGTCAAGCGCGCTCGCTGGAGGATATTCATATCGATGAGCTGCTCTATATCGTGGTGGAGAAGGGCGCATCCGACCTGCATCTGTGCCCCTTCGTGGAGCCAGTTATCCGTGTGGACGGGCAGCTGATGCGTCTTAACTTCGAAAAAGCCAGCCCCAGCGAGACCCAGCGGCTTATCTACGATATTCTGACCGATGAGCAAATACAGCGGTTCGAAACAACCTATGAGCTGGACTTTTCCTACAGCCTGCATAAGGTGGCGCGTTTCCGCGTGAATGTCTACAAAGACAAGGGCGCGGTCGCAGCTGCGTTCCGCTTGATCCCCGCGCGCGTGCCCACCGTTCGCGAACTGAACCTACCTCCTGTGCTGGAGGAACTCACACGCCGTCCGCGCGGGCTAATCCTGGTGACGGGCCCCACTGGCTCCGGCAAGTCCACGACGCTGGCAGCGATGGTGAACCAAATCAACAGTGAGCGCAGCTGCCATATCATCACCATCGAAGACCCTATCGAGTATCTGCATACCCACAAGTTCAGCATCATTAATCAGCGCGAGTTGGGGCAGGACACTAAATCGTTCGCGGCGGCGCTTCGCTCGGCTCTGCGCGAGGACCCCGATGTGATTCTGGTGGGCGAGATGCGCGACCTGGAGACTATCCAGCTCGCTATCACCGCTGCCGAAACAGGACACCTTGTGTTCGCTACCCTCCACACCAACAACGCTGCCGAATCGGTGGACCGTATCGTCGATGTATTTCCCCCCGGGCAGCAGGAGCAGATTCGCATTCAATTGGCGAATAACCTGCAGGCGATTATCAGCCAGCAGCTGTTGCCGCGTGCTGGTCAGCCTGGGCGCGTGCCCGCCGTGGAAGTGATGATTGCCACACCCGCTATCCGCAACCTCATCCGCGAGAACAAGACCCACCAGATCCACACGATGATCCAGACCAGCGGTCAGCTGGGCATGCAGACGATGGATCAGTCGCTGCGCGACCTCTACCTCAAGGGCTGGATTACTTATGAGGAGGCGATGGCGCGGGCGATTAACCCAGACGAGTTACGCAAGATGATTGCGCCCACCGGAGGGGTGCCGGGCGCACCGGCAGCACCCAGCCGAGGGCGATAGCTCGCTGTCCCAGATAGGAGGCGAAAAGCATGCCGTTCTTTAACTACACTATTCGGGATCAGTCGGGAGCCACCCGTTCAGGGAAGGCGGAAGCTGAGAACGCGGAGGTGCTGCGCAAACGCCTACAGGAGGAAGGCTTTCAGGTCATCGAGATTTCGATGGATCGCGCGGCGCCCCGCGTGCCCGCAGGCGGCTACGGGCGTGTAAGGCTGAGCGACCTCGCCATCTTTGCCCGCCAGTTCTCCACGATGCTGGATGCGGGCGTCTCGCTTGTGCGCTGTCTCGATGTGCTGCAGCAGCAGACGAGCAACGCACGCCTGCGCCGCATCCTGATGGACCTATCCACGCGCGTCGAATCGGGCGAGAGCCTCTCCCGAGCGATGTCGCGCCATCCCAAAGCGTTTAGCCAGCTCATTATCGGTCTGATTCGCGCGGGGGAGGTCGGCGGCGTATTGGAGGAATCGCTCCAACGCATCGCCCTCTTCCTGGAAAAGGATGTGGAGTTGCGACGCAAGATTCGCTCCGCGCTGACCTATCCCGTTATCGTCCTGCTGGCAGCAACGGGCATCGTCATCTTCCTGGTGTCGTGGCTGGTGCCCCAGTTCGCCAGCCTGTTCCGTGACCTGGGCATCAAGGAGCTGCCCGCCCCCACTCAGTTCCTTGTGGACCTCAGCGGGTTCATTACCCAGAAGTGGTACATCATTATTATCTCGGTGGTGGCGATCCTCATCGCCTATAAGCTCTTTGTCAGCACGCGGGTGGGGCGGCGCGTCGCTGATCGCGTAAAGCTGCGAGTGCCCGTCTTCGGCAAGCTGCACCATAAGATCGTGATGGCGCGCTTCAGTCGCACGATGGGAACCCTCCTCGCCTCAGGCGTGCCCATCCTGCAGGCGATGGAGACGGTGGCGGGTGTCGTGGGCAACGCTATCGTGGCGGATGCCGTGCTGGAATCGCGTGCCCGCATCCGCGAAGGCGAAAAAATCGCCGACCCGCTCCAGAAAAGCAAGATGTTTCCGCCAATGGTGGTGCATATGGTTAGCGTCGGGGAGGAATCGGGCTCGCTCGACCATATGCTCAACAAAATCGCTGACTTCTACGAAAACGAGGTGGAGACCGCCATCGCCAGCCTGACCGCCGCGATTGAGCCAGTCATGATCGTGATTCTGGGCTTCATCGTCGGCTTCATCGTGATTTCGATGTTCCTGCCGATGATCGAGGTCATCTCGAACCTCAGCCAGAGCGGCGGCGAGTAGGCGCATGTTCCCCTCGTGGAGCCTCGTGTTCGGCGTGGCATTCGGGGCAGCGATAGGCAGCTTCCTGAATGTGCTGATCTATCGGCTGCCCCGAGGTCTTTCCATCCTCTTTCCCCCGTCACACTGCCCCGCCTGCCAGCATCGGCTAAGCGTGCACGACCTCATCCCGCTGCTAAGCTATCTATGGCAAAGAGGGCGATGCCGCTATTGCCGCGCACCAATCCCCCCACGCTACTTTTGGGTGGAGTTATGGAGCGCGAGCGTGTGGGGTTGGCTCTGGTGGCAATATTTAGTGCTGGGTGAACTGCCCTTGCGTTTTCTGTTTTACGCTCTCGCCTGCTCCATCCTTATCGCCATCTTTTTTATTGATTTGGAACACACTATCATTCCCGATGAGTTGAATCTCGCGCTGCTGGGCATCGGATTGCTGCATGCATGGTTTGTCCCTCATTCTACCGACTGGTCGTGGGCCCATCCGGGCGTGGTCAGCCTTCGGAATGCTTTCTGGAGCGCGGAAATCGGTACAGGCATTCTCTGCGCGATTGCGATTCTGGGGCGTGTGGTCTTTCGCCGGGATGCGATGGGGCACGGCGACATCAAGCTGGTGCGGGCGATGGGCGCGCTCCTGCTTCTGCCTGCACTGCTCACGGCGTTCGCGCTGGCGGTGGCAGGTGGCGCGGTGATTGGCGGTCTATGGCTGCTCTGGCAATCGCGCCAGCAACCCGCGGAGATTACTCCCGACAAGCATGAACCTCCCGCCCCCGAACCGATAGGAAGCCTGCTGTTGATGTGCCTGGTATATCTGATTTGGCTGGATGTGCTGCTAAACCTGTTGCCCATCCGCTGGCGGGAGCGTGTCTATGCCCGTTTGGGTCAGCTATCCGAAGAGGTGGAGGAGGAGCTGGTGGAGTTGCCCGGCATGCTGCCCTTCGGTCCCTTTTTAGCGGTGGGTGCGCAGTTAATGCTACTCTTCGGCGCCCCGTTTGCCCAAGCGATTCAGGCATATCTGCGCTGGTCAGGATTTTGAGAGGTTATCTTCGCCCGAGGAGTAACCACAGGAGCAGTGTCGCGGTCGCCCCTACCACCAGTAGGCTCGCCCATAGCTCCTGGCGTGTCAGGCGAAATTCGCGCCAGTTCACCGCAAGCACCACGACCGCCATCGGCACCAGCGCAGGTAAAGCGTTCGCCACACCCAGCATCACAATGACCAGATACGCCCACAGCACGAAGAACAGCCCGATAGCGGTGGCGAAAGCGCGCAACGCAAACCGGTAGAGGCAGGCAGCATAGAGCGCGAGAAACACGAAGTCGCCTACCCCCATTAGCACGATGGGCACGACGCGCTCCACGGTAGGCGCACTGGTTGGAGCGGTCATGACCGCGACGGTGGCGCGTTCCACCACCGCTGGCGCGCTCTCCATCACGCGCTTCACAAAGCCCACAGGCGTCATCACCGTGATGGCATCCACCAGTGCAGCAAACGGCACAACAGGCACCAACAGGTTCTTTTCCCGAATCAGGCGCGACATGAGACAGCCCAGCCCAATCGCGGTGAGAATCAACAAGTAGCCGTGAATGGCACGATACGGCACGGCGATGGAAGGTGGAAAACGGTGCGATGAAGAAACGCCCAGCCAAGTGGGCAGCAGCAGCCACACGATGAACGCCGTTGCGCCACCACTTAGCAGGGCAGCTGCCAACCAGCGACGCGCCTCGCACGCCCGCGCCAGCGTAAAGACCAGCCCCAGCATCGACGCCATCAACGCGAGCGTGCTGACCAAAGTGCCGATCCAGACCCAGCCGATAGGCACGCGCACGAACGGGGTGACTGTCTGCAAAAGTAGATAGACCAGGCTCCAGCCCAGCCATGCCCAACCCCTTTTGGTTTCTATATCTCCTGCACGCCGCAGGGTCATTCCAAGTCGCAGGCTCCGCATCGGCGGGAGTATACCCCCATTAGGGCACGGCACAGTGCCCCCAATCAAGCAACACCGCGATGAGGTCCGCCTCGTCCACGATGCCGTCCCAGTTCACATCCGAAGAGGTATCAGACATATCTGATCCTATCGCCATCAGCACCCTCCGCAGGTCCGTCTCGTCCACACAGCCGTCGCCATTCACATCGGAAAGATAAAGCAACACGGGCAGCTCGTCCTCCTCAATGCATCGCTCTGGCGCCGTTTCGGGCGACCAGAGGAAGCCACCACATGAATAAGGCGTGCAGGGCGGTGTTCGATTACCCGGTACGGAACCGACGCTTGCCGTGCCCAGAATGGGCGATCCGACATAGCCCAGCCCGCTTACCGTGCAACTCAGGTCAACGCGTAGTTCCTGACCGCTGAGCCGAATCGCAGGATTGTTCAGCACCTGCCGACGCGCGCCCAGCGTCAGCGTGCTACCCGAAACGGTGACCTCGCGAATCTCATAGTGAAGGTGCGGCCCTGTGGAACTACCTGTGCTACCCAGTCGTGCGATGGGTTGACCTGCCACTACTTGTGTGCCGTTATCCACCAGAAAGTAGTTCAGATGAGCGTAAATGGTGGCAAGGTAAGTATTACTTGTGCCGCTGACAAGCACATCGCTGACCAGCACAACATAGTTGCCGTAGCCTGTGCAGCCGCTCTGGGCGCGCGTGTAGGCGCGTCCCGCGTGCGAGGCAACCAGTACCTCATCACAATCCTGGATCCAGCCATTTGTGTAAGGGCATGTGCTGCGTGACGAAGCCGCGCGATTGAGGTCCACGGCATTCAGCATATTACCACCACCATGCCCATCATAAGTAGAAGGAGTCCAATATTGTCCCTGACGCCAAGGGGCGATCAGATTCCATAGGAACTGTTCCTCGCGGGCGCGGTAGACGGCGCGCAGGGTCTGGCTTTGGGTCAGATAAAGCGTGATGGAGAGGCTGGAGGTGTAGGGCGTCCCGTTGCGCTCCCAGTAGAGGAAACTGCTGTCATCGGGCGCAGTGTCGGGTGCGGTGAGGGTGATTTGAGTGCCGCTGACATAGGACAGAGTGGTAGGCGTATTCGCAGTACCCGACGCCGGATTGCCCTGCAGATCGCGCAAGCTGACTGTGATGCCTACGCCACTCGCGCTCGATTCGATGGTCAGCGTATTGATGGGGCGCACCGCGCCGATCTTGGTGAGATAAACCCCGCTGAAAAGGCGCGAATCGGCAGACCAGCCCACATGCCCACCGTTCGCGTCGTCCCAGCGAATTTTCCACCAGACCAACCGATTTGTTGAGTCGATCACCACCTGATACGCCCAACCCGTTGCGCCTGCTGGCTTCTGCGTGAGAATGCCATAGTTCAAGCCGGGCCCCATGCGCACATTCAGGGGGTTGCCATCCGGTGCGACTTGCACAGGATAGGCACCCGCTGCGCTGATGTTCGGATAGGAACCCTCACCGGGCAAGGGGAGCAACTGCACACGGTTCATGCGTCGCTCTGCTGACCAGCCCCGCTGACCATTTGACCATCCCACCCGCCACCAGGGCGTGCGATCGCAGAAATCTGCCTCGCTCAGCACAATCCCGTCCGTGCCAGCCGGTGGTCCCGCTTCACGAATCGAGCCGCAAGCACGCCCACAGACCCACAGCCGATTGCCCAGCAAGGTAATGCCCACCCGGTCATTGCGCTGTATCATTTGCGCCGAGGGCACAGCGCACAGCATGCCCATGCACAACGCCAGCCATAGCCTATTAGTTCGCCACGCCTTTCGCAATCGCCACGCCATCGTGAGAATTATACCAACAGCGAAGGGTGAATTCGGTATAATCCCGCTTGATGCAAGCGAACCATTGGAGCGAAATCGCGGAGCGGATTCGGCAGCAGCTGGAAGAGCGTCATCAAGCCCGCGAGGAGGCGTTGCAGGCATGCCGCAAAGCGGTACAGCTTTGCGCTCGTGCGATTCGCAGTCTGCACCGTCGTGAGTTCGACGCCTGTCGTGCTTTGCTTAGCGAAGCACATCAGCAGATTTTGCATGCGCGTGCCCGCCTGATGCCCTACCCAATGCTCTACCACGCAGGTTTCCTGCAAGATGCCGAGAAGGAGTATGTGGAGGGCGAGGCGCTCTACGCGATCGTGCTGGGCAACGCGCTGCCGGAGCCCGAAGAGTTGGGCGTGGAGATTACCGCCTACTTGAACGGGATGGCGGAAGCAGCTTCTGAGTGTCGACGCTATGTGCTGGACTTGCTGCGTGCGGGCGAACTAACCCATGCGGAGACCCTGTTGCGCGTTATGGACGAAATTTACGATGAACTCATTACCTTTGATTATCCCGATGCGCTGACGCTGGGGCTGCGCCGAACATGCGACGCATTACGCGCCGTGCTGGAGCGTACCCGTGCCGACCTGACCGTCACGATGACTCAGAAGCAGCTCGAAGCCAGCTTAGAGAACGCCATTGGCTCCCTTGCGAAAGCAGGACAGGAATAGGGAGGATTCGATGTGCTTTGGCAAGCGATTGGTGTGGTGGAGCAGATCGTGCGCGAGCGCGACGGGGTGCAGTATTTGCGGGTGCGCACTGATACGGGCACGCGCAACGCGCTGAATTACATCCCCCTGATGGGGAGGCTCCGGCTGGGCGAGCATGTGCTGCTCAATACCACCGCCACCACGCTGCAACTGGGCACCGGTGGGTATGACTTTGTGATGGCGGTGCTGCCCAACCAATCCAACTTGTCCATCTCGTCCGATAGGCCCGAGGGGTGGAATAGGGAGCATCTGTTGGTGCGCCTGCGCTACACGCCGCTGCAGTTCGCAGCGACTGCTGCCGAGAACCTCTATCCTGACGCCTTGGACGGCACGCTGACGGGGGCGCCCGTCGTGGCTATTCTGCTGCACAGCCACCTTGCACCAGTCGTAGGAGCGATTCGCTATACTCGCCCTAACGCCCGAATTGCCTACATCATGACCGATTCCGCCGCACTCGCGCTGAGCTTTAGTGAAACGGTGAGCCAGTTGAAAGCACTGGGCTGGCTTTCAGGCACAATCACCATCGGACAGGCGTTTGGCGGCGATCTGGAGGCGGTGAACCTGTACAGCGCGCTGCTGCTTGCCCGTTATGGGTTGCACGCTGATGTAATCGTGGTGGGGCAGGGTCCAGGCAATCTGGGCACTGGTACGCGCTGGGGCTTTTCGGGCATTGATCAGGGGCTTGCCCTGAACGCCATCGGCACACTGGGCGGGCAGCCCATCGCCGCGTTGCGCATCAGTTTCAGCGACCCACGCGAACGCCATCACGGGGTCAGCCACCACTCACTGACGGTGTTGAGCCAGGTGACACTGGTGCCCTGCCATGTGCCTGTCCCGGTGCTGTCCGATGAGCAGATGGAGCGTGTGCTGAGCGACCTTCAGCACGCAGGGGTTGCCGATCGCCATACGGTTCACCTCCTTAAGGCAGAGGAAGCCTTTGAATGGCTTTGCCAACAGGCGATTCCGCTGACCACCATGGGGCGCGACGCTCAAATAGAACGCGCCTATTTTCTGGCGGGTTGCGCCGCGGGGTTGCTGGCAGCAACCCTTGTATCGGGGCGATAGAGGTCACCCGGCTTACCCTGTGCGCACTGCCACGATCCGAAAGCTGCGTGCCCACCGCAAGGTGAGCGGTGTCAGCGCCATTCCCAGCGTATTGGCAAGGCGAACCAACGGATTGCCTCCCGCACCGCCCAGATAAGCGTAATGACTTGCCCGAAAACCAAACCGCTCAATCTGCTTTGCTAATTGCGCCGGGTGGAACAATCGCTCCAACACCGCTCCCGTCAGCGGATTAACAGGGCATTCGACAGGCGCATAGATCGAATCGGGCAACACCCCTGTCTCCAAATAGGATTGCACCGCCTGCAGAATCTGCTCGCGGGTCATCCTGCTGGTGCGCCGCGCCAGCTCCTGCACCTGCGATTCATCGAGTTGTGGAAATGCTTCCTGAATGATCTCTGCTCGCATCTCCACATAGGGCTTTTTGACCCGGTGCCCATCAAATGGACCTGCAGGACCATTTTCGAAACGGAGCCAGAGTTCGCGTGTGTGCGCGGCAAGGCGCGGGTTCACTGCATTGTTCCCATCGGCAATCAGCAGCACACCGCCCGGTTTCAGCAATCGAGCCGCTTCGGCAAGAAACGCGTCCACATCATGGTAATGCGAGATAGCCTCGTTCGAAAGAATCATATCGAACGAGGCGGCGGGGAAATCGAGCCGCTCTGCGCTGGCGAAATGGGCGTTTAGGGGCGGGCTAAGCTGGAAATCCTCGATCATCTGCTGGAAAGTAGGCAAGCGAGTGGGCGAGATATCGACCCCATGCACTTGATGCGCTCCCATCAGCCCCAAAATGATTGCCAGCGCACCGAAGCCGCAGCCGGCGTCCAGAATAACTTTGCCCTCTGGGTCAAAATGTGCCAGTCGGCAGAGGTCATACACATAACGCGTCTGCTTAAGGCAACCGGGCAGGGTCGCCAGATGCCCGTAATAGCGCCATAGCTCCTCGTCATAACGCGCCCGGTTCGAATCGGCAAGTGCTTGGCGGTAAATCGCGTGCAGGCGACGACTGACCTCTTCGAAGGCTTTCATGGGTGTGGCGTCGACGGGATACGCTAACCCACCACGATCTCCTTCACCTTCAGCCATGTGAGCATCTGCCGATGCCCCCAGCGTTTGCGCTCATTCTTTTTCGGCTTATACTTGAAGCCGATAATTTTGGGACCCTTGCCCTGACGCACCACTTCCGCGATGACCTTTGCGCCCTCGACATAGGGTGTCCCCACGCGCAGTCCCTCATCCGTACGAATCATTAGCACTTCGGTCAGCTCGATCTGGCTGCCCGGTTCCGCCTCGATTTTTTCCACACTCATTATCGCGCCCGGTTCGGCACGGTACTGTTTGCCACCTGTCTGAATGATCGCATACATGGTTCTCCTCCTGAACAGAACCCTATTATACCCCCAACTTGCCACCTTGTTAGGGTTCCTCGCCTCTGGAATGATTATATCCCTTTGTATCCGAAGCTAATTGGACCCCCCACTCTTCATCGGCGTTTTTGTCCAGCGAGGCTAACCAGTCGCAGCAAGCGCGATCCATGCGCCAACCTCTTGCGCAGGCGATAGGGCAACGGTTCGATCAGATGCTCCAGCAGGGTGAAAAGCCCCACGGACACCCAGTGCCCTTTTATTTGCCCCCACATCTTTGAAAAGCCCGCTTTGCGAAACATCGCGGCTAACTCATAGTAGGTGTACTCCTTGAGGTGGAGGCCGGTCGCCTCCTCGGTAAAGTAACGGGAAATGTCATGGGGACCTGTGAACCGGTGGGGCACAAAGCAGATGTAGTAGCCTCCGGGCTTTAGTAGTCGGTAGACCTGTTGCAAATGCTCCAGTGCATCCTCCGGATGGAGGTGCTCCAGTACCTGATTGCTGAAGGCGATGTCGACACTTGCGTCGGGGAAAGCGAACTCGAAGCCATCAAAAAGCACCAGCTCGAAGTTCCGCACTTCGGGGGGTGGCTCCGCGACTTTTTCGGTGGATACCTCTAATGCATAGACTTGCTTCACCACCCGTGCCACCGTATAGGAGAGCAGGCAATCGCCTGCTCCAATCTCCAGAAACACGCTGTTGGGTGTCAAAAAGGGTCGAATTCGGTTAAACAGGTTCTGAATCTGCGCTTTGCGTTCAGCGGTATCGCGTCGCGCCAGACCGGGATGGTCTGGAAACTGCTGGTAAAGGGTATCGTACACGATGCGATACAGCGATTTACGCTCTTCGCGCGAGGCGGTACGCAAACGCGCTGCCATCTCACGCTCGTACTCATACTGTGCAAGGATGTTCTCAGCAGGGCGGGTTTCACCCAACTCTTTCAGTACCTTTTCCAGTTGGGCAAGTGCCTGTCGTGGCGATTTCTCCGTCATTGCTCTCCATCATAGCATGTTCACGAATCGTTCGGTCTCGCGCGGATAGGTGCTGAACGGGTCACGCATGTCGACCTGGCGGTTGCGGTCGACATAGACGATATCCCAGTCGATGTAGTAGCGGTTGTAGCGTCGCTCTGCGAGGCGTTTGATAATGTAGCCGCGCGCTGCGGCGCGCGTGTTCTGCGGAGGGGTGGTGACGGCGGCTTCGATCTGCACATCGTCCACCAGCCGCTTCACCTCGCCCATCTGTTGCAACGCATAATACAGTCCCTGCTCCGGGTGGATGTTGTGATATTCCAGATCGATGGCGTGTAGCGCGTCGTCGCCCCATTTCGCCCCTGTCTCCTCCATATAGGTGCGCAGCACTTTGAGCTTGATCAGCCAGTCGATGCGGTCTTCCAGTTGTTCAGGGTCGCTTTCGAGCATGTCCAGCACATACGCCCACTCCTGCAGCACCCAGTCGGTTTCGGGGTCGCGCCCAGCGAAGCGCCGCTGTGCCAGTTGCAGATAGATACGTTGCAGATCGATGGCACTGATGGTGCTGCCGTCCAGCATTTGCACAATCCATTTGCGGGTTGGATCGCGCGAGACGCTTTTGAGCGTGTGGAGCGCGTCCTGCAGACGCAACCAGTTCGGCAACGCACGCGATTCGGCTAAATCCAGCACGAGGCAGGTAGTGCCTATCTTGAGCGCCATCGCATACTCGCTCATGTTGCCCTCGCCAAACAGCAGGTGCAGCCGTTGATAGTTCTGGTAGCCGTACACGCTGTCCCATTTCGGGTTGATAATCGCGCGGTTGAAGCGCACGCGGGAGGCGTTCTCGCGCACGATATGGTCCGCACGCTGCGAGAGCTGATAGGTCACGGTTGGGTCAGGCTCCACATTATAGACATTGGAGACCCAGATGAAGTCGATGGGGTGGTCTGCCACCTCGGAGAGGGAGGGTCGGAAGCCTGCGTGTTCGAGCCGATGTCCACCCACACGCCCCGCGCCCGCGAAAATCTGGCGCGTGGTGAGGAAGGGAAGCACGGTCTTGTGCCAGTCGGAGGGTAGGCGGTCGTCGGTGCGAATGAGATAGTTCTCGTGGCAGCCGAAGGTGTGCCCCGCAAAGTGGTCCACATTATTGTTATGGAAGCTGACCCGCTCTTCCCAGCCCAACCCACGCAGGATATCGACGATAATGCGCTGTCCTGCCTTCTCGTGGCGCACCAGGTCGAACAGGCTGGCGCATTCCGGCGTGGCGTACTCCAGGTGGCTGCCGACGGCGTCGATATAGAGTCGTCCGCCATTAATCAGGAACCCGCCACTGCGGGCAGGTTCAAACGCTTCGTCACGGGCGGTCAGGTCGATCAAGCCGAGCCGCGCCTTGTGGAAGGCGTAGTTCTTGACCGCTTCGACGACCGTCTCGGAGGTGCCGATGCGCTCATCGCGCACGAAGCACCCAAACTCCGTCTCGATCCCGAAGATACGGCGACCAATCATGCAAGTTCACCTCGTTGTTTGGGCAAGTAGTGTTTGATTCGCCACTCACTCTTCACCATACGCTATAAATGACGCAGGTAGCCCTGCAGTTGTTCCGCCGGCACGAGCCGAAAGCGGTTTTCACGCATGGTCTGTCGTTCCAGGATTCCCAGTTCGATCTGTGCCTCCTGCAGCTCCTCGCGCAGACGCTCTCGCGCACGCGATTCGGCGATTGGCTCGCCCTCTTCTTGCATTGCGGCTTCGCGTGCGATACCCCACGCGACCATCGCGGCAGGGATTGCCTTCTCGAAGGTGGGAATGCCGTCGAGGGTCTCACTCAGGAAGCGCATCGCCTGCTCTTCCGCGCGCGTCGTGCCCGCAATCACGGCGAACCGCTCAGCAGGTGTGAACTCCCCGTCATAGTTGAGGATGTAGAACAGGTCGCGTTCTGGTGAGGCGTGCAGTTCCCCGAACAGGGCGCGCACCACGAACGGTGTGGTCAGTGGGTCGCCAAACGCCTTTTTGAGCGCAGGGCTGAGCGCAAAGCCGACCACCCGCTGCACTGTCACATCGTCGGGGCTGCGCACGAAGCCCTCCTGGTGTGCAAAATCGATCGCTGCCAGGCGCAGCGTCTCCACATCCGCTTGGTTGCCTATGGCGGAGAGCATCAGGCGGTCATAGATTTCGAACACTTTGCGCCCGCGTCGGCGCGTGGTAAAGAGCAACACCCCGTTCTCATAGCTGATGCCAATGACAGGGCTGCCCGCTTGCAAACGGTTGCGGATATATTGCGCTCGCTGCTGGATGTTCTCTTGAAAGTCGTAGGGGGTCAACATCGGTTCTCACCCTCCGCGCAGGGAAGTGACGATTTCGCGCAGGGTCGATTCGGGCACTTCGAACACGCCCTCGCGGTTCACATAGCGGGCAGTGGGCAGCACCTTGTCGATGCCGCCTGTGGCAGCGTCCAGGTCGGCGGCGATGTCCAGCAGCAGAATCGCCTCACGCAGCACCTCCTCCAACGGTCGCTCGCTGAACGCGCCTTTGGTCTTGGCGATATAGTCGAACACGCCGCGAATGCGCTCGGCGCCGGAGCCAGCGGCGCCGTAATCGGGCGTTTCGAAACGGGCACCGCTGGCGTCGTAGAAGAAGATACGCCCAGCGTCCTGATCGGGGTCATACGCGCTCAAGATAGGGATGAACAGTCCGATCCCGCTCAGCGCGTTCGGCAGGTTCGAGGCAAGCACGCGGCTCACCTCCTGCAGTTTCCCGTCGAGGCTCATCGGCTGAAGTTGACTGCGGGCATAATACTTGAAGGCGTGACGCAGGTAGCGCACCACCTCCATCGCGCGTCCATACGCCCCTGCAATCGCCATCAGCGTGTAGTCGTCCAGCGGGATGATTTTATCGGCGCGGTCATACATCACGACATTCGCCGCAGTGGCACGGCGGTCGCCCACATTCAGCACGCCACCCTTGAACTTGACGGCAATTACCGTCGTGCCGTGCACCTCCAGGCGGGGGAAAGCCCCCTCGCTGCTGGGGAGCGCGGGCATAGCCGACCTCGGTGCTCCTTGTCCCTCATCCCTTAGAGGCGAGAGCTTCGGCGTGGCGAACAGAGGCAGCGTCGTGCCCGTTTGCGCCTGCCATTCCCGAAGCAGGCTCGCGAAATCGCCCTGATGCCCTCTCATGCTACTCACCACTGCGTTGACGATAGCGACGCGCCTGCTCCGGGTCGATCCGCCGCATCCGTTTGAGCAGCTCGTTCGTGTCGGGACGCTGCACATCGGGTCGCGTTGGACCGTCGCCGTCGCCGCCCGGTTTGGTAATCGGCTCCTGGGGGATAGGGCGTCGCAATCGCTCTTCCACTTGCCAGATCATGATTGAACCTCCTTGACCATCTGCACGAAGATGGATATGTTGGGAGCCGTCGTCAAACGGCGGCTCAGCGTGCGCATATCGAGATCAACCAGTCGGCTCAGGTCGAGCCGCACCGTCTGTTCCCCACTGCGCAGTATAATCCGTTCCCAGTTGAGCGTTTCGATCTGCTCGGCAAATCGCTGAACGCATAGCCCACGAATGGCAGCGCGTGTGTCCATTGGCGGTTGGTGAATCGCTTGCTCGATGGCCTCCATGCTGACCAGCGTGAGCATGCGCCCCTGCTCCACCAGGGCATAGTAAAGCCCTTCGGTGGGGTCTATGTTATGATACTCCAGATCGAGGGCAAAAAGTGCCGGGTCGTCCCATGAGACGCCCTCCGATTCCACATAAAGGTTCAGCAGTTGTCGCTTGGCGACCCAGTCGAGTCGGTCGGCAAGTAGGTCTGGGTCGGCTTCCAGCACATCAAGCACCGTTTGCCACTCGCGCAGGAGCCAGTCGGTCTCGGCGTCGCGTCCGAGAAACTGTTCTTGCGCCGCTTGTAGATAGACGCGCTGGATATCGATGGCGCTGAGCGTGCCGCCATCGGTTTCCACCAGCCATTTCATGTCGGGGTCGCGTGAGAGGCGTTGCGCCTCGCGCACAGGGTTCGGGATAGTAATGGGCGTTCGCCAGCCCGCTTCTGTCAAATCCAACACGAGGGCGGTCGTGCCCACTTTGAGCGCGGTGGCATACTCGCTCATGTTCGCATCGCCGCAAATCACATGCAGGCGTCGGTAGCGGCGCATCGTGGCGTGTGGCTCGTCGCGTGTGTTGAAGATGGGGCGCCGATAGAGCGTCTCCACATTCATGATGTCCATATAGAAATCGGCACGCTGCGACAGCTGAAACGGCACACGCGGGTTCGGCTCCACCTCCACGCCCACCTTGCCCGCCCCCGCATAGAGCATGCGCGTCACCAGAAAGGGGAGCATATTGCTCGCCAGCGTTTCAAAGGGGACTTGGCGCGTGAGCGAGTAGCTTTCATGGCAGCCGTAGCTGCTGCCGTGATGATCGGTGTTGTTTTTGTAGAGGGTGGCTTTGTTGCCGGTATATTGCTGGTAGGCTTGGGCACATGCCAACACGATGCGTTCCCCGGCTTTATCGTGCGCAATCAATTCGAGCAGGCGTCGGCATTCGGGCGTGGCATATTCAGGATGGGCATGGTCATTATAGAGGCGTGCGCCGTTGCCCAGCGCGTGGTCGGAGCGTGCCTCGCGCTCCGAGATAGGCAGGGGATGCTCGCGCTCAATTTGCGCATCGTGTGGGTCCACTTCCAGATGCTCCACGCGGAAACCGCGCATATCGCGGCGCGGGTCCTCCAGGCGATAGTCCCAGGTTCGAACCGCATGGAAGGGACAACTGCGCACCACGCCTATCGCATCGATTAGCTGGTCGGCAACCCCCCGACCCTCCACATACAAGCCATACTCCGTCTCAATCCCCGTTAGGCGATGCACAAAGGAATTATACCCCAGATGGGGCGAAAGGATTCACGATGTCCACGCCTTCCAGCGTTGCGCCCGCATGGAAATCCTCGCTGTAGAGGGTTGGGATTCCATATTCGCGGGCAGCAGCCCAGATGAGCGCGTCCCAGAATGCCAGTTGATAGCGTTCCACTCCATGCAGCGCGCGGCGGGTTATGGCAGGGGTGAGTGGTAGGACCTGGGCCGTTGCCATCATTTCCTCAGCCAGTTCACGAATAGAATCGAATTGGGCTAAGCCCTGCCGCTGTTTTCTCATCATCACCGCGCAAAATTCGTGAACAATTTGCACGGTGATGACGAGGCGTCCTTCATCGGATAGGGTGCGTATCAACCGCTTAGCAATTTCGCGTTTCTCGCTTGCCTGCAGGTCATGGGCATACACAAAAATGTTGCTATCCACCATCGCCAGATACGAGTCGACCGATTCGCTCCTCATAGAGTTCCTCCCTATTGACATAGCCTTTTCCCCCTAAGGGAAAGCCCTGCTCCATGCGTTCAAAGAACCGCTGGATTAGCCGTTCACGTTCTTCCTTCGATAGGGGGGGCACAAACCGGAGAAAAGTCACGAATACCTCTGCCTCCTGAATGCCGTCGGGCAGTTCCTCCAGCTCGATCTGTCCGTTGCGATAGTAGCCGCGTACTGTGATAAGCGCCATTGTTTCCTCACCTGGACAGGAGTATACCTCTTAGACCCTCTCCAGAGGCCGTGGGGGAGATGGTCCCTTTGCATGCTCGCGCATGGTATAGGTGTCTGGTTTGCCCTGTTGTTCGGGTATACTCCTCTTTCAGGTAGATGCTGGGTAGAGTCTGGCGATTGTTGGTTGGGGCGCCGCTATCGACGCGGCGCGCTCGGCATGAACGGCTTTCTGTCCTTCTGGCGCTGCCTGTGCTTACTGCAGACGCGATCTCCTCGGCTGCCTACGGTCCTGAAGAGATGACGATGGTGCTGTGGGCAGCCGGGGAAGCGGGCTTGTCGCTGGCATTTCCTATCTCACTGGCGATTGTGGCGCTGCTGTTTATCGTGGTGTTCTCCTATCGTCAGACGGTGTATGCCTATCCACAGGGAGGGGGTGCATTCACTGTCGCGCATGAGAATCTGGGCGAATTTTGGGGGCTGATGGCAGCGGCTGCCCTGCTAATCGGTTATGTGTTGACGGTAGCTGTGAGCATCGCGGCGGGTGTGAACGCGATGGTGTCTGCAATACCCGCCTTGTTGCCCTATCGGGTGCTATTGAATGTGTTGTTCATCGCCTTTATGACACTGATTAACTTGCGGGGGGTGCGCGAATCGGGCGCAGTGTTTGCCCCACCCACCTATGGCTTTGTGCTGACCTTCGCTCTTCTCATTCTGCTGGGTTTGTGGCGTGGGTTCACGGGTGATATCGACCCTGCTCCTTATCCCCCGTATTTTGGGGAGACGACCACACTCAGCTTTGCGCTCATCGTGATGGCGTTTGCGCGGGGCTGTTCGGCTCTGACCGGTGTGGAGGCCATTTCCAATGGTGTGCAGGTATTCAAGGCACCCGAATCGCGCAACGCGGCGACCACGCTGCTGCTGCTGGCGTTCATTCTGTCGGGACTGGTGATGGGCATCACTTATACCGCATCCCATTTTCATATCGTGCCCCGTGTGGAGAATGGCGAGATCGTAGAGACGCTTACCTCCCGCCTTGCCCGCACCGTGTTAGAAGGCACGCCTCTGGAGTGGTTCTACTATGTGGTGCAGATTGCCACGACGGCGATACTGGTGCTGGCAGCGAACACGGCTTATGTGGATTTTCCGCGTCTGAGTTCCATCTTGGCGAACGCGCGTTATGCCCCTCGCCAACTGGCGAATCTGGGCGACCGACTGGTGTTCAATAACGGCATTCTATTGCTGGGTGCACTCTCGGCGTTGTTGGTGATTTACTTTCGGGGTGACACCCATACCCTCATTCCGCTCTATGCCGTGGGCGTGTTTATCTCCTTCACCCTTTCACAAGCGGGCATGGCGCGACGATTTCTGCGCGTGCGCCCACCACGCTGGCAAATCAAGATGATGGTGAACGGGTTCGGCTCCCTGGTGACCTGCATAGTGTTCCTCACCCAGCTGATAGTCAACTTCCGCTATGGCGCGTGGATCACGCTGGTCGCCATCGGCATTCTCATCTATTTGATGTATCGCGTGCATGGGCATTATACGGACATTCGTACCCAGCTGCGTCCAGAGGGCTATCATGCGCCCACATCACCCCCACGCCATCGCGTGTTGGTGCTGGTGCCCGGTGTGCATCGGGGCGTGCTGAACGCAATCGATTATGCGCGTCAAATCGCCCCCCCTGAGCATATCGAGGCGCTGCATATCAATGTGGATCCGCGCCCACCTGCGATTTATCGGCGAGTGCTGCGACGCACCAAAAACGAGGAAACCATGCTGCAACTGGTTACGCCCGCCGCCGAGAAACTCCAGCGTGAATGGCAGCACTATGTGCCCGATATCCCACTCCGAATCATCGAATCGGAGCATCGCTCCCTGATCGAACCCATCGAGGACTACATCGATGAGCTGATTGAGCGCGAGCAGCTGGACCAGCTCACCGTGATCATCCCAGAGTTCTATCCGAAGCGGTGGTGGCATCATCTGTTGCATAATCAATCCGCATGGATGCTGCGCCTGGCACTGATGCGCAAGCCGAAGGTGGTGGTCACCACGGTGCGCTACTTCCTGGAGCGTTGAAGGGGATTTCAGGCGCGTGGCGAATAGACAGGTTCCACCCCGCCAGAGGAAACAAGTATGGCACGCACCATTCTGATGGCGTATCGGGGTACCGAGGAAGACAAGCGCGTGCTGCGTTGGCTCTGCCGGATCGTGAAGCAGACCCGCGCGAACCTGCGCTTGGTGTATGTATTGACCGTACCCTTCACGGAACAAGTGGACGCCCCGGAGCCAGCCGGTCTGCACCAGGCGGAGCAGATGCTGATGGAAGGCGAGCATCTCGCAGAGCGCGAGGGAGTGATTGCTGCCGCCGATATTGTGCAGGCACGGGATGCAGGCAGCGGGCTGGTGAGCGAGGCAGCAGAGCTGGAAGCGAGTATCCTGGTGATGACCGACCGCCGCCACCTGCTCCCCATGGAAAACCCGCTTGGCTATGGCACCGTCGCCTATGTGCTACGCCACGCCCCCTGCCCCGTCTGGATCTGCTATGCGCCACTTCCGGCACACTCCCACCCCCCCGAGGGAGGAGAGCGTACCTAAGCTGCTAAATATCCGAAAGGGAGGATAAGGTACAATCATATACGATGGGTCAACAATTACACCTGTGGGCTATCGAGAAGGTGGATCACAAACAGGTGCTGAGTGCCTCGCGCATGGAGCTGGAGCGAAAGTACGCGCCTCTGCTCTGCGAACGTTTGGATCTAGGGAATTATGTGTCCTACACTGGAAATAAGCAAGTACCGGTGCTGCGCCTCTATCGCTATAAAGAGGCATTCGCTTACCCTTTCGTCCAAGAGATGCTTCGAAACCTTTCGCTCTCCGAAAAGGATTTTATCCTGGACCCTTTTTGCGGACTGGGTACGACGGTGTTTACTGCTGGCTTGCATCGTATCCCCAGTTGGGGTGTGGACAAATTACCTGTTGCCGTGTTTGTTGCCAGCACCTTACCACTGCTGCTAAAAATGGAACCGGGGCAGCTTCGTGAAGCGTTCGAACAGTTGCAAGCCTCTGTGGAGTCTCAGTCGCCTGCACCCGTTGCAGATGATGTTGCGATTATGAAGGTTGCCTTCCCCCCAGAGAACCTGCTGCTGCTGCGTAGATGGAAAGCCTCTATCGAAAGACTCGGGTCTCCATTGCGTGAGGTCATGATGCTGCTTCTACTTTCGATTCTGGAAGCGTGCAGTTATACATCGAAGGATGGTCAATTTTTACGGTTGCGCCGTGAGAAGCCGGTTGCTCATCCTACGGAGGCGCTGCGGCGGAAAGTGCAAGAAGCCGAGCGAGATATTCTGTTCGCTCGCCAATTGGGGTGGCATCGATGCTGGCAGCAACCAGTTATCACGCTTGGCGATGCACGCCAGCTTCCACTTTTGCCAATGAAAGGCTTACCTAATGTTATCATAACCTCACCCCCCTATGTGAATCGTTATGATTACACGCGCTCCTACTCTCTGGAACTTTGCTTTGCGTTTGTGCGCAACTTTGAGGAACTTAAAGCGCTGCGATTCAGTGTCCTGCGTTCCCACATTGAGGCGAAAGTAAGCCCTGATGAAATCCCTTCGCATCCTACCGTAGTAGAAGTACTTCTGACACTGAAGCAGCGTTGTGACCGGCTCAACAACCCCAGAATCCCCGCGATGATAGCAGGATATTTCGTCGACATGGAAAGGGTTATTCAGGAATGGGCACGCGTACTTGCTCCGGAAGCGCGAGTGGTGATGGTGGTGGACAATGTGCGCTTTGAGGGAGAGATGCTTCCTGTCGATCTTATCCTGTGTGATATGGCAGAGCAAGCGGGCTTCGGAACAGAAGCGATATGGGTCGCCCGCTACAAAGGCAATAGTGCCCAACAGATGGGACGATATGGGCGAGTACCTGTGCGCGAAAGCATTCTGTTCTGGAGGAAGCGATAGGCATGAGTAGGAAACGGCGTTCTCACTCTCACTCCCAAGAGCAGAGCTGGCTGGCCGATCAGTTGGCTAAAAGCACTTTTTTCCACGGCCGATTGCATGCATGGGGACTTTTGGAAATCGCTCAACAGATCGAGCAGGTGCGCGGGGACCAACTTGATTGGGATCGTCTTGACCAACTGGGTATATCACGAGGCGCGTGGAACAAAGTTGTTCACAGTGGCATCAAACCCGTACTGGTTTTTGCTCATCCAGAAGTGCTTCAAAATATTGCACGAGCTGTAAGCTATTATAGAATGTTGGCAATGGTTTCGCAAAAATCGATGGCGCGCATCGGACTTCTTGTGAACGACCTGGAAGGTGGGAAATTGCCAACATCTCAACAAGCGATAGATATTGCTCGCCACCTTAATGCCATTATTAGCAAACTCATAGAAGCGGATGATATTATTGCAATGCGCGAGCTTGATTTATGGCGTGGGATGGCTGCTGGAACGCAAGCGCAAGGCTCATGGCAAAACGCGAAAGGGGTTGAGGTGGAAACCTTAGTGAAGGAATTTGTGCGACAACGCGCTCAGTCAATTGGCATAACCAATACGCCCGCACCCAATAGGATTGTTCTGCGTGATGGACGAGAGATCATCTTCGGTGATGACCCTGATATTGTAATCTCACGCAATGAAAAACCCCTTGTGGCAATCGAGGTCAAAGGTGGGATCGACCCTGCGGGCGCGCTGGAACGGTTGGGTGCCGCTATTAAGTCGCTTCAGCGGGTCAAAGAGAGCAATCATACCTGCGTGACCATTCTACTGCTTAGACAATCTTCTGTTACAGAAGGTGTGAGACGAGACATAAAACGAAGCCATGCCGCTGTAGATTACTGGTACACGATTGAAGATTTTATAAGCGACGAGGCAGTGCAAGGAACGCTTTGGCAACAGATGGGTTTTTGAGACCGTTCATTGATGGTTCTGGTCATTTTGTCTCATCCGTTCCAGTGCCTGCAGGAATTCGCGGATGCGTGCTTCGTGCCCGCGCGTGGTCGGTTCATAATAGGGCAGTTGCCAATCGCCCTCTGGCAAATAGCGCTGTGGTGCCCAGCCCTCGGCAAAATCGTGCGGATAGAGATAGCCCGCTGCATGCCCCATCTCCTTCAGCGCGGGATGGGGAGCATTCCGCAGATGGAGGGGGATGGGTGGCAAAGGCTTCGTGCGCACATCGCCCAACGCGCGTTGGAGCGCTGCATAGCAGGCGTTGCTTTTGGGCGAGGTCGCCAGATAGAGCGTGACATGCGCCAGAATCAATTGCGCTTCAGGCATTCCGACCCGCTCAATCGCCTGCGCTCCTGCTGAGGCAACCACCAGCCCCAGTGGATTCGCATTCCCCACATCCTCGCTCGCCAAAATGAGCAGCCGCCGCATAATGAAGCGCGGATCTTCACCCGCGACCAGCATGCGCGCCAGATAGTGCAACGCAGCATCCGGATCGCTGCCCCGCACCGATTTGATAAACGCCGAGATCGTGTCATAATGATAATCACCTTGTTGATCGTAGCGCACCATCGGTTTCTGCAGCAACTGTTCGATCAGCGCGAGGCGGATAGTTCCCCCGGGCGGCGTCTGCAACGCGGCGGTCTCCAGAATATTGAGCGCGAGCCGCGCATCGCCCGCCGCCGTGTGTACCAGATGCTTCAGTGCAGCGGGTTCGATTCGCAAATCCAGTTCACCCAGCCCACGCTCGTGGTCATGCAGCGCACGCTCCACCAAAAGGCGCACCTCATCTTCCTCTAATGACTTGAGCACCAGCACATGCGCCCGCGAGAGCAAGGCGTTCGAAAGAAGAAAGAAGGGGTTTTCGGTCGTTGCTCCCACGAGGGTGAAAGTGCCGTCCTCCAGATAGCCGAGCAGTGCGTCTTGCTGAGTGCGGTTAAAGTGATGGATTTCATCCAGTAGCAGGAGGGTTGGCTGCCCCGTGGTGCGCATTCGGTGGCGAGCGCGTTCCGCCAACTTCCGAATCTCCGACACACCGATAGCGACCGCGCTGTGGTTCTCCACAAACGCGCCGGAATAGTGCGCAATCAGGTAGGCGAGGCTGGTCTTGCCACAGCCAGGCGGTGCCCACAGAATGACCGACCCCAGCGTGCCCTGTTCAATCGCCTGACGAATGGGCATGCCAGGCGCGAGCAGATGCGATTGCCCCACGAACTCATCTAAGGTGCGTGGGCGCATACGAGTCGCCAACGGCAGCCGTACTACCGAGCGTGTCTCCCCAAACAGACTGGATTGCATCATCCATCATGATACCGCGTCCAGTGGGTATCATAAAGATAGCTGAGTCGCCATCGCCCGGGTGGCGGAATGGTAGACGCGGGGGACTTAAAATCCTCTGGGGGAAACCCCGTGCGGGTTCGAGTCCCGCCCCGGGCACCACACATTACCGATTGTGTTTGCATCTCCATCCGCCTAAAAGCCTCCAAAAAAATCCTCTGGGGAAACCTACAAATCGTACAGGGCGTCCAGATAGCGATGCAGCACTTCGTCGATGACGCCGCGAAAGGGCAACGAGTTCGCCATCCCATAGATGGGTGCCATGCCCTCCGACTGCTTAGAAGTGGCTTTGCCCTGTTTCACTTCATTTACTGCACTTCGCAGATCGTTCAGAAACTGCTCCGCAACCCCGGGCTGGGTGTGGCGCAGGGTGATGGCAAAATGGGCACCAGGGGGACGCTGCAGCGCAACCAGTCGCCAACCGCGTGCCGCCATGCGATCCAGCACCTCGTAGATATTGAGCGAGTCGGAGGTGAAAGCGATGAGGAAAAGCGGGACACCCATCAGGCGCAATTCGGGAATGGCTTCGATGCCCTGACGGACAGTCGTTGCCGTCTCCATGATGCGTCGCGCAGCTTCCAAATAGCCCGACTCGCCCAGGGTGACCATCGCTGCCCAGCCCGCTGCGCTTAGCGCACCGGGGCGACTGCCAGGCAGCGTAGGCGAGGCATATAAACCGCCTGGCCAATCGGTATAGGTGAAATACTGATAGCGCCGCAGTGCGCGTCCACGATACAGCACCACCGATAGCCCCTTCGGAGTATAACCGTATTTGTGCGGATCGACCGACATGGAGGTCACGCCGGGCACACGGAAATCGTATGGGGGCACTGGATAGCCCAGCCGCTCGATAAAAGGCAAGATAAACCCGCCCAGACAGGCGTCCACATGCAGACCGATGCGGTGTTCCTGTGCCAGAGCAGCGATCTGCGGGATAGGGTCTATGGCGCCGTGTGGGTAACTCGGCGCGGAGCCGACCAGCGCAACGGTGTTGCGCGTAATGGCGCGCCGCATCGCCTTCACATCGGCACGAAACTGGTTGTCGACAGGCGTGCGAATCAGCCGAATGCAGAACAGATGCGCTGCCTTATCGAACGCAGGGTGGGCAGTGACGGGGGCAACCACTTCTGGTTGAGTGATCCCGCGCTCGGCACGCCCCCAATCGCGATAGGTCTTCATCGCCAAGAGGATGCTCTCCGTACCGCCTGAGGTGACCGTGCCCACAATCTGCAGGTCGGGGTCCGTCTGGTAGGAGCCTTGTTCCCCGTCATTTTCGGTTTGGTGGGAGCCTCGCCCTCCAGAAGGGTCGTCGATAGGGTGTGCTCCAAGCAGAGATGCCGTCATGGCGACAATTTCCGCCTCAAACTTCACTGTGCTGGGAAAGAGGTCTGCATGCAAGGGGTTGCTCTGCCCATGGAGGGCATAGACCTGGCTAAGGAACGCGGCATGCTCTTCGCCTCCGTGATAGACTGTGCCTGACACATGCCCGGTTTGCCAGGCAGGGGTTTCACGCTCGCGCAGCCGCGTCATCCATTCCAGCACTTGCTGTTGCGGGATGCCCCTTTCGGGTAGGCGCGTGAAGGTGGGCATCTCGCCCTCGTAAGGATGTAAACGGGTGCGCACCATCTGCTCGATGCGCGTATACTCGTCTTCCAAACGCTCCCGCACGCCGGGCAAACGGTGCATCGCCTGCTCGGTTGTGCGCCAAAAAGATTGCTTCACCCGCTGCCACCAGTTCAAGTCCGCAGATTCCCTCCCATCCAACATTCTACGCCGAAACGGTCGGTTCCTGCAAAGTGAATAGCGAGTAGAATCTATTCGTTGCTCGCTACTTTCGCGTGAATCGGGCGAGTAGCACGGTAAAGGGCGTGAAACGCTCGGAAGAGGTTCGCATAGAGGCGGGTGTTGGCGGGATCGGGCTGGAACACTTGGCGGATAGGTGCCCAGCGTGCAGGATCCAGATGGAATCTGTTTGTAGGGGAACCCTCATGGATCTGCCTCAGCTCGAGAGCGCCCAGCATCGCCGCGCCGCGTAGGGTCGCTGTGACGGGGTTCTCCATCTGGGCAATGGGACGATTGAGCACATCGGCTAAAATCTGGCACCAGAGATCCGACCTCGCGCCCCCGCCGATGGCGCGAATCTGTTCGAAGCGTCGCCCAGCAAAACGCTCCACATAGGGCAGCAGCCAGCGCAGATTCAGGGCGACCCCTTCCAACACCGCCCGCACCAGATGCGCCCGCCGATGATTCAGCGATAAGTGGTGAAACCCACCCCGAATCGCATCATCTTCCACAGGGGTGCGCTCACCATAGAGCCACGGGGTGAAGATCAGCCCCTCACTGCCCGGTGGCACCTCTGCAGCCAGCGCGTCAAAACGGGCATAGGCGTCGGGAGGGGCATCGCCAGTCAACCCGTCGGGCGCAAAAAACAGATGATCACGCAAAAAGGTGAGGCACATGCCCGCTGTCTCTTGCTCATTCGCGATAAAGTAGCGTCCCGGCAACGCCGCGGGCAACGCCGCCATATTATGCAGCAGATCGGTCTTCTTGAACGGCACATGGCAGCTAAGCCATGCGGAGGTGCCAATGTACAGATGTGGGTCAAAGTCGCGGACACCCCCGGAGCCGATGGCTGCTGCGTGAATGTCGGGTGTGCCCGCAATCACCAGCGTCTCACGCGGCAAATCCCATGCTTCCGCAATGGACGGACGGAGCCTGCCCAGCACACGACCACCACGACGAATGTCGGGCAGTTTTTCGCGCTCGATACCTGCCCAGCGCAGCAGCATCGGATGATAGTCCACCCGGCTCAAGTCACGATTGTCAGTCAACCAATGTAAGGTAATCGCCTCAGGTGAGGTAGACAGCGTGCCACTTAGCCAGAAGTTCAAATAGTCAATCGGCTCCAGAAATTTCCATGCCGCGCGATACCGATCGGGCTGCTCATGTTTGAGGTAGAGGATATGTGCCAGTGGGTCTTTACCTGCGCGTCCTGGCGCACCACCTGTCAGCCGAATCCATGTAAACAGCTTGCGCAAGCTGTAGCCTTCGAAGGCAGGGAACCCATAGATGAGTTCACGGATATGCGCGGCACCGCGCGTGTCCATCCAGATAATTGCATTCCCTATTGGCTCGCCCGCCTTATCAATCGCCACGGTGCTGGACCACTGCGCGGAGCAGATAACCGCCCGAATCTGCTCTCTGGGCACAGGGGACATATTTAGCAACTGCTGCACCAGCTGCGTGATGACCCGTTGCCATTCGCGCGGGTCCTGCTCCGCACCACCATCTGGCAGCAGAGAGAGCGACACAGGGGCTGCTTTTAGCTGCACAAGTTCTCCCTGCACCGAGAAGATAGCTACCTTGCATACCGATGTGCCCAGATCGATAGCCACCAGATACATCCATACGCCCTTTCGCTTTGTTGTGCCAGTTCTCCTGCTCTATCCGCTTGGAAGGGTATACTCTTCTTGATGCGTTGGGGCTGGCTGATTTGGGATGCGTTGGCGATTCTTGCCTTTACGCTGATCGGGATGCATTTTCACAAGACACCGCTCACCCTGCCCGATCTTGGGCGTACTCTGATCCCGTTTTATATGGGCTGGTTCGGGCTGGCGTTGCCGTTGGGTCTATATCGCGAGCAGGGATCGCGCTGGGCGTTCTTAGCGGTGTGGCTGCTGGGTGTCCTGGTGGGGGTCTTGCTTCGAGCGTGGGTATTCACGGGGCGTGGCGTTTCACTACTGGCTATTAGCCCAACTTTTCTGCTCTTCTCATTGCTTTTTATCGGGCTGTTCACATGGCTGCCCCGTTTGATCGTTTACCTCGTGCGTCGTGCCCGGCAGATCCACCGTGTCCGACAGATCGGGCAAAGTTGGACCATGCGTCGCTGGCTGAAGTGGCTTTTGGTTGGGGTGGCGGTCCTGCTGCTGATTGCAGGCGGGTTCGCAAGGTGGCTCTATCGTGAGACGCGCCCACTCAGCGCGCGGTTCCAGCCGCAGCTGGTGCGCCTGCACGAGCCGCTTACCCCCGACGCTATGGCTCAACGGCTTGCCGCACGCAAACTGATTCGCAACCCGCGCCTGCTCGCTTTTTACCTGCGCTGGAAGGGCAAACAGCGCATCGCCCCTGGCGATTACGAGTTCAGCCCTAACCAGAGCCTGTTGGAAATCGCCCACATCCTGATCGAGGAGCAGTTCACACGCAACTGGGTCACCATCCCTGAAGGCTGGAACCGCTTTCGGATTGCTCGGCGCCTGCATGAGCGCGGGATTGCCGATGCGCAGGAGTTCCTTGCGTTGTGTCGTCAGCCGCAGCGGTTCCGCGACCTGGGCTTGCCCCTGCCTGAAAAGGGCACCTTGGAGGGGTATCTCTTCCCCAGCACCTATCGCCTCCCGCCAGGCAGCGGCGCGGAGACCGCCATCCGCACGATGCTCAAAGCAACCCTACAGCAGGTCTATCTGCCCTATCAGGAGAGGATAAAGCAGCGTGGTCAGAGCCTGCACGAGGTGCTGACCATCGCCTCAATGATCGAAAAGGAAGCGATGCATGATGCCGACCGTCCTCTGATCGCGGCGGTCATCTACAATCGCTTGAAAAAAGGCATGCCGCTGCAAATCGACGCGACGGTGCTGTATGGGATGGGGCAGTGGAAATCGCGCGTGCTGTATAAAGATTTGCAGCACCCCTCGCCTTACAATACCTATCGTCGCAAGGGGCTGCCCCCAGGTCCGATTGCCAATCCGGGTTTGGCAAGTATTCGTGCCGCGCTGAACCCCGCCAAGGCGGACTATTTATATTATGTGGCTCAAGCGGATGGCTACCACCGCTTCACCCGCACCTATGAAGAGCATCAGCAGGCGATTCGCGAGGTGCGAGCGGATGCTACGACCCCTAATTAGCGTGTCTCCATAATCAAAGTCACCGGTCCCTCGTTTTGCAGGCGCACCTGCATCGTGGCGCCATACACGCCCCTTTGCACGGGGATGCCCTCCGTAGCCAGGAGCTGGCAGAAGGTCTCGTACAGCACACGCCCCTGCTCAAAGGGCGCCGATTCGGTGAAGCTGGGGCGTCGCCCCTTGCGGCAATCCCCGTACAGGGTGAAGTTGGACACGACCAGCGCATCCCCTCCGATTTCCAAGAGTGCGCGGTTCAGTTTGCCTTCCTCGTCCTCAAAGATGCGCAGGTGAGCAATTTTCTGGGCGAGCCAGCGGGCATCGTCCTCTGTGTCGTCTCGATGCACGCCAAGCAAGACCAGCACGCCTTGCTCAATGCGGGCATGCAGTTGCCCGTCTATCCAAACTTCTGCCCAGCCAACACGCTGAATGACTGCTCGCATAATTTCTGAAACCGACAGGTTAGCCGGTGTGAGATTCGGCTCGGCGGGAGCCTCGCCCTCCAAATGTACGGTTCAGCTGCTACGCCCGCGCCCACCCGTGCGGTACACCGCGATAATATCGTCCAGCGACTGAAGTTTTTGCAAGACGGCGCGCAGCTCCTGCGCATGATGTACTTCCAGCACCATATCAATCAGGGCGGTGTTTTTATTTGAGCGGCGCACGCGCACATCGGAGATGTTAATGTCCTGCCCACTGAGGATAGCGGTAATGTCCGCTAACACGCCCACGCGGTCAGTCGTCTCGATGCAGATAGCGGTCGGATAGGTAGGCTGCTCTTTGAGGGTCGCTCTGGGCACCCACTCGATGGTCATGATGCGTTCGGGTTCGCGCTCTTCAAGGGCACGCAGGTTTGGGCAGCTGGCGCGATGCACCACGATACCGCGCCCACGCGAGATGTAGCCCAGCAGCTCGTCGCCGGGCAGCGGGTGGCAGCAGGTGGCGCGGCGGGTCATATAGCCGTCTGCGTCCTCGATCTGCATCGCGCGGATTTCACGGCGTGGCGGCGTGGGCGCAGGGGCGGGTGTCGGTGCGCCGGGCTTCGATTCAAACAGCCCGCGCAATCGCTGGATCACCGCCTGCACGCTGGTCAGCCCCTCACCGATGTTGGCGTACAGGTCCTCCTCGGTGCGCAGGTTCATCCGCTGCAGGAGGGTGGGCAGATGCTCGGCAAGCAACGCGCGGTCAATGTTTTGTCGCTCCAACTCACGCTCCAACAGGGTGCGCCCATGCGCAGCGAACTCGGCACGACGCTGTGCCCGGAAGTAGGCGCGTATCTTGCTACGCGCACTGGATGTGCGCACGATGCTCAACCAGTCGTAGCTTGGCTGGGCGTTCGGGCGCGTCAGAATTTCCACCATATCGCCTGTGCGTAATTGATAATCCAGCGGCACGATGCGCCCGTTGACCCGCGCGCCCACACATCGGTTGCCGACCTCCGTGTGGATGCGATAGGCGAAATCGATAGGCGTGGAACCGGCGGGCAAATCGATCAGGTCGCCCTTCGGGGTCAGCACCAGCACCTCGTCCGCCGTGAGGTCACGCAGGATACTGGCGATAAACTCCAGATTGCTGCGCAGGTTGGTCAGGTCGCGTAGTTGGGTCTGTAACGCAGGCAGCTGCCACGGCTTCTGGTCGGACGAGCGTAGCTCTTCGCCCTCCTTATAACGCCAGTGCGCCGCCACACCGTACTCGGCAATCTGGTGCATTTCCCAAGTTCGGATCTGAATCTCCAGCATTCTGCCTGCAGGGCCAATCACTTTGGTATGGAGCGAGCGATAGCCGTTCGGCTTGGGTGAGGCGATATAGTCAGCAAACAGCCCCGGCACGGGTGTCCAAAGTGTATGCACCATCCCCAACGCGAGGTAGCATTCTTCCACCGTGTCCACCAGCACGCGCAGGGCAATCAGGTCGTAAATTTGTCCGAAGTCGATGTGTTGTTGTTTCATCTTGTTGAAGATGCTCCAAAGGTGCTTGGGGCGTCCCATCACCTCCGCCTTGATGCCCCGTTCCCAGAGATAGTCTTTCAGCGTGCGCACGAGCGTGCGCACCTCTTCCTGTCGCTCCCCGTGCGTGCGGGCAACCCATTGGCTGATTTCCTCGTACTCCTTCGGATAAAGATATTTGAAGGCGAGGTCGTCCAACTGCCATTTAATTTGCCAGATACCGAGCCGGTGCGCCAGCGGGGAGTAGACATGCAGCGTCTCGGTCGCGATTTGCACCTGCTTTTCAGGAGGCAGCGCGTCCAGCGTTTGCATGTTGTGCAAGCGGTCTGCGAGCTTAATAATCATCACGCGCAGGTCATCGGAGACGGCAATCAGCAGCCGACGCAGGTTCTCGGCGGTCTTGCGCAGGCTCAGGCGTCGCCGATCCGCTTCCGAGAAAATCTCGAACTGCCTCTCGGAGTGGTGCAGCTTGGTGACGCCTTCAACCAGCCGGCGCACAGTCGCGCCGAACTGCTCTTCCAGCTCCTCAGGGGTGGTGTCGGTATCTTCCAGCACATCGTGCAATAGCCCGGCGGTAATGGTATTGACGCCAAGTTGCAGGTCTGCCAGAATATGCGCCACCGCCAGGGGGTGCGTGATATAGGGTTCCCCATTCTTGCGGTACTGCCCGTGGTGGCGTTCCTCCGCGAAGAGATAGGCGTTCACCAGGCGTGAAGTATCGGCGCTGGGCAGATAGTCGCGTACCTTCTCCACCAGCGCTTCCACCTGTTCGGGCAGTTCAAACTCCAAGGTCGCCATGCTCATGGCGTCAGTTGCCAACAGTAAGCCGGGAATGGTCAATGGCAAAGGCGTACCCGCCGTTCGCTGTTAACCAGACCGACTCACGCTTAACGCTTAAAGTATACCTAAGCTTTCTGCTTTTCCCCATCGCCCATACAAAAGGGAAGCCCACCATTGAAAGGGCGGCAGGAGGTCACATTTTCTCGAAGAACATCACATATTCATGCTTGAAGACATAGAAGTTGTGCTTCAACGCCCGATACCGCCAAAGGCTATGCTGCCCCCGCTTTCCACGATTCTCTTGAATATCTTTAACGCAGATACTTTTCAATTTGAAGCCGTTTCGCTGAACTCGCTCCATGCATCGGAAGCCAAGCGGTATCCATTCGCCCATAGCATATTTGTCGCCAATAACCAGCACAAGGAAACGCCTTTCTGCCAAGAGCGGCGCAAAATTTACCACCACGCGCTCAAATGCTTCGAGGAAAGTCGCCTCGTCAGGCAGGTTGGAAAGGTCTTCGGGACGATTACTGAAGCGAATAATATTGTGATAAGGTGGATGCAAAATTAACAGGTGCGCTTTTTCGAATCCCCACTCCTGCATCTTATGGTGAACGATATTTCTGGTCGCGATTTGTGTGCTATCGCCCACCAAGGCCTCTGCACGGACCGCATAAGGATTCTCAAGCGTGCCCACGCGACAGCGTATCTGCTCGACACAGTGCGGCTGAATATCCACACCGATAGCGAACCGTCCGAGCCGAACCGCTTCGATGAGCGTGGTGCCAAGCCCTGCAAATGGGTCTAACACCAGTTCTCCCTGTTTTGTGAAACGGCGCATCGCTTGATAAGGGATTTGTGGAACGAAGTTTCCCCAATACGCAGCGGTATGAAGGCTGCTATTATCCCGCTTCCCAAGCAGCCATAAGCTATCGGTGATAATTTCAGGATAGGCGTTCCAAGAAGCAAGATCAAGGTCATTTATCTGCTTAGGCATTCCCTCATTCCTTCCTGGATGATGACCCTCAATCAAGCTATTTTACCATCCGTACCGCTCCGGTCCCCAGTCGCGGTAGACGAGTTCCTGTTTAAGCAGCACCAGTTTACGGCTGGGGATGTCCTCGTAGACCACGATGCCTGCGCCCACGCAAGAGTACGCGCCGATTTTCACGCCGGGCATCGTGATGACATTCACGCCGGTGCGTGAGAAGTCGCCAAAGTAAGTGCCGTTGGCACCGAATTCGGGGTGCTCGCGTCGCCCGCGCACGGTATGAATGGTGTCGCCATCATCGAAGCGTAGTGTGCCGCAGACCGTCGCCGCGCCGATGTCCACCCGCTGTCCCACCACGCCCATAATCTCACAGTAATGGAACAAGAAGCTGCCATCCAGCATCACGCCGTCCATTTCGGCGTCGTGCCCCACGATGCAGCCGTTGCCGATGACGGTCGTGCCGCTTATCAGGCAGTAGTCGCTGATGCGCGTGCGCGCACCCACTGCCATGTTGCCCTTCAGAATCGCACCGTTGAGGATACGAGCTTCGCGCCCGATAAAAGCGTTGCCCTGTATCACCACCCGTTTGCCGATGGTCGCGCCCTCTTCCACCACGAGTTTGCCGTGGATCTCGGCGGTCTCGTCAATTTGTGCCTCTTTTCCGATGCGGTCGGTTTCCAGTTGGCTTGCTTCATAGTCCAGCCAGCGGGCGTTCGCCTCCCAGATATGCCACGGCTTGTCGATATCCACCAGAAAGCTGTCGGGTTCCACGCAGGGGATGTCTTGACCCTGATCGAGCAGGATTTGCAGGATTTGTGCGAGTTCCGCTTCGACAGGGGGCATGCCGCCCACAGGCACACTGGTCATCAGTCCAGGATGGGCGTTGAGAGCAGGTCCAATATGGGGGCTGAAAGCGTACAGTCCACCGAGCCGGTGCGTGGTATCCGCGCTGTGCCCTTCAACGCGCTGGAGCTGTCCCTCTCGCACATAGGCACCGAGCCAGTCGCGTGGGTCATGTTCGGGCAAGTAGGGCTGGGCAACCACTGCTGCGACGGCGCCTGTGCGCTGGAAGGTTTCGATAAGGCGGTACAGTGTGCCTGCAGGTGTCGCGATGTCGCCATAGGCCACCAGAAACGGCTCTTCCCCAATCAACGGCAGCGCGCTCAAGAGAGCATTTGCGGTGCCTGTGGGCGGGTTCTGACGGATAAAGGCGATAGGGAGCTCGATCCCATGCAACGCGGCACGCACCGAGCTTTCAAACGCGCCCACCACCACGATCAGCCGCTGAACGCCTACTTGGTGCAGCGACTCGGCAAGACGACGCACATTCGGGCGGTTCATGATGGGGATGGCCACTTTATTGCGCACCTCGTTATAGGGCCAGAACCGCTTTCCCTCGCCCGCACAGAGAATAACCGCCGTTTTCATCGCTGTCTCCTAAGAGGAGCGAATCACTTGATGCGCTTTCTGCTCCGTTTCGAGGGTGTGCACGCGCTCCTGCAGGTCCTCCATGTTGGCTTGCAGGCTCAGCTGATGTTCGGTGGTGGTGCGACGCAGTTCAGCCATTTCCTCGCGCAGGGCTTGCAATTGTTGCAAGAGCGCTTTGTTGCTTGTGTCGAGCTGTTTCATCTCGCGCCGATGCTCTAACACCACTTCAATTAGCCCAATAACCCACATGGGCAGGAAAAACATACCTACCCCTATCGCAATCCAGCGCACCATCTCAACCAGTTCGCCCATCGTGTTGCCCCCTGTTTTAGAAGGTGCGCAGTTGGGTACGTTCATCTATTTGCTGTTCCAGAGCGCGCACGCGCTCATGCAAATTCTCCAGATTGGCTTGCAGGCTCATATCATACTCGGTGGCCGTGCGACGCAGTTCCGCTAACTCGCGACGCAGCGCGTCCAACTGCGCCAGCACCTCCTGATTGACCGTGGTGCGACGCTCGATCTCTAATCGAACCATCTCCTTGCGGTGTTTCAGCACCATCGCCGTCACCGGGATAATGACGGCAGGTCCGAAAATACAAATCACCGCGACCAGTGCCACCAAGTCTCCCATCATGCTCCGTCCCCTGGAGGACAGTATACCCCAAAGTGATATCGTTTGCAGGATAGGCGGCTTGTTGGCTCGAATCCTATTAGGAGGTGATGGCGATGCGGAAAGGCTTTACCTTGATCGAACTGCTGGTTGTCATCGCGATTATCGCGATTTTAGCGGCAATTTTGTTCCCTGTGTTTATGAACGCGCGAGAGAAAGCACGGTCCGCAACCTGCCACTCAAACCTGCGTCAACTGAGTGCCGCAATGATGCTCTATTTGGATGATTATGACGAGCGATTCGTCCTATGGACGAACGATCTAAACTACATGAACAACCCGCGCTGGTGGCAGCTGTACGAGCAGTGGTATTACAAACTCTACCCCTACACACGCAATAAGAGCATCTATGGTTGTGTCAGCACGAAGCGCCGACGCGATTGGTGGCTCACTCAGGACAACTGGGCGCCGCCTGGCTCCTATCTCAGCTACGGTGCGAACGAGATGCTGATTCGGATTGCCCCTGGCTACCATGATTTCGGCGCACTTGCCACCATTAGCCGCCCTGCGGAGCTGGGGATGTTGGCGGATTGCTGGACACCATGGCTTCCCCATTGGGGTACGGGGCGCGCTGCGCTGCCCGATTACCCTGGCGACGACCTGTGGGATCATCAGTACATCCCCTCTGACCCGTGGGTGCAGGCCGTCGTGAACACTATCGATCAGCACACGCGCCACACACGCGGCTCCAATGTCGCTTTCTGCGATGGGCATGTGAAATGGTTCTCCTGGGACAAAATCTGGAAATCGCACCCTGATACTGATCGGAAACCGCCATGGTTTAACCCCTATATTGTGAATGCTCAACCTTAGGAGGCGATTATGTTCTCGCGTGAGATCTCGCCAAAAACAGCGATTCTGATTGTGGTAGTTGTGCTGCTCGTGGCTGCCGCGATTCTATGGTGGCTGTTGGTGGGAAGCGATACTGCTTCCCACTCACAAGTGGAGACTATCCCGCCGGGCTATAACCCTATCACGGGTAAGCAGTTGCACTAATGCCAGGGTTTCAGGTATGATTCAAAGCACGATTCTTTTCAACGGGTGGTGTGGAGGATGACGACCAGGGGTAGATGGTGGTTGCTGGTCGCTCTGGCGGGCAGTTGGCTGGGGGGCTGGGCACAGGCAGTGGAGCTGATTGTGCAGCCGCTGTTCGGCAATAAGCCGAGCCTGAACGGGGCGTTCCCCCTGCGGATCGAGGTGCGTAACCGCAGTGGCAATATGCGGGGCGTGATTAGCGTGGCGCAAGAGGGGTTTAACTACCAGCGTGAATATCTCTATCCCATCGAGTTGCCCGCTGGGGCGCGTAAACAGCTCATCGCTTGTCCCCTCATCGAGGGCTATGGCGGCACGGTCATCGTGCGTTTTGTTGCCCGGGGCGTAACGGTTGAAGCGCGTCAGTCGGTAATGCCCATCGGCAACGAGGACAGTCTGGTGGTCGGGGTGGGCGATGCGATAGGCGGCTTGCAGTTCCTGCGCAATCTTCGAACACGCCCGCGCGTGCAGCTCGCGAACCGTTATTACTATTCATCTTACCAGCAGCAAGGCGGCACTTACGAAGTCGCTTACTGTCGCCCGGAGCATTTCCCGCCTTCCACCATTGCCTGCAGCGGAGTGAGCGTGATCCTGCTGGGGGCAGGCGCGGAGCGAATGAGCAGCGAGCAGTGGCGCGCGCTGCTGGATTGGGTGAGGCTGGGTGGCACGCTGATTGTGCCGGGGGGACCAGGCGCGCTCTATCTGCAACATCCCGTGCTGCGCCCGTTGCTGCCCGTGCAGGTGCAAGGTCTGGGCGAGCTGCCCGCTTTAGATGCGGTAGGCACATTCGCGGGGCACAACCCCCCGCTGGACAAGGCGACCGTCACGCTCAGCCGTCCTGCGCCGGGCGGTGAAGTGCTGCTTCAGCAGAACGGCGTCCCGCTCATCGCCCGACGACCATATGGACTGGGTGTCATCCTCTTTCTGGCGTTCAGCCCGTGGGATCAGCCAATGCGCAGCTATGAAGGCAACCCCGCCCTCTGGCAGCGACTGCTACAAGTCGTGCCAGACCTGCCACCCAGCTACTACCTCCGAACCCTGTTTCAGATTCAAACGGGTTTCCAAGAGTATCCTTATGCCCCCTTCAGCCCTAGTCCGCCATACCCTACCACACACTTCAATGTACGCATGCCTGCCGCGGAGCTGATTATCGGGCTGTTGCTGGCTTACTTCGTACTGGTGGTGCCCGTGAACTACTATTTGCTGCGCCGGTTTCGTGCGCTGGACTGGTCATGGCTCACCGTGCCACTGATTGCGGTTCTGTTCGTGTTGGTGCTAAGTCGGTTGGCGGGTGACCTTTATCGCAAGCCGCTCTCTGGTGAGATCAGAACCGCTTTACTGATGAACGCAGGTGACCAGAACGCCTACGCGGTGAACAGCATTTTGCTCTTTTTCCCGAAGGCAGGACTGTTTGATTTTCGGTTTGAGCAGAGCGACATGGTGGAGGCGGGTCTGGAGCAGCAGAGCTTCGGGGCAGTCGGTACGCCCACTCGGGTCAGCACCGTTGAAAGCGAGCCGAAGCGGGTGCAGGGTTACCGCGTGCGCAGTTTAAGCTTGCAGTGGTTCCGCTACACACGCCCTGTGCAACTGCAGGGCACGGTCGAATCCACCTTGCGCTTGAGGCGTGAGGGCGCCACATGGCGCATCGCGGGCACGATTCGCAACACTTTACCCTATGACCTGCGTTCGGTACGGCTCATGGTAGGTGAAACGACGCTCCCGCTGGGCAATCTGCCCTCGGGTGGCACGCTCAAGGTGGATCGGCGGGTCCCGGTGGGACTGCGCCCTGCGCCGCGCGCGCGTCCCCAATCTCCACCCGGCTACTATTTCCCAGGCGAGTTTATGTCCCCGACGCTCACAGGCATCGCCCAGCAGTGGAGCCGTCGCTTGGGTCATGTGCCCGTCGCTGCGCTGCTCACCGCCGAAGCCGAGCAGCCTGTGCTTGCCCCGGAGATGAGCAATGCGTTCCAACACTCCGCCAGGACCACCTATCTCGTTGCCATGCCGCTGTGAGGTGAACCCCGATGCGACGCAAGGAACGAAGTGCCCTCTTTCAGAACCCTGTTTTCTGGTACCATCTGCTGGGGCAGTCGCGTTATCGCTGGCACAAACAGAAGGCGCTGACCTTGATCAGCATCACGCTCGTAGGGCTTATCTATCTCTATCTGCTTGCCCAGACCATCCAGTATGAAGTGGAGCCTGTGTTCGTGCAGATACTGGGCTTACTGATGATGTGCCTGCTCATCCCGCTGGGCTGCTATTCCCTCTTCTCGATGGAGTACGAGAAGGCGACCTGGGAATCGTTGGCCATCACGCGCCTGACGGCAAACGAGATTGTGTTCGGCAAATGGTTCAGCCGCGTGCTGGGCGTGCTGCTCATCACGCTGCTTATTGCGCCCCTCTCCTTTAATGCATGGAGCCAAAGCGTTGCGCCTCACATCTCGTTTCTCGGCTGGTTGGGCGCAATGTGGATGTTGTTGAGCTGGGGGGTGTTGCTGGTGAGTATGGGGATGTGGCTCTCGCTGCGCTTGCGCCACAGCATTGCCACCGCTTCCCTGCTCTACGGGATTCAGGTGTTCGCGTTGCTTTTTCTGCCGATGCTGGTGATGGTGTTGATGGCTCTGACAACGATGGGACGCTTTGACATAACCCCGTTCGCGGTCGCAGAAAACGAGGAGCCTCTCTCGATAGGGGAGAAGCTGAAGTTCTGGCTCATGCTTCCCTTCGACTGGCGATGTCTCTATGTGCTTAATCCGTTTATCGCGACGAACACGCTGTTAAGCCGCTACTCTGGGGAACACTGGTTAACTCAATACGGTTTTGGCTGGGGTCAGGGCTGCTATTACTGGCTCTTCGCAGGGCTTTTCTATCTGCTCACCCGTTGGGGTGTGCAACGCGCCTGGAGGAAGTAGTGAAGAGCGGGTCGATTCCGTTGGCTAAACAGAGGAGGCAACTGACAGATGCTGGAGGTTAAATCGCTGCGGAAGGAGTTTGGCACTTTGGTGGCGGTGAAGGACATCAGTTTCCAGTTGATGCCGGGCGATGTGTTCGGCTTCATTGGTCCGAACGGGGCAGGCAAGACGACCACGATCAAGATGCTTGCCACGCTGCTGGAGCCGACCTCGGGCACCGCGCTGCTGAACGGCATCGACATCGTGCGCTACCCGGAGGAGGTGCGCCCGTTGCTTGGATACATGCCCGACTTTTTCGGGCTGTACGAGGGCATCACCGTCACCGAGTATCTGGAGTTTTTCGCTGCTGCCTATCGCATCCCCAAATCGCAACGCGCACAGATTATCGAGAATGTGCTGGAACTGACCGACCTCACCGTGAAAAGGGATGCCTATGTCGAAACGCTTTCGCGCGGGATGCAGCAACGGCTCTGCTTGGCGAAAAGCCTGGTGCATGACCCGCTGTTGCTGTTGCTGGATGAGCCGGCGTCGGGGCTGGACCCGCGCGCTCGCATCGAAATTAAAGAACTCATCCGCGAGCTGGGTGCGATGGGCAAGATTGTGCTGGTCTCCTCCCACATCCTGCCCGAGCTGGCGGATTTCTGCAACAAGATCGGCATCATCGAGCGGGGCGAGCTGTTGGTGTGGGGACCGGTGGACGAGATTATTGCTCAATTACAGCCTGCGCGGGTGCTGCAGATCCGCTTGTTGGATGACCCTGAACCGCTCACGCGCTATCTGGAGGGCGACCCTCACATCACGCACCTCGCGCTGCAAAACGGCTATGTGGAGGTTCACTTCACAGGGGGGCTGGAGGAGCAGGCGGAGCTGTTGGCGAAGTTGGTGCGCGACGGCTTCCGCATCACCTCGCTGACCGAATCGTCGCTCGATCTGGAAGATGTCTTTATGCAAATCACCCGTGGCGAAGTGAGTTAAACCCCCATGCCTCGCGCATCGAGTACTCACAGCAGAGGGGCGAAACCTCCGATGTGCCTCGAATCGAACGCAGCTCCTAACACCCACCGCATGGTATAATCTTCACCAGCATGGCAATCACCCTAAGCGACCTGCCAGAGTTGCTGCGCTTGCTGGAGCAGCACCCAGAATGGCGGCAAGCTCTACGCCTCATATTGTTAGGCGAGGAGCTACTGCAGATGCCGCACCTGCTGCAACAACTAATTACCGTGCAACAGCATGTGCTGGAAGTGCTCCAACGCCACGAGCAGCAGATTGCTGAGTTGATCCGAGTACAGCAGCAAATCCTGGAAACCCAGCAACGCCACGAGCAGCAGATTGCTGAGTTGATCCGAGTACAGCAGCAAATCCTGGAAACCCAGCAACGCCACGAGCAGCAGATTGCTGAGTTGATCCGAGTACAGCAGCAAATCCTGGAAACCCAGCAACGCCACGAGCAGCAGATTGCTGAGTTGATCCGAGTACAGCAGCAAATCCTGGAAACCCAGCAACGCCACGAGCAGCAGATTGCTGAGTTGATCCGAGTACAGCAGCAAATCCTGGAAACTCAGCAACGCCACGAGCAGCAGATTGCCGAGTTGATCCGGGTGCAGCAGCAAATCCTGGAAACTCAGCAACGCCACGAGCAGCAGATTGCCGAGTTGATTCAGGTGCAGCGACAAATCTTGGAAACCCAGCAACGCCACGAGGCAACGCTCCAACGCCACGAGCAGCAGATTGCTGAGTTGATCCGAGTACAGCAGCAAATCCTGGAAACTCAGCAACGCCACGAGGCAACGCTCCAACGCCACGAGGAGATCCTGACCCAAGTGCTGGAGGTACAGCGCCAGCATTCGGAAACGCTTGCCCAAGTGCTGGAGGTACTGCGCCAGCATTCGGAAACGCTTGCCCAAGTGCTGGAGGTACAACAACGACACACGCGGGCAATCGACGAGTTGCGCTCCTATGTGGGCAATCTCACCCAAAGCTTGGGTCTCTCCATCGAGGAGAACGCCGAAGATATGCTCCTCTATGTGATGGAGAAAAAGGGCTGGAAACTGGTACAAGGTCCCAACTCCCTCTCGACCGATGGAGAACTGGATCTGATTGCCGTGTTTGAGGACGCGGCGGGACAGCTCCACACTGTGCTGATGGAGGTCAAGATGCGGCTGAGTCGCAGCGCGGTGGAGCAGTGGTCGGATCGGATGCGTTCGGAGGGTTTTCTGGGTCGGCTGCGGGCGCAAGGGTTTGAGCCGCCATTTTATCCGTATTTGTTTGGCTTTCGGGTGGATGTGGCGGCGGAGGAGGCAGCGCGTGCTCGTCAAGTGGGGTTGATTACCCCGCGAGGCGAGAGGGCGGAACCAACGGTACTTCTCTAAGGGGTATCATCGGGTACAATCTTCCTCGGTGAATCCCTATGGAGAAGCGCGTTGAAGAGGTGGTGCTGCACGATTCGGCGACGCCGAGCATGCCCGGTCTGGAGATGGGTGGTGGGATATTGCTCGCACGCCTGGATGACCTGGTGAACTGGGCACGGCGCAATAGCTTGTTCCCCCTTACCTTTGGGTTAGCCTGTTGCGCGATCGAGATGATGTCCGCGGCTGCCTCTCGGTTCGATATTGCCCGTTTTGGTTCGGAAGTGTTTCGTGCCTCGCCGCGTCAGGCGGATGTGATGATTGTGGCGGGGCGGGTGAGCAAAAAGATGGCGCCCGTGCTGCGCCAGATCTACGACCAGATGCCTTCGCCCAAGTGGGTGATTTCGATGGGGGCATGCGCCTCCTGTGGTGGCATTTTCAACAACTACGCGATTGTGCAGGGGGTAGACCAGATTGTACCCGTGGATGTGTATGTGCCAGGGTGCCCGCCTTCGCCCGACGCGCTGCTCTACGCGCTTATCAAGCTCCAGCAAAAGATTCGGGCGCAACGGCTGGGCATGCTGCTGGAACTGAAACCACGCACGGAACCGCCAGCAATTGAGGATGGCGCGAAAGCAATCCCTTCAGGGCAATGATGAGCGGCGACGATTGGATGGCACAGGCAAAGCGCGACCTGGAAAGCGCAGCATGGGCTATTCGTGGAGGCTACTACGAGTGGGCATGCTTTATGTGCCAACAAGCGGCAGAAAAAGCCCTGAAATCTGTCTATGCCGAGCGCGGGGCGGAAACCTGGGGGTATTTTGTGTGCCATCTTCTGCGCGGACTTCAGGACGAGATAGAGCCTGCCCAGTTCCGCTCCTTGAACCACTGCGCCCGTATCCTGGACAGCTATTACATCCCTACCCGCTATCCCGACAGCGAAAACGGAGGTGCACCGTATGAAAACTATCAGCAGACCGATGCCGAATTTGCCCTCGATTGTGCGCAAAGAATCGTACGGCTCTGTGACGATTTACTGGCTCAATAGGGTAGCAGCGAGGCGACAGGTGCAACGCGTAGCGAAGCACCTTGTACAGGCGCGTCCCGAAGTAATCGCCGTGTACCTGTTCGGCTCGCTCGCCAAAAACGAGGTGCAATCAAAATGAATATCATTCGCGATGTCATTAAACCTATCAGCAGGGGCATGCGAATCACGCTGCGCCATTTTCTGGGCGAGAAACAGACCGTCTTCTACCCGGAAGAGCGCAAGGAGCAGTTCCGGCGCACACGCTGGCGCCATGTGCTGCTGCGCTACGAGAACGGGCTGGAACGCTGCATCGGTTGCTCGCTCTGTGCGGGTGCATGCCCTGTGCGCTGCATCTATGTGGAAGCGGCTGAAAACACCGACGAGGAACGCTACTCGCCCGGCGAACGCTACGCCAAGCGCTACGAGATCAACCTCCTGCGCTGCATCTACTGCGGCTACTGTCAAGAGGCGTGTCCGACGGGCGCGATTGTGCTGCGCGAGGATTACGAGCTGGCGGATTACACGCGCGAGTCATTTATCGCCACCAAAGAGATGCTGCTGGAGCCGTTGCCCGTCCGCGATGCGGTTGCCGAAAGCACAACCGCCCAAGAATAAGAAAAATCTTCTGGTACCCCAGAGAAAAAAAATTTTGCCATCTGGGTCGGAAAAGAAAATTTTGCGCAGCCTCCTCAAACCTATTCTATGCGGGATTGCGCACGGAACCACGCCTGCGCGTAGCGGTAGTCGTCTACCGTGTCGATATCAAAAGCCAGTTCAGGCATCGCATGGGGGTAGACATGGAGCCGAATGTCGAAGGCACGCTGCGCCAGCAGAGGCAACTCCTGAAGGGAGAGACGCCCCATGGCAAAGCGTGCCAGCGTGGGAACACCCATCGTCAAAAAGCGGACACCTAACCATGAAGCGAGGCACAGAGTGAACCATGGCAGGCTTTTGCGTGCATGGGCAAGCCGCTGCAACTGGGGAGCATGCGCTTTCAAAAAACCAACCCGCATGACGCTCAGGCTGGCGTTTAGAAAATAGCCCTCGCGAAAGCGCACGGCTTTATAAGGTGCGCCGGGGAAGTGCCGTTCAAAGACGGTGTTGGGCACGAATCCGACCGCGAGGTCGCTCTCCGGGGGAAGGGCGTTCAGCCAGTCGCACACGGCATGCGGGGTCAGCATCGGCAGGTCGACCGCGCAATGCAAAAAGCGCGCTTCATCGGTCAAGCCAAGCCGCTCTATGCCGCGCAAAAGGTTTTCTATCGGTTCCGCGCCTTCCAGCGCAAACAGCAAACGGTTCGGAGATTCGTTCAGGTGCGCCATGAGCAACTCGGAACCGACCACCACCACGCGCCCGATGCCACTGGCTTGCAGCACACGCACCACACGCTGCACCAGAGGCTGCCCCGCAAAGCGAAAAAGCCCTTTGCGCGGGTAGCCTGCCTCCTGAACCAGCTCAGAGGGGGCAAGTCCCCCAGCAATCAGCACCGCATCCACATGCAGCGTCTCCTGACAGACATTATAACCCCTATAGGTCTACGCGCGGTAGGGACTTTAGTCCTATTTTGCCCCTGAAAAAGCAGGAATCGTTTTAACCATAGCGTATAATGGATATGGGTGGCAGGGTGTAGCACCTTGCCGCCTGAAAGGAGGTTAACGATGATGCGATATGCGCTTATGCTTACGGGATTGCTGCTAACCGGCGTTGCAACGTCACAATGCCTGTTGACCGACTTCGAGGGCTACACAGTCGGCGACAACGGGGTCGTCATGTTCCGCCAGCCCAGCTTCTCTGGCTCCACAGCAGCCTTCCTTGCCTATACTGGCTTGTGCAGCAACGGACCGAACTGCTCTATCATTTCGGATGAGCAGAACCACACGGCGAATGGCTCGCTGTCGCTGAAAGTGGTCTGGCAATTTACGGGGGCAGCCAGCAACGCATGGCTGCGTCTAACCACATTCAACACCCTCAATCTGCCGAACCCCACCATCAACTTCAGCCACAAGGTAGCGGTGTGGCTCTATGTGCCCAGTGGCACGCCCGATTTCTATCTGACGCTCGGCGTGCGTGAGACGGGCAGCACCGCCGATTGCGGCTTGAATGGTGGCACAACGAGCGGCATCGAGTGGATTGGCGCGACCTCAGGCTATCCGCCCATCGGCAAGCTGGTAGACCAGAAAGACCAGTGGGTGCGCGTGGTGTTCGACATCCCAAACGAGCCGATTGTCGGCTTTGCAGGCACAACTGCGAATGGTAGGCTGGACACCCAGACGGGCACTTTAGAGCATCTGGCGTTCACCCCCGTAGACCCTTCCCTCACCGACATCTACACGGTCTATCTGGACGATATCGAGACCTTCGTGGGCATTCCGGGCGATGTGGATGGCAGCGGCTGCGTGGATGACGCCGATTTGCTGGCAGTGCTGTTCGCCTTTGGCTGCAGCTCGGGCTGCGGTGCGGAGGATGTGAATGGCGACGGCACGGTGGACGACGCCGACCTGCTGATCGTGCTGTTCAACTTTGGGCAGGGCTGCTAACTACAGGCTTACTTTCCCGCATGGCTGTAGGGTGAGTCTTTCAGGCGCAGGCGGGTGCGCTTGGTGCCGCGCTGGGCTGTCAGCTCCACATCGGCAGGCTTGACCTGGGCGGGCAGCCGCACACGCCAGCGAGTACCCGCCGGGCGCTCCACTTTTAGCGACTGGCGCTTGGCTGTTGCTTTTAGAATGGCGCTCTCTGGAGAAATCTCACCCTCAAGCACGCCTTCATGCTGCCCTGTCCAGATAATATAAGGCTCCTCACGGCTGATGGCGCGCAGGTAGGCAGCCATCGCCTGCAAGCCCTCGTGGTTCAGCGCATCACCACCAGGCATCGTTTTAATCACTTCAATCAGCTCCGTGTCGCGCGGATACTTTTTAGCAAACTGCTCCGGGAACAGAGAGCCATCCTTGCCATGGCATGCCGCGCAGCGACGCTGGAAAAAGCTCACCGTTTCCACAGGCGCTGGGCGCAGCGCACCGGTTGCCAGCGCCCCAATGAACAACGCAACCCCAACGAGACCAATGCTTACCACTCGCCACACCGTTTCCTCCTGCCGATGAGATTTTGTCGCTCTATGGGCGTCTCATTCACCCAACAGTTTACCCGAAGCCGCTTCATCTCACCCTTTCAGCCCCGTGAGCGCAATTCCGCGAATGAAGGCGCGCTGCGCTATCAAAAAGACCAACACAAGCGGGGCCGTCACCACCATCGCCGCCGCCATGAGCAGGTTCCACTGCTCTCCGTGACGCCCCAGAAAGTATTGCAACCCCACCGCTAAGGTGAACTTACTGGCGTCATTCAAATAGATCAAGGGCGACATGAAGTCGGTCCATGCCCACACGAATGAGAACAGCGCGACCGTGGCGAGGGCAGGCTTCGACAGGGGCACTACAATCCGCCACAGAATGGTCCAGTCGGTACAGCCATCGAGATAGGCAGCATCGATCAGCTCTTGTGGCAGCGTCAGAAAGAACTGGCGCAGCATAAAAATCAAAAAGGCATTCCCGAAAAAGGCGGGCACAATCAGCGGTAAAAAGGTGTCCACCCAACCCAGCCAGCGGAAGAGCAGAAAGATGGGTAGCAGAGTGACCTGCGGTGGTAGCATGAGCGTGCTGAGCATCACCCAGAACCAAAAGTTGCGTCCACGCCAGCGCATCCGTGCGAAGGCATACGCAGGGGGAAGACAGCTCAGCAATGTACCTACCACCGTGAAGCCCGCGATGAGTAAGGTGTTGCGCAGATAGAGCCAGAAGGGGAACGCGCTCAGCGCCTTCGGATAGTTCTCCCACGCGATATGCGAGGGTATCCACACGATGCGCTCGGTGAACAGTTCCTGATCGGGCTTGAGCGAGGTAGACGCCATCCACAGAATGGGCAGCATAAAAAGCAGCGCCAGCAATCCCAGCACGAGATGCGCTGCGCAGATGCGTGCCCATAGCCACCGTTTGCCCTGCATCGCTTGCTGCCTCCTTCACCTGAACAGCCCCTAACCGCATCTACATCCGTCGGATACCCTGTCTCAGGTGCAGCAGCTCCGATTCGGCGGGTGTGTCCATCTCCTGCATCGCCTGTTCAAAAGCGCGCAGCTGCTGGCGCAACGGCTCCAGCAGTTGGTCTGTAGAGACCTGAGCTGCAGCGGGCGTGCGCGTGCCGCCCAGCCGAATGGTCTCCACCAGCAGGCTTTCCAATCCTGCCACGATGATGCTCATCTCGGTCTCTAACTGGTGTAGGGTGCGCTCCAGCTGGCGGAAGCTGGCAAGTTCGTGCGCTTTCTGCCGATAGGCAAAGAGGAGCCGCTCTTCCAGCGCGGCGTCGCGATTCCGTTCCAGCTTGCGTCCCAGCTGTTGCACCTCGCGCTCCAGTTTAATACGGTAGGCGCGCCAGACCCACTCGGTGCGGTCGACGCGCCCGGTGGCGAGGGGGAAACCCTCTCCAAAAAACTCAATCCCTGCCCGCAGATGGTCGACCCATGTCAACCCCCGACGCGCATCTTTGAGAATCTGCAAGCGCAGGTGCGTGGCGCGATGGCGCAGGTCGGCATCCTTCCGCAAAATCTCATCCAGTTCGGGGTAGCTGCTCTTGACGCCTGTCAGTCGGGAAAGGTTCTGACGCAGCTGCTGGGCTATCTGGCGCAGGCGCAGATGCTCACGACGATAGTGAGGCAGCATGAGGGGCAAGCGGTGCTGGCGATAATATTGAATCAGCCCCCCTGCAGCGGCGCCGCCTGCGACCAGCCCCCCTATCACCAGCGCGGTGTGGGCCAACCCTGGTTCACCGGGCAGGAAGAGCTGAGCGATCAGCCATCCTGCTGAGGCGAACGCGCCTACCGCCGCGCCGATCAGGACCCCTATCCCGATCCGCACCATCGACGGTGGATTATACCCCTACGGATAGATTCCACGAATAGTGGTCGCTTCGGCAACGCGCTGCACTCCGATGATGTACGCGCCCATGCGCAGGTCCACTTTATTCTTCTCTGCCACTTGCCGCACATGCTCGAAGCTGCGTCGCATCACCTTCTCCAGGCGGGCATTTACTTCTTCTTCCTCCCAGAAGAAGGCTTGCAAATCCTGCACCCATTCGAAGTAGGAGACGACCACGCCGCCCGCGTTCGCCAGGATGTCGGGCACCACAAGCACGCCGTTATCCTGCAGGATGCGATCGGCGTCGGGCGTGAGCGGGCCGTTTGCCGCTTCGACGATGACCTTTGCCCGCACATTATGCGCGTTCTCGGAAGTAATCACGCCATGAACGGCAGCAGGCACGAGAATATCGCAAGGCAGCTCCAGCAACTCTTTGTTGGTGATTTGGTCCGCATCGCGATAAGCTTGGATGCAGCCGTCGCGCCCGGCGCAGTGCAGCAGGTTGGGGATGTCCAGCCCGTTCGGGTTATAGATGCCGCCGCGTGCATCGGAAATGGCGATGACCTTCGCCCCCGCCTGATGCATCAGTTTTGCTGTGGCGGAGCCGACATTCCCAAAACCTTGAATGACCACCCGTGCGCCATCCAGTTGGAACCCGCGCAGTTTTGCTGCTTCGTGCGCGACCACCGTGACGCCGCGCCCTGTCGCTTCCAGTCGCCCTTCGGAGCCACCAATCGCCACCGGCTTGCCCGTCACGACGGCTGGCACGGTGTAGCCCTTGTGCATGGAGTAAGTATCCATAATCCACGCCATCACTTGCGGGTTCGTGCCGATGTCGGGCGCGGGAATATCCGATTCGGGACCAACCATGATGGAGATTTCGGTGATGTAGCGACGGGTGAGGTTTTCCAACTCGTGGATCGAGAGGCGTTTCGGGTCGCACACCACGCCACCCTTCGCCCCGCTGTAGGGGATGTTGACCACAGCGCACTTCCAGGTCATCCACATCGCCAGTGCGCGGGTTTCATCAAGCGTGACTTCGGGGTGGTAGCGAATGCCCCCCTTGGCAGGGCCGCGCGCGGGATTGTGATGCACGCGATAGCCCGTGAAAACACGGATGGAGCCATCGTCCATTTTAACGGGGAAGTGAACTATCAGTTCGCGGCGAGGGTGCTTTAAGACCTCCAGCAAGCTACGGTCTAAGTTCAGATAGTAAGCCGCTGCTTCCAGCTGGCGTATGGCAATCGCATACGCGCTGCGCTCTTCGGTTCTACGCTCTTCTGCGAGCATGGTCTGCACCATCGCAGTCGTTCCTCCTCTGTGTTCGCTGTGTGTTGCTTGCTCCCGGTTCCCTGTTCATGCGATCTCCTCCTGATAAGGTGGCAGCACGCGCCGTATCAGCCCATAGGCGGGCACTGCCAGTATTGTATTATACACCATAACGCCCACCATTGCACGCCACCAGTCCCATCCGGTGATGCTGGGTGCTGCCAGATAAAGCAAGCCGTTCGCCAGCAACACCATTAGGGCGCAGGCAAGGCATGCACTGAGTAATCGCTGGCGATCCAGCATGATGGGCAGCCATGCAATGGCAAAAGCTGCCACTGTTCGGCTGAGAATCAGGCTACCAACGGTTTGGTCCAGCATGCTGGCGTGCAATAGTCCGGCGAAGAAGCCGGCGGTCGCCGCCGCAGAGGGGTTCAGTTGCAAGGCAAGGCAGCCCAGCATAAGCAAAAGCAGGTCAGGCATCGCGCCACGCACTGCGATTGCAGGCAACAATATGCCCTGCAACACGGTGGCTACCCACAACAACACTCCCACGCGCAGTGTCGTGCCCCAGCCTTGCCAGAGCGCAACCCGTGCGATCCACAAAGGACGGATCCGTTCGTACAATTTTATACCTCTCGAACACAATACGATAAGTGCATTAATGTTCGATCCATTCGGCGACAAAGCGGGAGCGTTATAAAGATAATTTTACCCGAAAGCAGGCTCTCAGTGTTTAGCTCCTTGCCTTTGCTGATGCACCAGTACAATCTGGAGGGTACCAAAATCCACCGCGGGCTGCACCGTTGCCTTCTTGACCGAGTACTGGTGGTCGATCCAGACACGTTCCACCGTGCCGATGGGGATATTCGGGGGATATTTTCCGCCCAGCCCTGCGGTGACGATCCGATCCCCTGTTTGCAAAGGCGCTTCAGGCGGTAGGAAATTGAGCAGCAAAGTCGATTCGCCATTTCCCTCACAGATCCCTGTGGCGATTTTCTGCGCGTTCAGCACTTTTGCGCTGACCGCGATTCGGGGCGCGGTGATGAATCGCACTATGGCGTGCCCCGTATCTGCTTGCACCACCACACCGACCAGTCCGTCGTTTGCCACCACGGGGGCACCGGGCTGAATTCCATCCCGCGTTCCTCTGTCGATAATCAACGATTGCTGTCCCGCTTGAGGGTAGCTGGCGATGACACGGCAGCCAAGCCATTCGCCGGGCACTTTGGAGCGCAGTTGCAGTAGGCGAGCCATCTCCGCATGCTCCTGCTGGATCTGCTCCATCTGGCTCAGTTGCAGTCGTAGACGCGCATTCTCCTCAACAAGCCGTTCATGCTCGCGCACCGTTTGCCTGGCATGGGCGATGGCCCCCATTTGTCCGCTGACGCCATCCCAGAATCGATGCAGTGCATCCTGAACGGGCACGACCGTTGTGCGCACCAGCGCCGTGAGGGGATTGGACTGACCGCCATGCGTGCGATGGTTATGGTACACACCCAGGGTCAGCCCCGCACTTGCCAGCAGTGCCAGGCTCCACAGATGGCGTCGGCTCAAAGGTATCACCTCCTGTGCCCTCAACGCTTCTTGCTCTGTGCCGTTTGCAGCACTTTGCGCAGCATCGGGTTCGTTTCGATCTCCTCCAGCACCTTGCCCGTGCCCAGTACGACGCAGGAGGTCGGGTCGCTGGCGATCCAGACAGGCATGCCCGTTTCTTGCTGCAGCAGCCTATCCAGACCACGCAATAACGCACCACCCCCACACAGCGCGATGCCCTGATTCATGATATCGGCTGCCAGTTCGGGCGGGGTAATTTCCAGCGTTTGCTTGACCGCTTCCACGATTGCGTTCACCGGTTCGGCTATCGCCTGGCGAATCTCTTGGGAGCCGATGCGTATGCTGCGCGGGAGACCGCTGATGAGGTCGCGCCCACGCACTTCCATCTCCAGCTCCTGCTCCAGCGGATAGGCGGAGCCAATCTCGATTTTCACCTGCTCGGCGGTGCGCTCGCCGATATAGAGGTTATAGGTACGGCGGATATAGCTGGCGATTGCCTCGTCGATTTCGTCGCCTGCGATGCGGATGGAACGGCTGGCGACGATGCCTGCCAGCGAGATGACTGCGACTTCGGTCGTGCCCCCACCGATATCAACCACCATCGAGCCGGTGGGTTCCACCACGGGCAGCCCGATGCCGATTGCCGCTGCCATCGGCTCCTCAATCACATACGCTTCGCGTGCACCTGCCCGCATCGCGGCTTGCAACACGGCGCGCCGCTCCACCTCCGTGACCCCGCTGGGGATGCCCACCACCATCCGCGGTGGGATCCAGCGATGGCGCGATACTTTACTGGCGTAGTATTGCAACATCTTTTCGGTCTGCTCAAAATCGGCGATCACGCCATCTTTCAGTGGGCGCACCGCCACGATATTGGCGGGTGTGCGCCCCAGCATGCGTTTTGCTTCCTCGCCGACTGCGAGCACCTTGCGCGTGTCCTGATCGATGGCGATGACCGATGGCTCGCGCAGCATGATGCCCTTGCCACGCACATGCACAAGGGTGGTTGCCGTGCCCAGATCGATGCCCAAGTCGCGCCCAAACCGCCCAAACAGCCGTGTGATGAAAATCACGCTCCCGCTACCTCCAGCGTCAAGAGTGTACCCCAAATCGTTGCCCCATAAACCCCAGGAAGCGGAGGCGTCAGTGCATGGCTCTCACCACATGGATAAATTGGCGCACCTTCTCGGCATCTTTGGTGCCGGGCATGGCTTCGACTCCGCTGCTGACATCTACGCCATCCGGTTGCACCTGACGAATGGCATCTGCCACATTAGCGGGGGTCAGCCCACCTGCGAGCAGCACGGGGCGTGGCGATTGAGCACAGATAGCACGCGCTCGCTGCCAATCGTGCGTCTCGCCCGTGCCGCCTGGCAAATCGGGATGGTAAGCGTCCAGTAGGAAACGCTCCGCAAGGTGCGCGAAGGTGTGCATCACCGTTAGTACCGATTCGGGCGTATCTGATGGCTTGATGCGTAAAGCAAGCCAAAGGGGTAAAGGAGGCAACGCCTGCCTGAAGGTGTCAGGAGCCACACCTTCAGGTAATGTGTACTGCAGTGCGTCGAACAGGTGCCACTCCGCGGGCAAGTTTGACAAGTCAGCTATCACCAGCACACGCCGTATACCACGCAGCGTGCCCACCCACGCTTGCCAGTCGGGCTGGCGTGGTAGGTAGCGCGGGCTGATCGGTTCGAACACAAAGCCCAGCGCATCCGCCCCTGCCTCTATCGCCACCTGCGCATCCTGCAGGCGCGTGATTCCACAGATTTTAATGACCATCTTCCAACAATCCGCGTTCACAATCGTTCATTCTCGCTGGCAGAATGGGCTGTACCGTGGCGACTCTTGCGCCGTAATGGGAATACGCCAGCAGAAGTAGTGATCAGGTATACTCTGTGGACAGTTGAAAATGATAGGTGGTTTAATAGCCCGCAACCACTTCGAGTGCCCATCGAAAAAGAGGAAGGTCGCGCCATTGTTGTGGGCGATTGTGGGACAATCCGCTGTGACTGGATGATATGCGCCGTCGTTCAGAGTGAACTGCTCGTCGATAAGCACGACGAATTTGCTGGGGCGATCAACCTCCATTTCGGGAATGAAGGCGGCGCCTGCGTTCATGGAATAGCTCAACATCTTTTCAGGACGGCGATCCGAAGGACAAATATAAATCTGGGCATTTTTGATATAAGGGAAGACGACGCCTGTCCGCACGCCACCAGCGTCAATCCATGCGCGATTCACAGGTGCGGTACGCTCCTGTCCGACGGGCACGATATAGATACAGGGAACCCACTGCGCCTGCGAGGTCCAGAGAAAACCGCGCATCCACGCGGGCCATTCAGCACCGGGATAGCGCCCCATGCAGTTGCCGTCCCCGTTGCCAGGATTGCGGCACTCATAGTCGCTGCGATACATGACGAACGCAAGCCCCAGCTGACGCAGATTAGACAGGCACTGCGTCTGACGCGCCTTTTCCCGCGCTTGTGCAAACACCGGAAAGAGAATCGCGGCCAATATCGCGATAATCGCGATCACCACCAATAGCTCAATCAGTGTAAAGCCACTCTTTCTCATGGTACTCCCCTCAAATCATGATGATACTCCCTGTGAAACCCGCATCGTTACAGAAGCGTTATAAGCCCCTGCTTCTAAATCTATTAAGGTACTCCCTATGTATGCCAGCCTCCTGCTTTTGACATGCAGGAAAAGAGGTATCTGTGCTGAAGGTAGCTGCCCGGCGATGGAACTTGGCTGGCTGAAAGAACCTGCGCCCTATCGGGATGTGGTTATTTCGCAGCGGGTGCGACTGGCTCGGAATCTCCTTCTCTTCCCGTTTCCCCATGCAGCCAGCGAGGCGCAGCTGCGGGAGGTCGCGCAGCTGCTCCGCGCTGTATTGGAACCCATTGGATTAGGCACAGGTGGCGTGAAAGAGTTGGCTCAGCTGAGCTTGGATGAGCGGGCGCAACTGGCGGGTGCGCGAGTAATCAGCCCCGCCTTGCTCCCTGCCTTGCCCCACCGCTGGGTGCTGCTCAGCGAGGACGGCAGCGTTGTCGCGCTTATTAATGAGGAAGACCACCTGCGCCTGCAAATCACGCACGCAGGCTGGCAGCCTGACCGTATGGTGGACGAGCTGCACCACTGGGAACAGCGGCTGGATGCGCTGCCGATGCGCTGGGGCTATTCCAGTCGGCTGGGCTATCTGACTGCCTCGCCTATTAATCTTGGTTCGGGTATTCGACTGGGGCTACTTATGCACCTCATGGGGTTGCAACGGGCACGCCAGATTACGCGCTGGCTGGAAGCGTTGCAAGCGCTGGGCTGTCACACCCGCGGATTGTATGGGGAGGGGAGCCTTGCCTTTGAGGGCTATGTGCAAATCTCGCTGCTGGGCAGGCGTGACCCTCTGCCTGAACTGCTGGCACGATTGCGCGGCACGCTGCGCACCCTGATTGAGGCGGAGCTGGAGGCACGGCTGCAACTCTCGATGGATGAACTGGACGCCGAGTGGGAGGAGCTAAACACCACCTTGCGCCATGCCGCGTCGCTCTCGCTGGGCACAACGCTGCGCACGCTGGCGGTCCACCGCATGCGGGCAATGCTCAGGGGCGACGAGGCACAGCGCGACTTCACGGATCAACTCCTGTTCGGACTGGCGGTCTATCCTCCACCCGAACCCGACTACGCCGCCTCCGAACGAGCAAGATGGTTGAGAGAAAACTATACTCTAACCATGAAGCACACAGAATGATGAACGCTACCGCTATCGCTAAGCCTCAATAGATTTTTCACGCTTGGCGTTCCGCTGGCTCCACGCCGTAGCGGCTATACAGCCACGAAACAATCAGCAGCGTAATGCCCAGCCCTGCGAAGGTGAAGGTTCGGTACGGCATTTCCAGAAAGCCCAGGTCAAACAGAAAGAGTTTGAACGCTGTGACGGTCAAGGTTGCCAGCCCCAGCAGGCGTAGACCGCGTGAGTGGTTCAACACGCCACCAATTAGCAACAGCACGCCCAGCAGCGTCCATTCCAGCGAGACCAACATATGTGCCAGCGGGCTATCGGGCTGTCCGATGGTTTCAAAGTAGTAATAGGTCTCCATCGTGACCAGCCAGACGGCGCCCGCCAATGCACCCAGCCCTGCCAGAATCGCCGTCGCCACGCGCGGCATCAGCCGATCCAGCTCCGATTGCGACTCGCGCAGGGCATGCGCTCGCGCAACCAGCGCGTCCACCATCAGCCCCAGCGTCCAGCTTAACAAGGCGATGCCGCGTTCGTTGAACACCACGACCTTCAGACTCGGCTCCTCGCTCAGGGCGACCAGCGTGCGCAGCGACGCCAACGCCCACAAACCCAACCCCAGACCATACAGCAAGCGACTGCTGTACCAGATGCCGAGTGCGACCAGCAACATCGCCTCCAAGTTCCACAAGGGCGCGACCACCGGCGCTTTGAACTGCACGGGGATTGCTATCGTCAGCAGCACGATGCCCAGCGTGGCGAACCCACCGCTCAGTATCGTATCCTCGGGCACCACCCGATACCCCAGCCACGCGAGCAACAGATACATCGCGCCCAGCCCTGCCAGAAACGCTGCGGGATAGCTGCCTAATAGCGGCGCGACCACACCCTGACCCGCCGGCACATAGAGCAGCGTGGCAACCGCCAGAAAGGCGATATCGCTGTCCGCGGTGGGCACACGCCGTGTGAACACCTCGCCCAGCACCGAAAGCAGGAACAGCGCATAGTAAAGCGTGATGAAGCCGAACACCATCCCGCGCAGCGAATCGTTGAAATGCTGCATCGCCCAGCCCATCAGCAGAATCCAGGTGGCGATTAGGCAAAGCCAGCGCTGGAACTCCCAGCCGTTGCGTGCCGCGACAGCCAGCAGTCCTGCGTTCAGCACAGCAAGATACGCGAAAAAGCCGAGCGGCTTGCCCGCACCACCCTCCGATTGCAGCACCACAGGGGTCAGGAAACCACCTGCCACCGCGAGCGTCGCCAGCAGCTGCGAGTTGCGCCCGACTGCTAACCCCATGCCAAGCGCAGTGGTTGCCACCATGAGCGCAAACGCCAGTTCAAAGCGCATCACGCTGTAGCGCTGCAAACCTGCCCAGGTGGTCAGATACAGAATCGCCAGCCCTGTCGCGATAACCCCGTCCACGAACCAGCCTGCCGAGCGACGGCGTGAGAGCCAACCCAGCTCGATAAGCGCCAAGCTGCCCACATACCCTATCATCAGGCGCGCCCATGGACCCAACTTCGTCCACGCCCAGCTCAAGAAGAAGACCGACGCCAAAAAGAGCAGCACAATCCCAACCCAGAGTGCGATTTGACCACCCAGCGCTTGCTCCAGCTGGCGTGCGGCGGGTTCCTCCTCAAAAGCGAAAGGCTTGACCGAAGACGCGGGGGGTGTAGGTGGTCGTATCGTCGGAGCAGCGGCTGCCGATGACGGCTGAGCGGAGGTTACCGGTGGTGCTTCTGGTGCAGGCGCCGTAGGCGGCGGCACGGTGGGTGAAGGAGGAACAGCAGGAGAGGGAGGAATAGAAGGCGACGGGGATACAACCGGCGGCGACTCCGGAGTTGGAGCCTGTTCCGAACGAATAAGCTGCTGCTCCAGCCGATTCACCGCCTGATCGATCGCACCAAGCAATCGCCGAATCAACTCCAGCTCGTTCCGCACATCATCCGAATCGGTTAAGCGTGCCATCTTCGCACCTCCATGCTCCCTATACGGCGCGATTCCCCTCGACATCACAGGACTTTAGTCCCAATCTGTCGCCCATGAGCGAGAGGATACCTCCACAGGAACCTTTCAGGGGAGTGTGGGGTATAATAGCGGTAGAAGCGAGGAGGTCAATCACCCTATGGCACGGCGCTATGATAAGGACGACTTTTTCGAGGAGATGCCCGAAACGCAGATACGCGCACTGGCAATCCTCGAAGAGATTATGCGAATCGCGCCCCGCACCGACCTGCGCCTAATCCGACTGCTACAACTGTTGCACCATCAGCTCCAGGTCGACGAGAAGCAGATGCAGGAGGCAATGCAGGCGCTTCAGGAGTACGAAGAGGCGTATCAGAAACTCACCTCGCCTGCCAACCGCATCGGCGTTTTTCTCGGCTCCCCTGATGAGGATATCGCGCTGGTGGCGATTGGCGACAGCGAGTATTACGCGAACATCGACCCCAAACTGGAAAACAAGGAGTTCAAGGTTGGCACGCGTGTAAAGGTCAACGAGGCGTTCGCCGTCATCGGCGACCTGGGTTATCACCCCGCAGGTCCCGTGGTGAAGGTGCAAGAGGTGCTGGATGAGCAGCGTCTGCGCGTGGCGACCGATCCACAGGGGATGACCTCCCGCATCGTGTTCCGCTCCAGCGATCTCGCCGAAAAAGTGATTAAACCGGGCGATGAAGTCCGCTTGGAGCCGAACTTCAAGGTGGCCATCGAGCATATTCCCCATCAGGAAGTGCGTGATTACTACTTCGAGGAAGTGCCCCCCATCGAGTGGAGCCAAATTGGGGGACAGGAGGAGGCGATTCGGCTCATCCGGGAGACCATCGAACTGCCCCTGCTGCATCCCGAAATATTCAAGCGCTTCGATAAACAGCCGTTGAAGGGCATCCTGCTCTATGGTCCACCCGGCTGCGGCAAGACGCTCATCGGCAAGGCAACTGCCTATAATCTCACACGCCAGTACTCCGAACGGTTGGGCAGACCCGTCAAAGAGTACTTTATGTACATCAGTGGACCCAAGATTCTCAACATGTGGCTGGGCGAGACGGAGCGGATGGTGCGTGAAATCTTTGCGATTGCCCGCGAGAAGGCGCGCGAGGGCTTTCTGGTGTTTATCTTTATCGACGAGGCGGAATCGATTCTGCGCGTGCGCAGCACAGGAAGGTGGCTTAACATCTCCAACACCGTCGTGCCCCAGTTCTGTGCCGAGATGGATGGGCTGGTCAGCCTTGAAAATGTGGTGGTGATGCTTACCTCGAACCGACCCGACTATATCGACCCCGCCATTTTGCGACCCGGACGCATCGACCGCAAGGTGAAGGTAAGGCGCCCCGATCGCGATGCAACCACCGAGATTTTTGGCATCTATTTGCACGAGAACATCCCTCTTGACCCTGACTTCGTGGCGCAGTTTGACAGTCCGCGCGAGGCGCGAGAGTGCGTGATTGAACAGGCGGTGCAGTACCTGTGGCGCAAGTCGCCCGACACGGAGTTCCTGCAGGTCTATCTCCGAAATGGGGGTGTGGAGACGCTCTATTGGCGCGATCTGGTCAGCGGCGCACTGATTAAATCGGTGGTGGATCGGGCGAAGGAGTTCGCTATTCGCCGCGCCATCGATAACCCTGAAGACGAGCATGGTATTCGCCCCGATGACCTGCGTCGCGCCATCGAGATGGAGTATCGTGAGAACGAAATCTTCCCCAAGTCGGACGCGATGGAGGATTGGCTCAAACTGATCGACTACGAACCCGAAAATGTCGCCAGCGTGAAACCTATCCGCCCCGACGCCCGTCAGGACGACACGCGCCGCACAATTATCTAAACACGGGGAATGCTATGGGACAAGTCGCAACGCTGCCGCGCACGCCCCGACGGCTGAACTTAGAGAACCGTCGGTTGATTACCTGTGAAGAGTTTGAACGCCTGCTGGAGGCGGGCATTTTTGCGCCCGACGAGCGGCTCGAACTGCTCGCAGGGCAAATCGTTCGTCGGGAGACGCCTATGAGAAGCCCTCATGCAACTGCGGTCGTGTTGATCAGTCAGGCGCTACAACCTATCCTGCCCGAACACACACACCTACGCGTTCAGCTCCCGCTCACACTCACCCCGAATGATGAACCCTATCCAGATATCGCGGTCGTGCCCGGCAATCCACGCGACTATAAAGAACACCACCCCACCGCCGCCTTGCTGGTGGTGGAAATCGCGGAGGCATCGCTCAAGACCGACCGCGAAGTTAAGGGCAGTCTGTACGCCAGCGTTGGCATTCCTGAATATTGGCTGGTGAATCTAAAGGAGGGTGTGGTGGAGGTGTACCGTGATCCCGCACCTCATCCACGCGCGCCTTATGGCGCCGCTTATCAGACAGCCTTCCGCTTTGGCAGGAACGATACGATTGCACCCGTTGCCCGCCCTGAAGCCAGCATTCCTGTGGCGGCGCTGTTGCCGTAAGGGTTAATCCGTTCGAATATCCCGAAGCCACCGTATGTGCCCGTCCAGAAAGAGGCGGTTGCGTCCCCCACGATGAACGGCTCTCCCACGCAATTCCGTGGGCGCGCTTCCAATCGTGCGGGGGAAGTAAGGGTCTACCGCAAGCTCGACATCGGCAACGCCCTCCGGACGCTCATAGAAGGGGCTGGGGTTCGCCTGCAAGTCGGCGACCGCCTGTTCAGGGGTCTTGCCCCAGAAATTATCGGGCGGCACAGGATTATCGGGACGGTCAAATCGCCACATCCAGTAGCGCGTGGCGCGCTCCGGCAGTGTCAGATCAATCTCCTGCTTCACCTGCACGGCTTCGCCCAGGAGAGTGCCCTGCACGCTCGGACACGACCATATCGAAAAGTGGCGCACATACGGCTCCAGCACAATCGCTGCCCAGCCACAACGCGGGTCAGAAGGGGGCCAGCTGCTCCAGGGACGATAGCCGCCGGGCAAAGCGCGCTTCAAATCACGGCGGTCGGGCAGGTGGTCGTCGTAATCCTGCAGGTACATCATCATCGCCTGCCCAATCTGGCGCAGGTGCTGGGCACATGCGCTCTGGCGCGCGCTCTCACGCGCCTGTGCAAACACCGGGAACAAAATCGCCACCAGAATAGCGATAATGGCAACGACCACGAGCAACTCGATCAGGGTAAACCCACTGCCCCGACTCATCATCCAGAAGTATACACCCTGTGGCTACCTCACGCGACTTAGCGGGATAGGAGAGGCGTTCTCCCTCTCCCATTGAGGCAAAGAAAAGTTTCTCAACGGCTATTGCTGCCACTTCCAAACCTTGGTCGCGCCACTGGGATGCACCACCACCATCGTCGCGATGTTACCACCCTGAATGTGGCGCTGCTCGTACATGTAGTTGTCCAGGAGGATGCGCACCCTATCGTCCAGCGTGTCACTGGAGCGTCCCCAGATGAGATTTTCTGCCGCCAGCTGGTTCGCCTCCTCAGAGGAAGAACCAGTGTAGCGGAACGCGCCCCAATCATAGTTAGGATAGTAATAGCTGGAGCGTCCGCGCGTGCGAGCAGGGTCGTAGAAATAACCATTGGCATTAAAGGGATTGGGGCAGGTGCCGTCCACCCAACATTGAGGCACATTAGGACAATAGATGACTTTGTTGTCTTTGAGATAAGGCTCCACGATGGCGCGTCGTCCTTGGGCAGTTGGTAGCCAAACAGGAAATGCCGTGCCGTACATCACGCAGCCCGCATTCGGACGAACCGCAGGTCCTTCCCAAGTAAAAAGTATCTGTGAGCGATCCCAGCGTGTGCAGTCGGTATTGGGACGGCTGGGATCGGCATCGATTCCGTAAGGATAGATGTTGTCGTAATCATCGCGATACATCGTGAGCGCCAGCCAGCACTGTCTGATGTTGCTAACGCATGCGGTTTGACGCGCCTTGTTGCGCGCCTGTGCAAACACAGGGAACAGAATCGCCGCTAAGATGGCGATAATCGCAATCACCACCAGCAGTTCAATCAGCGTAAAACCACCTCGCCGGTTCATCATCACCGTGCCTCCAGCTGCATTATAGCGTAGCCTGTAGGATTCTACCCGTTCCTGCTGGCTCTTTCCGATTCCTTGCCTTCGGTACCAGCATTCCCGCATTTCGAGCGGAGCGAAGGATCACGCTTTTGAACCACAGAGGGCACGGAGTTCCCAGAGGGACGGCTCCATGCCCTCCGCGGTTTATTCTATCAGCACCCGCTGCCGAAGTCGAACAGCACGGTCAGCAGGTCGGCGTCGTCCACCACACCATCGCCGTTCACATCAGCGCGGGTGCAGCCGGTTGCACCGAAGGCAAACAGCACCTCCAACAGGTCTGCATCGTCCACGCAACCGTTGCCATCCACATCGCCATCCGTCGGAATGAACAGGCTCAGCGCGTCGATGCGCACAGGGTTGGCGAACGGGTCAGTGGTGTACGCCTCACGGTAGCCGATGTAGAACGCGCCGATGCAGCCCTCGGTTGTGCCACTGAAGGTAATCGCGCCGCTACCGTCGGGATTGCTGAAGGTGCCCACCACTTTGTCACCCTTTACTTCCAAGCGCAGACGATACCAGCCTGGGGTGTAGTTCGACAGGTCGATCTCACCGAAGGTCGTCCACTGCATCGTGCCTGCCGTGCCGCAGCCCGGATTGCTGTCGCCCCCTGGACCCGCGTCCACAAGGCGCAGCTTCACTTCCATTGGATCATTCGCGGTGTTCGCGCGCTTGAACATCCAGCCGACACCTGTGGGACCGCTGGCATTCACCAAGCAGCGGAAGGGGATATTGTAGAAGGAGTCGCAAGTGCCCATCAAGCCAATCATCCACGACTCCAGCTCGCCTGGAATGGGCATGCTGTTATCGATATAGATTAGCAGGTCATAGCCCGCGCGGTTCTGGAAGGCAAAAGTGGAGGTCGCCATATTGCCTCCACCTGCCCAGTCCCACCCAATCATCGCGTTGCCCCCGTCTGGCGACGCAGGAATGCAGTTCGGGTTGGGCGTGGTGGCATAGGTCGTATCGCACTGGGTCGGGTCGATCACGCGGGGGGCACGGAACGAGCCGCTGAGGTTCGGCACAAGGTCATACACATTCAATGCGTTAAAGTTCTGGCTGAATGGGGTGGGTGTAGTGTTGTTCGACGCACCCGGCGTCCACGGCATATGCCCGAAGTCGCGCCCGTTATCATTCGTATCCAGCCCATCCCTCCAGCGCTGCAGCGAAAGCAGCGTGTCATCGGTTGTGGTACTTGCCTGCAAGGTGATGTAGTTGCCCCAGATGCCGCGCCCCAGCTGCGGAATGATGTTCGCTGGAACCCAAGTGGTGAGATCAGGAGCCTTGTTTGTCTCATAGGCAATCGCGTCGACCACCATGCCGTCGGGCATTTTGAGCGCGGTCCATTCGTTGTCGTTTTCAAACAAGTTATTCGCGCCCACAACAAGGTTCACATTGGGCACCAGTTCAGAGCCGATCACATAGAACTGACCGGGTTGCAGCACCACGGTTCCGCTGCCAGGGGCCCCAGGGATCGTGTAGTCTGGGTTGTTATCGCCCGATACCAGGTCGCCGCTTTCCAGCCTCCAGCCCGAGATGTCTACAGGCACAGTGTCGGCGTTATAGAGTTCGACGAACTCCACATCGTCGGTACTGGTGTCATCGTAAGCAAACTCGTTGATGACAATGCGGGGCTGCGCCAACACCAGCCCACACACAAACGCCAGCGCTATCGGTAAAGCGATCAATCGGTTCATCATCATCGTTGAGCCTCCCTTCGTTTGATTGAGGGAATTACTCCCTTCAGGATTATACCCCAAATCCCTCTCGAGCAAGAGGTATACTCCGCAGCGTGCATCTTGGTGAAGAGGAGGTCGAAACGATGAGCAGAACAAAACGGCTATGGAGCCTGTCTCTGATTGCGCTTTTGACGAGCATCGTTAACGCGTCGCGCACGATGCAGCAGCATATCTGCACGGAGGACTCCTTCAAACCGAACTATATTTCCCAGTTGACGGCGCTGATACGCTGGCGCGAGTTTCCCGTGCGGGTCTACTTCATGCGCGATGAAAACTACACCCCCAAGCGCCAGCAACTCGCGGTGGAGGGCTTCCAGCAGTGGGTGCAGGCGACGGACAAAAAGGTGCAGTTCGTGCTGGTGGAAGAGGAGGCGGAAGGGCAACTGCTGGTGCGATTTGACCCCGCTTCCAAAGCAGGTCGCACCGATTGCACTTTCTACCCCGAGCGACGCGAAATCGTGCGTGCTGAAATGGTGATCGGTGTACAGGGCGATTCGCCCATCGACATCCAGAATGTTGCCGTCCACGAGTTTGGGCACGCACTCGGCATCGTGGGACACAGCACTCGCCAGGACGATGTGATGTACCCGCGCTATACGGTGGGTGTTCAGGCACATATCAGCGCGAATGACCTGAATGTGATTAAGACCGCCTATTGCGAGCTGTTCGAAGGAGGACAGGTACTTGCCTCACTGGAACGCACGCGCGGCTTACCCTCCTCTCGCGACGAGCCGAGAAAGGTACGGATCGTGTGTGAGAAACCGCGTTCGGTTTCCGACAAGTAGTGAGTGGTTACCAGAAGACGCCCTGAAAGAGGAACTATCAAGATAACCGCTGGTGGAACGGACGCTACCCAGATCCCAATCCATAAAGGGCGATTGGGGTATCCTATTAATATGGAGCCGGCGATTGAGCCTGTTCCGCATGGCGGTCTGCATGAGCAGGTGGTGGTGCTCGACTTCGGCGGGCAATACACCCAGCTGATTGCGCGGCGCGTGCGGGAGTGTCAGGTCTTTTGTGAGATTCTGCCCTTCAACACGCCGATTGATGCCCTTCGCGCACGCCAGCCGAAGGGCATCCTTCTATCGGGTGGTCCTGCCAGCGTGTATGAGCCGAATGCCCCTCGCGTGGAGCCTGCGCTTTTCGAAATGGGTATCCCGATACTGGGCATCTGCTACGGGCATCAGCTAATGGCGCAGATGCTGGGTGGCGAGGTTTGTCCCGCTGCACAGCGTGAGTATGGACGCACCCACCTCACCGTGTTGCATACAGACCCCCTCTTTGTGGGACTGAAAACGGAACTCATCTGCTGGATGAGCCATGGGGATCAAGTCATTTACCCTCCTCCGGGCTTCGTCATTCTCGCTGAGACGGAGAACACGCCCGTCGCCGCGATGGGGGACTTGCAACGCCATCTTTACGGGGTGCAGTTCCATCCGGAAGTGGTGCATACACCCTTTGGCAAGGAGCTGCTGCGCAACTTTCTCTTTCGGGTATGTGGTTGCCGTGGTGACTGGACACCCGCAAATTTCATCGAGGAGACGATCCGCACGCTTCAGGAACAGGTAGGGGATGCGCGTGTGCTGTGTGCTGTAAGTGGGGGGGTCGACTCCTGTACCGTCGCCGCGTTGGTCCAGCGAGCCATTGGCGAACGGCTCACCTGCATCTTTGTGGATCACGGGCTGCTGCGTAAAGGTGAGGCAGAGGAGGTGTACGAGCTGTTCACCCGCCATTTCCCCACGCGCCTCCTTTTTGTCGACGCACGGGAACGGTTCCTGCAGCGGCTCAAAGGTGTCACCGATCCCGAAGCAAAACGCAGGGTTATCGGTGAGGAGTTCGTGCGCGTCTTCGAAGAGCATGCCGACGAGATAAGCGACTGCCGATTCTTGGCACAGGGCACGCTCTATCCCGATGTGATCGAAAGCGGCACCCCGATTGCCGCCAAGATTAAGACACATCACAATGTGGGCGGGCTGCCTTCTTGGATGCGCCTGCAGTTGCTGGAACCGCTGCGCTATCTTTTCAAGGATGAGGTGCGCGCGGTGGCCCAGGCGCTCGGACTGCCCGAACGCATCGTGTGGCGTCAGCCTTTCCCCGGCCCAGGCTTAGCGGTGCGGGTGGTGGGCGAAATCACGCCCGAACGACTGCATCAGGTACGCGAAGCGGACGCCATCTTGAACGAGGAGCTGACCCGCGCCGGCTGGCATCGGCGCGTGTGGCAAGCGTTCGCTGTGCTGCCCGATGTGCGCTCGGTGGGCGTGATGGGCGACCAGCGTACCTATCAGCACCCAGTGGTACTGCGCGTGGTGCATAGCGAGGACGCCATGACCGCTGAGCCTGTCGAGCTGCCATGGGATTTGCTGCTGCGCATCGCCAATCGGATTGTGAACGAGGTGCCCGGCATCAATCGGGTGCTGTATGATTTGAGTTCCAAACCACCTGCCACTATCGAGTGGGAGTAGGAGGTTCCCATGTCGGCACAAACGGCTATCATGCTTTGCCATTCGGAACCGAGTGAGGATGCCCTCTGGCAAGCACGCTTCCCAGAGGTGCAGGTGCTGATCGACTCCGCGACTCTGCAGGCGCGTGTGCGTGAACTGGGCGAGCAGATTGCGCGGGACTACGACCCGAGCGACCCACCGCTGCTGGTGGGCGTGTTGAAGGGGTCGCTGGTGTTCTTAGCCGACCTGATGCGCTATATCCCGATCCCCGTGTCTTATGACTTCGTGGCAATTTCCAGCTATGGGGCGGAGACGCGCACTTCGGGTGTGGTGCGCCTGCTGAAAGACCTCGACACCAGCATCGCCGGTCGCCATGTGCTGGTGGTGGAGGACATTCTGGACACAGGGTTGACCCTCTCCTATCTGCTGGAGCTGCTGCGCACGCGCAACCCTGCCAGCCTGAAGGTCTGCACGCTGCTGCGCAAGCCTGCCCGCCAGAAGATTGCCATTCCCGTCGACTACTGCGGGTTTGATATTCCCGACCAATTCGTCGTCGGTTATGGGCTGGACTATGCTGAGCGATATCGCAACCTGCCCTTTATTGGCGTGTTGACAGGGATGACCGTGGAGGCGAAGTAGCCACTTCCACCTGCACCACAGCGTGATCCAGTGGCAGCGGACGATAACACGGGTTGCGCCAGACCAGTTTCAACGCGCAGTTGAGCGACTCCTCGTCGCCCTCCAGATAGTCCACCACGCCATACTCAGGCGTTAGGTTCATCCCCTCGTAGAACACCTGGTACGGGTCATGCAGGGTGTTGACATAGATTCCAAGCAGCTGCTTTTTCTGGTCATAGGAGATCTGGCACGGGTCATACCCCATTTGCTGCACCCACTGTCGGAAGCGAGGCAGTCGCCCGTAGATAACCGCCTGCGCAAGGTGTGAGCGGGCGAACAATCGCCGGTTCATAATGAACAGCGCACGCGCGGCTTCCTGCTTCTGGGAGGCGATGCTGACCGCATAGAGCGTATCGCCGAGGGGGGTATGCGTTGCGCATGTGCCGCCTCCCGTATCCAGCAGCCAGTTCTCGCGAATCTGACCGTGCGGCAGGTTAATCACCATGCTGTAAGCACAGAGCCGCCCATTATACGATGCCACCAGAAAACCCTCCGGATGGTGATGGAGCCACGCTTCAAAATAGTCGCGCGTAAGCGCCGCGCTGCCAAACAGCCGGTCCAGCTCCACGATCCGATCCAGATCGTCTGCCACCGCTTGCCTGATCTCAAACGCACCGACCTTGACCATCGCATTCCACCTTTGCTAATTAAGGTTAGGATGGCGCGGTGATTCCAAGCCAGCAGCGAAGCACTCCGCAAGGAACTACAACGAGGTACCGATTTCGGCTCTATTATACCCCATGCAGAAGAAACGCCCCAGAGAAGGGTATTTGTAGTGCCAGTGATGGAACACGCAGATTTACGCGCTTCATGTGCACATGCTCTTTGCAAAGCACCTTTCTCAGAGGGAGGGGGATAGAGTCGTCGAATCGATACAGCGTGAGGAGATAGGCGATGCTGATACCGATACGCGACCATAACCCGACGCGAAGGTTCCCCTTCGTCACGGTGGGGCTGATCGTGGTGAACACTATTGTGTTCCTGATGCAGCAGTTCGACCCGCACATCATGCTCTACTATTCGGCAATCCCAGCGGAGGTGCTGCGCAACGAGCCGGGGGTGATCCGAGTGCCTGTTGAGGTGGCTCCCGGCTGGGCACGGATGGTCGAAGTGCAGCGCGAAGTCGCTCCTCAGCTCACCATCTTCACCTCGATGTTTTTGCATGGAGGCTGGCTGCATCTAATTGGCAATATGTGGTCGCTGTGGATTTTTGGCAACAATGTGGAGGACACGCTGGGGCACTGGCGCTATCTGATTCTCTACCTCGTATGGGGTTATCTGGCAGCGTGGTCGCATATTCTGCCGAACATGTATTCGGATGTACCGGTGGTGGGCGCAAGTGGCGCGATTGCGGGCGTGATGGGTGCGTATGCGCTGCTGTTCCCCCATGCGCGACTCGATTGCGTGCTGCTCTTTTTCGTGCTGACCTTTGTGGAGGTGCCCGCCATCTTTTTCCTGATTTTCTGGTTTGTGTCGCAGTTCTTTGTGGCGTCGCCAGGGGTTGCCTATCTGGCGCATATCGGCGGCTTTGTGGCAGGGCTGGCAACGGTGAAGCTGCTGGGCGGGCGCGACGCGCTGCTGGGCTATCGTCGCTACTACTGGGATGAATGAAGCCCCATCCTGGGCAAATCAGGACTAAAGTCCCTTGTTTCCACAGGGTTATAGGGTATAATAGGGGTGTATGGGGTTAGATCGCTGCTGTTCCCCATGCAAAGGAGGTTTAATGCATAATCAAACGATTCACCCGCTGAGAGGCGGTTGGAGAGCGCGATTGCTCTTTGTTGGGAGCCTGCTCGTGATGATAGCAGGTGCCCAACCTGGAGGGTCCCCTTTCCAGCTTCCACAAAGCTGCTTGCTACCTGCCACTGTGCAGATGCTGGAGCAGCAGATGCGTGAAGCGTATCAAGCTCGCAAGAGCTGCAAGCCTGAACCCCCTATCGAGGTTCGGCTCGACCTGTCGCATGCCCCGACGCTGGGGCAGCCCGTGCAGATAATCTTTTCGGTGCTGCCGTTTGAATATCTGCACAACGCCGAGATTAGCTGGGATGTGTCGGATGGCATCAGTGTGCTGACCCGTCCGCAACCCCTGCAAAACCTGCAGATCGATACGAAAGGTGTCTCTCAGTATCGCCTTGTGGTGCAGTTTAATCGCCCCGGGCGCTACGAGATTGCGGCATCGGTGGTGGAGCGTGGGAACGGCTTCACGATGGGGCGGCGCGTGCATCTTTATTTCGATGTGCGCCCCGACGGCACCGTCGAAGTGCGCCGTTTGCCCTTCTATGAACCGCTGAAGGAGCCACCGGCGGCCCAGGAGGTTTCACCCGCCGAGCAAATCACCGAGCCTGCGCCCAATTCCCCTGCCCACTTGGGCACGCCTCCTGCCCCACCGTTCCAACCTGTGAACGATGACCAGACGGTCAGCCCGCAAGGACCGACGGGCACGGCGCGCGTGCGCGGCTACTTCTATTACCGCCATCGTGACGGAACCCTGCATGGAGCCTACGGTGCGCTGGTGCAAATCTGGGACGATGACACATGGAGCGGCGATGACCTGCTGGCAGAAGCCATCTGCGATGGGAACGGCTTCTTCGAGACACCTGACTTCGATAACGGCAACGATGGCGACCCGTTCGATGATGCCTCCCAGGAGCCTTATGTGCGCTGGTTCGCACGCAACGGGCGTGTGAATGTGGTGCACTACACCGATGGGCACAATTTTCAGGTGAACGGTCCCAGCCGTGCCGATCTGCCCGACGGCGTGTGGGATATTGGTGGCTGGTTCATCGATACCGATGGACCGGGCAACTATCCTGACGATGGTTGGGAGGCGGCGTACGAAATCTGCGATGCGCTCAGCCGCGCTTGGGCAAGCTATAACTATGGGCTGGGCTACGACCTCGCGCTGGTCAACTGCCGCTGGCAAGAGGGAGGCAGCGATGGCGCCTATTATAACGGTGGCTCGCAACGCATCACCCTTAGAGATGGCGACCAGCAAGACGACTCGGTTATCTTCCACGAATACGGTCACCATGTGATGCAGGTGGTGAAAGGTGGCTTCCCACCCGGCTCAGGTGGTGCGCACAGCTGGTTCGGCTGTTATAACGGTGGACTGGCATGGAGCGAGGGCTGGGCAACCTATTCTGGGCAAAGCTCACTGGGGAACCAGACTTACTGCGACACGCCCGGCGTGGGCGACAGCGCGAACTTCTGCGTGAATGTGGAAACCACCACCGGCAACTGCCTCGACGGCACCGTGGGCACGACAGGTGAAGCATCGGTTGCTTCCTCCCTCTGGGATGTGTATGACAATCTGGGTGGCGATCCGCACTCGCGCGACCGCCTCGCGCTCGGACGCGGACAAATCTGGGATACCTTCGTGAACGGTGGAACCCTCAATCATATGATGGACTTCGTCAACGCTTGGTTCGCGCGCGGACACGACTACGACTCCGCCTTTCGCGACATCATGCGCGACCACCGCATCCTGCCTGAAATAAGCGACTTCGTGACGGTGGAGATCGACCACACCTATCGGGGCGACCTGATTGTGGATGTGGGCGTGGGGAATCCCGACGCACCGCTCTACTCCAAGCGCATCTGGAACCGCGCAGGTGGCAGTGCCGACAACCTCTACATTCAGGAGAGTATCGCTGACGCGCCCAGCTTCTACCGCAACAGTCCCGGCGAAGATGTGGTCTGGTTCTGCAAGGTATATGACGCTGCGGGCGCCGATCAAGGCACGCTGCGCCGTTTCAGCCTGACCACCAACAACACCTATGTGTCGGGCAATGTACCGCAGCCCGTGACAGACTTCAACACCACCTACGCCTTCTATCCGACACGCACGGCGCGCCACGCGCTCATCGGTTTGGACCATACATGGCGTGGCGACCTTATTGTGACGATTGGTGTGGGCGACCCAAGCAGCCCGCTTTGGAGCCGCGTGGTGGCAAACCGCACCGGAGGCAGCCTGGACAACATGTGGTGTCAAGTCGACCTTGCCAGCGCGGCAGCGTATCTGCCACCTGACCCACGCACCTGCAACATGCGCGGTTGGTGGGTGCGAGTACAAGATCAAGCGGGCGGTGATCAGGGCACGCTGCACACCTTCCTCATCAACAACAACGGCGCCGTTACCAATACAAACGACGCATCACAGTCCATCGTGGACTTCGGTACGGCGTACCTGCGTCAATATGGTGACAGCGTGTATACGGCGATCGTGCCTGTCACAGGTGCCTACGGGCAAACGGTGCCGTTGCAGGTGCGCATGAACGCGGTGAGCCTCGGAAGCTGGATCTGCAACCGCACCATCAGCTTCTCGGTGGTGGGCAACCCGGTTGGCAGTGCGAACACCGATGTGAACGGCTGGGCAATCGTCAACTACACCATCCCTGAAAGCCTGGCGGTGGGCACGCACGATGTGACCTTCGCTTTTGCAGGCGACTTCTTCTTCAACGCGCGCACTGCGACGGTCGCCGCGCTCACCGTGCAGAAGGCGGATACCAACATGACCGTGCCGAGCCGCTCCGGGTTCATCGGGCAGACGGTGCAGCTGCAAGCAACACTGCGCCGCACCACCGATAACGCGCCGTTGAGTGGCAGAACGGTGCAGTTCCGCATCGACGGCAACCTGGTCGGCAGCGCGAACACGAACGCCTCTGGCGTTGCCACGCTGAACTACACTATCCCGAATATTGCCTGCGGCAACCACACCATTCAAGCCAGCTTTGCAGGCGACAGCTGGTATAACGCCGGCTCCGCGAATGGCACGCTGGGCGTGAGCCTGCAAGGTGATGTGAACGGCGACCGTATCGTAGATGACGCTGACCTGCTGCGCGTGCTGTTCGCCTTCGGTCAAACGGGACGCCGCCCGGAGGATGTGAACGGCGACAATGTGGTCGATGACGCGGATCTATTGATCGTGCTGTTCAACTTCGGACGCAGTTGCTAACCACTCCCCTTCCCTCTTCCGAAGCCTCGGGAGAGGGAAGGGACGCCCCGTTTACACGCTGCTCTCCGGCGCGGCGCCAGTGAACCCGAACGCTTGCGGTAGCAGCGTGGCAAGTGTATAACGGGCGACCACCTCGTCCAGTGTGGCAAGGATCACACAACACCGGGCAGGGTCAGGAGCGAACTCCATCAGCACCTGTCGGCACGCGCCACATGGGGTTGCCCCGTCCTCGGTGACGATTGCCACCGCTTCGATGGCTCGCGCACCTGCCGCCACCGCACAGAACACCGCCACGCGCTCGGCACAGATAGAAAGCCCGTAGCTGGCGTTCTCGATGTTGCAGCCTGTGAAAATCTGTCCCTCGGTGGTGCGCACCGCCGCGCCCACCATGTAGCGCGAATAGGGCGCATAAGCGTGGACACGGGCTGCCCGCGCTGCCTCCACCAGTGCCTGCTCTTCAGGGATGAGGTTCATAGCTAATCCCCGATATCGGACAGGTCGGATGATTCAGACAGCTCTTCTTCAAGGAGGGCTTCCATCTCGGTGGGGTCTTCGTCCATCGCCGCGCTCATCTCACGCAGGAAGGTGCGCATCGTGCGGGGGTCATCGGGATCGCCCGCCATCTCCATGCGGTCAGCAAGGTCATCCAGCATCTGGTCTTCGGTGCGCAGACGGGCAACCCGCGACACGAGCCGACGGGATTGGGTCGCACCGCAGTGCGGACAGACCTGCGGCTCGTCACGCTCCGCCACACTTAACAGCAGGGTAAATCGTCGCCGACACTGCTGGCAACGATACTCATAGAGTGGCATTTCACCCCATCACCTTCTGCAGAGTCTCTTTCAACACGGCTGCCGAGTTCTGTAGGGCGGCACGCTCCTCGTCGCTCACAGCGATCTCAACTACCTGCTGTACCCCTGTCCGTGCCAGCACGGTGGGCAACGAGAAGCACACATCGCGGATGCCGAGTGCGCCTCTCTGTAAGGTGGACACAGGCAATACCTGCTGCTTGTTCAGCGCGATGGCGTTTACCACCTCACAGATAGCGACGCCGACTGCATAGCCCGCGCCGCCCTTGAGCCGAATCACTTCTGCTCCGCTGCGACGGGTGAAATCAAAAATCTCGTCCATCTTCTGCTTGCTGTAGCCCGGATAGTCCTTGAGGGGCACCCCGGCGATCGTTGCGCTGCTCCAGATGGGTACCATCGAGTCGCCATGTTCGCCCAGAATGAGCGCGTTCACATCGGTCGCCGCGACCTGAAAATACTCTGCCAGCAGCGAGCGGAAACGGCAGGTATCCAGCACCGTGCCCAGCCCCATCACTCGCTCTGGGGGCAGACCCGATTCTTTCACCGCCAAATAGGTCAGCACATCGACGGGGTTCGAGACCACCAGCAAAATAGCATCAGGAGCCAGGGACACATTTTTGAGCGAGCCGAGGATTTCCCGGAACAGACCCACATTGCGGTTAATCAGTTCCAATCGGCTCTCGTCGGGACGGCGTCGCAGCCCTGCCGTGATGATAATCAAGTGCGCGCCGTTCAGATCGGGGTAGTCACCTGCGTAGATTCGGATGGGCTGCGACATCGCAGCACCGTGGCGAAGGTCTAACGCTTCGCCTTCCACCGCCTCCCGCATAATGTCCAAAAGCACAATTTCCGTCACCGCGCCTCGCAATTGCAGGGCGTAGGCAGCGTTCGAGCCGACCCGCCCGCCTCCACCAATAATGCCGACTTTCATATCAAATCCCTCCTGCTCAGAAGTATACCTGATGCTTCCCTCGACCGCTGGCGGCAGGAAGATGGCAGCCGATGGAGAATCCTTACCACAGGTGAAACCATGCAAAGCCAATGGCGAGCCTATCTGGTGGGTTTGGCGGCGCTGCTGCTGATTGCCTCGTTCTATGGGCAGGCGGGCGTGCGCAGCTACCTGGTGCGACGCCTGTACGAAACGGGCATGCGCCAGAAGTTCAATGCCGTTTATAACCTGAAGGGCGATGTGCGCTCCTCCCTGTTTGAAGGGAACTTCCCCATCCACATCGACGCCCAGCTGGAAATCAACACGCAGATTCTCTCCGTGAACGAGAACGGTCAGGCACGTATGCGTTACTCATTCCGCTACCTGAAGCAAGTGGTGGACTTCTTCGCGGAGGAGGAATTGCCAGAGCCGTTCACCGCGACGATTCGCGTCACGCCCTCTGGCTTCCCTGCGGAAGATGAGACCACCAGCAAGTTCCGTAAGAGCCGTCAGGAAGAAGAGGAAAAAGGCGCGCCCGGCATCGACTTTCTGCCCGATCTCCTCTTTTTCCTGCAGCTGGTGGGGTTGGATGTGGTGCCTGGGCCCTTCTCTCCGATGCCGCCGGGCGCGGTGCGCGAGGGCGACCAGTGGAAAATCGGCTATCCGACCCCCTTCCTGAATACGCGCGGCGGACGATTGAGCCTCGGCCAAGCAACGGTGCATACTTATCCTGCCACCGTGAAGGTCATCGGAATGAAGGAGATTAAGGGGCGCCCTGTGCTGCATGTACAGCAGGTGACCGATACCGAGATCGACATCCCGCTGGATGACACGCTGCTGGAGATTGTGCGCCTGCGCGACCGTAATCCGCCCCGCGGACGCATCAAAGGCGCCATCAAGGGCACGACCGATTTCTACTACGCCCTTGCCGACGGTGCGCTGCTGCAAGCATCGGGCTATGTGCGTCAGAAGCTGCGCGCCGAGTATGACCCACAAACCATCAAAGAGTGGGAGCCAGAGGAGCATTGGGCCGAATGGGAGATACAAGCCACCTTCCGCCAGGTGCTGGCGGAGGAGAAGGTCACACCTGCCAAATCGGGCGCAAGTAAACCGAACCGAAGCAGGTCACGCAAATGATAACTCGCTCACCACGCAAGCGTGTGCTGCGCATTGCGCATTTGACCGACATCCATGTGCAGCCTGAAAAGGATGCCGCGAGAGGCATGATACGCTGCCTGCAAGCGGTGCATCGCCTGAAACCGCGCCCTGACCTGATTTTCAACGGGGGCGATGCGGTGATGGATGTGTTCTCTCAGGGGCGCGAACGCGCCCGCGTCCTGCAACAGCTCTGGCGCAGCATCCTGCGCGACTATTGCGAGATCCCGGTGATCCATTGCATTGGCAATCACGATGTCTGGGGCTGGGACAGGGAGCATAGCGGCTGTTCAGGCGAAGAACCTGACTACGGCAAGCGCTGGGCGATGGAGCTGTTCGAACTGGAGCAGCGCTTCTACTCTTTTGACCGCATGGGCTGGCACTTCATCGTGCTGGATAGCACTTTCCCCCATGGCAACGGCTACAAAGCACGCTTGGACGACGAGCAGTTTGAATGGCTACAGGCAGATTTGAAGCGGACACCCGCGTCTATGCCTGTCTGTGTCCTATCACATATCCCCATCCTTTCCGCCAGTGCCTATCTGGATGGCAACAACGAGAAAACAGGCGACTGGGTCGTGCCGGGCGCATGGATGCATATCGACGCGCGTCGCCTCATCGAGCTGTTCTGGAAGCATCGCAATGTGAAACTCTGCTTGAGTGGGCACATTCACCTGTACGACCGTGTGGACTATAACGGTGTGACCTATCTGTGCAACGGTGCGGTGTGCGGTGCATGGTGGAACGGCGATTATCATCAGACCCCGCCAGGCTTCGGGCTGATCGATTTGCATAGTGACGGCACCTTCGAAAGCCAGTATATGCTCTATCTTTCTGGCAGTGCGCAACCCCTTTGGAAGGGATGAGCCGCGCGCGAAGACACAGGGGCGAATGATGCGGCCACCTCGTCGAAAGGGACACCCTCTAAGGATGGAAATAGGGCAAGCCGGGTCCGCGTTCTGGGCGCTACCCACGGAGCAGCTCTTGCAGGGGTTAGGTACACGCTTGGAGGGGCTGACAGAGCAGGAGGCAGCGGAGCGTTTGCAGCGATACGGGGCAAATACCCTGCGCCGTGCCCGCTATGAGGGCAAGCAGGTCATTCTCTTGCGTCAATTCATCAATCCAATCGTGTTGATTTTGATTGGTGCAGCGCTGATTGCGGGCTTATTAGGCGATGCGACGGATACCCTGATTATTCTCACCATCGTCTTGCTCAGTGGCATACTTGGCTTCTGGCAAGAGGCAAGTGCATCCGACGCAATGCAGCGATTGCTTGCCCGCGTGCAGGTAACAGCAGCGGTGATGCGTGATGGACAACTGCGCTCGCTGCCTGTGGAGCAGCTGGTGCCAGGCGATATTGTGTATCTGAACACTGGTGACCTGGTCCCTGCGGATGGCGTGGTGCTGACGACGCAGAACCTGATGGTGAACGAGGCAGTGCTGACAGGGGAGAGTTTTCCTGTGGAGAAAAGTGCCGAACCGACGCCTGCCGAGGCACCCCTATCACAGCGCACGAACGCCCTTTGGATGGGCAGTTATGTCGCCAGTGGGATGGGGGTGATGTTGGTCGTTGTCACGGGGGAACGCACGCAGTTCGGGCAGATTGCCCAACGACTCCGCCTACGCCCTGAAGAGACCGACTTCGAGCGTGGCGTGCGCCATTTTGGCAGCCTCCTATTGGAGGTCACTTTGATACTGGTGCTGCTTATCTTTGCATTTAATGTCTACCTGCGCCGTCCTGTGATCGATTCGTTCCTGTTTGCCGTCGCGTTGGCGGTCGGGCTGACACCGCAGCTGTTGCCTGCCGTCATTACAGTCAATCTGGCCCGGGGAGCGGTTCAGATGGCGCGCGTGCGCACCTTGGTCAAGCGGCTCGCCGCCATCGAGAACCTTGGAAGCATGAATGTGCTTTGCTCGGATAAGACGGGCACACTGACTGAGGGTGTGGTGCATGTGCAGGAGGCGCGGAACGCTCAAGGTCAACCGGACGAGCAGGTCCTTCACTATGCCGCCCTCAACGCCCTTTTGCAACAAGGGTTCAACAACCCTATCGATGACGCGCTCCGTCAGGTCTGGCAGGGCAACCTCGACGAATATGTGCGCCTGGGGGAGATCCCCTATGATTTCTCCCGCAAACGGCTTAGTATAGCCGTTCGCCATGGCAACGCTGCGTGGCTGATTACCAAAGGCGCGCTGGCTCAGGTACTGGAGATATGCGATTCGGTGCAGATCGGCACGGTGGAACAACCGCTTGCCTCCTATCGGGATGCTTTGCTGGCGCAGGCGGAGTCATGGCTACAGCAGGGCTATCGCGTGTTGGGCGTCGCCATCAAGTCACTGCCTGTCGGTGTGCCCATCGAGCGCGATTTGGAACAGGGAATGACTTTTATCGGAATGATTTTGCTTAGCGATACTCCGAAAGCAACCGCACGCGCTGCTCTGGAGCAGCTGCGCGAAGTAGGCGTGGAGGTGAAGATTATTACGGGCGACCATGCAACGGCAGCAAAACAGTTGATGACGCAGCTGGGCTATACCGAAGTGCGCATCATGACTGCTCGGCAATTGCAGATACTGACCGAAGAGGCACTTATCCCGCGCGTGTCGGAGATCGATGTTTTTGCGGAAGTGGAGCCCCATCACAAGGAGCGCATTATTCGCGCTCTACGGAAAGCGGGTTATGTCGTCGGCTACTTGGGCGATGGGATCAACGATGCCCCTGCCCTGCATGCAGCTGATGTGGGCATCTCGGTGGACACTGCCGCCGATGTCGCCAAGGATGCTGCCGACATCGTGCTGCTGGAGAAGGATTTATCGGTCCTCACGGCAGGCATTCGCGAAGGACGTAAGACCTTCGCGAATACACTTAAGTATGTGTTCATGGCAACCAGCGCAAATTTCGGCAATATGTTCAGCATGGCGGGAGCATCGCTCTTTTTGCCGTTTCTGCCGCTGTTACCCAAGCAAATTTTGCTCACCAACTTTCTTACAGACTTGCCTGAGATGGCGATTGCGACGGATAATGTCGACGAGGAGCTTCTTCTGCATCCCGCGCGCTGGGATATCCATTTCATCCGCAACTTTATGCTGGTGTTTGGTTTGCTCAGTTCGATATTTGACTACCTTACCTTCGGCGTGCTGCTATGGCTTTTGCAGGCGGGCGTGACAGAGTTCCGTTCAGGCTGGTTTGTCGAGTCGGTGCTTTCTGCGTCGATGGTGGTGTTGATCGTGCGCACCCGCCGTCCCTTCTTTCGCTCGCTGCCGGGAGGATGGCTGTTAGGGCTATCGGCAATAAGCTGGCTCCTGACGCTTTGGTTGCCCTATTCGCCCTTGGCGCACCTGCTGGGTTTTAAACCGCTACCGCCCATGTTTTTAGGCGCATTAGCGATTATTCTCTTGCTGTACATGCTGAGCGCGGAGCTAATCAAACAGCTATTTTACCACCATCAAAGGGGATTCCGCCGCTGGGGCAACCCCGCGTGAGCTTGCAGAGCAAGGGGTGCGCATTACTCCAGCACCTCGACGGTAATCTGGTCGTTGGTGTAGATACAGAGGTTGGCGGCGATGCGCAGGGCGGCTTCCGCAATCTCGCGTGCGCTAAGGTTCGTATAGCGTAGCAGTGCCTGGGCTGCCGCTTGGGCATAGGGACCACCCGAGCCGATACCAATGACCCCCTCATCAGGTTCCAGCACATTGCCGTCTCCGGCGACCACCAGCAAGGTGTCGCGATCTGCGACAATCATGAGCGCGTTCAGTTGGCGTAAGATTTTATCGGTGCGCCAATCTTTGGCGAATTCGATGGCGGCACGTCGCAGGTTGCCGCCGGATGCTTCCAACTTCGCCTCGAAGCGGTCCATCAGCGCTTGCGCGTCCGCTGCGGCGCCCGCGATGCCTGCCAACACCCGATTTTGATAGAGCCAGCGCACCTTACGCGCCGTGTGTTTAAACACCACATCGCCCAGTGTAATTTGCCCATCGGCCGCGAAAGCGGTTTGCCCCTCGCGCCGCACGGCTAAAACCGTTGTGCCATGCATGTTCATCTTCATCCTTCCTCCTCGTCCAGAGTGGTGGGCAAGGCGCGCTCCAGCGTCTTGCGCAGCCGATCCAGTGTGAGGTGGGTGTAGACCTGCGTGGTCTGCAGACGCTGGTGCCCGAGCAGTTCCTGCACGCTGCGCAGGTCTGCTCCGCCTTCCAGCAGATGTGTGGCGAAGGTATGGCGCACCATGTGGGGGCTAACCTCCAACCCAAGCATGCGACCGTAGCGTTTCAGCAGGCGATGGACACTGCGCACCGTGATACGACCACCTTGATAGTTCAAAAACAGCGCACGGGTGGGTCGCTGTGGATTCATCAAGCGTGGGCGTGCATGCTGGAGGTAATCGGTGAGCGCTTCGTGCGCGGCGCGCCCGAACAGCACGAGACGCTCACGCCCACCCTTGCCGCGCACCCGAATCGCACCCTGTTCAAAATCGATCGCATTCACATCCAGGCTGACCAACTCGCTCACACGCACTCCTGTCGCATAGAGCAGTTCCAGTATTGCCCGATCGCGCAGGGCAAGAAGGTGGGGCGATTGCGACGGCTGCTCGACCAGTTGCGCAACCTGCGAATGGGTCAAGAAGCGAGGCAGTCGCCGCGCTGACGAGGGTTCCGCGATCGGCGCGGTCGGGTCCGCCTGCAGCCACCCCATCGCACGGCAGAAGCGAAAGAAGCTGCGCAGCGCGTACAGCTTACGGGCGCGGGTGGAACGGTGCACCGCGCGATAAGAATCGAGCCATGCCCGCACCAGCCGTTCGCTCACCGTCTCCACCTCCGACACACCAGTGCTCAGCGCGTACTCCACAAACTGCGCCAAATCGGTACCATAGGCTTTCACCGTGTTTGGCGCACGGGACGCACCCACATGGTTCAGGAACCGCTCCACCGCCTCGTCCAGATTCATCTCAAAGAATTGTACCTCACCCTGTAGAACACACAAGGTACGGACGCTCGCAACAGATGTTCACGGGCAGAATGCCCAAATCAGGACTTAAGTCCCTTGACACAAGTGCCTCCAATGGGGACTATATAGGGTGAAACATGTCGATGGGTAAGAGATTCTCGCAGGTTCGCGACGATCTGCGAGAACCCGAAAAAACAGAAAAACGAGGAACTTCCAGAAGGAAAAACCAGTAAATTGGGACTAAAGTCCCTTGCGGACCATGATGTCTATAGGATAGAATGAAGGCAACGCATGGTGGGGGGGGGGAGACGATTTAGGGAGCATGTTGCCCGAAGGAATGTCGTGAAGCTTCCTTCCAGACAGGGGATCGTCCCTGCCGTGCCTGCCAAGCCGGGCGGTGGCAAACCGCCCGGCTCTTTTTATAGAGGTACACTACTGAATGGGTGAGAGTGATGGCGAAGAGAAGCACGCCACGGAAATGCGAGCGGTGCTACACTGAACAGAATCTCCTGAACATGCCAAAAGACGAACGCAAATATGAACGGGTAAGATGAAAATCGTTTTAACAGGCGGTACGGGTTTCATCGGGCGGGCAATGGTTCGGGCATGGGGGGCGCGCCATCAGCTGATGGTGCTTACCCGGGAGGTAGAACGCGCTCGCCAGCAGTTGCCTGAAAGCGTGACTTGCGTGCACTGGGATGGAAAAACACTGGGGGAATGGCTCTCTGTACTGGAAGGTGCCGATGTAGTGGTCAATCTTGCTGGGGAGAACATTGCGCAGCGCTGGACACCCGCTGTCAAGGAGCGATTACGCCAGAGCCGCATACAGCCTACGCGCCTACTCGTGGAAGCGGTTGCCCAACTGCGCCAGCCTCCTGCCCTCTGGCTTCAGGCATCGGCAATTGGCATTTATGACCAGAACCCCGCGCTTGAAGTAGACGAGAACAGTCCTCCGGGCAAGGGCTTTCTGGCAGAGTTGGGGGTGGAGTGGGAATCGGCAGCGCGCCCTGCTGAATCGCAAGGCGTACGCCTGTGCTGGATGCGGTTCGGCATTGTGCTGGGTGCAGGCGGCGGCGCGTTGGAAAAGATGCTGCCCCCTTTTCGGCTCGGTGTTGGCGGTCCCATCGGCTCCGGCAGGCAGTGGTTGTCATGGATTCATATCGAGGATGTGGTCGGGGCAGCGCACTTTCTGATGGAGCAGCCCCATCTTGCAGGCGTTTTTAACTTCACTGCCCCCAACCCTGTGACGATGGATGAGTTTGCCCGCACGCTGGGCAAAATATTGCACCGCCCTGCCGGGCTGCGCGTGCCCGCCTTCGCGCTCAAGATCCTGCTCGGGGAGATGGCGGAATCGCTGCTGCAGGGTTCGCGCGTGCTGCCCAGGCGATTGCTCAAAGCGGGCTATGCCTTTCGGTATCCCGAATTGGAAAGCGCGCTAAGGGCGGTGTTAACCCCGTGATTCGCACCTTTACCTGGCGGGCGATGGGCACAGAGTATCAGCTGCACTTGGTGGAGGCAGACCTGACTCGCGCCGAAGCGATTGCGGACGCCCTGCGGGAAGAGGTGAAGCGGCTGGAGCGTCAGCTCAGCCTCTACCAGCCCGATAGCGACCTGTGCTACCTGAATGCCCATGCCGCAAAAGCGCCGGTGCGCGTTGAACCGGGACTATTTCAGCTGCTGCAGACCTGCAAAACGCTATGGGAACAGACTAATGGGGCGTTCGATCCGACCATCACGCCGCTGCTGCGCCTGTGGGGCTTTGTAGACGGCAACTACCGATTGCCCTCGCCCGACGAAATTGCCGATGCCTTAGAGCGCGTGGGCATGGAGTGGGTCCTGTTGGAGCCAGAAGGACGATGGGTCTATTATGGGCGCGAGGGGGTCGAGTTGAGCTTTGGCGCGATTGGTAAAGGTTGGGCAGTTGCCCAATGCATGCGCCTGCTAACGCAGTACGAAGTGGCAAGCGCGCTCCTCTCCGCGGGGGGCAGCACGCTGTATGCACTGGGCGCACCCCCCGATTCAGAGGGCTGGGCAGTCGAAATCCCGCATCCCAAAGAGGATGCGCAGACGACGATCCTCTATTTGCGCGATCGCGCCTTCTCCACTTCAGGCGGTACAGAGCAGTTCTTTGAGATGGATGGCAAGCGTTATGCGCACATTCTGGACCCGCGCACAGGCTATCCCGCTGAAAAACTGCTGAGCGTTTCCGTGTGTGCTCCCGACCCGACGCTGACCGACGCCTTGAGTACCGCGCTGTTCGTGGGTGGGCAGCCTCTCATTGATCAGTGGCGGCAACAGCACCCGGAGCTGCAGATTTGGCACTTTGGCTGAGAAAAAAATCTCTATCCGTTGCGCAAAAAGCAGGAATCGCGCACTACCTGTCGTAGGAAAAGGTCAATGGCATACACACGGAGTGGAAAATGGTGGCAGCTGGGGCTGTGGACGCTTGCCTTATTGACAGGTGTGGCGCTCGCGCCGCGCTCCACGCATATCTACGCCCAGTGGTGGCAAACTCGTCAAGAAGTACACACCCTCGAGCAACAGGTGCAAGCGTTGCAGCGTGAGGGGGTGGAACTACGGCAGCAGCTCCAGAGGCTCTCCACCCCAACGGGCAAAGAGGCGCTGGCACGCGAGAAGGGCTGGATTAAACCGGGCGAGCAGCCTCTCCAAATCGTGCCTGAATAAGGCAATTACCCCGCAAAATTACCTATTTTCGCCCGAATCGCCCGCGATTTTGCCCCAAAATCGGGCGTTACCCCTTGACATTTGGGCACTCGATGTGCTATAATAGAAGCGTCAGGCAGGTCTGCCCCCTGTCTGACTAATCCGGCAAAACCCGGAAAGGAGGATATGATGATGCTGAAACGATTGACAGGAGTGGCACTTGGTGCCCTGTTGGCTGTGAATGCGTTCGCGTTCTTCGGCGAAACGGAGTCGAACGACACACGCACGACCCCAGATGTGCATGTATTCGATGCGGGGAACGGCTATGTCGCGCCCTGGTCGGATGTCGGCGTGCTGAGCCTGACCAACAACGACTCCGACTTCTTCAAAATCTGGCTGAACGCTGGCGACTGGCTGACCGCCATTACCTTCCCCATCCAGACGAACTACTTCGAGCCTGACACCGTGATGGCGCTCTTCGATGGCACGAGCACGACGGCTATCGTTCGCAACGACGATGCGGGTTTTGGTTTCGGCTCTGCCATCCGATGGCAGGCAACTGCCTCGGACTACTACTACATCGCTATCACGGGGTACCATGGTAGCGGTCAGGATGACCTGAGCTACTACGAAGGCGCAAGCCACTCCGAGACAGGCTCCTACATTCTGACGCTGTCTGTGGTGCCGGTGCCCGAGCCAGCCAGTATGATTGCACTGGGTACGGGGCTGGTGGGGTTGATGGCTCTGCGTCGACGCCGCAAATAATCGCCTCTGCTAACAGGGAACCAGAAGGGAGGCGTGCTACACGCCTCCCTTTTT
>BEHR01000002.1 GCA_002898555.1 bacterium HR15
AATCGCGGCGGTCAAAGTGGTTTTGCCGTGGTCCACATGACCGATTGTGCCGATGTTGACATGCGGCTTCGTACGCTCAAATTTCTGTCGTGCCATTGTCCTGTCTCCTCCGTTTTTTTGTTCTCCTGTTTGATCGCTTGCTTTAAGGATACCCGATTTTCTCGCTGATTCAAGGGCATCCTTTGCGGGATGTTCTTATGGATACCCGAAAATGGAGCCCACGACGGGATTCGAACCCGTGACCTCGTCTTTACCAAAGACGCGCTCTACCCCTGAGCTACGTGGGCTTCTGTCTGGTGGGGGGAGCAGGATTCGAACCTGCGAAGGCGTCCGCCACCAGATTTACAGTCTGGCCCCTTTGGCCGCTCGGGCATCCCCCCGCAGGCAGAGATTATACCCACTTGGTTGTGGGCTGTGTCAAGGGGGGGGCTTGACAGGGCAGGTGGGTATCGAGTATAATAAGAGCGTCAGGCGCGGGTGGTGGAATTGGTAGACACGCATGGTTGAGGGCCATGTGGGTATCACCCGTGTGGGTTCGAGTCCCACCCCGCGCACCATCGGGGCGGTTAGCTCAGTGGCAGAGCGCCTCGTTCACACCGAGGAGGTCGCTGGTTCAAGTCCAGCACCGCCCACCATGTGATTATTCCTGCGATGGCACGAGTCTATCTAAGCCTCGGCTCGAATCTGGGGGATCGGCTCAGGAACCTGCAGGTGGCAATCCAACGACTGCCCGCGTATGGTATCTATCCACGCCAGATTTCGCGCGTGTACGAAACCGCCCCGGTAGGGGAAACGCCCGATCCACGCCCCTACCTGAACCTTGGTATGTGGGCAGAGACTGCCTTATCGCCTTTGGAGCTGCTGGACGCGCTCAAAGCCCTGGAACGCGAAATGGGACGCACGGAGGAAACGGGGAGGCGATGGCTGCCGCGAACGCTGGATATCGACATCATTCTGTACGACAATCTCACCTTTCAGCATGAACGGCTAACCATTCCCCATCCGCAGATGCGTGAGCGGGCATTTGTGATTCTGCCACTTCTGGAGATGACGCCCGATTGGATCCTGCCTGATGGCACGCCCGTCCGCGCCCTGCTGGACAATCCTACCTTGCGCGAGCAGGAGATACGCCCGTATGAAGCGAGCCTTTCGTTATCAGGCGATTGACCCTGCGGGGCGCCCACAGATGGGCACGGTACAAGCGGAGACCCCCCTGGAAGCACAGCGATTGCTACAGGCGCATGGTTATCTCGTGCAACAACTGGTAGAGGTGCGCGAACCGCCCGGTCAAACGGGACCTACTCCGGTTGCACCCTCTCAACCCATAGTTAGCGCTGCACCTGGACGGTGGGAGAGCGCGGATGTGAACGACCGCTCGTTGGGACTGCTCTTCGCGCAGTTAGCCAGTTTCCTGAAGGCGGGCTATACGCCGGCAGATGCCTTTCAGCACTTGAGCCGTCGCGTGTTGGAGAGCCGTCTGCAACACGCCTGTATGGAGTTGTCACGCATTGCCCAGCAGGGCGGACGCCTTTCGGAAGGTATGGCACAGTTCCCACAACTGTTTCCTGCTTTCACGGTAGGCGCGATACGTGCCGCGGAGGTGGGGGGCTACCTGCCCGAAGCAGCAAGCCATTTAGCCGATTACTTTGAGGAGCGCTGGCGACGACGGCTCTGGTTCTGGATGCCGCGCCTGCTATTGATTAATGGCATTCTCGTTGTGCCGATACTTGCCCCGGCTTCAGCCGCTTTTTTGATGGGGTTGAAGCTCTATTCCCAATCGTCGAATCTGACGCCGATGGGCGCCATTTTGCAGGCGTGGGGTCTGCTTGTGCTGCGCTATGGCGTGCCCTTCTGGCTGCTTGTGCTGATGCTGTGGCTGATTTGGCACTTGCTGATGCGGTCGGCGCGGCTGGAGCGGTGGCGTTCCGCTGCCTCGCTCGTCGTGCCTTATCTATGGGGCTATAGCGACTGGATTCGCGCCCGTGCCTTGCAGTGCTTCATCGAACACCTGATGCGGCTGATGCACGCCGCGATTATGCCCGGCACGGCTTGGGAACTGGCAGCCCATGCGGTGCCCAACCGTGCAATTGCCGAAGGGCTGCTGCAGGTCAAACTCGGCTATGGCGATCGCCCAGAGCCAGTCGATGCGGCGATCGCTCGCACGGGGCTTTTCTCGCCCGATGAGGTTGCCCTGCTAAGCACAGGGGTGCAGACGGGCGATGTGGTCGGAATGCTGGCTCGGCTGGCGCAGATGTACGAGGCACGGTGCGAGCAAGCGGCACGCCTCTATCGTTTCTCGGTGGCACGCTTTGCCCTCCTGATCGCGATTCTGACAATCGGCGCGAACTGCATCGGCTATTATGGCGGCTACGGTAACCTCTTCCAGTTTGTGGAGGAGTGGATCGGCACGCCTTAGAGAAGAGGGCGAGTCGCGCGTATGGGATGGCATGCTACATCAACCGTCGATAAATCCGAGCGGTTTGGGCAACGGTGTGGCGGAGGTCGAAGCGGTCGGCAAGCGCGCGGGCATTGGCTGTGAGTTCCGCCGCGAGGGCGCGGTCTTTCAGCAGGCGGAGCACCGCCTCCGCCAGCGCCACAGGGTCCCCAGGCGGAACCAGCAAGCCGTTCACCTCGTGCTGCACCAATCGCTCCAGGGGTGGGATACGACTGGCGACCACGGGTAGCCCGCAAGCCATCGCCTCCATGATAGCCAGCCCCAGTCCCGCGTCGCGTGCAGGCGCGACCAGCACATCCGCCGCCACATAGAGTTCCTCCACATGACCCCAGTAGCCAAAGAAGCGAATATGGTGGGGACGACTGCTCCGCAGGCTCAGCTTCACCAGTCGCGCGTTATCGGGCCCGTCTCCCGCCAGCCACAGGTCGGCTTCGGGCAAGGTCTGCCAGATATGCTCCATCGCTTGGAGCGCGATATCGAACCCTTTATGGGGCACGAACCGCCCGACACCCAGCACAATCGGCCGATCGCGTGGCACATGGAACTGCATGCGCATCGCGACCCGATTTGGCAACGGTTCAAACAGGGCGAGGTCGATGCCACCATAAACCACTTCGATGCGTTCTTTCGGAATGCCGCCCCGTACCAGCCCCGCCTTCACGCTGTCCGATACAGCGGTTATTATGCGCGGGTAGCGGGCAATCCAGCGCCACACCGCACGCACCAGCGCGCTTTTATGAAGCAACAGATGATGCACCGTCCAGACCCATGGCTGGCGGTTGCGTAGCGCCCACGCGCAGATCCAGCCTGCACGCACCCCATGACAATGCACAATCGGAAAGTTTTTGGCTTGTTCGCGCAGGGTCCGAACGGCACGCAAATCGGCGAACAGCCCGATTCGATCGCGAATGAAGTCGGGTCCGGTCAGCGTGGGCGCGAAGTGGTGCTCGGGCAGATACTTGATTAAGCCTTGCACATGCCGAAGCATCCCGCTGCTGCTGGGGCGCACCACGAGCAGCACAGGGGTCATCGCTACGCCCGGTTCTTCCCAGGCGGGCGCAGGTTCCGCGCGCAGTTCCGGTTTTTCCAGCAGTGCGGTTGCCATTATCGGGGCACAGGAATCTGATCTAACAGCGTTTTCAGGATGCGGTCAGCGGTCAACCCTTCTACTTCGGCTTCAGGCTTCAGGATGAGGCGGTGGCGCAGAGTGGGCAGTGCCATCTGTTTTACATCGTCAGGTGTGACGAAGTGGCGTCCTCGCATAGCGGCGAGCGACTTGCTTACCAATAGCAGGGCGATGCCAGCGCGCGGGCTGGCGCCCACCAGCAGATAGTCGCTTTGGCGCGTACGGCGCACAATTTGCAAAATATACTCCATCACTTCAGGTGCGACCTGCACCTCACGCACGATCTCGCGGCACATCTCCAGCTCGTTCGCGTGCAACACCGTTTCCAGTCCCACCTCTTCCAGACGATGAGTGCGGAAGCCTTCGTCATGCAGGCGCAAAATCGCGCGCTCCTCCTCCTCTGCCGGGTAGCCCATGACCACCTTCAGCAGAAATCGGTCTAACTGCGCTTCGGGCAAGGGATAAGTTCCTTCATATTCAATCGGGTTCTGCGTGGCGAACACCATGAAGGGGCGTGGCAGCGGATGGGAGATGCCGTCGATGGTCACACGGCGCTCCTCCATCGCCTCCAGCAGAGCGGCTTGGGTTTTGGGCGGGGTGCGGTTTACTTCATCCGCCAGCACCATATTGGCAAAAATGGGTCCATAGCGCACGCGAAACTCGCCCGTGCGCGTGTCGAAGATAGTCGTGCCAATCAAATCAGAGGGCATTAGATCGGGCGTGAACTGGACGCGCCGGAACTCCAGCCCCAATGTTTGCGCCAGCACACGCACCAGCAGCGTTTTAGCGATGCCGGGCACACCCTCAATGAGCAGATGCCCATCCGCAAGCAGGGCACACAGGGCTTGCTGCACCACCTCCTGCTGCCCCATAATCACGCGCCCAATCTGCTCCTGCACCCGCGCCGTCGCCTCTGCCAGATGACTTAGGCTAACCACCGACGAACCTCCCAAAAGCCGTTCATTCTGGTATGCATCATCAAGTAGTTCGCCAACGGGGAGCGACTTCCTGCTGCCACACCACAGAGATTCTTCGCTTCGCGCGGAATGACAAAACGACCAAAGGCATTTGAAAAAAAGAGGCGGGACTCTTCCGAGTCCCACCGAGAGGGAGGTTGGGTAACAAGGCTGTGCGGTCTGCTCTTGCCACGGTTGAGTGGCATGCCCATTATAACCCACCATGTCCCCTATTGGAACTGGGAAAAATACCAGATTTGGGCATTAGAGGATAGCCACCCTCGCGGCTTTTAGGCTCTAATCGCCCAGATGCGCGCTGGTGGTCAGCACTCTCATATCGGCAACTGCCACCGTTTCTGGGGGATGGGAAAGCAGCACCCAGCGTGCCTGCGCGCCGGGCGCAAGTATGCCCAGCTCAGGGTCGCGAGTGGCATAGGCACCGCCCAGTGTGAACAGGCGCAGTGCGGTCAGCGGTTCCAGCCCCTCTTCAGGTAGCAGGCAGGTGCCATCCATGCTGGTGCGCGTCACGGCGGCGCGCCAGCCGATGATAGGGTCCCCTGGTACCACAGGCTGATCGGAACTGAAGGCGACCGCGATGCCGCGCTGCAGCCAGCTGCGATAAGGCATCAAAGCACGGGCACGCTCGCCCAGACCTTTGCGGTAGGCAGTCGTAAGCCACCAAAGAAACTCCGGCTGCGGCACCGCGACCACACCCAGCGATTGCATTCGGTCCAAAAGGTCATCCGCCATGAGCATGGCATGCTCGATGCGATGGCGGTGGTCATCTCGCGGAAATGCCGCCAACGCACGCTGATAGCCTTGCAGCACCAGTTCAATCGCGCGGTCGCCAATTGCATGCACTGCACATTGCCAGCCTGCGCGATGCACGGCGAGAATCCGCTCCATCAGCTCCTCGGGTTCATGCATGAGAGTGCCCGTGGTGCCCGTGTCAGCGTAGGGTTCGCGCAGGGCAGCGGTGCGCGTGGTGAATGCGCCGTCGGCAAAGAGCTTAATTGCACCCCAGCGCAGGTCGGGATGTGGGGCGGACGGTTCAGGTGAGAAGCCAGTTGCCTCGCCTGCCGATTCGGAATGCGCCAGCCAGCCCGCACGCGCGGCTGCATTATAAAGCGGCATCAGGGTCAGGCGTACAGGGGCGCCCTGTTCCAGCGCACGCGCATAGGCGCTGACTTCTTCCTGCAGATCGAGCCAGCCGGTGCTGGCGTCCGACGCCGCCAAGATGCCTCGCCGTGCCATGTCCTGTGTGGCGCGATGCACCGCTTCGACCAACTCCACACCTGTAGGCTTCGGGATATGGCGCGAGACCAGAGTGGCTGCACTCTCCAGCAAAATACCTGTCGGTTCACCACGCTCATCGCGCCCAATGGTGCCATCGGGCGGGTCGGGCGTCTCGCGCGTGATGCTTGCAATCGCCAACGCACGGCTATTGGCAGCGGCGCCATGCTTGCTTACATGGTTGAGGAAAACAGGACGCTCGCGGCTCACAGCGTCCAGGTCGTGACGGGTTAGGTGGCGACCTTCCTGCAGCAGGTTCTGGTCATAAGCACGCCCCAGAATCCATGCCGCATCGGGATGTTGCGCTGCCCATTCGCGCAACCGATGCTGGATTTCGGGAATAGAGGTGCAGCCACGCAGGTCCGCCTTGCCCAGATCGATGCCGAGCGCCAGCACATGGCAGTGGCAGTCGTTAAAAGCGGGCACAATCGCGCCACCGTCCAAACGAACGCGCTTGACACCGCGATAGCGCGCCCGCAACTCCTCGCGGGGACCAACCGCCACGATGCGCCCTGCCTGCACCACCATCGCTTCCGCAACAGGACACGGCTCCCAAAAAGTATAAATCGGCACGCCCTCTATCAGCTTCATCGGAGTTTGTGTGTTATACCCCATGCCGCCAACAGCCGGTTAGATGACGATTTGGGTTATAATTGAAACAAGCGACAGGAGAGGAGGTTAAACCAATGCACAGATGGACGACGGTGTGGGCGTCATGGCTGGGTTTGATAGGGATGATGGCTTTGGGGCAGCCATCTTTTCCTCATCGCGAAACACCCGATGATCCCTATCGCCCGAATCAGGGTGGGTTCGCACCTGCAGGTGGCAGTTTTGTGCAGCGCGGTCCGTATATCAGTCGGCAAGTGAATGTGAACGCGGCAGGCGGCAACATTACGGGTGATGCCGCGAACGAACCCTCCATCGCGATGGACCCGACCAACCCGAACCGCCTCGTGATTGTCTGGCGCCAGTTCGACTCGATCCAGTCGAATTTTCGCCAGGCGGGTTGGGCGTATAGCCACGATGGGGGCTTGACCTGGACCTTTCCGGGCGTGCTGGAACGGGGCGTGTTTCGCAGCGACCCAGTGGTGCGTGCCGATGCCAACGGTGTGTTCTATTATATGAGCCTGCGTGGCGACTTCACCTGCCAGGTGTTCCGCTCCTTAGACGGCGGTGTGACCTTCCCGGAGCGATATGACGCTTTCGGTGGCGATAAGGAGTGGTTCACTATCGACCTCACAGGAGGTCCGGGGCACGGCAACCTCTATTTGGCGTGGAGCACCGCTGCAAGCAGCACGGGCAACCGCACCTTCACCCGCTCCACGAATGGGGGCGTTGCGTGGATGACACCGATTGAGATGCCGAACCGCCCCATCTGGGGCACGCTGACGGTAGATGCCGATGGCACCCTTTATATCGGGGGCGTCTCTTCTAACCAGTGGCCCCTGTTTTACCTGGTGCGCTCCTCCAACGCGCGTAACGGCTCCCAAACACCCGTGTTTGACTTGAGCCAGCCGGTCAATCTTAACGGCACGCTGGTTTATGGTGCGGGACCTAATCCGGGCGGTTTGCTGGGGCAGGTGTGGGTCGATGTGGATCGCTCGCAGGGGGGCTATCGTGGGCGGCTCTACTTCCTCTGCTCGGTGGATCCGCCTGGCGTCGACCCGTTGGATGTTTATCTGGCGTTTAGCACGGATAAGGGAGTCACTTGGAGTGCGCCTATCCGCGTGAATGATGACCCGCCTGCCGCAAATGCATGGCAATGGTTCGGCACGCTTGCGGTCGCACCCAACGGGCGCGTGGATGTTATCTGGTACGACACGCGCAACGACCCGAACGGGCTGCTCTCGGAGCTGCGCTACACCTATTCCTATGATGGTGGCATCACCTGGGCGCCTTCGATCCCGATCAGCCCCGCGTTCCACCCCCACATCGGCTGGCCAAACCAGAACAAGATTGGCGACTACATCGATATGATCGCGCTGGAGGCAGAAACCCTTATTGCCTACGCTGCCACTTTCAACGGGGAGCAGGATGTCTACTTCGTGCGCGTGGGCGACTGCAACGGCAACGGCGTCCACGATGGGCTGGATATAGGGCACGGCTCCACGGACCGCAATCGGAACCTGATCCCTGACGAGTGCGAAACGCGCCCCGGCGATGTGGACTTCAACGGCTGCGTGGACGACGCCGATTTACTGCGCGTGCTGTTTGCCTTCGGGCAGGCAGGTTCTAATCTATTCGAGGATCTAAACGGGGACGGCATCGTGGATGACGCCGACCTGCTCCTGGTGCTGTTTAACTTCGGCAACGGGTGCTGAGCATGCTCCTCGCGCCCTCAGGTATGATTTTGGGCGCGATGGTGGACTGGCTGCAAAGGCACTGGGAGCAATGGTCTGGGGCGGTGCTGACTGGCGGGCTGAGGATCGTTCTTGTGCTGGCGCTGGTGCTTGTGGTGCGCTGGTTGAGCGTACGCACCATTTATGCGACTTTGAACACCTTGCAACGGCGCCTCGATATGCCCGAACGGCGTGCGGCACAGCTTCAGACCCTGGCATCGCTCTTGGTGAGCATCGTGAACTACACCCTGCTCTTTGTCGGGCTGCTCACGATTCTCAGCGTGTTGGGGGTCAATTTGGGGCCTGTGCTGGCAACGGCAGGCATCACAGGACTGGCAATCAGCTTTGGGGCGCAGCGGCTCGTGCGCGACCTGATCAACGGTTTCTTTATCTTGTTGGAAGACCAGTTCGCGGTCGGTGAATATGTCACGGTGGATGGCATCAGCGGCACCATCGAGACGATGGGCATGCGCATCACACGCCTGCGCGACGACGAGGGGCGACTGGTCACCATCGCCAACGGCGATATTAATCGGGTCATTAACCACAGTCGGGGCGAACAGCGGCTGACGCTGGAGGTAGGCATTGCCAGCACGCTGCCACTGCCTGCTGCACGCGAATGGTTGCAGCATACCCTCGAGACATTTCAGCACCCTGCCTTACGCGCCCCACTGAGCTTCCAAGGACCTGCCTCGCTGGAAAGTACACGCTATCTGTTCCGTGTCGAGGGGCGTGTCGCCAACCGACAGGGTACCCTCGTGCAAGATGCTCTGCGCGAACATCTTCTCCTCTCTGCGCAACGGGATGGGGTTCCCCTTGCATAAACCATGTCCTGCGGAATTGAGCGCAGGGTACAATTGTGAATGATGAAGACGCGCGTCAACTTTCTAAGGGAGCTGCTGATTCAGGCATACGAAGGCAGCCGCTGGCACAGTTTTAAGGCAGCCATCAAAGGGCTGACACCGGATGAGGCGCTTTGGAGACCGCCCGGTGGCTACCGAGGCTTCCGCTGGGCAGATGGCTCCATCCTGAGAATCATCTTTCATCTGGGCGCGGACAAAATCGTGCAGATAGCGACGGCGTTCGGCGAGGGCGCGATCGACTGGACCGCGATGGAGCATCGTTTCAAGGCGATGGGGGGTGACCTCGAAGCCGCGTTGCAAATCGCTCAAGAAGGGCACGAAGCCGCCCTGGACGCACTCGCCCCGCTGAGCGACGACGACCTCGGCGTGGAACGCCCTTACTGGGGCGGTGGGCGCATGTCCACCGGCGACCTGTTCCTGATGCTGGCGGAACACGATTTTTATCACGCGGGGCAGATCCAGTACATTCGGGGGCTATATGCTGCCCAGAAGGAGGCAAGCGCATGAAAAAGACCGTACGCGACATCGAGGTCCAAGGGAAGCGGGTGCTGGTGCGCGTCGATTTCAATGTGCCTCTCCAGAACGGGCAAATTACTGACGACCGCCGTATTCGCGAATCGTTGCCAACCATTCAGTACCTTCTACAGCATGGGGCGAAGGTGATTCTTATGTCCCATTTGGGGCGTCCGAAGGGTAAACGCGACCCCCAATACTCCCTGCGCCCCGTCGCGGAACGGCTGAGCGAACTGCTCCAGCGCCCAGTGCGCTTTCTGGAGGATTGTGTTGGGGAGGCAGTGGAGCAGGCGGTTCAGACGATGGCACCGGGCGAGGTGGTGCTGTTGGAGAACCTGCGCTTCCACCCCAAAGAGGAGGCAAACGACCCCGCCTTCGCTCAGGCACTGGCGCGACTGGGCGAGATTTATGTGAACGACGCCTTCGGCTCCGCGCACCGTGCGCACGCCTCCACGGAGGGTGTCGCGCATTACCTGCCTGCCGTTGCTGGCTTGCTCATGGAAAAAGAGTTGCGCTATCTGGGCAACGCGCTGATGAAACCTGAACGCCCCTTCATCGCCATCTTGGGCGGGGCAAAGGTGCATGATAAAATCGGCGTCATTCAGAACCTGTTGCCCAAAGTGGACCGCTTGCTGATTGGTGGCGGGATGGCGTTCACTTTCATTAAAGCGCGGGGCTATGAAATCGGTCGCTCGCTGCTGGATAGTGAGAGCGTCGAGTTTGCCCATCGCGTGCTACAAGAGGCGGGCGATAAAATTCTTCTGCCCGTGGATGTGGTGGTTGCGCCGGAGCCACGCGCAGACGCCCCGACGCAGATCGTACCCATCGAACAGATCCCACCCGATCAGATGGGGCTGGATATCGGTCCGCAGACGGTGGCGCGTTTTGGCGAGGTGATACGCACGGCGCGCACCATCGTGTGGAACGGTCCGCTGGGGATGTTCGAACTCGCACCTTTTGCCGCGGGCACACGGGGCATCCTGCAAGCAGTTGCCGAATCGGGGGCAGTCTCCATTCTCGGTGGAGGCGATACCGCGGCGGCAGCAGAGCAACTTGGCTTCGCTGACCGCATCACCCATCTCTCAACAGGTGGGGGCGCGTCGCTGGAGTTTCTGGAAGGGCGTGAGCTGCCCGGCATCGCCGCGCTCATGGAGGCATGAATGTCTCATGTGCTGCTCGTGTATAATGCCGGTAAAGCGGAAGCGGTGCGCTATGCCCAAGAGGCAGCGCGCTACCTCCGCACCCAAAGGCACGAAGTGGTGCTTGCCGATCAGCAGACCGTCGCGACCTGGGAGCAGCTGCCCGACCCACAAATCGCCCTGGTGGTGACGCTGGGCGGCGACGGCACACTGCTTACAGGCGCCCATCTGGCAGCCCCTGCAGGCGTACCCCTTTTAGGAGTGCACCTGGGACGGTTCGGATTTATCGCGCAAGTGGAGCCAGAAGAGCTGCACGACGCGCTCGCACGGTGGCAACAGGGCGACTATACGCTCCAAGAGCGACTCATGGTGCAGTCCCAGGTGGCGGGCGAGAGGCGACTCGCATGGGCACTCAACGAAATCGCCTTGCTGCGCCACCCAACCTCACCCATGCTCGATTTCAGCATTACCATCAACGGACTGCCGTTGACCACTTATCCCGCAGATGGCTCATTGGTGGCGACACCGACAGGTTCCACTGCTTACGCGCTCTCTGCAGGCGCGCCCGTGGTGCATCCTGCCACCGAGGCGCTGGTGCTGGCGCCCATCTCGCCACACACGCTGGGCGCACGCCCGCTTGTGCTGCCGCCCACTGCACGAATCGAAATTACCGTGGGTTGCGAAGCAACAGGCGACCCAGAGGTGCAGGTGCTGATGACCGCCGATGGACGCCGCCACCAGTGGCTTACTGTGGGGCAAACTATCATCGCCTCCGCCGCACCCTTCCGCGCCAAGCTGCTCGTGTTCAACGAAGGGGAGTTCTTTGAGAAGCTACGCGACCGCCTGCTATGGGGCGTGCGTGTGAATGAATAAATCTTTTTCGGGGTGAGTAGCGAATTGGCTCGGTTCACTCCTTGTTTCGGGACGAATCGCAGATGGCTCGGATACGAGCCACTTCCTGCTCCAGGACCGCCACCACATAGTCCAGTTCCGCTTGCGTTGTGTGGCGTCCGAGCGTGAAGCGGATGCCCTGCTGCGCTGCGTCTTCCTCCCAGCCGAGCGCAAGCAACACATGGGAAGGTTCGAGCGAGCCTGCGCTGCATGCTGCCCCGCTGCTCGCCGCGATACCGTTTCGATCCAGCGCAATCAGCAAACTATCGGCGGGCACTCCCACAAAACGGAAATGCGCGTTGCTGGGCAATCGCTGTTCGGGATGCCCGGTGAGGATAGTGTCAGGGATGCGCTTCAACACCTGGTCGATGAAATGGTCGCGCAGGGCAGCAAGCCTTTGTGCATCTTCGTCGCGACGCGCTTCGGCGATCTCCACCGCTTTCGCGAAACCGACGATGCCCGCCACATTTTCAGTGCCTGCCCGCCGCTCGCGCTCCTGACCACCGCCCACCAACAATGGCTGCAGGGGCGTGCCCGCCCGAATATAGAGCGCGCCCACACCCTTTGGTCCGTAGAGCTTGTGCGCTGAAACACTCAGTAAATCGCTCCCGATTTGCTCCACCTGCACATGGAGCAACCCGAAGGTCTGCACCGCATCCACATGAAAAAGCACCCCACGCTCGCGACAGATGGCGCCGATGACCTCCACCGGTTGCAGCGTGCCAATCTCGTTATTCGCGTGCATGACCGAGACGAGCCAAGTATCGGGTCGGATTCGGCGACGCACCTCGTCCGGGTCTACCTGCCCGTATGAGTCCACAGGGAGCTGCTCCACCTCATAGCCGATGGGGCGGAGCCACTCGGCAGCATTTAGCACAGCATGATGTTCCACGGCAGAAACGAGCAGATGGCGCCGATGAGCAGGTGCTTTAAGGGATGTGCCGATAATCGCCAGATTGCACGCCTCGGTGCCCGATGAGGTAAAACAGATTTCGGCAGGGTCACAGCCCAGCGCACGGGCGATGGTCTCTCGCGCCTCATCGATGGCGAGCCGTGCTTGCCGTCCCCAGCCATGCAGGCTGGAGGGGTTACCGAACGCATCCTTGAGAAACGGCTCCATTGCCCGCCTCGCCTCTGGGTCTAAGGGCGTAGTCGCCGCGTGGTCTAAATAGACACTGCGCATCAGCCAGATTGTACCTTTTATAGAAGGCTCAACTGGTGTTTCCGACGAAGCCCAGATACCGGGTCTGACTCCTGTACCGGAGCAGCAAAGCCGGGGCGAATTAGCAATGCTTCATGCATCCAGCTGCGCAAATCTTCAGTAGCACCCAGATGATAGAAATGACGACATACTCTTAGCTCCAAATCACTCCATAATGCCTCGATCAAACCATTTCTCCGATAGGGATTTTCCCACCACATGGAAAGCGCATAGCCACAGGGTAGCTGCCGCATCGCATCTGCCAAGCGCAAGGTGTCTTCTATTCCCCAGTGATTATAGTAATCCGTATGCCTACCGATGTAAGGAGGGTCGAGATAGATAAAATCCAAAACCTCTGCCTCTTGAAGGGTTTCTTCCCACGAGGCAACTCGAAATTCCCATTCCTTTCCTTGTATCTGATGATAAACCCAGCGAATCTGATTGACAATCTTGCTGATGTAGGCCGGCGTAAAACGATTCGGCTTTCGACAGAAAGGCACATTAAACTCACCACTCCGATTGAAACGCATCAAACCATTGAAGCATGCACGATTGAGAAAAAGGAAGTCCAGTGGTGAACCTGTCCGATTGAAGCGTTCACGCACCTCATAGTAATAGTCCTCCCCACCGCGTTCCAACTTGCGTCCCTCATCGGCAAGATATTCACGCACGACGGTAGGCGTCACCTCCCCTTGCTGAACGGCTTGATAAAAACGGATGATATGCTGATTAGTGTCCGCCAATAGCGCGCGCTGAGGCGCGAGATTAAGAGCCACCACCCCTGAACCCAAAAATGGCTCGATCCAGCGACCCCCAGCTGCTTCATCCCAGTAAATACTGCGAAAGATAAAGGGTACCAGCTTGGTTTTAATCCCTTGACACTTAATGGGCGGTGCTTTTGCAAAGCGAATCTGCCGCGGTAACCCCTGCATCATATCATGCCTCCTTGTTTATATCGTTGATAGCTTTCCAGATCTGAATAAGGTGGTTTTTCAAGCCCTTCTGCCCGCGCCATATCGGTGGTCAAGTAGTGCATCCAATAATCATCGAACACCTCCTCGCCCAGCTCGGCAAATGGGCCTCTGCCCTTGACGAGATCCTCAATACGAGTGATCGCACCTATGTTTTTTGTATTACCACTTCCAGGTTTATCACTTGTAATTTTATATTTGTATTGAACAAAAAGAAGTATATCACTAATCACTGCTGGAATACTATTTAACTCCTTCAAAGCATACGCGCGGGAACGATTGATGGAGCTATCATTGCGCGTATAGATAATCCCCAGCACAAAGTGTGCCGAATACTCTTCATAAGGAAGGGTTATGTTCTTTCTGGAGCGACGATTTCGAAAGTAGCCGGTGAACGCTCCAAGTGTCATCATGCTTACCTCTGTATCAGAAAGTCGATATGCGCTTTTTATGTCGAGAGCAAACTTGTGCCTGTGAGGTGTATCATCAATAAAGGTTATATCTGGATAGTAATTTTGCTTCGGAGATAGTACTGTTTTGTACTTATGCTTTTGAGCAAACTGAAGCATGTGTGGTAGAAGCACGATTTCCATAATCTTGGAAATAAGCTTTGTGTCTGCTGAGAGGGCGTATATCTGCTGGAAAGTATCTATCACACCCCGTATCGCCCAATCCCTGCCTTGCCCACTCAGCAGGCAATTGAGCTGTTCAACCTGTTTCTGAAGACGTTTCAGAAAGGCATCCGCTGCTCTTTGTCCGGCGGACATATCTATATAATACCTCAACATGTTGGACGAAGTGTAGCGATCAGACTATTCTGCTTCTTTCGCTTCAGATCGCCCCCATAGTCCTCCTATGCCCAGGGCAAGCCAATACACTCCCAGTGCCCAGCCGAACACGGGGATCCAGACCACCAGCAAGAAGAGAGCGCTCCCGAGCAGCACACACCAGCCCATGCTCAGATCACGCCAGCCAAAAAGCTGGGCTGCGGCATCGCCCAATACAGCTGCCACGCTGCCAAAGCCCAGCAACGCCAGCAGGAGATATGCCAACGCAATCGTCAGCGCAATCAACCCTGCAAAGCCCGCCGTGCGTTCGTCACCTGCCTTTTTCAGGCTATCGCCGAGTGCGCCAAACAGTATGGTCAGCAGCAACGCGACGGCAGTGATGGCAAGCCCTCGCCAGAACAGGGCGCGCTCTCCCTCGCGAATCGCGCGGATATGTGCCTGCGCCCGTTCACGACGCAATATCAGCCCTACCAGCCCAATCGCTGCCAGCGTTAGATAAAGCAGGAATGGCCCCAGCGCACTTGCATCCGCACGCGCCTGCTCCTGAGCTATGGCATCGGTCAACAAAAACAAGCCGTTCAGTATCAGAACCGTTGTTCTCATCCCAGCACCTCACGCAGTAGTTGCAATCCTGTCAGCAGGGTGTGTTGCGCTTCCTGAAGCAGCCCTTGCCAGTGTGGGTAAGGCGTCGTCTGCAGCGCGGTCTCTGTGAGGGAGGGCGCAAACATCTGCTGAAGGAGATAGGCGGTAGGTAGCAGCAACAACAGCCAGAGGAACGCAGCCGGTTGAAGCCAGCTGCGTGGGGATGGGGGCAATGCGCAGGATGTGGGCGCGGGCAGGGTTGGCAGCGCACGCAACAGCTGCCCCACCGCATCCATCGCCGCGGCGTCCATTTTGCTCGGCTCGGCAGGAGCCTCGCCCTCCAAGTTCGGCTCGGCAGGAGCCTCGCCCTCCAGTTTGTGCCAATCACTCATCCCAGTTCCTCCTCGATCCAGCGTCGGAGCTGTTCCCGCCCGCGATGGAGCCATGTCTTAACCGTGCCGATAGGCGCACCGAGCTGCGCCGCGACCTCTTTGAGGGGCAGCCCCTCGGTATAGTGCAGCAGGAGCGCGGCTCGCTGTTCCGCAGGTAAGCGCAACAGCAGCCGCTGGAGTGTGCGTTGCCGTTCACGCTCGTAAATCTGCTCCTCTATGGTCGGCACATACGGCATGGCTTTAGCAGCGCGTTCCATTCGTTCCTGTTCCACCCGGTGGTCGCGCAGCGCGTTCAGGCACAGGCGCGCCGTGATGCACAGCAGCCAGGTGGCAAAGGGTTGCGCGGGGTCATACAGCCCCAACCGTGTGTAGGCACGCAGGAACGCTTCTTGAGTCAGGTCCTCCGCCCATGCGGCGTCGCCCAGCATGCGGAACGCCAGTGAAAAGACACGGTCGCGATAGCGCTCCATCAATCGGTCAAACGCTGTTAGATCGCCTTCCAGACACCGCGCCACGAGCCATTCATCGGAAAGCATCGCTCAGTGCTCCAACTTCACTGCTCGCACCAGCCAGCGATTGGCAGGCTGCGCCTCGCCGGTGACGACTCCCATGTCAATCAGCGAGAGCAATTTCACGCGTGCAGGCACCAGTTTGCCGTTGCCTTTGCCCTTCGTGTCGTCGGTGAGGGTGAACGCGTTCCACTCCAGGCGCAGCGTTTCGGGTTTATCTTCCCCGCCCACTGCCCGACTCGCCATCCACCGCTCACCATCCTCCTCTTCCAAGACGACGGCAAGTGTGGTCGCGTTTTTGACCTGCAGGGTGATGATCAACCCTTTTGCCTCGGCGAGCGCGCCTTTCGGCAGTGGACGCCCCACTGCCAGCAACCACGGAAACTCTTGCTTATACTCTACCTGCATGCCGCCTGCTTCGGGTCTGATACGCACACCCTGGGTGGCGAACCACATGAGGTAGTCGCGCTGGAAATCGTCCAGAATGTCCTTGTTCGGTGTGCGTGGTGGGGCTTTGCTCAAGAATTCGAAATCGTCCAGCCAGAGCAGGCGTGTACCGCGCATCTCACCAAAAAAGGCAGCAGCTTCTGGCGTCGCCGCAAAGAGTGCGCCCGCATCCAGTATGCCGATACCTTCTGCCCGATCCATATCGAGCTTGCCGTTCTGTGGCTGGCTATCGTCGGTTGGGATAAAGTCGCTCAGAGCAAGGGTGACTCGTTGCCACTCGTTATGCCCGCACCAGAAGGGCACCTGCCACCGCTCACCCCCTTCTTCCGACACGATGAACACCAGCATCGTGGGGCGGTCGGTTTTGACCCAGAAACGGAAGCCTTGCGCCCAGCTTTCAGGCTCCAGACGCACAATCGCGTTGAACTTGCCCTGTGCCACCGTGTAGGTATAGACCAAAGCATACTTCCCGCTTTTCACATCGCGCTCGTTGCTGGTGCGCTCCACCTTCCCATCGGCGCCGGGAAGCACGAACCAGCCGTGATCCTCGCGCTCAAAATCGATCACGCTTTTCGGCTCCTGCTGTGCCAAGTTCAGCGCCCCCAGCCCCAGCAGCCCGCTTACAACTGCCAGCCATCGTTTCATCGCTTGCCTCCACAACAGTTTACACGGCGGATAGCGGAAAGGTTTCAGGCGCGTGTGGGACAGACTGCCATGCTACACTATATCTTTGCGATGGCGATGGAGATTTATCGGGAAGGCGCGGTGGAGTTCTCTCTGCCCGTCAGCGAGCGGGTGTTTTACAATCCTCGCGCGCGGCTGGGACGCGACATGGGCGTGTTGGCGATGCGGGTAGAGGCGGAACGGCTGGAGCGACCGCTGGAGGTGTTGGAACTGATGGCGGGGCTGGGGCTGCGCACGCGCCGCTACCTTACCGAGGCACCCGTCGCTCATCTCCTTGTGAACGATGCCAATTACGACGCCTTCGCCTACCTGCAAGAAACGCTCAAGGACGAAACCCGTGTGGAGCTGCGGAATGAACTTGCCCAACGATTGCTCGCCCGACTCTATCTGGAGGATCGGCGGTTTGACTGGGTGGATTTGGACCCGTTCGGTTCGCCCGCGCCCTTTGTGCCCTGGGCGACGGGGGTCATCCGTTGGGAGGGGCTGCTCTATGTGACGGCGACCGACGCGCCCGTGCTGTGTGGTGCGCAACGGGGCGAGGCGCTCAAATCGTATGACGCGGTTTCCGCGCTGGGGCGCGAATGTCATGAGTTCGGGTTGCGCATTCTGGTTGGCTTTCTGCAGCGACGGCTGGTGCAAGCCAACATGCACGGTGTGCCTCTATTCAGCCTCTTCGATGGCTATTGCTGGCGGGTGTTGATGCGTGTGTTCAAGGGCACGCGCGGCTTTAATACCGAGCATTTGGGTTTTATCGCGCAGATGCCCGACGGCGAGTATCGCGCCACGCATGCCGGCGTGCCTGCCCCGGTCATCCATACCTATGACCCCGCGCAGACAGTGCGCTGGATCGGCCCACTATGGCTGGGCCCCCTGCATGACCATGCCTTTCTGGGCGCGATGTTCCGCGCTGCGCACGAGGATTACTTTGCCGAGACGCGTCGATTCCTCACCAGGCTCAATCGCGAGTTGGACGAGCTGCCTGTGATTTATAACCTGTCGGCACTGGCGGACAAATTAGACCGTTCCGTCCCGCCTACGCGCGAGGCGATTAAGTTTTTGCGCGAGCGGGGCTACCGTGCTTCGGGAGTTCATCATTCAGGCAACTCCATTCGCACCGATGCCCCTCTCTCCACCATTTTACAACTGTGGGAGTACCAGGTATAATTTTGTTGCCATGCGAGTGCGCATCAACGGTACGGAGCGCGACCTGCCCGAAGCGACCACGCTGCTGCAATTGCTTCAGGAGCGCGGATTGGACCCCCGTATGGTCGTGGTAGAGCATAACTACGAGATTGTTCCCCGCGAGCGTTATGGCGAGGTGGTGCTACATGAGGGCGATAATGTGGAAATCGTGCAGATGGTAGCAGGGGGCTGAGCGATGACGGTGCTGGTGATAGGGGCAGGCGTGATTGGGTCCGCTATCGCATGGGAATTGCGGCGGCGAGGGGCGTCGGTGGTGCTGTTGGAGAGCCTCTCGGAGGGTGGGCAAACCTCTGTCGCTTCCGCTGGCATGGTGAACCCGTTCAGCCTGACCCCCGCGGAGACCCCTGCGCTCCCTTTTATGTTGCACAGCCTGAACCTCTACCCCGACTGGGCAACGCAGCTGTACGAAGCGGTCGGCATCGATATCGAGTGGTGTCGCTGTGGCAGCCTGAGGGTCGCGCTCCACGATTCGGATGCTCAAAGCGTGCGTGCGACCTATGAATGGGTTGTGCGCTATGAGGCACAAGCCCAACTGCTCAGCGCGCGTGAGGCGCGTGAACTGGAGCCTGTGTTAACCGAGGAGTGCAGCCTTGCGCTCTGGCTACCGAACGAGGGCTGGGTGCATACAGGGCGGCTTATGCGCGCCCTGCATGCGGCGGCGGTGCAGGCAGGGGTGGAGTTCTATCGGGGTCAGCCTGTGGTGGGATTTCTGCAGGAGAATGGGCGCATCGTGGGCGTGCGCACGGCAGGCGGTGTCCTACGCGGCGATGCGGTCGTGGTGGCAGCGGGCGCATGGACAGGCGCGCTGCTCCATACGCTCGGCATCCATGTACCCATTGAACCGGTGCGCGGGCAGATTCTGGTGTTGAGCGATCTGCCGCAGCCAGTGCGTCATATCATGACTTCTCTGATTGGCTATTTGGTGCCCCGCGCGAATGGCACCGTGCTGCTGGGCGCAACGCGCGAACATGCGGGTTTCGACCTGCGAGCAACAGCGGCAGGCATGCACCACCTGCTGCAGACTCTCGCACGCCTGTTTCCTGCGCTAATAAGCGCCACCGTGCTTAAGCACACGGTTGGCTTGCGTCCCGGCACACCCGACGCGAACCCGCTTATCGGTGGCATAGCGGGGTTTGAACAGCTCTATCTGGCAAGCGGGCACGCTTATCACGGCATCCTGCTTGCGCCCGCCACCGCGCAAGCCGTCGCTGACTTGGTGCTGAACGGTCAAACCGACCTGCCTATCGCCCCCTTCGACCCCGCGCGGTTCCTTTCAGCCTGAGAGTGGACGGCGTGGGCTTACTAAGTGCGCCCGAATCAGCTTGCGCACCATGTCCATATTCACCAGCCGACCGGGACAGCTCTTGGTCGTCGGGATGGGCGCAAGTCCGCGTCGCACCAGCTCGTTCACCTCGCGATGCCCCATCACAATCAACGCCTCTGGCTCGGCAAGGAACCGCTCCACCAGTCCATAGCGTTGGAGCATCTCGATAGTGTGCCGAACGCCGCTCTCTAACTGCTGTGGGGTCAGTGGTGCGATGTCGCCATGTCCAGAGAAGCAGAGATGGTAGGTCGTCTCGTTTAGACCACGCACCGCGGCAGGGATTTTCTCAGGGTCGCGCCCCGGCTCAATAGTGCCATCAAAGCGGATGACCACATTGTAGCCAATCTCCTTCCAGCCGCGCTCGCGATGCCACTGGTCGATTTGCGCGGCGGTCGTGTCGAACGCCTGTCCGTCGCGTCCATGCGCCGCGGTGTGCCATACGATGCGTTCCACTCGTCTCATAGAGTAGGCGACCTCCTCTCGAATCGGGACAATCTTGACAGATGGGGTAAACTTTCTACGGGGGAATCGAAAGCAAGTGTGGGACCTGGTGCGCGGGGTTGGGCTGGCAGCGATAAGCTGGCTCCTGTGGAGTCGTGGTTGGACACCTCTGGGAGGGTGGCTGCTTATAGCGGGTGCCCTTCTGCTGGGCGCGCTGGCTATGCTGGAGCGCTGGACATTCAGGGAAGAAGGCAATCTGCGCGGCAGGCTCTTCCTTCGCATAGCGGGACTAATCTATGACCTCGCACTGGTCAGTGTCCTCATCGCTCTCTGGCACGGCGGAGAGCAACTACCGTTGCCGCTCCTTTACTTATTGCCCAGCGCGCATGTCGCGTGGCAGCTGGGCAGTGCCGGCGGCACCCTAAGCGCGATTCTAACTCCGCTTGCCTTCTGGCTCATGCACTGGGCAACAACGCGCTCACCGCTGTTCGATTCACCCGCTGATTGGGGCTGGCTTGGCGGGCTTGTTGCCAGCGGTTTCTTGCTCACTTGGGTGGCAGCCCGCCCAGCGACTGAACCAGGCACAGCGGGCAACGAGATGGACACCGCGCTTCAGGAAAAGGTGGTGCGTGTGCTGGAGGAGACAGAGGCGGCACATCGCGAGCTGCGCGTTAGTTATCGGGAGCTGGCACACCATTACCAGCGGCTGCAGGACGCGTTGACCAATGCGCAGGACGCGCTGGAACTGTTGACCGCGACTCGGCAAGCAAGCACGCCTCAACAACTCTATCCCCTCCTGCTGGATCGCTTGCGGGAACGGTTCCACGCGGCGGGCGCCGCACTTTGGCTGGTGGACGAGCAAAAGCTTCAGATCCAAATTGCCCAAGCATCGGGCGTACTTACAGGATGGAATCGAACACTGAGCGGCAGCGGTGCGCGTCCCGCATGGCAGCACAAGGTTGCGCTGGAGACGGTGCAGTACCTGAAATCGCTTGCTCTCGATGCAGGCGAAGCGTTCGCGGAGGCGCACCAACTGGGCGCGAAAGCGGACCCGCGCGTGCTGACCGTACCCCTGCGCACAGGAACGCGCTACTACGGGGTGGTGGTACTGACTGCCCCTTTGGGCAAGGGCTTTGAACCGGGCATGGAGGAGCGCGTGCAGGCATTAGCGCCTCACCTAACCGCTATCGTGAGCCTCTATGAACAACTCAGTTTGATGGAGGCGCGCCTGCAGGAGACGCAGCTGCTCCATGATTTGGACAAGCTGCTGTTCACCGTCGCGACACCTGCCGAAATCCCGCCGCGTGCGCTGGCGATTGTACAGCCCGTGCTGCGCTTCGAGTCGGCGCTGCTTGCGCTGCGAGCGGGTGCTGCACCTCTTGCCCAACCCCTTTCGGCGGGCGTGGAACGCGAAGAGATGAATGAGCGTGTCCAGGAGAGCGATTTTCAGGTGGTGGCTCGCTGGCGCGAGATGCCCGACATTCTGTCCTCTCTGCGCTTTGAGAAGGGCATCGGGCTGCAGGGCTGGCGTGCGACGCGGGCACGCCCACTGCTCATTCGGGATGCCCGTAACGATTCACACGCTGCCCCGGAGCTTTATCAAGCAGGCATCGGCAGCCTGATGCTCGTTGGACTCTCCGCGGGCGCGCGGCTCAACGGTTTTCTCCTGATGGCGCATTCGCAGCCAGACTTTTTCACGCCCGCCGATCTGGAGGCAGCCCAGGTCGTGGCAACCCATCTCACTTTGCTCATGGAGCGTGCCCGCCTGCTGCATCAACTGGAGCAGCTCGCCGTGACGGATGGTCTCACAGGGCTGTATAATTACCGCCACTTCCACGAGCGTTATCAGGAGGAGGTGCGTCGTGCCCGCCGCTACCAGACACCGTTTGCAGTGATGCTCATCGATATGGATAACTTCAAACAAGTGAATGACCAGTATGGGCATCTGGAGGGTGACTATGTGCTGATGCAGGTTGCCGATTTGATTCGGCGCACCGTGCGAGAGACGGAGCTGGTGGCGCGCTACGGAGGCGATGAGTTTGTTATCTTATTCCCTGCCACCAATCTGCAAGGGGCACGAATCGCCGCGGAACGCCTGCTCCAGGCTATGCGCACAAGCCGGTTCGCCACGACCGAGGGCGAACCCATCGCGAACCTCACGCTCAGCATCGGACTCGCTGCCTATCCCGATAGCAGCAGCAACCCCGCCGAAATCTTGGAAAAAGCGGACGATGCCCTCGAAACTGCCAAAAAGACGGGCAGGAATCGCCTCGAAGCCGGTGTAAATTGAAAATGAGATCGTCGGGCAAGTCGGACAGGTTCGCCGTGTCAGATGAAATTTTTTCTCTGGGGTACCCAGCGCAGCGGGGTCAGAGAAAAAATTTCAGATTGGTCTGGCTGGCTCAACTGAGACACGCACGATGAAAGCAGCTCTTGTGCAACAGGTGGAGAAGTGCATTCGGCAAGGTAAGATGCGGCGTGCAATCCGCTTACTGCGTCAAGCTGCGGACGCGGGCGAAACTCCATCGCTCTGCTACCGCAAGCTGGCGGAACTCTATCGGATGCAACGGCAATACCAGCGTGCCATCTGGGCACTGCGCCAAGCCATGCGCCACACGACCGACCGTGACCCGCTACGCACGCTGCTGATCGAGGTCATGATGGAAAGTGGCAATTGGGACGGCGCGGTGCAGGAATGCCGCCGCTGGCTGCGCGAATCGCCCGACCACCCGGTACCGCTGGAGCATCTTATGGACGCCTACTGGCGCCGAATGGAGTTTCAGCAAGCGCTGGAATTTGCCAATCGGCTGGTACAACTGCAGCCATCCTCGCCCCATTACCGGTTGCGTCGCGCACGCTTGCTGGATGATATGGGACGCCGCGCACAAGCGGTGGAAGAGTATCAACGGCTTGTCACGGATATGGACGCGCCCATCGAGGTCGTTTTCCTGGCGCAGATCGAGCTGGAACGGCTGGATCAACAGCAGCTGGAGGTGCTGATGCCCTTGTTGATGGAAGACCCTGCCTTCCGCCTGGAGTTCATGCGCGACCCTGTCAAAGCGGTGCGTCAGCGCGGCTTTTGCTTCAGCGCCGCCGGCGAAGAGATGCTTGCCTACCTCCCTGAAGAGATGCGCCAGATGGGTGATCAGGCGAAGCGCTATGGCAGCTATTCCTGAAGTGCTTCAACGGCTGCGCCACGCGCTTGGCAAGCGCACGCTGGTGATGGGCGTCCTGAACCTGACGCCCGACAGCTTCTACGACGGCGGGCGATACACCACGCTGGAACGCGCGCTTGCCCGCGCCGAGCAGATGATTGCCGAGGGGGCAGATATTCTTGACATCGGGGGCGAATCGACGCGCCCCGGCTCTGAGCCCGTGCCGATGGACGAAGAGCTGCGCCGTACCCTTCCCGTCATCGAAGCGATTGCCTCACGCTCCGACATCGCCCTCTCCATCGATACTACCAAGAGCGAGGTGGCGCGGCGCGCTTTGCAAGCCGGCGCCCATATCGTGAACGACATCAGCGGCATGACCTTTGACCCCCACATGCCCGAAGTGGTGGCAGAAGCAGGCGCACTCGCAATCCTGATGCATATCAAGGGCACGCCCAAAACAATGCAACAGAATCCCACCTATGATGATGTGGTGCGCGAAGTGCGCGATACTCTGGCGCAACACGCCGAACGCGCCCAGCAAGCAGGCATCCCGAAGGAGCATATCTGGCTCGATCCGGGCATCGGCTTCGGCAAAACGCTGGCGCATAACCTCCAATTGCTGCGCCATTTGCCCGACCTGAAGGCACTGGGCTATCCGGTGCTGGTGGGCACTTCGCGCAAGTCCTTTATCGGGCTGATTCTGGGTGGATTGCCCCCTGAAGAGCGTCTGGAGGGCACTTTGGCGACGCTCGCGCTCGCCGTGGCTTGGGGCGCCGACGCCGTGCGCGTGCACGATGTGAAGGAAGCAGTACGCGCCGTCAAGGTCGCCGACGCCCTCGTGCGTGGGTTATCCTGATGCGTTCAGTCGCAGCGCCGTCCGAAGTTGAACAGCACAATCAGCAGGTCCGTGTCGTCTACAACCCCATCGCCGTTCACATCGCCTTCCACATGGCAGCGTCCCGTATCCAGCAGGAAGCCCTCCCAGCGCCGTGTCGCCGCGTTATAGCCCTCGCCCACGATGTAGCGTCCATTCGGGGAGATGGCATAGGCGGTGCGTAGAAGGGAACCACCTACCACAAGGCAGGCGTAGACCTCGTTGAGGTCCTCCAGGCCACGCGCGGCGGTCCAGCGAAAGGCGCGAAGCCCAAACCCTGGGCGTTCTGTCCCACCAACCACGATCGCGCCATCGGCAGACGCGCCGTAGGCGACGCTTTCGTTCCCACCAAGTGTGCCAAGATCCTGCATCCCGCCCGCCGCTGTCCAGCGAAAGGCGTGAACATGACCATTGGCGGTGCTTGCCCTTCCGATGACGACCGCGCCGTTCGCCGAAACGCCACGCGCATCGCTCCAATTGCCACCGAGCGTGCCGAGGTCCTGCATTCCGCCCGCGGCGGTCCAGCGGAAGGCACGCGCCTGACCATTGGCGTTGTCTGCCCGTCCGACTGCCACCGAACCATCGGCAGAGACACCATAGGCAACGCTGGCATTCCCTCCAAGGGTACCAAGATATTGCAGTCCTTCTGTAGCGGTCCAGCGAAAGGCATGTCCACGACTACCAACCACAACCGAGCCATCGGCAGAGACATCATAAGCTGCACCGCCATCGCTGAGCCATTGCATTCCGTCCGCTTGCGTCCAGCGAAACGGCACAACATCTCCACCAACCACCACGGCGCCATCCGATGACACGCCGTGGGCAATTAACCACTGACCCAGATCCTGGGTGCCGGTGCTTGTCGTCCAGCGGAAGGCGTGAGGGACTTCCTGACCATAAAACATGGAGTAGATTGCACCCACGACCACCGAACCATCGGCGGACACAGCGTAGGCGATGCTGCCGGGGGATGTACTGCCGAGGGAGCCAAACCATCGCAGGGTTTGGGCTTGGAGCGAGTTCGTGCCGAGAACCAGTCCCAGCGTTCCGAGAGCAACCAGCTTTGTAAGCGCGATCAGTCGCGCACGCCACCGCTTGAATTGTATCATCTCTGACCTCCCGTATCCGAAAGGGGCATCGCGAATCGCTCATTAGGCGCGATCCACGCCTGATCCTTTCATACCAATTATACACCAAATGGGCTTTAAAATAAGTTTGCCCTGACTGGCTGCCACACCCGGCAAAGCGTGACCCCGTGCTGGAGATCGAGGGGTATACTAAGAATATGCGACTGTACGGGACAGGGTTGATTGTGGGGCTATTCCTGTGGACAAGTGCAACGGCTCAACTGCCCGATTTAAAATTCCCCGCCCGATTCGTGATGGACCGTAAGGCATATACGCCCGGCTCTCATGGGAAAGGGTTGCTCCTGCTGGAAATCCCTGCACCCTACCATGTGAACGCCAACCCCGCTTCTGAAGACTATCTGATCCCGACCGAACTGCGGTTCGAGAAGAGCAACACCTTCAGCGAACTGAAGGTGGAGTACCCTGCCGCCATCGAGAAAGCCTTCGAATTTTCAGGGGGCAAGCCGCTCAAGATTTACGAGGGACGAGTGCTGGTTAAATTTCAACTGAAGCTGGCGCCCACCGTCAAGCCGGGCACACTGAACCTGCCTGTCACCCTGCGCTACCAAGCGTGCGACGACAAGGCGTGCTACCCGCCCCAGCGACTAAAACTCACGCTAAGCCTCACGATTGCCTCGAAAAACGGCGCCCTCAATCCGGAGTACGAGCGTCTGTTGAAGGAAGGGGAGACAAACACGGGTCGCAAACTGAAGGAGTATTCCAGCGCGGCAGGTGGCTTTGCAGGCTTTGTGGAGGAACAGTTTCGTCAGGGGAGATGGTTCCTGTTCGTGGGCGTTCTCTATGTGGGTGGACTGGCGCTGAACCTGACACCCTGCGTGTTGCCGTTGATTCCTATCACGCTGGGCTTTTTCTCGTTGCAGGCGCGTGGTCAGCGTGGGCGGCGCGTGGCACTCAGCGCGCTCTATGCTCTGAGTATGGCAGCCATCTATGCCCTGCTGGGCACGATCGCTGCGCTGACGGGTAAAGCGTTCGGCTTTCAGTTCCAAAACCCCCTTGTGACAGGTGTGCTGGTCGTGTTGCTGGTGCTATTTGCGCTCTCCCTGTTCGGGGTGTACAAGTTTCAGCCGCCACCTGCCCTTATGCAGTATATCGGTGCGCGTCAGGGCTGGCTCGGCGCGATCATGATGGGCTGTCTGGCGGGGGTCGCTGCCGCGCCTTGCATCGGCCCTGTGATTGCCGCGCTCATCCCGATTGTGGCAGCGCTGGCGAACCCAACCGTGGGCTTCCTCTTGTTCCTCGCGCTGGGGCTGGGACTGGGCACGCCTTACTTCGTGCTGGGACTGTTCTACGAAAAGCTCCAGAACCGCATGCCGCGCTCTGGTGAGTGGACGATTCTGGTGGAGCGACTGTTCGGTGTGTTGCTGTTGTCCGCCGCGCTCTTTTTTGCCCGCAGCTTGATGTCGCCCAAGCTGTACGCGATGGCGTGGTTGCTGTTCTTTGCGCTGGTGGCAATCTACTTCTTTGCCTTCGAGCGGCGCGAGATTACCCAACCGCGTGTGGTGCGCTTTAAACAGGCGTTGGGTGTGCTTTTTTTGCTGTTCGCGCTCAATAACGGCTACTCGTTGCTGCGCCCCAAGGTCCATATTCGCTGGGAACCCTATTCCGAAACGCGGCTGGAGCAGGCGGTTCGTGAGCGCAAACCCGTGATCATCGATTTCACGGCATCTTGGTGTCAGGCATGCACGGAGCTGGAGGAATATACCTACACCCATCCACGCGTCGTGCGCGAATCGGAACGCTTTGTGCGCTTGGTGGTGGACGCCACGCGCGAGGATGACCCGAATGTACAGCGCATTCTAAAAAAGCATGCGGTGGTCGGCTTGCCAACGGTGATTTTTATCGGCTCGGATGGGCAGGAACGGCGCGACCTGCGCCTGACCGGTTTCGAACCCCCCGACGCCTTTCTGAAACGCTTGCAGCAGGTACACTGATCCACCCATCCGATGTGTTAGTCCTGTCCGAACTTCCTAACCGCTCACCTTGCCTGTTATCGGTAAAATAACGAATTCGCGTGTACGATCTATGCAGGAAAGAACTCAGGTTATCATTTGATAAAGGATCGGGTCTCGTTGCCCCTCCTGTGCTTCTCCAAGTATCTGCAAGGATAAAGTAAGCATCATCAAGATACTGTGGTATAGGTTCATAAAGTCTGCCGCCAGGCAGCGCCATAATCAAGACAGTATCACCTGCTTGCGGAAAGCTCTGACGTTCCAGAACACGCAACTGGTTAGCAGGAAGACTGGAGATAGTATATACTAGTGAGCGAACAAGCTGATCGGGAGTGGGGGTATCAAAATGGAGACGCCCTGACACATTTGCCAGACGTGGTTGCCTATCATGATAGTATCCTGCTAAATCGTCCATGAAAGATGGCAGGAAGGCGTATCGCCCGAAACGAGTCATGCGGTCTTCTGGAATTTGAATCACTACCGTGTGCTGTCCCAACGAAAGCTTTTCAGGCGGTACATTAACACGCCAGATCTCTTGATTAGCAGGATCTACCACACGGAAGATGCCAGAGGAAGCCCCGCGACTAACAGACCTGACGAGGTTGTGCCGGCAGGTGAGGTTTAGCCATGCGCCCTATGACCGTTCTACCAAACATTGCTCACCTCCACTTTTGGTTTCTGCTCAGTGTGCTATCTGCTTATATTATAGCACATTGAAAGGGGGTTTTTCAAGGGGAAAAGGGCTGGGGGTGAAGGCTGAAAGCGAATTTTCGAACAGCCTCGAACAGCATCGCCTCAGAGGAACATCACGGCGACTGCCGAAAATCGAAAGCGAGATGAGCCTCGTGACCCTGGAAATGGTGCGCAACGACCCTACCGTGCGTACCTACATTCGAGCAGCGAACGAAGCATTGAGCGCGATGGGCTATACGGAACATGGCTTGCGCCATGCGGGCATTGTCGCGAATAACGCGCGTCGCCTCTGCCTCAAACTGGGCTATACCGAACGCCAGGCGGAGCTGTCCGCGATTGCCGGCTTTCTGCACGATGTGGGCAATGTCATCGCACGCGACCACCATGCCCAAACAGGCGCGCTCATCGCTTTCCATCTGCTGAGCCAGATGGGCATGCCAGCGGAGGAACTTGCCATTATCATCAGCGCGATTGGAAACCATGAGGAAGCCTCTGGCTACCCCGTCAACTACGCGGCAGCGACCGTCATTCTGGCAGACAAGTCCGATGTGCATTTCTCGCGCGTGCAAAACCCCCATCGCGACCAGTTCGATATTCACGATCGGGTCAATTTTGCGACACAGCGCTCGCGCCTGCGCGTGTTCCCCAAAGAACGCATTATCGAACTCAACTTGGAGATTGACACAAGCGTTGCCAGCTTGATGGAGTATTTCGAGATTTTTCTGGAGCGCATGGTGATGTGCCGCCGCGCAGCGGACGCGCTTGATTGCCGATTCCATTTAACAGTCAACGGCTCGCCCATCGGCTAAGGACTGAACATTTGCCCCCTGCTCTCGTCTAACTGGGTGGCAGGGACATCCTGCCCACATGGGCAGATGTGCCTGACTACTGGAAGGAGGGATGTCTGATGCGTAAACTGATGTGGCTGGCTGTACTGACGCTGGCGAGCGCTATGGCGATGGCACAGACCTGTGTCGTCGAGGGCGCGTTTGGCGCAGGGGCTGCGGGTATGCCCGATGCGGACCACCCCAATGCCTTCTTCGGGCTGAATGTCGTCCACGCCGTCTGTGGCGATCGTGAATTTCAAGCCGGCGCGTTCCGCTTCGCAACCCGCCAGGAGAACCGCCTCATTGAGATTCAGATGGTGCGCCTGGCACGGCTGGAAGTGGATGTGGAACATCATGCGGCTGCCTTCGCGGGGCCGGCGGTGATGACCATCCGCACGCGCGAGGGCATGCGCCATGTGCGCGGCATAGTGCGTGTGCAAGTGCGTGATAACCGCCCACGCGACAGCGAGGAGGGCGATCCCGACGCAATCGCGGTGCAGTTCTTTGTGCCCGATCGTGAAGATCCCGTGTTCACTTATCGGGGTGTGGTGCGCCGCGGTGACATCCTCGTGTTTCATCACGAGCGATCGCGCTGATGCTTCGCCATGCGCGAAACTTGTAGTGGTTCTACCCCCCTCCCCAACGCTTTGGGAGAGGGGGGTAGAATTTCAGCAGCCCGAACCGAAGTTGAACAACATTAAGGTATGATACACAAAGCGAGGGCAAAAGCGTGTTTCTGGTGCTGGTAGGGCTTACTCTCTTGGGCGCGACGAGTGGGGTGCTGGGCGCGTTTGCCCTGTTGCGTCGCAAAGCGTTGCTCAGTGATACATTCGCGCATGCTACTTTGCCCGGCGTCTGCCTCGCTTACTTGCTGGGGGGCAAACAGATGGGCTGGCTGCTTGCAGGCGCGTTTATTAGCAGTCTGCTCAGTGTCGGCTGGGTCTCAGTGATCACGCACCGCACACGCCTCAAGGAAGACGCTGCCCTCGCGCTGACCCTCTCGGTCTTTTTCGGGTTTGGGATGGTGCTATTGACAGGCATCCAACGCTGGGGCGATGGATATCAAAGCGGGTTGGATCGCTTCCTGTTTGGTCAGGCGGCTGCGCTGCTGCCTCACGAGGTTGGCTATCTGGCGACGGCTTGCCTTCTCATCCTGCTCGTGGTGGGTGCGTTGTTCAAGGAGTTCACCCTGATGTGCTTCGATCGGGACTATGCCCTTGCCATCGGACTGCCTGTGCGCTGGCTGGATGCATTGCTGATGGGGCTGATCGCGCTGATGGTGGTGCTGGGCTTGCAGAGCGCGGGCGCATTACTGATGGTGGCGTTGATGATTACGCCGGCAGCGGCCGCGCGCCTGTGCACACATCGGCTCAGTCTGATGATTTGGCTGGCTGCTCTGTTTGGCATGCTCTCGGCAGCGGGTGGTGTGCTGATGAGCGCGCTGTATGGACGCCTGCCCACCGGACCCGTGATGGTGCTGATTGCGAGCGCGCTTTTCGCGGTAGCATTTCTCTTCAGGTATACTGTGCGCGGTGAGCGGCGATGGCAAAGACCTTAACGAAACGCATGCCCGAACTGCCCGACATTCCGCTGCTGGAAGGAGACGGCGAACCGTTGGAAAGCGATTGGCATGGGGTGCAAATTAGCCTGTTGGACGAACTGGTGCGCCAGTACTGGAAGGGGCGCAGCGACTTTTTCTGCGGCGGCAATATGTTCATCTATTACAGCCGTCGGCAAGCCGAAAGCGTGTGGGAGGGGCAACCCCTTTATAAGGGTTCTGACTTCTTTGTGGTCAAAGGCGTAGATGGCACGAAGCCACGCAAGTACTGGGCAGTTTGGGACGAAGAAGGTCGCTATCCTGATGTCATTATTGAACTGCTTTCACCCACGACCGCCAAGGAAGACAAAACCCACAATAAGGAACTCTATGAACGGGTCTTTAAAACCACTGAGTATTTCTGGTACGATGTGGATACGCGGGAGCTGAAAGGCTTCCGCCTGCACGACGGGCGTTACACGCCTATCGAGCCGAACGAGCGCGACTGGCTCTGGAGTGTGGAACTCAATGCCTACCTGGGCCTCTGGGAAGGCGAGTATCGTGGGCGACGCTACCCATGGCTGCGCCTCTATACAGCCGATGGCGTGCTGGTCCCTACCAAGGAGGAACAGGCAGAAGCGGAACGCCAGCGGGCGGAAGCAGAACATCAACGGGCAGAAGCAGAACGCCAGCGAGCAGAGCGATTCGCACAGCGGTTGCGTGAACTGGGCATCGACCCGGAGACCGTGGCATGATCGATTGGCAAAGTACTCTATGGGTTTTACTGGCAGGTGGACTTATGGCAACCAGCTGTGCGCTCATAGGTTGCTGGCTATTGTTGCGGCGAATGGCGCTGCTGGGGGATGCGATTAGCCATGCCGTGCTGCCTGGCATCGTGCTGGCGTTCTGGCTGACGGGCAGTCGCGCGACGCTGCCGATGCTGTTGGGGGCGGGAGTCGCAGGCTTGCTTAGCACAAGTATCATTCAGTGGCTGAGCCAGCGACGATTTGTTCAATCGGACGCTGCGATAGGCATCACTTTCACCGCCCTCTTTGCACTGGGCGTGCTGCTCATCTCGCGCTACAGTGGGCAGGTCGATTTAGACCTCGATTGCGTGCTTTACGGCGAGATTGCTTATGTGCCGTGGGACCTTTGGATAATAGGCGACACGGTGCTGGGTCCGCGTGCGATCTGGACACTGAGTGGCGTGTTGCTTATCACTATCCTGTTCACCACGGGGTTGTATAAAGAGCTGCTGGTCAGCACTTTTGACCCGGTTTATGCGCAGGCAGCAGGAATTCCCACCCGCGCAATGTATCATTTATTAATGGCGGTGGTTGCCCTGGTGGTGGTTGCCAGCTTCGAGGTCGTGGGCGCGATCCTGGTGCTGGCGTTCCTTGTGGTTCCTCCGGCAACTGCGCTGTTGATTTCGCGCCGATTACCGATGATGATTCTCATGAGCGTGGTGTTTGGCTGGTTGGCGGTGCTGCTGGGCTATATCGCTGCGCATCTGCTAAATGTGTCTATTACGGGGTCGATGGCGACCGCAAGCGGGATTCTATTTGCTTTGACGCTCCTGGCAACGGGGCTGCGAGCTGGTAAGGGCAGACCTGCCATTTCTGCCCAACGGATAGAAAGGTAGACCGGCGCGTCTACCTGCTTCGGAGGTGAAGGCATTGGCAAATCGTGAGCGTGGTTTACTCATCGTGCTTTCGGGTCCGGCAGGGGTCGGTAAAGACACCCTCATAGAGCAGTGGCAGCTGGTCGCCCCTAACTTGCGGCGACTGGTGACCTACACCACGCGCCCCCGCACGCCAGGCGAGCGACACGGGCTGGATTATTACTTCGTCAGCGAGCAGGAGTTCCAGCAGCTGATTCAAGAGGGCGCGTTCCTGGAGTACGCCCATGTGCATGGGCACTGGTATGGCACGCCTCTACGCGAGATGCGGGAGTGGCGCGAGCGTGGTTATGATGTGGTGCTGCGCATCGATGTGCAAGGCGGAATGCAGGTCAAGCAGCAGTTTCCTGAAGCGGTGCTGATCTTTGTCGCGCCCCCCTCATTAGAAGAGCTGGAGACACGCTTGCGCAAGCGTGGACGCGACGACGAAGCAGCCATCCAACTCCGACTGGAGAACGCACGCAAAGAGATGGAGTATATCCCGCAGTACGACTATTGCATTATCAACGATGACCTGAACCGTGCGCTGGAGACGCTGCGCTGCATCCTGATTGCGGAACGGCACCGGGTTCGGACCCAACCATCGGGGGAATCCATCGCCCAGAGTGCATAAGCAGCGCTATCCGATGAAATTTTTTCTCTGGGGTACTCCGCGCAGCGGGGTCAGAGAAAAAATTTCAGGTGCCCGACGGAACCGACATGGAGCGACCATCGCGTGCAACTCGCACACCTGCCACGCGGAGCAAACCCTCCGCGAGGCAAGCCGAGGGCTATGTGAAGCATCGGCTGGGACGGCTGATTAAGGTGGTGCGCCCAACGCCCATCTATCAGCGTCCCGATCCGCATGCGCCCATCTATTGGTATGTGCCTGCCCGTTATTATCTCATGATGCAGCAGCAGCGGGGTAGTTGGTGCGGGGTGCTCATGCAAAATGGGACGCTTGGCTGGCTACCGCGCCGTGCGGTACAGTTTACCCCCTACGAAGTGCTCTATACCCTGCCGCGGGGGGTGGACCCAAACTATGTTACGCGCCTTGCGATGCAATACCTGGGTGTGCGTTATCGCTGGGGCGGCAACGACCCACGCACCGGGATGGACTGCTCTGGCTTCGTGAAGCTGGTTTATGAACAGTTAGGTGTTCCGCTGCCGCGCCGTGCCCGCGAGCAAGCTTTGAAGGGCATCCCGATTACCCGCATCCAACATTTGCAACCGGGCGACCGCCTCTACTTCTCAGTCAAGGGCAAAGAGATTGACCACACAGGCATCTATATCGGCGATGGCTACTTCATCCACAGTGCGCGCTCGCGTGGCGGCGTTGCGATTGACCACTTGAGCCATCCACTTTATCGCAGGAGCCTGGTCGCTGCGCGTCGATAGTACATGCGCGTTCGTAGGTGGAGGCGCGTGGACAGCCGGGCACGGTGCTGCCCCTGCGCCCTTCGCCCTGCTGCGCACGCTGCCTGTTCTACACAGGAACTCTTTTGCACAGACCTGTCGGCAATGCAAACGGCTTCACAGGTAAACTTAAAGCGGAGGGCAGCGATGACAGCATGTCTGCGATGGATTAGCGGCATGGCGATTACGATGGGGATGCTCCACGCTCAACCGCCCTATAACACACTCCCCGACTGGCGCTCTGATGATCGGCACTACGCCACAGGAGGCGTGTTTGCGGATATCGACCGCGACGGACTGCTCGACTTTGTAGTGTCCAACGGCAACGACATGGCGCGCGAGCGGGTCGCTGTGTACTACAATCGCAACGGCATCTTGGAGACGACACCCAGCTGGCAATCCAGCGATATTGGCTATCACGGACACCTCGCGGTCGGCGATATGAACGGCGACGGCTGGCTGGATGTAGCGGTAACACTCTTGAGACCACAGGGCGGGCCAGGGGTGAAGGTGTATTTGAATCAGCAAGGTACACTCTCATCTTCACCGAGCTGGACCGCAGCGATTTCGTTCCCCAGCTGGTGGTGCGCGTGGGGTGATGTAGATAGCGACGGCGATTTGGATTTGGCAGTGGGAGCGACCTGGCCCTACGGCTCGCAGCCTCAAACGCGCCATTACATTTTCTACAATCAAGGTGGGACGCTGGAGCGCACGCCCCGCTGGCAGCTCGACGGCGTGCCCGAGGTGGCACATATGGAGTTCTGCGATGTCGACGACGACGGCGACTTAGACCTCGTACTCGCAGCACGGTCGGGCAACGCTGTTTATCTGAACACTGGTGGCGTTATTTCTACCACACCTCACTGGGTGAGCACGGATAATAACCAGCAGTTTGCAAACACGCTGGCGCTCGGCGATGTCTCGGGCGACGGACGCCCCGACCTGATTGTGAGTGACAACAACCAGCTCACAGGCGGCTCGGGCTTTCATAAACTCTATCGGCAGGTCAACGGCGGTATTTACGAATCGACCCCCAGCTGGCAATTCTTTGACGGCTACGCATCCGCGGTGGCACTGGCGGATATTGACAGCGACGGCAGGCTCGACTTAGCCGTAGGCAAGTGGTGGGGAACGGTGCGCCTATTCCTCAATCAGGGAACAGGGTTCGCTAACACTCCCAGCTGGACATCCGGTGTGTCGTTGGTGGTAGAAGCCATTTGTTTCGGCGATTTAAACCGCGATGGTGTCCAACAAGCCACCTTTCGCTCCTCTGCGCCCCGTAAACTGTTCTATCTGGGCAGGCAACCCGTGCAGCGTATCTTGCGCGTGGTGGTCGACGGACAGGAACTGGCACCAAATCAGTTCTGCTACAATCTGCGCTACGGCTGGGTCTCTTTGGCGATCGCCCCCATGAACGAGGTGCAGATAGAGTACGAATATTCCACGCGCATGGAAATGGGCGTCACTGACTGGGAGCGCCGCGGCAATATTGTGTTCTATCACCGCCAGCCAGGCGATGTGGACAACAACGGCTGCGTGGACGATGCCGACCTCTTGCGTGTGCTGTTCGCGTTCGGACTGATTGGCGCATATCCAGAAGACCTAACACTGGATGGTACGGTGGACGATGAAGACCTCCTGATCGTTCTGTTTAACTTTGGCAGCGGGTGTTGAGTGCAAGCGAATAGCGAGTTGGATGGCGGGGCTGCCAGGTGCCCGAGATGAACGGTTATGAGGCGAAGCGCGTGTTGCGCGAGCGCGGGCATGCCGATCGTTGCGTTCACCGCCAACGCTTTGGAAAGTGACTGCAAAAAGTGCCTTGCTTGCAGCATGCGCGATTACCTGAGCAAGCTCATTCAAGAGGACGCCCTGCACGCCCTAAACGATCCGTCGTTCCACGATCGCGACGGGATCAAAAGTGCGCAGTCGCCAGCCGATAGTGCCCAGCGCAAAAAGGAGCACCATGATCGGCACGGGCAGCGTGTAGCGGTAGGCGATGGGATCCAACGGCTCCAGGTAGAGCCCGCGCGGCTCCATCACGCTCGATTTCGCCCAGCTCAACACACCAAATGCCACCACTACTCCGAGCACCCAGCTGAGTAGCACGATAAGGATGGTTTCCGAAGAGACTCGTATGAGTAAACTCCGTCGTGTATAGCCGATCGCCTGCAACAGCCCGAACTCTACCAGCCGCTGCTGGAAATAGATGTTTGCCAACAACCCTGTCATTGTTGCCAGCATCAGCGACACCAGCATGACCACAACCCCCGTGATGAAATAGAGGTTCCTGAATGCGCGGTGGGTCTCCTGTTGCAGCTCGGCGTAGGTCCACACACGCGCCTGCTTGCCACGCAGGTGCTCGCGCAGCCACCGGTCCAGCTTCGGCTGCTGGCGTACATTAGCAGCGAACACCAGCAAGTTGCGCAGTGGCGGGAAGAAGTGGGTGCGGGTGAACTCTTCGGTGGTAATTGCCAGCCATGTGTCGCCCTTCAGCACACCCACCACGCGCACTGGCACAGGCGAATATTGGTCGGGGGTGAGCGGTGACAGCACCACATCGCCCAGTCGCAGCTTTTTGTTGCGCATCAGGGGTTCCGAGAGGGCGACTTCGGGCGCGCCTGGGGCGGGGTAACGCCCCGCGCCCAGCGTCAGCCCGCAGCGGGAAACAAGCTGCTCCATCTTATTGGGAGGCACACCGAAGATAACGAAAGGCATCTTGCCCACGATCGTCTCCGCGTTCATAAAGCAAACAATCGTCTCATACACTTCGCCCACGCCGGGCGCGCGTTCCACCAGTGCACGCAATTCAGGCTTCAGCATCTCACCTCCACGCGGCGTCACCGCGGCGAAATAGCGGTTATAGTCATAGATTTTGAGAATGGTCCGGTCGATGGAGTTGAGCAGGGCAACCACACTGGCAATGGTCAATACCGCCATCGCCAGCACTAAAGCCAGAGGTAGGCTCCGCCCCGGATTGCGCAACAGGAACAGCACAGGGGAAAGGGGATGACGCTTCATCACGCACAATTGTACCCCAGCATGGGCTATAATTAGGTGTTATGCGACGGCAAATGGTTCTCTGGTGTGTATTGGTGCTGGCGATACCTGTTTGGGCAGGCGCAGGACATGAATGGTGCAGCCGAGCGCGCCCTATCGCGCCACTTACCGCGGACGCCTTCCCCATCTGGACACCACCCCTGCTGCAAGACCCAACCCTGACCGATGTGCTTCATTACGATCTCACGCTGGAGGTCCGCCCCAGCACGCAAGAACTGATTGGCTCCTGTGTGATGACGGTCAAGGTGAAGCAGCCAACCCTCAACGCGTTTCGGTTCCGCCTGCGCGAAAATTTCACGATAACGAGCCTGCAACTCGACGGGCGTCCGATCCCCTTCACACGCGAAAGCATCACCACGGTCCGAGCGAACTTTGACCGCCCCTACACACTGGACGAAGTATTCCAACTGCGTGTGGACTACCAGGGAGTGCCCGTTTCGCGCGGCTTCGGTTCTATTGAGTTCACGACGCGCTCGTCGGGGGCGACAATCGTGTGGACATTAAGTGAGCCGTGGTACGCTTACACATGGTGGCCCGCCAAGGATGAGAACACTGACAAGGCGACGCTCACCTTCTCTATCATCGTGCCTGACAATATGGTCGTCGCGGCGAACGGAGTCCTGCAAGGAGTGGATACCTTGCCGAATAATCGGCTACGCTACCGTTATCGGCACGACTATCCTATTACGGTTTATCTGGTAGCGTTCAGCGCGACAAACTATAACACATGGACGCGCACCTTTAGCTATCACGGCAATACCATGCCTGTGGTGTTCTACATCTACCCCGAAAACGACTCGGCAAGCAACCGTGCAGCGTGGGAGCTGTGTATCCCGATGTTAGGCACTTTCAGCGACCTGTTCGGCGTGTACCCATTCATTAACGAGAAATATGGCATTTACCAGTTCCCCTTTGGAGGTGGCATGGAGCATCAGACTATCACTGGTCAAGGCGGTTTCGGTGAGTCGCTCACGGCGCATGAGCTGGCGCACCAGTGGTGGGGTGATATGGTGACATGTGCCACATGGCACGACATCTGGTTGAACGAGGGCTTTGCTACCTATTCGGAAGCCCTTTGGCAAGAGTTCAAACCAGGCAGCAGCGGGTTCCCCGCACTCAAAGCGGCGATGCAGGCACGACGCCCCTCAAGTGTCAACGGCAGCGTTTACCGCTATGATATCAGCAGCATTAACACCATTTTTGATTCCAACTTCAGTTATCGCAAGGGAGCGTGGGTGCTCCATCAGTTGCGCTGGGTGCTGGGCGATACGCGCTTTTTCGAGCTGCTGCGCCAGTATCGGCAGCAGTTTGAGTACAGCAGCGCGACCACCGAAGATTTTATTGCGGTCGCGGAGCAGCTCTACGGCGGGCCGATGCGCTGGTTCTTTGACCCGTGGGTATATGGCGTGGGCGCGCCCGATTACCGTTGGGGCTGGAGCAGCACCCGCGTGAACAATCGCGATTACCTGCTGCTTTCCGTTCGACAGGTGCAGCCGAGCAGCTACGGGCTGTACACAATGCCGATTGGCATCCGTGCAACGGTTGGTGGCAACAATCAGGACCTGCGCATCTGGAACAGCGCCGCCACGCAGTATTATGTGCTGCCTGTGAACGGCTCCGTCACCGCCGTGCAATTCGATCCCGACGAGTGGATCCTGAAGGTGGGTGTGGCACAGGAGTCGTATCAGCCTGGTCCGCCCGTGATTGTGGAGACAGTGCCATCGCCGGGCACTTTGACGAATGCACCGACGCAGTTCGCGCTCTATTTCCAAACGGATGTGCAAGCCACCGCCACCGATTTCAATCTGTCGGGCAGCACAACTGGTGCGGTTCCCTTCACCTTCAGCTACGACAGCGCGAATCGTCGCGCGCTGATTACGCCGAATACCCCGCTAAAGCCCGATCTCTATACCCTGCGTGTACGCGACACGGTGCGCGCCAACGATTCGGGACTGTCGCTGGATGGCGAAGTTTTTGATGAGTTGCCCACGGGCGACGGTGTGCCGGGGGGCGAGGCAAATTTGCCATTTAGATTGTTGGCAGTGAATGGCGATGTAGATGGCAACGGCTGTGTGGAGGATGCGGACCTGCTGAGGGTGCTGTTTGCTTTCGGTAGTACAGGCGCATTGCCTGAAGACACAAATGGCGACAATCAAGTGGATGATGTGGATCTGTTGACGGTGCTGTTCCACTTTGGCAGTGGGTGCTGAGAGTCCGTTGCGATGGCAGGAAGAAACACCCGTCGTGGCGAATCAAGCTCATGAGGTGAGACGATGGAAACAACAACCATTGAGGCATTGCTGCAGGAACAGCGGGTGTTCCCGCCTTCAGAGGAGTTTGTGCGTCAGGCAAATGTCAGCGACCCGTCCATCTATGAAGAAGCGTCGCGCGATTACGAAGCCTTCTGGGCAAAATGTGCTGAGATTCTCGACTGGTACGAAAGATGGCACACCGTGTTGGAATGGAACCCACCTTACGCCAAATGGTTCATAGGTGGCAAGTTGAACGCCTGCTATAACTGTGTCGACCGCCATGTGAAAACCTGGCGGCGCAACAAAGCCGCCCTTATTTGGGAAGGCGAACCGGGCGAGGAGCGTGTATTGACCTACGGCGATCTCCACCGAGAAGTGCAGAAGTTCGCCAATGTGCTGAAATCGCTGGGTGTGCGCAAGGGCGACCGCGTCTGCATCTATATGCCGATGGTGCCCGAAGTGGTGATCGCCATGCTTGCCTGCGCCCGCATCGGGGCTCCCCACTCCGTCGTGTTCGGCGGATTCAGCGCGGAAAGCCTCACCGACCGCATTAACGATGCCCAAGCCAAACTCCTTATCACCGCTGATGGCGGCTGGCGACGGGGCAATATCGTCCCTCTCAAGCGCAACGCAGATGATGCCCTGCGCAATGCGCCCTCCATCGAGAAGGTCATCGTGTTCCAGCGTATTGGAGGCGACTACATGGTGCCCATGCAAGAAGGGCGCGACCTCTGGTGGCACGAACTCATGGCAAACGCACCGCTCACCTGTGAACCTGAGCCGATGGACAGCGAAGATCTCCTCTACCTGCTCTACACTTCCGGCTCCACAGGCAAGCCCAAAGGCATCATGCACACCACAGGCGGCTATCTCGTCGGCGTTGCCATCACCACCAAATGGGTGTTCGATATCAAAGACGAGGACATTTACTGGTGCACTGCTGATGTTGGCTGGGTAACGGGGCACAGCTATATCGTCTATGGACCGCTTGCCATTGGGGCAACCGCCCTGATGTATGAAGGCGCGCCCGACTACCCCGACCGCGACCGCTTCTGGGCGATTGTGGAGAAGTACCGCGTGAACATTCTCTACACGGCACCAACCGCTATCCGCGCCTTCATGAAGTGGGGCGAACAGTACCCCCAACGCCACGATCTGAGCAGCTTGCGCCTGCTTGGCACTGTGGGCGAGCCGATTAACCCCGAAGCATGGATGTGGTACCACGAACATATCGGTGGCGGTCGCTGCCCCATCGTCGACACCTGGTGGCAAACCGAAACCGGCATGATTCTCATCACACCCCTGCCCGGCATCACCGCGACGAAGCCTGGCTCCGCCACAAAGCCCTTCCCTGGGGTCTTTCCCGACATCCTGGACGAGCAGGGCAACCCCACGCCGCCGGGCAGAGGCGGCTACCTCGTGCTGACGCGCCCCTGGCCTGCGATGACGCGCGGACTGTATGGCGACCCTGAACGCTTCCAGCAAATCTATTGGAGCAAATACCCAGGCATCTACTTCACAGGCGACGGTGCAAAGCGCGATGAAGACGGCTACTTCTGGCTGCTTGGGCGCGTGGACGATGTAATCAATGTCGCTGGGCACCGCCTTAGCACGATGGAAATCGAGAGCGCGTTGGTGGATCATCCTGCCGTCGCGGAAGCCGCGGTCATCGGCAAACACCATGAAATCAAAGGGCAAGCGGTTGCCGCCTTCGTCATCATCAAGGAGGGTTATCGCGCGGACGAACAGCTCCGTGAGGAACTTAAGCAGCATGTCGCCGCGAAAATCGGTGCGATTGCCCGCCCCGATGATGTAATCTTCACCGCCGACCTGCCCAAAACTCGCAGCGGCAAAATCATGCGCCGCCTGCTGCGCGACATCGCCGAAGGACGCGCCCTCGGCGACACCACCACCCTCGCCGACCCTGCCGTCGTACAAGCACTCAAAGAAAAATATGAAGGGCAGGAGGAGTAACGCGCTTAGCTCATTGACTCCGCCCCTCCGACCGAAGGGTTCGAAATGCTGTGGCGAGTGGAGGGTGGGGCTGCCGGCCGAGCCGTTGGGAGGTTTTGTGGGGCATACACCCAGGTCTGCCCCTACAAGGTTGTGGGATGGGGTGCAAGGGCGCACCTGCGTGTGCGCCCCCCTTCTGCCCCGATAACCCATCCTGTAGGGGCGCACCGATGTGTGTGTCCTATTCCCCAATGTGGAAGAATCCCCTCTGGCAGCAGCAATGCTCGAACTCTGGAAATACGGACTGCTCTGGTTCAGCGCGGGATTTTACGGCTACCTGATCGTGCACCACACGATTCAGGCGTTCTTGTCCGAGCAGCGCAAAGCCAACTTGCGGCTCGTGATATTGCTGGTCAACTGCCTCGTGTTCTCCATCGTCGACAGCCAGCTGCTAAGCCCTATCCCCGTACCCCATCCTGCTGTGCGCTTGCTCACCACGGTGCAGTTCGTCGCTTCGGTTTTCTGCGCGGTGCTTTTTGTTGAACTGCTCAACGAGCTGCTGGCGTTGCGAATAGACCGCGGAGTGCGCTGGCTATGGGGCGCGACCGCAGGGCTTGGTGCGATGGTGCTGCTGGGTCTCATTGTAGGAACCCGGACCGAGGTCATTTTTCTGCCCCTTCTGCAGGGCTACTATGTTCGAAATGCCAGCACGCCATTGGGCTATATCGCCTCCGCCCTTTTTCTGAGCGCGTTTTTAGGCGCGTTCGGGCTGGCATTTGCTTCCTGGCGCAGACAACCACCCCCGAATCGCTGGATGCTCTCCATAGTGAGCCTGATCGTGCCGTTGGTGCTGGTGGATATGCTAACCTACTATGGAATCCTTGCGGTTGTGCCCACATGGAACCTCTGCTACGCCATTATCTCGGCTGCGCTCTCCACGCGACTGAACGCTCAGATCTACGAACTGACCAACCACCTGCGTCAAGCGCATGAGGAACTCCAAGCCGCTTATCGCCAAATGATTGAGCAGGAACGGCTAAGCACCATCGGGCAAATTGTCCGGGGCATCGTGCACGACCTGAAGAACTTCTTCAACACGGTGCAGTCGCTCGCCGATGTGGGCATCTTGCGTCTGAAGCGAGATCCTACCTTTGACCCCGCGGATTACTTTGCCAACATCGGCTCCACGACGCGCAAGGCACACCAATATCTGCTGGATATGCTGGAGATGACGCATGAACAAGGGGAAATGCAATGGGAGGAGGTATCGCCTGCGGAACTCGTTCAAGAAGTGGCACGATTGTCAGGTGCGCGCTTTCTCAACCCGCCTGTGCAAGTGGTCAACCACATCCCCACTCACTTACGTATGCAAGCAGACCGCCGCTACATGACTCAGCTCTTCCTGAACCTCACCCTGAACGCCATTCAGGCAATGCGTGACTGGCAAGGCGAACGGCTCATCGAATTCGGTTGGATCGAACAGCCCGACTGCACGGTGTTGATGATGCGCGACACGGGTCCTGGCTTGCCCGAGCAAGTGAGCGCCCACCTGTTCGAACGGGAAGTGACCACGAAACAGGGAGGCAGTGGGCTTGGGCTTATGCTGGCACGGCGCGCTTTGGAAAAGCATGGCGCCCAAGTCGAGGTCCATTCCGTCCCAAACGCGGGTACCCAATTCATTTTCCGATTCCCGACTCCGCCCCGTTTCGCCTCCACAAGTGACGGTTCTGCCGTTCCGACCCATCCCCCCGATCCTTCCGAGTCGCAGGCACGCCACCTCGCCGCCTGAAGGCGAACAGGCTTTGCTCCCATACTGAAGCAAAGCCTGGCACTTTTGCGAGGTACACACGGTTCCCCGCAGCCTCTGTCCGTGAAAAACCCGCACTCTTCGCAGGTGAATCGGGGGCGTGGTCTATGGAATAACTTCGTCAGTGGGGGAGAGACCGCGGGAACACTGCCGCCCGAACCGCTGAGGTTTTTCCCCCGCCAACCCAGAATAAGGAGGATGGAGGGAGACACTATGATGCACAAATTGATGAACCGACGCCGTGAGCGAGGCTTCACGCTCGTCGAGATTATGATCGTGGTGCTGATTATCGGCATCCTGCTCGCGATTGCCGTGCCGAACTTTATGAGCGCACGCGAGCGTTCCCGTGCGAATGCTTGCCGTTCCAACCTGCGCCAGATTCAAGCCGCCAAGGAGCAGTGGGCAATGGCGAACAACCAGGGTCCCACAGCCACACCGACCCAAGCGGACCTGTCACCTACCTTTATTCAGACCTGGCCCAGCTGCCCTTCAGGGGGAACCTACACTATCGGCAACATGAGCACGAACCCGACCTGCAGCGTTGGCGGCGATCACAGCCTGTAATCGCCCGAAGATGGCCCTATCTGACAAAATTTCTTCTCCGGCACAGCAGCAACATTTTTCCTCTGACCCGCAAGGGTACTCTGGAGAAGAAAATTTGGGATGCCCCATCCACGATGGATGGGGCTTTCTATTTTCTTGGGCTATGTGCCGGGCACGAAGCTCATGTCAGGGGTGAGGCGTCGGGTGAATGCTGCCAGCAAGCGGGCAGCATTCTCCACATCGTCCAACGCCAGCAGCTCGCAAGGGGTGTGCATATAGCGTAAAGCCACCGACACCAACCCGGTAGCCATGCCGGCACGGCTGATCTGCATCGCGTTGGCGTCGGTGCCTGTGCCACCCCCGATCGCCTCAATCTGATAGGGGATGCCCTCTTCCTGCGCAGTTTGCACCAGCAGTTCAAACACGCGCGGATTGATGTTCGCTCCCCGGCAGATCACAGGACCTTTGCCCGGCACAATCTCGCCGACGCGCTTTTTGTCCACACCCGGATAGTCGGAAGCGTGCGTTACATCGACCGCGATGCCGACCTGGGGGTCCAGCCCGTACGCGCTGGTGCGTGCGCCGCGCAGCCCAATCTCTTCCTGCACGGTCGCGACGGCGAACACAGCCGCGGCCGGGCGGCTTTCACTGAGCAGGCGCAGCGCCTCCGCCACGATAAATGACCCCATCTTATTGTCGAACCCACGCGCGGTGGCAAAGCCGTTCATCAAGGGGGTAAACTCCGCGGCAAAGGTGATAGGGTCGCCGATGCGCACCTTTTCCTCGGCGGCTGCTTTGCTACCCGCGCCAATATCGACCCATAGCTCGTGCAGTTTGGGCGCCTTGTTGCGTTCATCCTCTTCCAGCAAATGGATAGGCTTGCGCCCGATAACGCCCGGGAGAGGTCCTGATGCGGTATGCACATAGACGCGCTGCCCCACAGGGATGACCGAATCGTGCCCTCCGATGGGTCCGAAGTAGAGGAAACCTTCATCGGAGATATAGCGCACGATAAAGCCGATTTCATCCATATGTCCCGCGAACATCACGCGCGGCTTGCCCGACGGGTTCAGCGCCGCAATCACATTGCCCATTACATCGGTGGTCACCTCATCGGCAAACTCGCGCGTGTAGCGACGATAGATTTCCGCGGCGCGATACTCATAGCCCGATGGCGACGGTGCGTTCACGATAGCCCGGAAAAACTCCAACGATTCGGGTCTCATTTCTTCCCTCCTGATCGATGTAGTAGATTGGTCATTTCTAATGCGCTGAGGGCAGCTTCGGCGCCTTTGTTGCCCGCCTTGCCCCCGGCGCGTTCCAGGGCTTGCTCAAAGGTCGCCTCGGTCAGGATCCCCAGCGCCATAGGCACTTCCGTCTCCAGCATCAGCTGTGTCAGCGCGTGGCAGACCGAGGCGCTGATATGGTGTGCGTGGCTCGTTTCGCCCTGCAGAACCGCGCCCAGACAGATGACGGCATCGTAGCGTTTGGAGCGAGCGCAACGAGCAGCAACCAGAGGGATTTCCCAGCTGCCCGGCACGCGGTAGATGTCGATGGCATCGTCCGATACGCCATGCCGATGCAGCACGCTCAGCGCGCCCGTTAGGAGCTGCTCGGTGATCAGTGCGTTATAACGACTGACCACTATCGCGAAGCGCTGTTCCTTCGCCTGCAAACCGCCCTCATACACTGGCATCGCACATAACTATACCCGCCAAGCGTTTGGAGGGCGTGTAGGGGAGCAGATTAGGTCGGGCAGCCATTTGGGTTATAATAAACCCTCGGTGAGAGCATGCCTGACGGAAAGAATCCCCTTCAGGAGGTTGAGGTGCTGGTATTGGGTGCCGGTTTAGCAGGCTCAGTGGCTACCTATCGCTTGCAACAGGCAGGCTGTCGGGTGGCGCTGATCGAGGCGCGTGCGCGTGTGGGGGGCGCGTGTACACAACCTACGACTGGGCAGAAGGGCAGTATGCGGAATTAGGACCGGAATTTATCGATACCGGGCAGCACAGACGATTCTCAAGCGGCTCAAGAGGTACACTACTGCAAGCGATGGAAGGCAGAGCGCCCCGCGAAAGTGAGGTTGTGCTACCCAGATGATGAATCCCGAGCACGCAAACCCGCTGGGGAATGTGCATGGGGGATGGATTCTGAAGTTGATTGATGAGGCAGGTGGGATTGTTGCTTCCCGCCATGCGCGTCGCCCCGCAGTGACCGTCGAAATCGACTCGGTCAGCTTTCAGGCGCCGGTGCATGTGGGCAATCTGGTGCATGTGCGGGCGCGCATTACACGCGCATGGCGTACCTCGATGGAGATTGAAGCGGTGGTCGAGGCGGAAAACTTACTTACGGGTGAGCGACGCTTGACCTCACAGGCGTATCTGGTCTATGTCGCGCTGGACGAAGCAGGTCGCCCTACCTCGGTACCGCCTGTGATTCCCGAAACGGACGAGGAGCGCCGCAAATGGGAGCAAGCCGACCAGCGCCGTGCCGAGCGCCTCGCCCGGCGCGAGCACGGGTAATCACGGCAACCCAGTCAACGATACACCCATCAACAACACACTCGGTTCTCGTCGCCAGTACAGGAACGGCTCGATACAGTGCTGTCGCCAGCCAAGCAGCAGCTGCACATCGTACAGCTGCTGCCGATTCAGGTCATATTTCAGCAGGGCACCCAACCGAAGGTTACCCCATTGCCCCTCCCCACGCAACGCGAGTTCGTTCCGTGCCACAGGGCGGTCTACAACGAAAGGGGTGCTGCCCGTGGTTTGAGCAAAGGCATAGCCAAGCATGAGTCGGAACCGTTCCGAAGGTTGATAGGATATCTCGATTTGGGGACGCAGCCAGTCCAGACGCTGGTTGCTCTCATAACGCACATGGCTTGCCCACAAGTGCAGATTCAGCTCGAACGGCCGATGCATCAGGGGCTGCAACCATTCCGCTTCCAGAGCGAGCCGCCGTTGCGTGGGAGTGTGCTCGCGCATCTTCCCCACGCGCAGAGTTAGCCCACCTGCACCTTCCCCCAGGGCAAACCCTGTGCTGAGCGCGATCTCAAAGGGGCGCGAAACACGCAGGTGTGCCTCCCTTCCCAACAGGGGGCGTATATTGGATGCATGCTCAATGCGTAGAGTGGTGGTCCGCTCATGCAGCGCGGTGCGTTCACGGTCGGGTGTGATGCGCAGGTTGTACAGTGTGCTTGCTTCCAGTCGCTGGCTCAATTCGGGTTCCATCAGGGTGGGCATATCCCCTGTCAGCGCGACGGCAAGCGCGAGGCGCGTTTCGGGCACGGCATGTCCGTAGAACGCGCCATGCAGCGCAAGCAGGGCACGCTCTCCGAGAGGTAGCTCCCATTGATACCGTGCGCCCAGCCCTGTGTCGGGGCTGTAGGTCGGGGTGGGCAGCTCCAGGGTTTCGCGTCGCTCACGCAGGCGCAAAGTGAGTGTTGGTAATCGTAACAGCGTGCGCCCTTTCCAGCGTAGGCGGGCATTAAAAAGGCGCAACCGCTCGCCCCCGAGCAAGCGCACGCGCTCCGCCTCCACCGTAAAATCGGGTGGATCGCGCTCGCAGACGGTGGCGCGCACCCTTTGCGCCTCGAACTGTTGGAGGTCGCCTGCCATCTCCTGCGCCCAGAGGCGCAACGGCGGGGGATGGGTAGTAGGGGATAAGTAGCGAGAGGAATGCCTTCCCGCCCCACTATCCGAAACGCGCCCCTCGCTACCCGCTAAAGGGTAGAGAATCGCTTCCACCTGACTGAATCGCCCGCGCCGCTGCTCATAGAAATATTCCAGTCGCTGCCCGCGCAGGTGACCTTCTGGGGCAATCAGCTCAAAAGGGGTCTCCCCACGCACACGCGCTTGGGCGGTGTCCACCTGTAGTCTCTCCGTGCGGAGAGAACGCCCCCCATAAAGCAGCTCAACAGCACCTTGTAGCTCCAACTGCAGCGTGCCATCTGGCTGGCGAGTCGCACGAGAATAGAGGGCACGCAGGGTGAGAGATTGGGTAGCAAGGAAGCCTTCTGCCTTGACCTCATGCCCAAGCCACACAGAAAACACAGGGAGCGCAAGCAGGGAGGCGAGCCGACACACCGCCCTCACCTCAGGCTTCCCAGGCGAACGGCTCGGCGTCGGTCAACACGCGCGCCGTTTGGATGACCTCGCGCAGGTAGGGCGGAATGGCGAACATCGCAAAATGGGTCTGCGGGTCATAATAGCGCAGCCCGCGTACTCCGCGCACCTCCAATCGATTTGCCACCTCGTCAGGCGTGAGCGCAAGCGGATCGTGCTTCTTGGATGCCAGCACGAAGCCCCATGGTAGCATGAACGATGCGACGAACGACCAATAAGGGCGCACGATGGGGAATACCTCTTGTAAAGTGCGCACGATGCAGCCGTACAGCTGGGGATAGAGAGGATCGCCTGCACCCGACTGAACCGTCAAGACGCCCTCGTCGGTCAGCGCGTCATAAATCATCTGATAGAATTCACGCGTAAATAGATATTGCGAGGGTCCTGCCTCCAGCGGGTCCGTCAAATCGGACACAATCACATCGAAATGGTTGCGATACCGAGGAATGACTTGGCGAGCATCATCAAAAATGAGCGTCGTGCGCGGATCGGAGAAGGAACCCTGATGCCATTCGGGCATGTATTGCTCGCAGTAGCGCACCAGCTGCTCGTCGATATCGACCATCACGGCTTGCTGCACTGTTTGATGGCGCAAAACCTCGCGCAGCGTTGCGCCTTCGCCACCCCCTGCGACCAACACGCGCTGTGGGTTCGGATGCGTCACCATGCCGGGCTGAACCATCGGCTCATGGAACATGTATTCGTCCAGCAGCGCAGACTGGATTTTGTTATCCAGAAAGAGCGTCTTGCCGTAGCCTGCCAGTTCCACCAGCATCGCGTGCTGGAAGCGGGTCTGGGCGATCTGGTATACCTGTTTCACGCGATAGGTGTACATCACCGCATCGGTGTGTGTCTCCGAAAGCAATAACCCTCCGCATACATGGTGTGCCGCCGCCATGTTTTTTTCCTCCTTACAGTGAGTAGTGAGTTTGCTATTCGCGATTCATCAGCTTTGCCAGTTCCGCCTTGAGCCGATCGATGTAGTCGATGGTATACGGATCTACGCCGTTGAGGTATGCCAGATAGAGGCTGACGAAATCGCCGAGATAGGTCAGTGTGAGTAGGCGTTCAAGCAGACTCTCGCCTTCTGCCCAAACCTCGTGCCAGTCGGCCGCGTCTCCCACGAGCTGGCGTGTGACCTCGATGCGCGTGCGCGTTTGAATGCTCTCGTCGGGGTCGCGCAGCGCCACGACGGCAAAGTTTTTTGCCTGCTGCTTCGCACCGACCCAACCCAAAATCTCATTATGGTTCAGTTCGGGGAAGGTGTTTGCGAAGGCGTGTTGCTTTGCGTTCTCGTTGAACTGCCCCTTCCAGCGTGTGGCAACAATCGCGCGATAGCTGCCTGAACCATAGAGCAGGGGGAGCTTACCGTGGAGTGCGGAAGCGAGCTGCTTTGCGGGATTCTGCTCATAAGGCGTGCTGATGCCCCAGTGGTCGCGTCCCTGCACCAGTCGCTGCAGGGTTCGGATACGCGCCTGCTCCAGGTTGGGTAGCAGGTGCCACCGCTCACATAGCACCACCATCGGCAGAAGGAGGTAGCCGAGCGCGGTACGCGGCGGTTGACCACTTGGCACCTGCAGGTGGGGGATGCCCTCCATCTGGGCACGCGCTTGAAGCTCGCCTCCGCTGGAGATCGCGACCACCATCGCGTTGCGCGCACGCGCCTCCGCATAGCACGCAAGCGTCTCCTCCGTATTGCCTGAATAGCTTACTGCGAAGAGCAGCGTGTGGTCATCGGCGCAGTGCGGCAGGTGATAATCGCGCACCACCAGCACGGGCAGGTTGCCCAGCGCTTCGAACAGGGCGCGTAAGTAATCGCCCCCGATGCCGGAGCCACCCATGCCGCTGACCACGACCAAGCGCGGCTCACGGGGCAGCGCGGGCAATCGCCATTCCAGTGCAATGGCGACGGCACGCTCATATTGTGATGGAAAATCGAGCGTGAGCGCCATCATACCGCGCGGGTCCGCAGTGTGAAGCACTCCCTGTTCATCCAAAAGGTGTGCCATCCATGCTCCTCACTGGGCGATGTAGGGTAGCAGCGCTAATTCGCGCGCCCGTTTAATCGCCAGTGCCAGTTGCCGTTGGCACTTGGCGCAGGTGCCTGTCTGGCGGCGTGGGAGAATCTTACCGCGCTCCGAGATGTAGCGTCGCAGACGCGCCACATCTTTGTAGTCGATGGGTTTCTTCTCAAGACAGAAAGCGCATGTCTTCCGCTTGCGTCGGACACGACGCAGTTTCGCACCAACTTCCAGCTCCTCGTCCAGTTCCTTCTTTTCCAACTCCAACGGTTCGATCGCCATTTTTCACCTCCGTCTAAGCGCGAATTAGAGCTGTTCGAAGGGGTCGCCCTCGACATCGAAGTTCTCCTCCGCAAATTCGTCCAGCGGTTCGAGTTCCTCTTCGGGTTCGGGAACGGCAGGGATTCGGGAAGGAGCCGAAGCTCCTGCTGAGCCAACCGCTGCTTGGGTAGGAGCTGCCTCGGCTTCCGTTTCGCGCGGGCGATCCAGCAGGCGCACCGTCTGCGCGACGATTTCATAAGCTCTGCGCTGAACGCCTTCTCGGTCCGTGTAGGAGCGACTCTGTAGGCGTCCCTCCACCAGCACCAATCGTCCTTTGGTGGCGTAGTTCGCCATGAAGTCGGCTTGTTGTCGGAAGGCGACCACATCGAAGAAATCCGCCACATCCTCACCTGAGGTGGGGCGGTTCACCGCGATACGGCAACGCACCACCGCGATCCCATCCGGGGTGGTGCGCAGCTCCGGATCGCGCGTGAGACGACCAATCAGAATGATGCGATTGTAGTTCATCGTTAACCCCCTATGCGTGCGCCAGTGCGGCGACCTCCTCCGGTTCCAGGCGGAAGATGCGAAAACGCAAGATGCTCTCGGTGATGCTGAGTACCCTCCGCAATTCCTCCGCGGCTGCGGGCATGCCCTCGAACCGGAAGAGCAGGTAGATGCCCTCACTTACATGCTTGATTTCATAAGCGAACTTGCGCTTATCCCATATTCGCGCCTCGTGAACGGTTGCACCCTGATTTTCGAGCAGTGTACGAAACCGTTCTATCAGGGCATCCACCGCCTCCTGCTCCATACTGCTGGGCAGAATGACCATCGCCTCATACATTCTCGGTTTGACCATGCCGTATTGACCCTCCTGTCGTGCGTGGCGTGGTAGGGGCGCAAAGTCTTTTGCTCCTACCAATGCGTGCAATCCGTTCGCCACTTACCACCGCAAGATTATACCTCATCGCCCGATTGCAACTCCTTCAGCGTTTGTTCGATCTGTTGGTGGATGCGTTGCTGGGTCTCGGTATCGGGCTCGAAGGTGACCAGCAGCCAATGGCTCTCCTTGGTGTTGGGCGGGAGCCATTCGAGGGGCACGACCCAGGTGAAGTAATCGCCTGGCTGCCAGCGTACGACCAGCACAGCGACCCGCTCGCCCTCTTCGAGCGTTTCGATTCGATCCACAAATGCGCGCACAATCATGGATAAGCCTCCCTGATGCTCTGGAGCCATGCGTGCAACTCGGCAAGGGGGCGTGTGTTCAGAACGCGCTCGGGCATGAGCCAGCCGCGCTGGGCTAACCCAACGGCCAGCTCCATATAGCGCAAGTCGCTGGCAACATGGGCATCCGTGCCCAGCGCGACCGGTGCGCCACTCTCGTTCAGCACGCGCACCAACGGCGTGGGCGGGTCCATGCGCGTATAATAACCGTTCACCTCGACCGCCTTCCCCAGCTGCGCTGCACGCTTGAAAACGCGCTCCCAGTCTGCCTCATTCGATTCGCGCTTCCCAAACCGCCTTCCTGTCGGATGCGCCAAAATTTGCACGGCTGGATGCTCCAGTGCGCGAATTAAGCGGTGAGTCATCACTTCAGGCGGTTGTCCATGCGTATGGTGTACGCCCGCTATGACGATCTCAGCGCGGCGCAATAGGTCGCTGGGCGCGTCGATGCTGCCGTCCGCTTCGATGTTCACTTCCAGACCGTTCATCAGGTAGGGCTTGCCACCGAATTGCTCATTGAGCCGTTCGATCTCCTGCTGGCGTCGTTGGAACACTTCACGCAACTCACCGTGCCACATCAGCATCTCCACATGGTCGGTCAGCGCGAGGTATTCGTAGCCAAGGCTCTGGGCGACCTGGAGGAGCTGTTCGATGGAGCTGCGTCCGTCGGACCAGCGCGAATGGGACTGCAGGTCGCCGCGAACCTGTTCCAGCTGGATAAGAGGGGGCAAGGTGCCCTGCTCAGCCGCTTCCAGTTCGCCCTGGTCCTCGCGGAGTGGGGGCGGTATCCACGGTAGCCCCAGCGCGGCATAGACCTCCTCCTCCGTCAGGCTGGCGATTCGCTCGGTGCCGCGCCACACGCCATACTCGTTCAGCTTCAGCCCGCGTTCTATCGCGCGCTCACGCAGGCGGATGGAGTGGGGTTTGGAACCTGTGATGTAGAGCATGCCGGCGCCCCAGCTATCGAGTGGTACCAGCTTGAGATCTACCTGTAAGCCGTCGCTGAGGAACACTTGCGCTCGGTTCTCACCCCGTGAATAGACCTCGGCCACGCCCGGCATGCGTACGAACGCTTCGATGACCGCCTCATTCTGCTCCGTCGCGACCAAATAGTCCAAATCCCCCACCGTTTCTTGCATGCGTCGAACGGAACCGCCCAGCAGCACTTTCCGTACGCCGGGCGCATGGCGCAGCCATTCCAGCCGTTCGCGTGCCAGCCACAGCACAGACCCCAGCGGGCGACGCGCACGCGACTTTTTCACCAGGTCGATGAGGTGCAGCAGACGCTGGCGCTTCTGCTCGCCAAAGCCAGGTAGTTTCTGCACTTGCGGGCTTTCCAGCGCGCGTTGCAGGCTCTCCAGGTCATGGACGCCCAGCGCTTCTGTGAGGAGGCGAGCCGTTTTTGCACCTATCCCCGGCACCGCCATCACTTCCAGGATGCCTGGCGGCGCCTGCGCAAGCAACTGTTGATGCTTTGGGATAACGCCCGTTTCCAGATAGGTTCGAATCTTTTCCGCAATCGCCTTGCCGATGCCCGGGATCGCCTCTAAGGCTTCTTGACCCTGTTCGGCGATGGTCTCGATGGGCGTCTGCATCGTCTCCAGCAAGCGCGCTGCCTGACGATAGGCACGCGATTTGAACGGGCTATCACCGAAATAGTCCGATAAGTCCGCTAATTCATAGAGTAATCGTGCCACTTCGTTGTTTCGCACGCATCGATTGTACCTGATAGTAGAGGCACACTGGAGCCGTTGGATCCCATCGCCTACCGCTACACGCTGCCCGTGCCAATCATGGTGCTCCTTTTTGTGCTGGACACTATCGGCTGGCGACTGCGCACTTTTGATCCCGTCGCGATCGTGGGGCGACGGATCGTTTAGAGCGATTCACGCTGCTGGTTCCGGGCGGCTTTGAGGGCGGCGCAGAAGCTTGCCCGCCAGATCCGGGAGGGGGTGCTCTTAGCATAGTGCCCGTCCCAATTGCCAGGCATCATATAAGGTTCCGCCGTGGCCCCCTACTGGCTTACCATTCGCCACTCACTGCTCGCCACTTGCCCCAAAACCAGCTCCCGCACCGTCTTCTCGACCAAATCGGTCTCCAGCACTAAGCATGGATGACCAAAATACTCCGCGTCTCGAACGGGAATCTCGCTGCTTCCCGTTCGTGCCCACCCCTTGAGTGGCGTGAACAGCAGCACCGTTACACGCCCCATCGACATTGCCGATAGCAACGAAAGCTGCATCTGGTCTGCTATGTTGGCAAACCGGTGACGAATGGCGGTGCGTGCGGTGTGCCAGCGTACAAGCTCCGCTGCGGTGATCCATTCGTAGCCTGCGCTACGAATGGCGGCCATCAGCCGAATAAAAGCGTCCGCCTTCTCCTCGCTCTCCACTACGGTGGGTCGAACGGTGAAATGGCACACCCCGCCAACTGACTGCACTCCGCGCAGGATCGCCCGTGCCTCCATCATCCCGACACGCTCCATCAGGTGATAACCCAGTAGGGGGATCACATACAAATTATGCAGCTCGCCCGGGCGGGTTTGCTGGAGGGGGCGCCACGGATGCGCACTGCCAAAGGCGAACCCTGCTGCGCCTGCCGAGTAGCCGCCACGGCTCAGATCGCTTAAAATCTGCGCCTGCTCCGCATAGGTGTAGAACTCGGTGCAACCACGCCATTGCAAATTCGCCACCTGCACCGCCGTAATACTGCGTACTCCGCTGAATCGGCGCAAGCTGTCCACTTGATTCTGCAGCAGAGCTGCCGAGCGACAAAAAACACCCGCTTCGGGCACATAACGCAGCCCAATCTCATGTCCACGCTTGGCTAAGTCACGATAAAACGCGGGTCCGTGACTCGCCTCACTCAGACACCAGACCGCGCGCAATCCTGTCAGCGTCAGCAACCGATGGAGGGTCGTCTCGTGATGCGCCGCGGCAGGCTCCGCATCAATGCTCAAAACCGCCACGCCCGGCAAAGCAGCGGGATAGAACCAAAGCATCGGCACAACCGCACCACACTGCTGCCCACTCCACAAAATCGCACGGATGAGGCTCTCTTGCCAGAGATCGGCCACAGGCTTCAGAAAGAGGCGCGGAGTGACTGGCGCGTGGCGCGGGGGATCTATCCCCTCGCTTCCTCGATCCAGATACCAATCCAACCGAACAGCATCCTCGGCACGCAGGGCATGGTCATCTGGTTCGCGCTCCACATCGGGAGGCAGCACCGCCTGTTCCACCACTGGGCGTCCATGCCGGATGCGGGCAATGCTTTCGCCAGGGTGTACCGCGAACAGGATGGCATGTCCTGCGCTATGCGCTTGATGGACAATCGCGGGCAGTCCTGTTTCGCGTCCGTGTGCATCGAGCCAGTGCGCCCAGACCGTGCCCTCCTGCACCTCCACGGCGATGCCGCCGAATCCATGCAGCAGTCCCCATTCATGGGGCACCAGGGGATTCGAAGGCGAGCCAATGGCATAACCTTCGCCCAGCCCTATGGAGTGAGCAGAAGATGGTTCACCCTCTGCCCCACGCTCCCCGTATGTCAAAGGGCGCACGCCAAACATCTCTGGCAGCGAGCAGGTCCCGCCCAGCGCAAGCCAGACACCACCTGCTTTCACAAACGCTTGCAGCGCACGCTGCCCCTCCTCGCTCAGTTCGCCCTCGCCTATGGTCAGTAAAACATCCAGCCCGGCGACTCGTGCAGGCAGCTCCCCCGGCGTGAGCCAATCCACCAGAAAGCCGCAATACTGCACCAGCTCGCAGGTCAGTCGATCAAATGGCTGGAGCGTGACAGGCATTGCGCCTGCGCCCGCTTTCCCTTTTGCACTCATCGGGCAAACCCCGATTCGCGCCCAACGCCATTCAGGTGAACGCATGCCGTTTGTTTCTCTGCCCCTCTTTCTGATTATCGGCAAATCACTCGCCTTCCGCTACTCGCCCATCGAGGTATACTATACATAGCCGTTTGCGAACGGCACCCATCACAACGAGGAGGAGGTATAAGATGAAAAGTTTCTGGATTACACTGGCAGCAGCGATCGTGCTGAGCATTTCGACCGTCTCTGCCCAGAATGATCAGGGCAGCGATAAGGGTGCAGCGGTCAAGACGGAAAGCAAGGTGCAGACTCAGCAGCCGCGCCCGAATGTGTTGGAGCCGAGCTACCTTGCGCGCGCACTGAACCTGAACGAGGAGCAGCGCGCCCGCATCGATGGGCTGTGGAAACAGTACCGCGACCGCGATGAAGCCATTAAACGCGATACTTCCATCACCCCTGAACAACGCATGCAGCGCTTCCGACAAAGCCGAGAAGAGTATATCCGCCTGGTGCGTTCCGTGCTCAACGAGGAGCAACTCAAAAAGTTCGAGGAGCTGCTCCAATCGGAAGAGAGCCAATCCAGCACCACGCCTAACATGCGCTTCTCGCCCGAACAGATTAACAAGATCCGGGAGATCACTCAACGCTATAACGCCTTACGCAACCAGATCCAGCAAGACACCTCTTTGGACGCGCAAACTCGCCAGCGTCGCCTACAGGAGCTTAACAAGCAGATGCTGGAAGAGATCCGCAATGTGTTGACCCCCGAGCAGCGCGCCCAGTGGGATAAAGCTCTGAAGAAGGATAAAGAGAAGAGCGACCAGAAAGAGGGCGACAAGAAAGACGAGAAGAAGGACGAGAACAAGAACCCACCCAGCACAGGAGGAGGGACGAACGGCGGATCGTGAATATGCGTACAGCGCATGTGCCGCCCCACAGCCTCGAAGCCGAGATGAGTACGCTCGGCTCCATGATGCTCGACCAGCACGCGATAGAGAAGGTCGCCGAAATCCTTAGACCCGACGACTTCTATCGTGATGCGCACCGCATCCTGTATGAGGTCATTCTCTCGCTGGCGGAGCGGCACATCCCCGTCGACCTGCTCACGGTTCAGGAGGAGCTGAAGCGGCGCGACCAGTTGGAGGAGGTGGGCGGATTGGCGGCACTGGCACAAATCGTGGAGAGCGTGCCCAGCGCCTCCAACGCGGAATATTACGCTCGCATCGTGGAGGAGAAAGCCATTCTGCGCCGCCTCATCCGCGCCGCCCACGACATTCTCCAACTGACCGAAGACACCGACCTCGAACTGCAGGAGATTATCGATCGCGCTGAGCATGCTGTGTTCGGTGTGGCACAACGGCGACTCGGACGCTATTTCACCCCCATCGATCGCCTACTTATCCAAGTGCTGGAGCATATCGAGCAGGTGCAACTTTCGGGGCGCGGTATCCTCGGCGTTCCCACTCACTTCCCGGACCTCGATTACAAAACCTCAGGGCTGCAGCCTTCGGAACTGATTATCTTGGCGGCACGCCCCAGCGTGGGCAAAACCTCACTCGCGCTCAATATCGCCGAAAATGTCGCCCTGCGTGAGAACCGCCCCGTCGCTATTTTTAGCCTGGAGATGTCACGCGAGCAATTGGTGCAGCGCATGCTCTGCTCGCAGGCAGGCGTCAGCGGCAGCCGCATCCGACGCGGCAATCTCACCAATGAGGATTGGGAACGACTGCAACTGGCTGCCGAGCGGCTGTTCCGCGCCCCTATCTATATCGACGACACCAGCAGCCTTTCCGTGCTGGAAATGCGCGCTAAGTGTCGCCGTCTCAAAGCGGAGCGCAACGACCTCGCACTCATTGTGGTCGACTACCTGCAGTTGATGCGTTCGCACACACGCCGCGCGGAGAACCGCAATCAAGAGATTGGTGAGATTGCCCGTGCTCTGAAATCGCTCGCCCGCGAGTTTGAAGCGCCCGTGTTGGTGCTCTCGCAGCTCTCGCGTGCCGTGGAACGGCGCGAGGAGAAACGCCCCATCTTGTCTGACCTGCGTGATAGCGGCTCCATCGAAGCGGAAGCCGATGTGGTAATGTTTCTCCATCGCCCTCACCGAATCGAAGGCGAATTCGAAGACGAGCCGCGCGAGGCAGGCGTCGTCCGCACCGAAGAGGTAGAATTGATAATCGCTAAGCAGCGCAACGGCCCTACGGACAGGGTCCCCTTGGGCTTCCAACCCGCCCTCTTCCGCTTCGTGACGCTGGAGCGTGCGGTCTCAATAGGTGAGTAGCGCGTAGTGAGTGGATCAAACTCCCCTCGCTGCCATTTCGAATCCGGCAGCGGAACCTCCGCGTCTGCCAAGAAGGGGAAAATCGATAACGCTTCCAGACACACCTTCTCACCATAGGTCGCGCTCGATTTCGCTGCGGAAGCGACGGAAACTCTCCGCTGCCATGCGTTCCCACTGCTGACGCACATTATATAGCCCCTGCATACAGACCTCGAAATGTTCCGAGAGTTTGCGGAACAGCGGGGCTTCGTCGCGCCATTCCCCGATATCGAACAGCGACACAATATAGTACGATTGTTTGCCCTGCTTCACATAGTCGATCAGGTGATCTTTGCGTGTGTGTGCCCGCAAGCGCGGCAAGGCTTCTGGATAGACCCCCGTCCAGAACAGCGTATAGTCGCCGATATGGCGGTGGACCTCCCGCTCCTGATAGAACGACTGCGCACCAAGTCGCACATCCGCATAATAAAGCATATCGGCGACCTCTTCCAACGGACGCCCGCGCAGGTCACGCAATTTGTACAGCTCGCGCATATGCACGAACTTCAACAGCAAATCGCTCAAATAGTCCACCACCTGCGGATCGTCCCACCGCAACGAAATGACGAACGCCCGCTCCACCAAGTTCCGAAACAGTTGTGCCAGTGGATGATTCTTCGATACCATCGTGATCGACCTCACCTCACTTTTTGGACGCTTCTGCTCCCAAAGGGTTCCCAATCTTAAATATACTATTCCATGAGCCTGTCCCATTTCCACCACAGCAACCCCTACTTGCTCGCCTCTTGACACTTTATCGAACAGAGGCAGGCAGGCGGTGCAGATATTCGTCTGGTGTCCGTGAGAGCTGCCTTAGCATGCGCTCGCTGCGGGTGGAGTAGAAAGGCAATCCCACCAACAGCAACGGTGCGAACATGCATGCCAGCATCGCGCAGCCGCTGTAAAACAAGGAAAGCACCGTTGCCCGCACCATCGAGGGGCGTTCACGACGGCTGAGTGCTGTGAGCGTGTCCTGAATCGCGATCGGTGCTGCCAGAAAGAGCTGCGAACCGAGCAAAACGAGCAACACCACGAAAACAAACATCAGCATCCCACCCACCACCATCATCGTCAGTGGGACAGCAGGCGAAGGCGCACCTTGAAACGCCTCATAGAAAGTCCGTAGCCATACTGCCAGGGCGCCACAGCCATACAACGCAAGGAGCAGGCGTACCTGCCAGATCCATACACTCAGCACGATGCCCCAGTAGATAGTGAACGGCGCGAGTCCCGCCAGAAACCACTGACGCAGCTCGCCTGTCTCCACTAATCGCTGCACACGCTGACTCGCCAACCGATAGCCCAGCCACCAGAGCGCAATAAGCATCGGTAAGGCGATGAAAGCTGCCCAAGCGATAGCAACGCCAGAAGGCAGCACCAACCCCAGCAGCCAACCAAGCGCTGCTAATAACGGTGCCGCATCGAAGCGACGCTCCGCCATGAAAAAGCGCGTCACTGGATTGGTCGTCATGCGCTGATGCAACCAGTCATACAAGGGGTAGACCAACACGGGGGCAAGCCCCTTTTGCAATTGCGCCCATCGCATCTGGAACAGTTTGTTCCTTCCCCAAGCACCGTTCACCCAGATCCACGCCATGGTCAGCAGCAAGCCGCGCCACAGTAACGGCATCACCAGCAGCAGTGTGAAGGGCGGGGGAGGCAGGCGAACCACTTGGCCCCAAAGGGGCGTTTGTGCCGCAAGCGCGACCAGAGGACTCAACACACCTAAACTGGCATAGCGATCAGGCGCGAGCAGAAACCACAAGAGAGGCGCAGATTCCAGCAGCGCAAGCCGTGTCAAGGGGATGCGCATGCAATAGGCACGCTGCAGCAGCACACGAAACCATGCGCTGAACGGTACATCTGCCAGCGTGAGCAAAAGCCAGAGTGTCCAGAATGAGCTGCCCGCTAACCCGACACCGCTCCAGAGTGCCCAGCCGAGCAGCACCACGATGCTCAGCACACGCACAAGGGCAACCTCGCCCAAGTGAACTATCCCACGCTGGTGCACCGGGTCGTGCCCGCGTACGAGGGTCACTAACCGCATATTCAGCCAGCCCGCTATCAGAAAGAGCAGCACAGCCGATGCCTGCAACCGCTGCGTGTCGTTCCACATAGGTGTCCATTCCCCCACCATCGGGAACACCATCAGCATCAGCCCCGTTGCAGGTAGCAGCCAGCCATATCGCCACCATCCCGACGGCATGTTTAGCCAGCGGGCGCGCCATTCCCAGCGCAATCCCTCCACCAGAAGCCACACCAGCGCGAATCGTCCCGTGTCCGGCAGCGTGTACAGCCATGCGAGCGGCATCAGCAGGCGCAGCAAGATGGGCAGGCTAATCAGCAGCGCGAATAGCCATCCGCTAAGGGAGCCTAACCGCGTCCTGTCGATTTCGCGTAGTGAGCCGTACCCAAACACAAGGAGGGCAAGCGTTAGAGGCTCCCAGAAGCCGATAAAAGAGAGGGTCAGATAAAAGCCCATCAGGATCAGTACCAGCGGATCGGCAAAGGCAAAGAGCAGCCACAGAAGCGCGCTTTCCCATCCAGACACACCCACCCAGGCACCCCACGCTCCATACAGTGGCAGCCATAAGCTCTGGCTCGGCAGACGATAGAATAGCGCAGGCAAACTGCGCTGCAGCAACAGCGCGTGTGGAGTGAGGTCCAGCATGCGGAACTGATCCAAATGACCCGTCTGAAGGTCGCGTTGGAACGAGGGATTCGGCAACTGGCGATCCAATCGGCTGCGCGCCATCAGATGCGCCACGACCAACGCGGTGAGCGAGAGATAAGGAGCGGCAAACCCCTGCTTGAATGCCAGCCCGAACAGCGCCGCCAGCCCAAGCGCCAGCGCACCAAGCAAGGCGTAGCTCCACATGGATCGAATGAGTGTTCCCCCCTCAATACGCCGATACTCCAGCTGCCAGAACGGTAGCTCCCGCCAGTGAGTCTCCATTTAAGAACACCCATGTCAGTGTACCCCAACCAGAAGAGGTAAACTCATCGATGATGAACTCGTTGCCAACGGCGGAAGCGCGATTATCGGAGCTGTTTAGCGCCACCTTGGACACCGACGCCGACGGAACCGTCTCGCTGGAGGAGATAGTCGCCCGTGCAGGGGATCGAGGGTATGGCATCATGCTATTGCTGCTGACCATTCCCTGCTTTATTCCGGTGCTGCCACCGGGCACATCGGGCGTTGTGGGAGTACTAATGATATTAGTCGCGTCGCAGATGTTGGTGGGCAGGCGGCAGCTGTGGCTGCCTGCGCGCTGGCGACGGAAACGGCTTGCGCCTGCGACGGTGCAGGCAATTCAGACCAGAGGTATCGCGCTGCTACAGCGTATCGAACGGGTCTCCTATCCACGGGGGCGATGGCTAACACGCAACGGGGTGCTATTGCGCGTCTCTGCCCTGATTGTGATTCTGCTCAGCTTGGTACTATCCTCGCCAATGCCCTTTATGAACACGCTGCCTGCCTTTTCGATCGCGCTGATTGCCATAGGGCTGATGAACCATGATGGCTATCTGCTCCTGGCGGGCAACTTGTTAGGTGTTGCCGTGCTGCTGGTGGTAGGGCTCGGACTGGAAGCCCTGCTCCATGCATGGCAGTGGATTCGGATGTGCTTCTACGGCTAATGTGAAGATTATGCCTCGATTCCTCGTTCGCGAAGCAAGGCGCGGAGCCGTTCCAGTTCCGCTTCCGCTTGCTCGGCACGCTGCCGCTCCTGTTCAGCACGCTGCCGTTCTTGCTCAGCACGCTGCCGTTCTTGCTCAGCACGCTGCCGTTCTTGCTCGGCACGCTGCCGCTCCTGTTCAGCAAGCTCGCTGGGTGTTGGCACTAAGCTCCCATCAGCGCGGTAGAGTCGCAACCACCGATAGCGACGACCGTTGTAAACGCCCTCCCACACACCTAAGTATGCGCCCAATACACGGCTCCACAGCCAGCCATGCTCGTTGGGTGTGATGGGTTCGTAGTGCCCGTTCGCCAGATGGTATCCGCGCAGCTCGCCCTTGTCTTGGTCGTACCAGTAATACTCCGGCACACGCAACACCTCTGCATAGAAGCGCAGGTTCTCCTCCTTGTCCTTCTTCGCGGTGCGTGGCGAAATCAGCTCGATGACCAGGTCGGGATAACGACCATCCTCCTCCCACGCCACCCAGTAGCGACGGGGCTTGGAACCATCCACATTGCGCACCACAAAAAAGTCGGGACCTTTATACGCCGACTTCCCTGCATTAATGGCGCGTGCCTGTTCGGTGCTGTAGTAAACAAACATATTGCCGCCACAGAAGTAATCGTTGCTGGGCCCCAGATGCTGGCGCACGAGGTCATCCAGAAGATGGATCTGTACCACATGCCACTCGCTTTCCAATGGTTCGCCGTCCTCCTCTAACAGTTCCAGGCTTTCCAGTTCCCGCAGCATCTGCTCGATGTCGCGGGCGAGTTCAGGGGGTATCGCAGCGCGCTGGGATTTGCGCCGCGTGCGCGGTTTCGGGGTCGGTTGTGCAGCGACTTTCGCCATCCCAACCAAGTATACCCCACACCGTTTGCTGCGTGGTATCCTATTGCTGCCTGAAAATTTTCCTCCGGGCATGTGGGTCGGAGGAAACATTTGTGGAGCCACAGAGAACCCGGAGAGGAGGGTGTATGCAGGAAGTTATCCAAGGAGTTTGGCTGATCGATCTGAATTTTCTGGGCTATCCGCTGGCGATTGCTGCCTATTTACTGATAGGCAGGGATGAAGCCGCGCTGGTGGAGGTAGGTCCCGCCAGCACGGTGGAAACCTTGTTGCGCGAGGTGGAGCGAGCAGGCGTTCCGTTGGACACGGTGCGCCATCTGCTCGTGACACATATCCATCTTGACCATGCGGGCGCGCTCGGTGTGCTGATGCAACGGCTGCCCGATGCCACTTGCTATGTACATCCGATAGGCGCGCCGCACTTAGCCGATCCATCGCGTCTAATCGCCAGCGCGTCGCGCCTCTATGGCGAGTTGATGGACACCCTATGGGGACCTGTGCTGCCCGTGCCGAAAGAGCGCATTCGTATCGTACAGGATGGCGAACGGCTGCAGGTGGCAGGGCGTACCCTGATCGCCCTCGACACGCCCGGACATGCCCGCCACCATCACGCCTACCTGGATGATGCCAGTGGGCTGCTTTTTGCAGGCGATATAGCGGGTGTGCGCATGCCGAACACAACCTATGTGCGCCCACCCACTCCCCCACCCGAACTGGATATCGAAGCGTGGCAGGCAAGCCTCAGTCGACTGCGCACGGTGCCTATTCGCCAGCTTGCATTGACCCACTTTGGCGTCTTTGAGGATGTGAAGCGCCATCTCGATGAGTTAGAGCAGCGACTGCTCGACTGGGGCCATTTCACGCGGCAGCTGGTTGAGCATGGGCGAAGCGATGAGGAGATCATTCGCGCGCTCCAAGAATACGGGAACGCCGAGATGCAGGCACAGGGTGTGGACCCCTCCAGCTACGACCTCGGCGCGGGCTATCAACTCATCGCGATGGGCTATGCCCGCTACTGGCGCAAGAAGTTGGGAGCGTCGCCATGAGCGCGTTCGCCGTGCGGTTCGAAAATGTCACCAAGCGGTTCGGCAACATCGTCGCGCTGAACCGGCTGAATCTGGAGGTGCAACCCGGTGAGTTCATGGTGCTGGTGGGACCGTCGGGTTGCGGCAAGACAACCGCGTTGCGCCTCTTGGCAGGGTTAGAGGAGCCGACCGAAGGCAAGCTTTATATTGGCGAGCGTTGTGTGAACGAGATCTCGCCGCGCGACCGCGATGTGGCGATGGTGTTCCAGAACTACGCGCTCTATCCCCATATGCGCGTGTACGACAACATCGCCTTCGGACTGCGCCTGCGCGAGCTGAAAGGCTTCTGGTGGCAACTGCTGCATTACCAGCAGGCGCGAACGATTCGGCAGCAGATCGATCAGCGTGTGCGCCACGCCGCCCAGCTGCTGGGCATCGAGAACTTGTTGTTCCGTCTACCAGGTGAACTCTCTGGTGGGCAGCGTCAGCGTGTCGCGCTCGCTCGCGCAATCGTGCGCCAGCCGAAAGTGTTCCTGATGGACGAACCACTTTCGAATCTGGACGCCCAGCTGCGCGACCAGACCCGTGCGGAACTCAAAAAACTGCAGGAACGGCTGGGCATCACCACGCTCTATGTAACCCATGACCAAAAGGAGGCGATGACGCTCGGCTCGCGCATTGCCATCCTCAAAGACGGCATCCTCCAACAGGTCGGCACACCCGAAGCGGTCTATTATTGCCCGCACAATGTGTTTGTAGCGACCTTTATTGGCACGCCACCGATGAACCTGCTGGAAGTGCAGGTCGTGGAGGAGAATGGAAAGCCCATGCTGAAACTCGGCTCTTTCCACCTGTCCTTGTTGCAGGGGCAGCAGTCGCTGCTAAAAGCGCGAATCGGGCAAACGGTGCTGCTCGGTGTTCGCCCACAGGATATTTACACCCCCTCCACCGCCCCCCCTGATGCAATCCTTTCAGAGCCGTTGCACGGGCTGCTGGATGTGGTGGAACCGCAAGGTGACCGCAACGATTGCCATATTCTCCTCGACGGGGAACGAGTGATTGCCCAGCTCAGTGCGCGGGTGAAGGTCCAGGAGGGTGAACGGCTCGATCTGTGTCTCCACCTGGAGCATCTGCATCTGTTCGACCCAGCAACGGGCGTGCGCCTGCAGAGTTGACCTTCTCTGAGTGGGTCCACATCATCACGGTCCGCAGCACGGCTTCACCACAGGTATAGAAGTGGGGCAGCAGTAGGCGTTCCTGGGGGGTGTGGATGGCGTCCGCCCCTGTGGGGAACACAAGGCACTGAATCCCGTGGGTGCTGAAGGCGTTGGCATCGGAGCCGCCTCCAGTGCGGGTGAGCTTCGCGTCGATGCCCAGCTCCTTCAGTGCGGCGACGGCTGCCTTCACGATGGGCGCGTCGGGCGACACACGCACCGCATCGAAAGTTTTGCTGAAGGTCACTTCCACCTTGCCCTCATGCGCCTGCGCCACACGCTCGCAAATCTCGCGCCAGCGGTTCGCCAGCGATTCCACTCGCTTCGGGTCGAAGCTACGGAACTCGCCTATAAGTTTGACTCGGTCTGGCACGATATTCATCGCTTGCCCCCCTTCAATGGTGCCGATGTTCGCGGTGGTCTCCTCGTCGAGGCGTCCCCACTCCATCTGCGCAATCGCCTTCGCTGCCATCTGGATCGCGTTGCGTCCCTTTTCAGGTTCCGCGCCTGCGTGCGCTGCGCGTCCATGAAAGACCACTTCGAATTTCCAGTGCGTGGGTGACTGCACGAAAACTTCATCGGGCACTTCTCTGCCATCGACCACCAACCCGTAGCGGGCTTTCAGCAGGCGGGCGTCGAAGGCTTTTGCGCCCAGCAAACCCTTTTCCTCACGGATACTGAACACCACCTCCAGCGGCGGATGGGGCAGGTTGCGCTCCTTGAGAGTTTGCAGCACCTCCAAGATGATGGCGACCCCTGCTTTATCGTCCGCGCCCAAGATGGTGCGTCCATCGGTTTTTATCTCCTCTTTGGTACGCACGATTTGAATCCCTTTGGTGCTGGAAACGGTGTCCAGATGGGCGTTCAGCAACAGGGGAGGCGCACTGACCGTGCCTTTGAAACGCGCGAACACATTGCCGCCTGTGCCACCCAGTTGCTTGCTGGCGTCGTCGATATGCACGCTGTCCGCGCCCAGTTGACGCAGCTTTTCCGCCACAAATTGACAAATGGCAGCCTCGTTTTCCGCGCCGCTGTCGATTTGCACAAGCTGAATGAACAGCTCCGTCATGCGCTCGTGATTCAGCATCGGCTGGTGAGGTTGCGCCCCTGCATCTGAACAACCTATTGCCCAGCCGATAATCACCCCTATCAGCCACATGATCACCACCTTGTCGTGTCTCATTGGTTCACCTCCTTGCATATAGGATTTGTCTCTTTTAGTATCCTGAAATTTTTTCTCTGACCCAGCTTCGCTGAGTACCCCAGAGAAAAAATTTCACCTGAACTTGCTCTCCCGTGGACACACCTGAAATTTTTTCTCTGACCCCACTGCGCGGAGTACCCCAGAGAAAAAATTTTTCCTGAAATTTTTTCTCTGACCCCACTGCGCGGAGTACCCCAGAGAAAAAATTTTTCCTGAAATTTTTTCTCTGACCCAGCTTCGCTGAGTACCCCAGAGAAAAAATTTCACTCGCTATTCGCTGCTCGCCTCGTCGCGGATCGCTTGGGCTGCGGTGCGCAGCACACCGTTTACGAAGCGACCCGACTGCGCTGTGCTGTATCTCTTGGCTAACTCCACCGCTTCGTTGACAATCACGCGTGCAGGCACTTCAGGTTGATAACGCAACTCATAAAGAGCCATTCGAAGGATGTTGCGGTCGATGACGGGCATTCGGTCTAAGGTCCAGCCCGATGCGAACTGCTCAATCAGTGGGTCTAACTCGGTGGCTTGATGGCTTAGCACCCCGTTCACCAGTTGGCGCATATATCGAGCGATGCCGGGTTCCAGTTGAGCGACCTCTAATGCCTCTTCGACGACCTCTTGGGGGTCGCGTTGTCCCACCTCAATCTGGTAGAGGGCGCGCAGTGCCCATTCGCGGGCGAGTCGTCGGGGTGAGACCTCGCGGGGTGGGTCGGGGTTCATTGGACAACACCTCCGATGGGCGCATAGCCACGCAAGAAGCGTGGCACGAACGGTGTCGATACGCGCCCCTGCAGGAATTCGGGCGTCTGCACCAGGCGCAGCAAGAAGTCGCGCGTGGTCTGCACGCCCTCGATGCGCACCTCATGCAGCGCACGGGTCAAACGCGCGACCGCCTCCTCACGGCTGGGCGCATAGGCGATAATCTTCGCCAGCAGCGGGTCATAGTAGGGCGGGATGCTATAGCCTGTGTAGAGATGGCTGTCCACGCGGATCCCTGGACCGCCCGGTGGCGTCCATTCGCTCAATCGCCCGGTAGAGGGAGTAAAGTCATGTTCGGGGATTTCGGCAGTCAGGCGCACCTCGATGGCATGTCCGCTCAACCGAATGTCGCTCTGCTTGAACGGCAGTCGTTCGCCCGCCGCGATGCGTATCTGCCACTGCACGATGTCGATGCCCGTCACCTGCTCCGTCACAGGATGTTCGACTTGCAGGCGAGTGTTCATCTCGATAAAGTAGAAGTTGCCGTTGCTGTCCATCAGGAACTCGACGGTGCCAGCGTTCTGGTAGCCCACAGCACGGGCCACTTTGATGGCAGCCTCACCTAATGCGCGGCGTGTCACCTCATCTACATGGGGGGCAGGAGCCTCCTCTACCATTTTCTGATGGCGCGGGGTCTGTAAAGAGCACTCTCGCTCAAAGAGGTGCAACACATTCCCATGCGAATCGGCAAGCACTTGCACTTCGATATGGCGCGGTTCGGGAATATACTTTTCCAGGTAGACATCGGGCGAGCCGAATGCAGCCTGCGCTTCGGACTGGGCGATGCGCAGGGCGGGCAGCAACTCCTCCTCGGTGTTCACACGCCGAATTCCTCGTCCGCCTCCGCCTGCTGCCGCTTTAATCAACAGCGGGAAACCAATTTGGGAGGCGGCACGCAGTGCTTCCTCTTCTGAACGGATGGCGTCGGGCGTGCCAGGCAGTACGGGCACGCCTGCCTGCTGCGCGATTTTGCGGGCGAGTGCCTTATCGCCCATCTGGGCAATCGCACTGTGGGGTGGGCCGATGAAGCGGATGCCCTGCGACTCGCATGCCTCGGCGAAGCTGCTGCACTCCGATAGATAGCCATAGCCCGGATGGATGGCTTCCGCTTCGGTGATGAGCGCCGCCATCAGAATATGAGGAATATTTAGATAACTTTCGCTACTGGGCGGCGGACCGATGCAAACCGCCTCATCCGCCCAGTGCACATGCAGGGCATCCCGATCGGCTTCCGAATAGACCGCGACCGTGCGAATGCCCATCTCGCGGCACGCGCGGATGATGCGCACCGCTATCTCGCCCCGATTCGCTATCAGGATTTTGTTGAACATAACCCGTCCTGAAGTGTACCCCAGAAGATAGGAGGTTCTCCCCTCTACAATATGGCTCTTCCTCTGTGTAAAGTGTCTCACGGCGCAATGCTTCGGTAGGCGGTGCCTCGTTGGTTGCGTATCTTTCAGCCCATCGCAGCAAGCACGCGCTTGCTCATTGTCCTTATGGAGGTGTGACGGTTCACTTATGGATAGTCAAAGTGTGTCAACAATCACAGGCACAATGTCTTGCGTAGCAAGGCTTCCACCGATGGGGAGCATTCAGGCAAGTATACCCCAACCAAGTTTTCCCCATCAGGTGTGCCGCTAATAGCTCCTATGTCCTGGTGTGGAACATCGCACCGTACCCGTGTTCGGGTCGTACTGATAAGGCTGACCCGATTCGGGGCAGACCAGCATTTGGTCGGGCAACCCCAGCTCCTTGAGTGTGGCAGGTAACCCTTCTTCAGAACCCTGCCGCATTTGGATGGCGGTACGAATCTGGTTCAAGTTATTGCGGCATTCTACGCCGCGTGCCGCTTGCTTGGTCTCCGTGACACGGCTGACAGGCGGTGCCCCAGGCATAGTACCCGCCTGTCTTCCTGTGCCATAATAGAGCCATACCACCACTAAAATCGCCAATATCGCCACTGCTGCCAGTACACCCACTAATCGCATGCTCATCTCCTCGTGAGGCGAGTCGTTTTTTGGGCGAGTGGCGGGTAGTGAGTAGAATCTACTCGCTATTCACCATTCGCCACTCGCTACATACGCGCTTAAGCCGTGAATACCGCCCTCGCGCCCGAAGCCGCTTTCCTTGTAGCCCCCAAAGGGGCTGGCGGGGTCGAACTTGTTGTAAGTGTTGCACCAGACGACGCCTGCTTTGAGGCGAGAGGCGAATGCCAGATATTTGCTGCCTTTATTGGTCCACACGCCAGCCGACAGTCCATAGCGCGTGTTATTCGCGATTTCGGCGGCTTCTTCGGGGGTACGGAAGGTCAAAACCGCCAGCACGGGACCGAAGATCTCTTCTCGCGCGATGGTGTGCGCCATGCTCACACGGGTAAAGAAGGTGGGGCGGAACCAATAGCCTCGTTCGGGCAGCGGGCAGCTGCTCTGGTGAATCTCCGCGCCTTCCTGAACACCTACCTGCACCAGATGCTCGATTTTGCGCAGTTGCATGAGCGAGTTAATCGCGCCCACATCGGTGTTCTTATCTAACGGGTCGCCTACACGCAGTAGCTCGATGCGGCGCTTGAGTTTACGCACGACCACCTCGTAGATGCTCTCTTCGACCAGCAAGCGGCTGCCTGCGCAGCACACATGTCCTTGATTGAAGTAGATGCCGTTGACGATGCCTTCGATCGCTTGGTCGATGGCAGCGTCTTCAAAAATCACATTGGCGGCTTTACCACCCAGCTCTAAGGTGAGCCGTTTGCGCGTGCCTGCGACCGCTTTCTGGATCTTTTTGCCCACTTCGGTGCTGCCTGTGAAGGCGATTTTGTCTAAGTCGGGGTGCTGCACGAGCCATGCGCCCGTTTGTCCGTCGCCCGTGATAATGTTCACCACGCCGGGGGGCAGTTCGGCTTGCTGAAAGACCTCGCACAGCAGCAGCGCGGTCAGCGGCGTGGTTTCTGCCGGTTTCAGCACGACCGTGTTGCCACAGGCAAGTGCAGGCGCGATTTTCCACGCGGCCATCAGCAGGGGGAAGTTCCAGGGGATAATCTGCCCTGCCACGCCCAGCGGGCGCGGTCTACGCCCATGAAAAGCATATTCCAGCTTGTCCGCCCAGCCAGCGTGATAGAAAAAGTGTGCCGACGCCAACGGGATGTCCACATCGCGCGATTCGCGAATAGGTTTGCCCCCGTCCAGGCTCTCCAGCACAGCAAATTCACGCGAACGCTCCTGAATAATCCGGGCGATGCGAAAGAGATACTTGGCGCGTTCTTTGCCGGGCAGTTTGCTCCAGATTTTCTCGTAGGCTTCCCGCGCAGCGCGCACTGCTCGATCTACATCTTCAGGTCCCGCGTAGGCAACTTCCGCCAGCACCTCTTCATTCGCGGGGTTGATAGTCGTAAAATACTGCCCGCTTTTGGGCTCGACGAATTCGCCGTTGATAAACAGCCCGTAGCGCGGTTTGATTTTGACGATGTTCCGCGCTTCTGGTGCAGGCGAGTAATCCCAGCGCGCACCATCGCGCGGGGTTTGTCCGTTGGTTCGCTCCCGATTCGCCATGCGGCTCACTCCTGTTTGGAGATTTTACCCCCTTCGCGCGGGCTGGCGTCAATCTCGTTCTTGAAGGTGGCGCGTCCAACCCGTCGCTCCTTATAGTAGCGCCCGATGACCACCACCTCCTCGCCGTCCTTGAGCTTCAGATGCCCATAGGAGAAGACCGTGATTTTCTGCTCCTCCTGCACCAACTTAAAGGTGGTGTAGGCATTGCCTGCCCGCGAGGTCTTCTCCTTATAGTCGCTTACCTTCCCCTCCAGCTGCACCAGCTTTTTATGGAAGCGGTCGGGGTCTTGAAGGATCGCCGCGATGGTGGTGCGAATCGGCTTTTCCTCCGATTTTTTCTGTGCCAGCGTCGGCATCCCGATCAGGATGCCCAGCGTAATCGCAACGAAATAGGCTCTCATTGGTCGCTTTTCCTCCTTATTGGGGAGGTTCGTTGCATGCGGGACAATTCCTGCCAATTGATCGTGGGTTGGGGGGAGGACGTTCGGGAAAACCGGGGCACCGAGTCCGCATACGCCGGTGCGCATAAAATCTGGCGAATAGCGAGTGGGTTCTACTCACTACTCGCTGAAGGAAAAAATCGCAGCGGGGCGAATCGTTCCCTTTCGATGACACGCGAACAGGCTGCGGCACGGATCGAGGAACTTCGGAGGCTGATCGAGTATCACAACTATCGCTACTATGTGCTGGATCAGCCTGAAATCTCAGATGAGGAGTATGATCGCCTCTTTCGGGAACTTGTCGAACTGGAGCAGCAGTTCCCAGAGCTAATTACGCCCGATTCGCCCACGCAACGGGTAGGTGCACCCCCGTTAGAAGCGTTCCCTGAACATACCCATCGCGAACCGATGCTTAGCCTGGATAACGCCTTCAGCGAAGAAGAGCTGCTGGAGTTTGATCAGCGCGTGAAGCGGTTTCTGGATTTACCGTCTGATGCCGAGCTGGAATACACTTGCGAACTCAAAATTGATGGGCTGGCGGTCTCACTGACCTATGAGAACGGCATGTTGACGGTGGGGGCAACACGGGGCGACGGTTATCGGGGCGAAAATGTGACGCCCAACATCCGCACCATTCGGCAGGTACCACTGCGCTTGCGAGCAGGTGAGAACCTGTTCCATATGCCGCCTGCCGTGGTGGAAGTGCGTGGCGAGGTCTATTTGAGCTATCAAGAGTTCGAGCGCATCAATCGTGAGCGGGAGGCAGCAGGTGAACCGCTCTTTGCCAATCCGCGCAATGCGGCCGCCGGCAGCCTACGCCAGCTCGATTCACGCATCACCGCACGACGCCACTTGAAAATTTGGGTCTATGGCGTCGGCTATTGCGAGGGCGTCGAGTTCCGCACGCACTGGGAAGTGCTGCAACAGCTTAAGGCGTGGGGCTTCCCTGTCAATCCACACTCACGGCTGGTGAAAGGTATTCAGGCAGTGCTGGAGTTCTGCCGAGAGTGGAGCCGCCGCCGCGCCGAGCTGGACTATGCCACGGACGGCGTGGTGATTAAAGTGAATGAAATCGCACTGCAGCGCAAACTGGGGGCAACGGCGCGCGCACCACGGTGGGCGATTGCCTATAAATACCCGGCGGAGCAAGCGACCACGCGCATTATCGAGGTGCGCTGGCAGGTGGGACGCACCGGTGTGTTGACCCCCGTCGCGGTGATGGAACCAGTCCCTGTGGGGGGCGTGACGGTCTCCCGTGCCACCCTGCACAACATCGACTACATCCGTCAGAAGGATATTCGCCTGGGCGATACGGTGATTATCCAGCGTGCGGGCGAGGTCATCCCCGAAGTGGTAGCGGTCGTCATGGAAAAGCGCACGGGACAGGAGCAGCCCATCGAGCCGCCCAGCACCTGCCCCGTCTGCGGCGCACGAGTGGAACGAGTGGAGGACGAAGCCGCCCTGCGATGCATCAACCTCGCTTGCCCCGCCCAAATCGTGGAGCGCATCCGCCACTTCACCAGCCGCCACGCGATGAACATCGAAGGTGTTGGCGAGAAATGGGTGCAGCGCCTGTTCGAACTGGGTTTCATTCACGATCCTGCTGACCTGTACTATCTCCATCAACATCGGGGCGACCTCATTATGCTGGAGCGCAGCGGAGAAAAGCTCGTCTCCAATATCCTGAACGCCATCGAAAAGAGCAAAGAAGCAGGTTTGGCGCGGCTCATCTTCGCTTTGGGCATTCGGCAGGTGGGAGAGCATGCGGCGCGGCTCTTAGCGGAGCATTTCGGCAGCTTGGACGCTCTCATGAACGCCACTGAAGAGGAACTGATGCAAATTCCGGGCATCGGACCCGAAACCGCCCACGAGGTGGTGGAGTTCTTTGCACGTCCTGAGAATCGTCAAGTGATCGAGAAGTTACGGGCAGCCGGGGTTAAGATGGAAGAGAAGCGCGAGCGCCCTGCCGCTGCGCCCTTCGCAGGCATGACCTTCGTGTTCACAGGTGAGCTGGAGCACTACACCCGCGAGGAAGCGGAGGAGCTGGTGCGCTCGCTGGGTGGGCGCGCCACTTCCAGCGTCAGCCGTGCCACGACCTATGTGGTGGCAGGCCCGGGGGCAGGTAGCAAACTCCAGCGTGCCATCGAACTGGGCATCCCTATCCTGAACGAAGAGCAGTTCCTGCAAATGCTACGCGAGGCGGGGGTGTCACCGCCCACGAAATAGACCGATGCTCGAAACTCATACTGGAGGGCGAGCGTCCCCGCGAGCCGACATGCGTGACGAAGACAATCCTGTCTTAGTGCGGCGTCGGTTGGAATGGCTCGGCGGGAACCTCGCCCTCCAGATTCGGCTCGGCGGGAGCCTCGCCCTCCAAAATGCCCAAGCGTGAATGCCTACCCATCTCCTTGAACTCCAGTTTTTAAACAGCTGGGTCAGAGAAAAAATTTCATGACGGAAGAACCTCTCACGCGACGCGAGAGGCTTAGGGCGTTAAAAATAGTCCATTGGGCGCAAGCAGGGAGAGCGAGCGGGGAACAGTTGATCCAGAGTGTCTATCAAAGCAGGGGGCGCATCCAGCAGCTCACGCACTGCGAGTTCGCTTGCACTGAAAGTGCCCATCGTGAGCAGTGCGAGCGAGCGCATATTGAGGCGCACGATGGGCAAGCCCTCATGCCCTCCCCGCGCCACATGCCAGCCCTTTGAATCCGCAAACACCGTGTACACCCCTGTGTTTGCCTCAATCTGGGGATCGTGAACCGCCATGCAGAAGGGCTGCACTCCCTCGGTAGGGCATGCCCTCAACAGCCGCTGCAACAGGTCATGTGGATGCACCACGCGCCACATGAAGCCGGGCATTATCTCCCATCGCAGGAACGGCTCTCCCGGATCGCGGTGTGTGGGTGTCCAGCCCGTCAGTTGCAGCGATGCCAGTTCATCAGGTGTTCCGCTAAACTCGACCTGACGCACATGTTCCTCGTTCGCCGCGAGCCAGCCTATCAACGCATGCCGTGCCCGCTCCGTAAGCCAAAGCATCTCACGCACACGGAGCACCCAGCCCGCTTCGACAAAGTCGTAAATCAAATAACCTTCCAGCGCCCCGTTATGGCAATAAACGAGCTTGTGGCGAAAGTTCCACAACAGATAGCTCCAGCGCAACTCGTCGCGCAGCAGGCGTCCGGTGGCAGGGCGCACTCGCTGTTCGTACAGATGGCGGATGGCAGGATAGTCCGTTTCAAGGGCACGCCGCACCCCCTCAGGTGGGAAAGGCGGCAGCAGCAGGGGAGCTACGCGCACGCGCATCAGGCTTCCCACCACCTCCCAGCCCAGCGGACGATAGAAATCGAGATCGAACGCTTGCAGCGCTGCTCCCGGGATGCCCTGCGTATGGAGCGCGTTCAGCACGGCGGTCAGGAGGCGGCGCGCATAGCCGCGCCGACGGTATTGCGGGTGGGTCGCTACCCCAGCGATGCCCACACAGGGAACCAACTGCTCGCCGATCCACATCTGCAAGGGGATAACGGTCAGAATAGAAACCAGCGTTCGAGATGCTCCCTCACCTACCCACAACCCCCACCGCTGATTGTGGGGATAATAAGGGTCGTTGTAGAAATAAGGGCGTGCCGTTGCCAGATCAAAGCCAAAGCATTGACAGAGCAGGCGCAAAAACGCCTCCTCATCCTCCAGGATTTTCTTCTCCGACCCAGACGGGTACCCCGGAGAAGAAAATCCTGCTGGCGAGATCATCTCAATTTGCACGGGCAGTCGCCGCAGTTTTAACAGGTTCATCAACCTTCTCCAAGATTTTTTTTTTTTTCGACAGAGGGATGGCTATTCCTGTGATGTCGGAGGATGAACCAAAATTTTTTCTCTGGGGTACTGGGTCAGAGAAAAAATTTTGCGTCGAGAGGGAATTCCCGAAAAGATTCTCCCGCAGTTCAGATGCCCGTCAGGCAGGTGTAGGTTCACGGCATAATGTCCCGGCCCTAATGCCTAAAAATCTGCGCAAAGCCCAGCGCGCCCAGTATCAGCAGCACGAGAATCACCAGCATGACCAACCAGCCCACAAACCGATGCCATCGGCTGAGACGGCGCCGCTCGAAGGGCACCGATTGATCTTGCTGGCGACGGTCGCGCCCGAACAGAAACACGAAGTAGTAGTGCCCGAAAAAGAAGGGGATTGTACCGCGCACATCTATCAGATGGCGACGATGATAGTGATAGAGTGCCTCTTTCAGCTGGCGATATTGGTCAGGCGTGAGCGATGCAATCAGTTCGGGTGGCAAGGCATTTAGCAGGTGCTGAATGTAGAGGTCGCGCGGTTGCTCCAAGGGGGCATCGCCTGCAAACGCCTCTTGTATCAGGCGTAGGGGCGGACGCTCCTCGAACGCCTCGCGCTGCGGCTCCGGTAGTGCCATCCTATAGACTATTTTCGGCAGAATGGACCACGGAACCGCAGGGATTGGAGATTCCGCAGTTTGCAGGGCGCGGCAATGAGGATATAATATTCGATGGTGCACCCATGAGAACGCTTTATAGCTTACTGGTCAGCCTCATCCTGCTAATGGGTGGGAGCGAAGGGCAACAGCTGATCTGGCTGGGCACGCTGGGCGGCTCGGAGAGCGCAGCTTGCAGTATCTCGGCAGATGGCTCAGTGGTGGTCGGGTTGGCAGTCGCTGCGGATGGCTATTATCATGCTTTTCGCTGGACAGCGGCAGGTGGCATGCAGGATTTGGGCACGCTCCATGGAGGCAACTACAGTGAGGCACTGGGTGTGTCGCCCGAAGGCACCGTCGTGGTGGGTATGTCCAACACAGCCGAAGGGGCTTCCCACGCTTTCCGCTGGGTAGAGGGGGTCGGCATGCAGGATTTGGGCACGCTGTTAGGAGGTGAATACAGTAAGGCGCATAGCGTCTCGCAAGAAGGCATGGTGATAGCAGGCGTGGCGATAAATGCTTCTGGTTTCTACCGCGCTTTCCGCTGGGTGGTGAACAGGGGTATGCAAGATTTAGGCACGCTGGGAGGCGAGTGGAGCGAGGCGTACGGCGTTTCAACCGATGGCTCTGTCATAGTGGGCAGGGCACAAGATAGCCAGTCCCGCTGGCGGGCGTTTCGCTGGACAGCCGAGAGGGATATGCAGGATTTGGGCACGCTGGGAGGTGAATGGAGCGAGGCGCGTGGCGTCTCAGCCGATGGCTCTGTCATAGCAGGCAGGGCACAAGATAACGAGGGACGCTGGCGCGCCTTCCGATGGACAGCAACAACTAACATGCAGAACCTGGAGGTGTTACCTGGTGGGTACGAAAGCGAAGCGTTCGGTATCTCGGCAGATGGGCGAGTGGTCGTCGGGCGATCAGAAGATAGGAACTACTGCTGGCGCGCTTTTCGGTGGCGTGCAGATAAGGGGATAGAGGATTTGAACACGCTTTTTGCGCAACTCCTGACAGACGGTTCGCGCCTCGATGTGGCGTATGCCACCTCCGCCGATGGACGCTATATTGTCGGTAAAGGCTTTAACGCTGCCACTGGACGCACCGAGGGGTATCTGCTGGATACCAGTATCACAGGCGATGTGGATAGTGACGGCTGCGTCGATGATGCCGATCTACTCGCTGTGTTGTTCAACTTCGGGCAGACGGGGTTCAACCTGCCAGCGGATGTGAACGGCGACCGCATCGTGGACGATGCGGATCTACTGCTTGTGCTACTTAACTTCGGGAACGGCTGCTAAACAGCAGCAGGAACAACGGCTCCAGGCGCGAAAGAAGTATTTATGCGAATCCTGCTCGGCTTGATCGGGCTTGCCACGATACTGGGTTTCACTTGGGCGCAGTTAACGCGCGAGGAGCGGCGCGAGGGCTTCCGCCCTTTGCTCAACGGTAAAGATCTACGCGGCTGGAAGGTCTACGCCGGACCCGACTGGCGCATCGAAAGCCGCGAAAAGGAAATTCTACTGGTTGGACCTACTCAAGGCGCAGGATGGATTGGCACGGAGGCCGAGTACGATAACTTCATTTTGCGCGGAGAATACTGGATCGATAAGGGCGAGACCCACGAATCGAACAGTGGCATTTTTATTCGCGCTCAGCGCACCGCCACCCCATGGATCGATGGCTACGAAATCCAGATTAGTCTGCAAGACCCGAACAATCCGACGGGCAGTATCTATGGACGAGTGCCAACCCATCTGGAGCGCATGCGCGAAATCGCGCCCGAAAAACAGTGGAACCGCTTCGAGATTCGTGCCTGTGGCAGCCGGATCCAGGTTGTTATTAATGGCGAGATGGTACAGGATGCCGACCTACACGAGTTTTCAAAGGGTGTGATTGGCTTTCAGCAGCACCATCCGGGCGTGACGGTGCGCTTTCGCAACCTCCGCATCAAACCGCTTAAGGCAAGCGAGTGTGACGAAGGCTGGCAGCCCTTGTTCAATGGCAAAGACCTCACTGGCTGGTTCGCCACAGGGCTGGCACGCTGGGAGGTCAGAGCAGGATTGTCTTCTCCGACCCAGCAGGCAAAAATTTTTTCTCTGACCCAGACGGCAAAATTTTCTTTTCCGACCCAGCAGGGTACCCCGGAAAAGAAAATTTTGGGTACCTCAGAGGAAAAATTTCGGAGTGCCCCGGAGAAGGAAATTATAGAGGGCGTTCTTGTTGGGCAGGGTGGCATGGGACACCTTTTTACTGAGCGCACATTCCGCGATTTCGAGCTGCGAGCCATGATTCGCATCCGCCCGTATAAAGACGATTCGCCCTTCAAACCGAATAGTGGCATCTACTTCCGCGCGAAGCCCAACCCGGAAAACCCGAATAATTGGCCTATTGGTTATGAAGCGCAAGTGTACAACCATATGGAGGCACAACCCTTCACCGGCTCGCTGTACAATCGGGCACGCGCCAGCCGCCTGCTCACCCGCGATGGGGCATGGTTCTCCATGCGCATCGTGGCGAAGGGCGACCATATCCAGATCTTTGTGAACGGTCAGAAGGTGGTGGATGCACGGGATAGCGAATTTCGCGAGGGACATATCGCCATTCAGTGCCACGACCCCTTCACCATCATCGAGATACGGGACATTTATTGGCGAGCGGTCCGTGATAAGTAGAAGCACGACGGCGTCTTGTCCCTCCCCTCGGGTATACTTCCTTACCGATAACGGAAGTAGAAGGAGGAGACCAATGCTGCAACTGTTCACTTCAGAGAGTGTGACGGAAGGGCATCCTGACAAGCTGGCGGATCAGATCAGCGACGCAGTGCTGGACGAGTGCTTGGCACAGGATACCCAGTCGCGCGTGGCAGTGGAGACGCTGCTCACGCGTGGCTTGGCAGTGGTGGCGGGCGAAATCACCACACACGCCTATGTGGAGATTCCTGATGTGGTGCGCCGTGTGATCAATGAAGTGGGTTACACAAAAAGTGAGTATGGCTTTGAGGGCGACACTTGCGGCGTGATGGTCGCCATTCAGGAGCAGTCGCCCAATATCGGGCAGGGTGTTGATATTGGGGGTGCGGGCGACCAGGGCATGATGTTCGGCTTTGCCTGCACGGAGACCACCGAGCTGATGCCGTTGCCCATTACCATTGCCCACGCACTTACGCGCCAGCTGGCGGAGGTACGCCGTGCCCACCCCGAACTGGGTTTCCGACCCGATGGCAAGTCGCAGGTCACTGTTGTCTATGAGAAAGGCGTGCCCAAAGCCATCGAAACGGTGGTCATCTCCGCTCAGCATGACCCCGACCTCACGCAGGCGGAGGTGCGCGAGCGCGTCATCGAGCATGTTATCAAACCTGTGCTGAACCGGTTTGCGGACCGCGTGGACATCAATGTAAGGAACTACTATGTGAACCCGACAGGTATCTTCGTGATTGGTGGTCCGCAGGCAGACACGGGCGTCACGGGGCGGAAGATTATTGTGGATACCTATGGTGGCTACTGCCGGCACGGTGGCGGCGCCTTTTCTGGCAAGGATCCCACGAAAGTGGACCGCTCCGCCACCTATATGGCACGCTATCTGGCAAAAAACATCGTCGCAGCAGGGCTTTGCGAGAAGGTGGAACTGCAGATTTCCTATGCGATTGGTGTCCCGCAACCCGTGTCGCTGATGATCGAGACCTTCGGCACCCATCGAGTAGACCCGCAAAAGATTGCCCAACGCATTCGGGAGGCGTTCGATCTCAGCCCGCGCGGGATTATCCAGTTTCTGGATCTACAGAAACCACAATATCTGCCAACAGCGAAGAACGGGCACTTTGGCAATCCCGCCTTCCGGTGGGAGCAACGCGATTCGGTGCAGGTGTTTGCCGACCTGCTGTGAGATGAATGCGTGATCCAGGGGAGATCGGGCGCGAGCTATTTTATCAGCGACGCTATGCGGACGCGCTGCCATTTCTGGAACGCGCCTTGCGGGCGAACCCGCGCGATGGGCATCTGCACCTGTGCATGGCAATTGCCTTGGCGTCGCAGGGTGATACCACGCGCGCGGAGCAGCACTTTTTAGACGCGCTCAAGTATAGCCCGACCGACCCCTACGCCTTCTATAACTGGGGCGCGTTTCTGCATCAGCAAGGGCGGTATGCGGAGGCGATTCGGGCATATGAACATGCGGCCCAGTTGGACCCGACGCTGGTGGCGGCGCGCACGGCGGCGGACGGCTTGCGTCGGGCGATGGGTCAGCCCGTTGTCAGTCCCTCGGTGCCACCTGCCGGCATGCCTTCCCCCGCTGCGCCACCGCCTGTGAATGTCGCCATTCCGCCTCCCACAACCAGCAACGGCACAGGTTGGGTGGTAATAGGACTGCTGCTGGCGGTGTTAGGTGGTCTGTGTCCACCGTGCCTGGCGCCGTTGGCGTTCCTGTGTGGCGTGGCGGCGATCGTGCGCGGTTCGGTGATTGGCGGCGTGGTGGTAATCGCGCTTGCCCTGCTGTTCGGAATCGGCGGGCTGATGCTGCTCACACAGTCAGGTATGCCGAAACCCTAACTGAGGTATAATAAAAAACGGTGATACCCATGGCAAACCTGCCAAAACCGCAGTGCAGAGGCTGTTTCATCAGGTTGAAGCACGCAAGTGAACCCCATGCCAACCCATGCGGACAAACTCTTTATTAACATCGCCCAGCTGGTGACCCCGTTGCGTTTGGGAATGCACCGTGGAGGGGAGATGGCACAGGTGCGGGTCATTCCCGACGCTGCACTGGCGGTACGGTCGGGCGAAGTTGTCTGGGTGGGCACACGCCAGGACTGGCGGGGGCAAGTCAGCGAGGTGATTGACCTGGATGGGCGCGCCGTGGTGCCCAGCTTAATTGACCCCCACACGCATGCCATCTGGGCAGGCGAGCGGTTGGACGATTTCGAGGCGCGGGCGCAGGGCGCCTCTTACGAGGAAATTCTGGCGCGTGGGGGTGGGATTTATCACACGATTCGCTGCACGGCGCAAGCCAGCGTTGAAGAACTGGTTGCCCTTGCATGCCCCCGTATCTTGCATCTTATGCGCTCTGGGGCAACCACTATCGAGGTTAAGTCTGGCTATGGACTAACCCCCGAAGCCGAACTCAAGATTCTGGAAGCTATCGCGCAGCTGCCCGCCGCCATTGCGCGTCAAGGAGGCGTACCTACGGATATTGTGCCAACCCTGCTTATTCATGTGCCGCCGCGCGAGGGGCGCGAGGACTATCTCCGGGCGGTGTGCCATGCGCTGATCCCCGAGGTGGCGCGGCGCAGGCTGGCGCGAGCAGTGGATATTTTTATCGAGCGCGAGGCGTTCTCTGTTCAGGAAGCGGAGCAGGTGTTGCGTGCTGCAAAGGCGCATGGGCTGGACATTAAAGTGCATGCGGACCAATTCCACGCGATTGGCGGGGTGGAGCTGGCGGTGCGGTTGGGTGCGCGCTCGGTGGATCATTTAGAGGCGTCAGGCGAAGTGCAGATACGCATGCTGGCAAGTAGTTCGACCGTCGCCACCATCCTACCGGGGGTGAGCTTGCATCTGGGCTTGCCGCCTGCGCCTGCTCGCGCACTGATCGAGGCAGGGGCTGCCGTCGCGCTCGGCACCGATTTGAACCCCGGCTCCAGTCCGCTCTTCTCGACGCAGCTCGCTATGGCGCTCGCTGTACGCCTGAATCGGCTGACACCTGCCGAAGTCCTGGTTGCCAGCACGGCGAATGCGGCTGCTGCGCTGGGACTGATCGATCGGGGCGCGTTGGTACCCGGCGCACGCGCCGATTTTCTGGTGCTCTCCAGCCCCGACTGGCGCGACCTGCCCTACACGCTGGGTGGGCAAATCGTGGACGCGGTTTATCTCTCCGGCGAGCGTGCCGTTTAGAGCGAACGCACCTCCACGGTGAAACGCAAGCGCGCCGTTCCGCCCGCCGGCGCCTTCAGAACCCACTGGGCTGCGGTGGCAGAGAGCCGCTCATAGGGATGGCTCGCGCTGAGAATCTGCCAGCTACCCTTGAAGGGCTGAATGACATGGATCTCCGCCGGCTGTCCCTTCGCGTTGTGCAGCGTAATCTGCACCTCGTAGCGCGTCACGCCCCGCCGAACCGCTGTTTGACGCAGCGGCTGCCACTCGCCAAAGAGATCGAAGGCCTGCCCGAAGCTCAGCGTGACTTTGCGGTTTACAGGCGTTGCAGGCAGCTCGGCGGTTCCCAGATAGCGTGGTACAGCCGCGCGGTCCAGCTCATAGATGCGCACGCTGCCGCGGGGCAAGGGCAACCCCAGCCCATGCTCCTTGCGATTTTCGAAAATCAGCGCGATCTCCACCTGGCTGCGTTGCGGCTCCTTGCCAGTGAAGGGCGTACCACTGGCACTCAGTGTGGGTGCACGGTAAGTATAGCGTTTCTTAGCGGGTACCCGGCTTGCCTCGTGGAGCAGCAGGCGGCTCTGCTGGGCGTCGCCGATCGACACCGTTCGCCGAATCGGATAGGCGTAGAGTTCACCCAACGGCTGGGGTGCTACCTGTCCCGCGCCCCCCAATTCCATCTCTCGCTCCACCGGAAAACGCGCTCTGTAAGCCAGCCCTGCCGCCATCGCTATCTGGGCTCTGAAAGGCGATGGCGCACCCGTTACCAGGCTCACCCGCGCATCAGGGAATGCCAGCCCAGTCTGATTGGTCAGGGTCGCCCAGCACGCCAGATGCAGAGTGTTCCCCTCACGCAAAGTCGCCACATAATCGGCGCTCCAGCCCAGTCCGCTGGTCAGATAACTCAGCTGCAGAGCCGCTTCACCTGCCTCAGGGGCATGGATCTGCACGCGCAGTGTTGGCACCGTTGAAGCGCCCGACTCCATCGGCAGCAGCAGGGTGCCCTCCGGATTGACATAGATGCCCTGCGACAAAGGGCGTGAGCTCATATCTATGGAGCGGAATTCGGTGGCTGCCAGCACGATGCCCTCTTCATTTGCGCTCAGCAAGGTACCTTGCAGGATGGACGCGGGTTGCCCATCCTGACCGTAACGAATGACCTGCACCGTTTTGCCGATATAGCGGCGGAGCAACGAGTCCGCCTCCTGAACCCCCAGGTCGTAAGTATGGGCGACGATATCGGGACGCAGCGAGGAACGGTCATCCCATGTGAGCAACAGCGACCGGGTATCCAACAGCGGCGAAATTGTCAGCAACTTCACTTCGTTCACGCCCGGCTGGAACGAAAGCGGACGCCTCTCGCTGACCAGGGCGAAATTCTGATCGTAGATAGTCAGGGTAATCTGCTCGCGCACGGTGGAAGTTATGGAGACGGGGTCGGAACGGTCCTCTGCCCATACGGATACTGCCAGAAGGCTCAGCATAAGGCTACCACACAGCCTGCGTACTTGCTCACTTGAAAGCATCCCTGTTCACCTCCTTCAAATAATACGACTCGATATTCTCTCTGGTTTCGGGACTTTACCGAATACAGATCCTGTGAAGGTAGCACAGCGAGGGCAGTAGCAGGACAAGACTCACTCTGCGCGAATCAAGTGTATATGCTCTATCAGAACACGCAGTCGCTTTCTCGCAAGCAACAGGTGCTGCAGAGACTTTTTACGCAGTGCCTGCGAAGTAGATCGATGGTGTTCAGCAACAAAGATGTCAAGCAGGTCGCGGCGCAGGTTGGTTTTGGAAACCCTTTTGATGTGACGAAGGTGGACACTCGAGAGATCTTGCCTCCTTCAATCATCCGACGAGGCTTCTGCCTTGCCCATCTTGGGCAAGGCAAGCATTGCTTTATCCGCGAGCTGAAGCACTGGTATCACGATTTCGAACCTATTGGAGCGGACGAGACCTTTGAGTGGCGTTATCGTAAAAGCCTGCTCAACGACCTCGACAGAGGTGAAGCAAGTACACTTTCTCTTGTGCTAAATCAGCGCGTCTTGCATGACTTCATCTACGAGGATGTGGTCGCCTCACCCAAAGTTTACATTCCCGGACGGACGCGCACCGACCTGGGATATTGGGTGGGTAAGACATTCCTTACAGCCAAGAACCAGCAGCTGGAGATGGATCTGGTGCTGGAATACCAGGGTACGGTCACGGTACTGGAAGCAAAGAACAGGTTCGTTTCGAATTTTGCAATCTATTAGATATTCCATCCTGTTAAGTACTATCTCAATCATGCCAGGCAAAAGCAGATCGAGATCCCGCATATCAATGCCTGCTATATTCTGAAGCAGGTCCAGCGTGGGCGTAATCAAACCACTCGCATTCGGCTGTACCTGTATCAATTTGACGACCCCGATCGGTTAGACTCTATAAGGCTTATGCGGAAAGCAGAATACATACTTCGCCAGAGGTAGGGAGCGACGATGGAGATTCTTGAACACCTGATAGACACGGTGTACTTGGGGGATGTAATGGAGCTCATGAGAAAGCTGCCCGATGGGTGCGTGGACATGGTTTTCAGCGACCCTGACTACAATGTTGGCGTCAAATACAACGGCAAATCCTACACGCGCTCGTTCGAGGAGTATCTCGAATGGTACATTGAGCTGGCGCGCGAATCGCTCCGTGTGCTCAAAGAGGACGGCAACATGTTCTTTATCAACTATCCTAAGCAGAACGCCTACCTGCGCGTGCGCTACCTTGATGAGGCGTGCTATGATGTGCAGGACTATGTGTGGATTTATAATACCAATGTGGGACACAGCCCGAAACGGTTCACCACGGCCCATCGGAGCATTCTTCACTGCCGAAAGAGCGCGAACAACAAGTTTTTCAAAGATCAGGTAGCCCAGCCGTATCAGAACCCGACAGACAGACGCATTCGGCAACGCATCGCACAAGGTCATAAAGGACGCATGCCGTACAGCTGGTTTTACTTCGATCTCGTAAAAAATGTCAGCCGCGAAAAGACATTCCATGCATGCCAGATTCCGCAAAAGTTGTCGGAGATGCTGATTTTGAGTTGCACCCAACCAGGGGATATTGTGTTGGTCCATTTCGGAGGGAGTGGGGCAGAATTGGAAGTGTGTCAGCGTTTAGGCAGGCACTTTCTCACAGCGGAAATCGACCCGAAGTATCACGAAATGATTCTGAATCGCCTACGCACAGGACGAATACACGAGGAGTATCGATTAAGAAAAGGCGCGGTGCGTTCTCATAAATTGAGGTTGCAACCCACCTTGTGGGGTGAATAGTAGGAAGAACCGCCCATGAGAGGGGGAGAATAGGGTACAATTCCCACGGCGCTCATAGCCGAGCGCCATATACAGACCGAGGAGGTGACGCAGATGGATTTTATGCCGATTCGACGGATTGACCATGTGCGCTTCTTCGTGAGCAACGCGAAGCAAGCCGCATATTTCTACCGCACCATGTTCGGCTTCGATGTGGTGGCTTACGCGGGACTGGAGACTGGTGTCCGACACGAGGCTTCCTATGTGCTGCAGCAAAACGAGATTCGCTTTGTCATCACCGCGCCTTACAAAGGCGACCACCCCAAAGCTGACTGGCTGGTCCAACATGGCGACGGCGTGTGCGATATCGCTTTTGAGGTGGATGATGTGGTTCGCGCCTATAGCGAGGCGGTGCGGCGCGGCGCGCGCGGCTGCCAGGAACCCACGGTGATTAAAGACGATGACGGCGAGGTGCATCTGGCTTCTATCCACACCTATGGCGATGTGGTTCATACCTTCATCAATCGCGACCGCTATAAGGGTGTCTTTATGCCTGGCTTCAAGGAGATGTACGAACCGGGCGAACCCATCGGTGTGAAAGAGATTGACCATATCGTCGGCAATGTGGAACTGGGCAAAATGAACTACTGGGTCGACTTCTATCGCGAGGTGATGGGATTCGAACTGCTGGTCCACTTCTCCGATGAGGACATCAGCACCGAATATTCCGCCCTGATGTCGAAGGTGGTGCAGGATGGACGGGGCAAGATTAAGCTGCCTATCAATGAGCCTGCCGAAGGGCGCCGCAAATCGCAAATCGAGGAGTACCTCGAATACAATGCGGGTCCTGGCGTACAGCATATTGCCCTGCTGACCGACAACATTCTGGAAACGATGCGCCACCTGCGCGCCCGTGGAATGAAGTTCATCTATGTGCCATCCACCTACTATGAAGACCTACCGGGGCGTGTGGGCACGATCGATGAGGACCTGAGGGCGTTAGCCGAGCTGGGCATCCTGGTCGACCGCGACGAGGAGGGCTATCTGCTGCAAACCTTCACCAAGACGGTGCAGGATCGCCCGACGCTCTTTTTCGAGATTATCCAGCGCAAGGGTTCGCGCGGCTTTGGCAAGGGCAACTTCAAGGCGCTGTTCGAAGCCATCGAGCGCGAGCAGGCGATGCGCGGGAATCTATAAGGCAAGTTGCGCCATCAAACTAACAATCGGTTCGAAAGTACGGCGGTGGATGGGCGAGGGACCTAACCGCTGCAGCTGGCGCAGGTGGAACGGGGTGGCGTAGCCCTTGTGCTGCGCGAAGCCATAGCCCGGATAGAGGCGATCGTACTCGCGCATCAGGCGGTCGCGCACCACTTTTGCCACGATAGACGCCGCCGCGATGCGCTCATCCAGTGCGTCCCCATCGATAAGCGTCTGCTGAGGCAACGGGCAATCGGGAACAGCATGGCGCCCGTCGATCAATAAGCCTTCGGGCAGGATGGGCAGCTGCTCTATTGCGCGGCGCATGGCTAACAGGCTGGCGCGTAGAATGTTCAGCTGTTCGATCTCGCGTGGGGTGGCGATGCCCACCGACCAAGCGATTGCCTCGCGCCGTATGGCGTCGAAGAGCTGCTCACGCATTGGCTCACTAAGCCGCTTGCTGTCCTGGATGCCACAGATCGAATGGCATGGGGGCAAGAGCACACACGCGGCAACCACCGGGCCTGCCAGCGGACCACGCCCTGCCTCATCCACACCAGCGATGAGCTTCCCTGCCACCATCGAGCGTCGAGATTCCATGCGACCGCATCATTCTCCTACCTTTCAACAAGGTGGGTCCACAGAGCGGGCGGACAGGCGATGCCTTGAAAAATCTGGACGAGACGCAAGCCTACCGCGCGGCGTTCACAGGCAGTGAGGGCGTCTATCGCAGCCGTGAGTTGCCGGGCTTTTGGCTGCGCGTGGAGTGGCTCTGGAAGCAACCGTCCCTTTTTGAAGTGCTGCGCGAATAGGGGCTACACACCCCCTGAGAGCTTCCTCGCTGTGGCAAGATTTGTCGTCGGCCTCCCCAAGAGGGCATTCAAAAAAAACCATTGGCATAACAGGAGCAGCCCTGCATGGCGCGAATCTCTGTCTTGGGGACATGAGACCGCTGGGACAGTTGACGGTGATTTGCGGCAGCATGTTCGCGGGCAAGTCGGAGGAGTTGATTCGGCTGGTGCGACGCGCGATGTATGCCCGCAAGAAGGTGCAGGTGTTCAAGCACGCGCTGGACGACCGTTTTGACCGCACAGCCGTTGCCACCCATAATGGCGTGCAGCTCTCCGCGGTGCCTGTCCGCAATAGTCAGGAGTTAGCCGCGTTGATTGAACCCGACACCGACCTGATTGCCATCGAGGAGGCACAGTTTTTCGATGAGGGACTGATAGACCTGTGTGTGCAGCTGGCAGATGTGGGCAAGACGGTCATTGTGGCGGGACTGGACCAGGATTTCCGCAGGCAGCCGTTCGGCATCATGCCAACCCTGATGGCGCTGGCGGACGAGGTGGTCAAGTTGCGGGCGATTTGCGTGGTGTGCGGTCGCCCTGCCAGCCACACGCAGCGTTTGGTGGACGGTCGCCCCGCAGCGTGGGATGAGCCAACCATTTTGGTAGGCGCGGCAGACCACTATGAGGCACGCTGCCGCAACTGCCACCAAGTGCGCAAAGTGCCCCCTGCTTATCGCAACCGCCTGACTCTGCACAAGTTTCCGGGCAACGCCCGCCAGTCCCGCGTGAAGGAGCAAAGCCAATGATCCTGCGATGGTCGGGAGCGGTCGCTTATGATGATGAGCAAGCGCGCCAGCGGTTGCAAAGTTATTTGGAAACCATCGGCTACCGTTGCGTGCAGCGTGAGCCGGAACTGTTGATGCGGCGTGGCTCGCTCTGGCGCGGGTTCGTCAGCGCGTCGCCACGCCAGATCTTGACGGGCATCGTTGCTCGCACCCAGCCGTGGGGGGCGCATACGCTCGTGGATGTGGATCTGTATATCTTTCAGCGGGGACGCAGCTGGCGCGAGTCGGATGCCGAGCTGCTGGTGGAGGAGGCACGCGAGATGATACGCTACCTGCAGGAGGGCGACGCCGACTTCGAACGGCTTAACCAGATCGAACGCCGCGCTGTGCGCCAAGCTCAGCGAGCCGCGCTCCTGACCCTTGCCCTCGTGGCGGTGCTCTCCCTCCTTGTGGGGGGAGCACTGGTTGCCCTGCAGATGCCGTTCCCACTTGCCGCTGTGGTGGGCGGCTTGATTGGGGGAGTGGCTGCGGGCTTCTTTTTTAGCCTCCTCACGCGCCACCGTGGATAGATCCCAGCCAAGCAGGAAACGCGGAGGATGCCCCGTATAATTTTGCATGCTCGGACAAGTCCGCCATGTCAGGCAGGTTGGACACACTGCAAAAAGAGGAGGCTACTTGCTATGCGAAACGGCTTGTGGCTTGTGGTGACCCTTGTAGTGGCAGCTGCCTTCGGGCAGCGGCTTGAAGGCTGGGATGTGCGTACCGATAGCGGTACTCGCTTCGATGCGCTTATTGGCAGCGGGCTGAACTCGTTCCAGTGGGGGCAGCTCCGTGGTCAAGAGAATGTGCCGCCGCGCTTCGCTCGCCACGCCTACATTCGGAACATTCGCGTTATCGATGGGGGCGACCCATTTGGGCGTGTTGCGATCCTCTGGAGCGGCTGGGAAGGCAACGGCACCGACCGCACCGAATACTGGATTCGCGACGGCTATAAAGCTCCCCCTGTCTACGAAGCCGCCCAAGTCGGACGCATCTGGAGCAGCAACGACCTGTTCCGTATCCGCATGTGGAACGAGCAATATTTCAGCTGGCAGCCGCGTAGCGTGGTGGTCAGCGTCTATGCGGCGAATGCTCCCACACCGACTATCGCCTCCATGACCACGCCCAGCTGGACCGACCTGAGCGGTTTGGACCTGCTTCCGAACCGCCCTGGCATCCAGATCGACCCAGGGCAGACGCCCAGCGTCGATATGGCGGTGCTGTTCGGTTCCTATACAGTGCGTCGCGCATGGGTGCAGGGGCTGAAACGAGTGCGGCAGCTGGATCAGTACGAAACCGAGAGCCGCCCCTCCCCGTTTCGCGACCAGGTGCGGCTGCAAGCATCGTTCAGCACACGCATTAATGGTGAGCCGAGCGAGCCAAGCGCTACCGCTGACCACTTGCTGGACTGGGCGCCGTTGGATGGTGTGGTTGATCGTCCCATCCCCGCCTATGGCGGCAGCTGGACGATCCCGCTGGCAGGTCTACCGCGCGGCACGGTCATCAGTTTCGACATGAATGTGGCGGTGCGTCACCTGCCGTTTGACCAGAACGGTCAGCCGATACCCCCTGCGCCGCGTCGCCCAGTGGACGACCTGCGCGAGTCGGATCGGGTCTACTTTGACTTGCGCGGGCTAACCTATAGCTACTCGGGTGCGATTAGTGGGGGAGGCGTCGTCTCCGATGAAGATGCACCGCCCGTCTGTATCCCGAAGCAGCCCGGCACTTTAGACATCACGCTGAACCTGCAAGATTTCGGCTTGCCTTATAACATTAGTATCACGCTGGCGGGGCGCGCTCTCAGCGATGATGTGGTGGAATGGTCCACCGACTTCTACCCCAACCTCTGCATCACGGTGGAGGGCGTGCAGGTCAAAGTCAAGCGCATCTGGGGCAAGCTTACAGCTCGGCTAACGCGCCGTCCCTACTTTGTGGAGCCGCTTTGCGGGCGCACTTTCAATTTGACCATTGTGCCGTTCGGGGGTGACAGTGGCAATTGGCTCAACGGCGAGTTCTATGCCCTGTGCCAGGAGTACGACTTCACGCGCGTGAATGCGCAGGTACGCTCGATAGACTACTATGCCACCAGCGGCATCGACTATGAACCACCCGACCCACGCCTGCTGTATCAGCGGACACGCTCGCAATGGCTGGAGCTGATTCTGCAGGGCGATGTGAACGGCGACGGTTGCGTGGATGATGCCGAGCTTTTGCGAGTGCTGTTCGCCTTCGGGCAAAGTGGTTCGAATCTGCCAGAGGATTTGAATGGCGACAATATGGTCGACGATGCCGACCTGCTGATTGCGCTGTTCAACTTTGGACGGTGCTACTAAGCAGGTGGGTATCATATAGGCGATATGCGATCGGTGTTTGAACAGTTGCCCGATGTGGCGATGGAGATGGACTCGCGCGGCGTCGCGCTTCAAGCGGTGGGCATTCGGGAACTACGCCTTCCGTTGAGGCTTCTCACACCCACAGGTGCGGAACAGGCAGTCGTTGCCAGCGTGGAATTGAGCGTCGATATCGAGGCAAATCAACGCGGTACGCACATGAGCCGTCTGGTGGAGACACTTTATGAATGGACCGCTCAGCCTCTGTCACCGGCGGATGTGCGCACGCTGTTGCAACTCACCCAGGAGCGGCTGGGAAGTCGTCGTGCCCATCTGCGCATGCGTTTTCCCTACTTTCTGCCCCTTGCTGCCCCCGTTACCGGCGCGCCAGGGTTGCTCGATGTAGAAGTAGAGTGGGATGCGCAGTTGAATAACGGCGCGTCGTGCAGCACCACCTCCTTTGAGGTGCCCGCGCTGACGCTCTGCCCGTGCAGCAAAGCGATTGCCGATTTTGGGGCACACAATCAGCGTGCGCTGGTGCGCCTCTGGCTGCAGACGAAAGAGCGCACACTGCTACTACCCGATGATTACCTCCCGCTGATTGAGCAGTCCGTCAGCGCACTGGTCTATCCTGTGTTGAAGCGTCCCGATGAGAAGTTCGTTACCGAGAAGACCTACGAGACACCGCGCTTTGTGGAAGATGTGGTGCGCGAGCTGGTGCTGCGCTTGCAGGGGCGTGAGGAGCTGCGTTGGTTCCGCGTCGAATGCGAATCGATCGAGTCGATTCATAACCATAACGCTTTCGCGGTTTACGAGGAGCCGCGCCCGAAATAGTGCATAGCGAATGGTGAATCTGCTGGAAGTGCGGGATTTGAGCGTTTCGCTGGGCGGACGCTGGGTGTTGGAGGGTGTCTCGCTGAGTGTGGGCGAGGGCGAGCTGGTCGCTCTTATCGGTCCAAACGGCGCAGGCAAAACGACCCTACTGCGTGTGGCGTTGGGATTAATCCCCTATCAGCGAGGCGAGGTGCGCGTGCTGGGCAAGCCACCTGCAAAACTCACGCCTGCCGATCGCGCCCGCATCGGCTATGTACCTCAAGCGCTGCAATTTGATCGCTCGATGCCGCTTTTGGTCTCTGAACTGCTGCGAGCAATGCTGGGTGAGGCATTTGCCCGCCGCGCGCTGCTGCAACATGTGTTGCAGGCGGTGGATGCGGAACATCTGCTGGACAGGGAGGTGCGCGCCCTTTCGGGAGGCGAGCTGCAGCGGGTGGTGGTCGCTGCCGCGCTGGCGCTGGAGCCGCGCCTATTGCTATTGGATGAGCCAGCCACCGGCATCGATGTGGGCGTGCGACTGCAGTTCTATGACCTGATCGAGGAGCAGCGCAAGCAGCGGAGCATCGGGGCACTGGTCGTATCACACGATTTAAGCATCGTGAGCCGCTATGCGACGCGTGTCGTGTGCATTCACCACCGCTTGCTCTGTACAGGCACGCCCCAAGAGGTGCTCCAAGTGCCTATTATAGAAGAACTATATGGGCATCCCGTGTCGGTGTACCACCATGAGCACTGAATCGGGATGTTCGACCACTTTACTAGGAGCTATTAACATGCTGGATTGGTTCGCCTTTGATTTTGTGCGGAATGCGCTGCTGGCAATGGTGCTGCTGGCAGTGTTTTATCCGTTAATGGGCGTTTATGTAGTGGGTCAGCGTGTGGCGTATTTTGGCGATGCGGTGGCGCATTCGGCATTTGCGGGGGCAGCGCTGGCAGCAATACTGGACTGGCAGATGGGCGTGGTACTTCTCATCACCGCGCCGTTGTTCGCGCTGTTAATTGCCTGGTTCCAATGGCGCACGAACTTGCCAACCGATGTGCTGTTGGTAGTCGTCATCACAAGCGTTTCGGCAGCGGGGATTGCCCTGGTGAGCCTGTTGGAAACGCCCCTATCGCTTGGCGCGTTGCTGTTCGGTGATCTCTTAGCGATTGAGCGCAGCGATTTGTGGCGATTGCTGGCAGTGGATTGCTTCGGGGTAGCGATGTTGCTGTGGCTCACTCGCCCACTGATTCGGATTGGGTTCCATCGCGAGCTGGCGCAAGCGCAAGGGGTGCCCGTGCGCGCCGTGGAGACCCTGTTTCTGGTTGGGCTGGCGTTGGTGGTCGCCGTGGGCATTCGGGCGGTGGGTATCCTGCCCATGAGTGCGCTGCTGGTGCTGCCTGCTGCCGCGGCACGCGCGATGAGTCGGAGTTTTCGTGGCATGCTGTTTATCAGTGCCATCATAGGTTGGCTCTGCCTGATCCTGGGGTTTGGGCTGGCACTCTGGCAGCCGATTCCGCCGGGCGCAGCGGTTGCACTGGTTGCCTCAATAGTGTTCGTTCTGACGGCAGGCGTCGCCCCCTCGCGAAAGGAGCGTGGATGGTGAGGATGAAACGCGCCGTGCCGATCCTCTGCTGGTTGCTCTGGATGGGATTGATTTTTCATTTCTCATCGGTGGACTGGAGCGGGGCACGCACTGCCTCGCTGCTGGAGGCGATTTTGGCAAGCTGGTGTCCTACTCTTGCGCGCACCCTCACCGAGAGTCAAGTGGAGGCGTTGAACTTTGTCATGCGTAAAATAGCGCATTTTACCGAGTATGGGATGCTCATGTTGTTGGGCTATTGGGCATTGCGGCGCGGGCTGGGCTATGCGCCTCAACCCGCGCGTCGCGGGGCAATCTGGACCAGCATCGCCTACGCCATGCTGGATGAGCTGCATCAGCGGTTCGTGCCCGGTCGCACGGGCAACGGAATGGATGTGCTGATTGATGCGGCGGGCGTGCTGTTTGTTGCATGGCTCATTAAACGGCGATGGTCTCGCCCGGACGCATCGTGATAATCTCCAGCCCTTCGATGTCGCGTGTCTCCTCACGCAGCTGCTCCGGTGTACCGGTCAGTAGTGGGAAAGTGCCCCAGTGCATCGGGATCACGCGCTTCACACCAAGCAGCCGAATGGCATAGGCTGCCTCGCGCGGCCCCATCGTGAACAGGTCGCCAATCGGGAGCATTGCCAAGTCGGGGCGGTAGAGTTCCCCGATGAGCCGCATATCACCAAACAGGCATGTGTCGCCTGCATGATAAAGGGTGAAGCCATCCTCCAGCCGAATGACGAACCCGACAGGCTCGCCCGCATAATGGAGCTGCCCCCCATCATCCAGTCCGCCACTGTGGAAAGCGTTCACCATCGTGACCGCGATACCCTCGTAATAGGCTGTACCACCCTTGTTCATCGGTTGCACCTTCTGGACCCCATGCCGATTCAGGTGCAAGTAAATCTCGTAGATTGCCATAATGGTCGGTGAGAACTGCTTCGCAATGCGCACGGCATCCCCGAAGTGGTCAGAGTGCCCATGGGTGATGAGCATGAGGTCCACTTTAGGCAGCGTCTTCTCGCTTTCGGGGCAGGCAGGATTACCGTAGACCCACGGGTCAATCAGAATGTGCTTGCCCTGAGGTGATTCCACCAGAAAGGTCGCGTGTCCAAACCACTTGATGCGCGTAGCCATGTGATTCACCTCCTGTGGAATAGATTTTACCCGACAAAAAGCGGTCCATCCTCAAAAAGGGCATAGCTCCTTCGCTGCACTCAGAATGAAAAAGCAGCCCCACCCTTCCTTGAGAGGCTGTTTAATAAAGCAGATGGGTCGATTTCGAGAATCAGCCCCACCCGGCGCTGGATCGTGCCGGGCATGTCTATATAGGTTGCCTCGCCGACTGGAGCAATACCGATTAGACGAGGGCAGGCACAGGCTCGCCCTGCGCTATGCGCAACCGTTCCTCGATGCCGCGCGCCGCCACCATGGCAGCGCGATCCGCGACCCCATCATAGAACAGCAGTCGCCCGTCACCTATTTTTTGTTTCCTCAGGTATAATCCCCGCGTAAGGAGCTAAAGGATGAAGCTGCACGAGTATCAGGCGAAGCAAATACTGCACGATGTGGGGCTGCCCGTGCCGCAAGGCGAGGTGACCAGCAGTCCTGAAGGGGTGAGGGCAATTGCCGAGCGACTGGGCAGGCGGGTGGTGATTAAAGCACAGGTGCTGATGGGTGGACGCGGCAAAGCGGGCGGCATCCAACTGGCAAACACGCCCGACGAAGCCGAACAAATCGTTCGTAATCTCCTCGGCAAACGGCTCATCTCACCCCAGAATCCGCAGGGCATGGTCGTCGAGAAGGTGCTGGTCGAGGAAGCCATCGATATCGCCAAAGAGTTCTATATCGGTATCACCGTAGACCGCACAAGCCAGCGGAATGCCTTGATGGTCAGCCAGTACGGCGGCATGGATATCGAGGAGGTCGCCGCCACTCATCCCGACGCCATCGCGACGGTGGATATTGATCCCTGTATAGGGCTGACCGACTATAAGGCACGCGAAGTGTTGTACGCGGCAGGTTTCGATTCGGCATTGATACGCCCGCTCGCGCCCATTCTGCACGGACTGTATCGTGCCTATCTTGCCTGCGACGCGAATCTCGCAGAGATCAACCCCTGCGCACTGACCACCGATGGGCAACTTATGGTGGCAGATGCCAAAATGACCATCGACGACAACGCGCTGTTTCGCCAGAAGCGGTTAGCTGCCTATCGCGAGGAGAGCGCGGAAGACCCCATCGAAGCCGAGGCACAGCAGCGCGGGGTCGCCTATGTGCGCCTGGGTGGCAATATCGGCATTATTGGCAACGGGGCAGGACTGGTGATGTGTACCGTGGATGAGGTGGCACGCGCGGGAGGCAAACCTGCCAACTTTCTCGATATCGGCGGCGGCGCCAAAGCGGAGCAGGTACGGCAAGCCGTCGAGATCGTGCTGATGGACCCGAATGTGAAGGGCTTGCTGTTCAATATCTTTGGCGGCATCACGCGCGGGGACGAGGTGGCCCAGGGCATCCTCGACGCGCTCCAGACGATGGACATCCGTATCCCAATTGTGGTGCGCTTGGCAGGCACCCATGCCGAAGAGGGACTTGCTCTGCTGCGGGGCACACCGCTTATCCCTGCTGAGACGATGCAAGAGGCTGCCCGCCGCATCGTATCGCTGGTTCAGGCTTCAGCCACATAGCGAAGCCACTATTGCGCTGTCCGGGTTGGAAAAAGTGGACGCTTGGAAGCGACATCCTGTGCCATTGCTCACTTTTGGAGGGGGCTTCCTGCCGAGCCGTTAGTTGTCTGCTCTTCAAAACCTCTGCCAATATTCTTTAACGGCTCGGCAGGAGCCTCGCCCTCCAATCTCGGCTCGGCGGGAGCCTCGCCCTCCAATCTCGGCTCGGCGGGAGCCTCACCTTCCAGCGAACCGCATGAATTTCCGAACACCCTCCGACCCGATTGACTTTCCAGCCACTGAGCAGGTATACTTCGGACAGTAAACTTACAGCCCATTTGGGAGGGATTGGCCTTGCAAAAGAAGCAAAACGGTTCTGATGCGGAAGAGATTCTGATGTTCGCGCTGATTGGGGGGGTGCTGATGTCGCTCAGTGGTTGTGGCGGCTCCAGCAACCCTGCGCCACTGCAAGCTGACCTCGCCCTGACCAGCATGGACGAAACCCTCAACGCGACCCGCTTACGCAGCCTCTACACCTATCTCAGTGAACGCGCACGATCCATGCAGAACGAACGCCTGACCGCCTCGCAACCCTTCCATATTCAGATTGAGACCCGCGAGGGGACGGAGGTTCTGAGTTTTCAGCTAACACGCAACGAGGCAGCGAACTACCCGCACCTGCGCGTTGCCCGCCCCAAAACGGGCGAGCATGCGAACTTCCTTTTTGGTGGTTCACTCTCCAATGGCATCACGCTTCGTCTGACCGACGACCGCGGGCAAACGCTTCGCAAGAATGGGCAACTGCTGGAGTTCAGCCTGTTCCATACGCGCATGCGCACCCGTGCCCCGCAAGACTGGATTGCGACGGGCATCAAAATCGCGGCGCTGGCGTTTCTCATTTGGCTTGGAGCCATCATCACGCGCGGCATCGCGGCAGCGGTCGGCTTCGTGGCGTTCAATTTTATCATCTTAGGACTGCTCGCTGTGGCTGCAGGTGTCACGCTGCCCATCTTACGCTGGTTCCTCGATACCAGCGGGCTGGATTGGGAAAGCGTGCAGCGATTCATCGAGCAGACACTGGAGACATTGATTGCCTTGCTGCGCGAAGTGATGGACTGGCTCGCGCACCAGCGAGCGTGGTAGTCGGGTATACTTTCCCTGTGCCCGAATAGCGCGGGACGGGAGGCAAACGGATGGAACAGCTATTTGAGAACCCGACAGCAACGGTGGTCGTGGCGGTTGCGCTTTTTGTTATCGTCTTGCTACGCGCATCGCTGCGCGTGCTGCCAGAGTGGGAGCGTGCCGTCGTGCTACGGCTGGGGCGATTTCAAGCCGTCAAAGGACCGGGCTTAATCTTCCTCATTCCCATTATCGATGTGGCGCGGATTGTCGACACGCGCATCGTCACAATGAATGTGCCCCGCCAGGAAGCCGTGACCAAAGACAATGTGTCAGTGACGGTGGATGCTGTGGTGCTTTTCAAAGTGGTCAACCCCAAGGACGCCGTGGTGCAAATTACTGACTACATCCAGACCTCCAGCCTGATTGCGCAGACCACCTTGCGCAGCGTGATCGGTCAGGCGGAGCTGGACGACCTGCTGGCACGCCGCGATAAGATTAATCAGCAGTTGCAGAGCATTATCGATGAACAGACCGAAGCGTTTGGGGTGAAGGTCACCAGTGTGGAGGTGCGCGATGTGACGCTGCCGGAGGAGATGAAGCGGGCGCTGGCGAAACAGGCGGAGAGCGAGCGTGAGCGGCGTGCCAAAGTCATCGCGGCGGAAGGTGAGTACCAGGCAGCCGAGCGACTGGTACAAGCCGCTGAACGCATCGCGCAGCAGCCCGCCGCGCTGCAGCTGCGCTACCTGCAGACGCTGGTGGAAATCGCCAGCGAGCGCAATTCAACAGTGGTGTTTCCCATCCCCATCGAGCTGATCCGTCCGCTGCTGGACAGCACGACGCAACACAACGCATCACAGGCACCGTCTAAATCCTAAGTGACGGGATGGCATCACTGGGAACCCAGAATGTGCTATAATAGACCTATAGCATGGGCGAGCCGTGCGCTCGCCCATCAAACACTCTAAACCAGGATCGGATGAGGAGAAGCGATGAACTGGGAGCAAGCCTATCGGGAACTACTGAAGCAATACAACCAGCTTAAAGCGGAATGTGAACAGGCGCAGACGAGGCTGCGCGAACTGGAGAGCCAGCTGAAAAACGGGGGTAAAACCGCCGAAGTGGTCGCGGCGGAGGTCGCCAGCCCCGCTAACTATGAAGCGACGCTGCGCCGATTGGTGCGCCAGATCGGCGCGATTTTGCAAGCCGAGAAGGTCGTCTTCATGCTCTATGATCCCGAAGAGGGCGAGTTGCGCGCCTATCCGCCCGCCTATGGCATCGGTGACGAGGAGCTACGCCTGCTGCGCGTGCGCGCCACCCAGGGCGTCTCCGGCGAGGTGTTCCGCGAAGGAAAACCGATTATCGTGCATGACGCCATCAGCGATCCGCGCACCGTCAAGGAGAATGTGGCCCTGTTCCATATCCGCAACCTCGTGTGCGTGCCGCTCATCTTGGAAAAGCGCGACGAGGAGAACCGCGTGATCGATCGCCAAACGATTGGCGTGCTGCACGCTTTCAACAAGATGCGCGGCGGGCACTTCATCGACGAGGATGTACGCCTGCTGGAGCGAATGGCACGCAACGCCGCCGCCGTGATCGCAGGCATGCGCCTCTATCAAGCCATCCTCGAAGAGAAAGAGGAGCTGGTGCATACTATCGAGAGCCTGCGTGCAGGGCTACTGCTGGTGAATCAAAACGGGCGCATCAACCAGATGAACGCCGCTGCCCGCCTTATCTTCGGGCTGGGACCCGATGTGCTGGGCAAGCCCTATCAAGAGATCATCCCCAACGAAACGGTGCGCAACATGGTGCGCGCCGCCCTGGAAGAAGAGCGGGAGGGCGAACTGGTCGAACTCACTGTGCATCTGGATGGCAAGGAGCATATCTATCAGGTGCAGAACGCCATCGTGCGCGGCGAGGACCAAAAACCGATGGGCACGGTGATGATTTTCAACGACATCACCGAGATCCGCAATCTGGAGCGCATGAAGTCGGCGTTCGTGGCAACCGTCTCGCACGAGTTACGCACGCCACTTACCGCGATCAAGGGATTCATCTCCACCCTGCTGATGGATCCCGAAGACGCCTTCTCACCCGAAGAGCGGCGCGAGTTCTACACGATTATCGATCAGGAGACCGATCGCTTGACCCGCCTGATTAACGACCTACTGAACATCGCCCGAATTGAGGCGGGTGAATCGCTCAAGCCTGTCTATAAAGAGGTGGACTTCTACAAGCTCTCGCAGAAGGTGGTCACCATTCAGCGAGCTGCCACCACCAAGCATACAATTATTCACGATGTGCCCCCCGATCTGCCACACATTATTGCTGACGAGGACAAGCTGGATCAAATCCTCACGAACCTGCTCAGTAATGCAATTAAATACTCACCGAACGGGGGCGAGATCCGCGTCAAAGCATGGGAAGAAGACCCAGACCATATCATCTTCTATGTGTCCGACCAAGGGATGGGTATCCCGAAGGAGCATCTGGGCAAAATCTTCGAGAAGTTCCATCGAGTGGATACCAGCGACACGCGCAAGCAGTATGGCACGGGGCTGGGTCTCTATCTGGTGAAGCACTTGGTGGAGGTCATTCATGGTGGGCAGATCTGGGTGGAGAGCGAGGTAGGCGTCGGCTCTACCTTCTATGTGCGCTTGCCCAAAATCCCGCCCGCCGTGAAAGAGGGCAAAGAGCAGGTTGAGAAGTAGCGCATGGCAAACGATGAGTGGCAAGTAGGGCGCAATCTTCGTGTTCGTGTCGCTATCTGGCGTGAGCCAGAAGCGCGCGACCTACCCCTGCCGAGTTATCGCACCTCCGGCTCGGCGGGGGTAGATTTATACGCCGCGGTGAAGGAACCCGTCGTGCTGCCACCAGGCGAGCGACGCCTAATCCCCACCGGCATCCGCATCGCTTTACCGCCCGGCTATGAAGCGCAGATCCGTCCCCGCAGTGGGCTTGCCCTGCAGCACGGCATCGGCATGGTGAACAGCCCCGGCACGATCGACAGCGACTATCGGGGCGAAATCCGCGTAATCTTGATTAACTGGGGCACTGAGCCCTTTATCATTCACCGAGGCGACCGAATCGCCCAGCTGGTGGTCGCGCCCGTCGCCCAGATTGAATGGGATGAACGGGAACAGCTGCCCGAATCGGAACGGGGCGAGGGCGGTTTCGGACACACGGGGCGTTAGACCACCCGCCTAATCCTCTACCCCCAGGATCTGAGTGTAGGTCACATGCTGAGGATGGACATCCACGATGCCACGCGCACCCAGCTCGCTGGAGCCAGAGTGGCGCACATAGCAGACGCCAGGCAGACGCACCAGATCTTCCGAAGTGCGCAACTGGTTCAACACCTGTTCCGCCGCCTCGCGCGAATCGATAGGGCAGTCGATCTCCAGCCCATTCGTCAGCCCGATTAACAAAGTTACCCGTGCCATCGCATTGCCTCCGTTGGAATGAGATTCATCGCTCGCCGTGCCTTTCCTGCTACATGGGGGGTTATACCCCCAGAATTTCTTCCAAGAGGAAGGATGAGGCGTTTCAGCGCATGCAGCGCCCAAAAATTGTTTCGCGATTCATCATCAGCACCTCTGGGATTCGGTCCGATTGCAGCGTCCAAGATCGATACATTATTCCACCGCCTCGATTCGGTAGCGCACGATGCCTTTGGGCGTCTGTACCTCCACTTCGTCGCCTGCCGACTTGCCTAACAGCGCTTCACCCAGCGGCGAGACGATGGAGATGCGATCTTGCAAGGGGTCCGCTTCAAAGGAGCCAACCAGCGTAATCGCGCGCTCGCGTCCGCTATCTAAGTCACGCAAACGCACCCGCGAGCCGAGATGCACCACCTCGCCCGCATGGTCAGGGCGATCCACCACACGCGCCCGCTGTAGTACATGCTCCAGGTCGCGAATGCGCCCTTCCAGCATCGCCTGCTGGCGACGCGCGTCCTGATAATCGAAGTTCTCACTCAGGTCGCCCAGCGAGCGCGCATGGCGTAGTCGCTCCGCTATTTCGCGTCGCTTGACCGTCTTCAACTCCTCCAACTCTTTTTTCAGTCGCTCATAGCCCTCGCGCGTCATCAGGATCTCTGGCATGGTAATCTCTATATATACCCCATCAGGGGAACGGAGGGAACAACGATGCGACAAACGCTCCTATGGCTTGGAATTCTGATCGGGATGGCCATCGGCACAGCGGCCGATTTGCCTGGCTATGTGAAGTCCGATTCGCCCTACGACTGGAGCAAAACGGTGGAGGGCAAGGTGCTGAACAGCCAGTTCGTGGAGATCACGATGATTTCGCAAAAATGGCGCGAATTCACTTGGCGTCACCGCCTGCGCATCGTGAAGCCGCCTGCACTGCGCCACCCTGAAACGGCGATTCTCTACATTACGGGTAGTGGCGATGGGCGTAGCGAGCTGCAACTCATCGCGCGGGCTGCCGAGCGCGTGGGCGCGATTGCCGCCGTGCTGCACGATGTGCCGAACCAGCCCCTTATCCGACCCGACCTCGTGGAAGACAACCTCATCGCGCACACCTTTGTGCAGTATGCCGACACAGGCGATGAGACCTGGCCGCTGCTCTTTCCGATGGTCAAAGCTGCCGTGCGCGCGATGGACACCATCCAAGCGTTCGCCCAAAAGGAGTGGGGCGTTCGAATCAAAAATTTCACAGTGACGGGCGCATCCAAGCGCGGCTGGACCACATGGCTGACGGCTGCCGTCGACAAACGCGTGCGTGCCATCGCCCCGATGGTGTTCGATAACCTCAACTTTTTCGCCCAGATGCCCCACCAGCTCAAAACTTGGGGCAAATACAGCGAGCAAATCTCCGAATATTCGGAGCGCAATCTGATGGAGATGATGAACACCGAGCGCGGACGCAAGCTGGTCTCGATGGTCGATCCCTACTTCTACCGCGAGCGGTACACGATGCCGATTCTTATCATTAACGGCGCGAATGACCCCTACTGGGTCATCGACGCGGCGCAGTTCTATTTCAACGACCTGCCTTCCACACGCAAATACGCGCTCTATGTGCCCAACGGCGGGCATGGGTTAGGCGATTACGAGCGCGTGCTGAACAGCATGACAGCGTTCTATCTATCAGTGGTTGGCGAGCTGGAGTTCCCGCGCCGTATCGAGGGCAAAGCCGCACGCGAGAATAATCGTGTGCGCTACACGGTTCGGACGGACCGCCCTCCGGAGAAAGTGCAGGTGTGGGTGGCGCATTCCAACACGCTGGACTTCCGCCCGTCGCGCTGGGAGCCGGTGGAGGCGAGCCGAGAAGGGCGCGAATGGGTGGCGACCATCGAACTGCCGCAAGATGCGAACCTCGCCCTCTTTGCCGAGCTAACCTATCGCGCTGGCGACTCGACCTTCACCCTCTGCACCATCCCAACGGTGATCGGGCGATAAGTGCATGCCTGAGCTTCGCACAAGCCTTCTCATCGTCGGCGGGGGGTTGGGGGGATGTGCGGCGGCGATGGCGGCGTCGTCGCTGCGCATCCCCACCATCCTCACCGAAGAGAGCGACTGGCTTGGCGGACAGCTCACGGTGCAAGCGGTGCCGCCCGACGAGCATCGCTGGATCGAACAACAGGGCTGCACGCGTCGCTACCGCGCCTTTCGAGAGGCGGTGCGCGACCACTACCGACGCTACTACCCCTTGACCAACGCCGCGCGGGCCGACCCTCATTTGAACCCCGGCGGTGGGTGGGTCAGCCGCCTGTGCCATGAGCCGAAGGTCGCCCTTGCCGTGCTGAACGCGATGCTCGCCTATCCCCAGATGGCAGGCTGGCTGAAAGTGTGGCACCATATGCACCCTGTCGAAGTGTTGACCGAAGGCGATTTTGTTCGGGCGGTGCGGTTCCAATGGGCGGAGGGAAACACAGAGGTTGTTATCTATGCCGACTATATTCTGGATGCGACGGAGACGGGCGAGCTATTGCCGCTGGGGGGTGTGGAGTATGTCACAGGGGCTGAATCGCAGCGTGAAACGGGTGAACCCCACGCCAAGCCTGAACCTCAACCGCTCAATATGCAGGCGGTCACCTGGTGCTTCGCGATGGCGTATGACCCAAAAGGCAACCACACGATTGCCAAGCCCGCCCGCTATGCATGGTGGCGCACCTTTCAACCCCCTTTCTGGCCAGGTCCGCTGCTTGGTTGGGTCGATATCCACCCCATCACGGGGCAGCCGCGTCGCTGGAGCCTTTTTGGCGAGGAGGGCACGCCTGCCTTGTTCAGCTATCGGCAGATTGTGAACCCGACGCTTTATCCTTCGGAAATCGCGCCGTTGCCCGTGACTATCGTGAACTGCCCCCAAAATGATTACTTTCTGGGTCCGCTGTTTGAGGTGTCGGCACAGGAAGCGTTGCAGCACTGGCAGGGTGCGCGCGAGCTATCCGAGTGCCTGCTGTACTGGTTGCAGACGGAAGCGCCGCGCCCCGACGGTGGGGTGGGCTATCCGGGACTGTACCTGCGCCCCGATATAACGGGCACGCCCGACGGCTTCGCGAAGATGCCATATATCCGCGAATCGCGCCGAATCAGAGCACGATTCACTATTTGTGAGCCCCATGTGTGCGCGGACTGTCGCCCAGGCGAAAAACTTGCGGAGCCATTTGCCGATAGCGTCGGCATCGGGCACTACCGCATCGACCTGCACCCCAGCACTGGAGGCGACCCCTATCTGGACATCGACGCGCTGCCGTTCCAGATACCGTTAGGTGCGCTGCTCCCCGTACGGGTGCGCAATCTGTTGCCTGCTTGCAAAAACATCGGCACGACCCACATCACCAACGGCTGCTATCGACTGCACCCGGTGGAATGGAATATCGGCGAGTCGGCAGGTTTGCTAACGGCGTTCTGTTTGCTGCGTGGAGTGGAGCCGCATCAAGTGTATGAAACCCCCGCGCTGCTGAGCGAGTATCAAGCCCTGCTGCGTTCCCAGGGCATCCCGCTGGTATGGGAACTTTAGGCTCAAGCCCCCCTGGCGAACGCAGGTGGAATGTTTGGGGTATAATAGTCATGGACGCGATCACAACGGCGTCCAAAGGAGAAAAACGGTGAACTATCGCATGCAGTGTGGTCGTGCGCTCCTAACGAGTGCGCTGGTAGTTTGTAGCATTGCGATGCATGGTCTTGCTGATCAGAAGGGAGAAATCCGTTCTGCTGATGGCGAGCGCCAACTGATTGATCTGCCGCCCGCGGCGTTTGCGGGCATTCCGCATGACCCGTCCCGGCAAGGTGGTTCTCCTGGATGGGTGATGCCTCTCCGCGTGTCTACCGAGTGGTTCCCGGCGCAGCCGCCGCTGCGTGAACCGTTTCGTCAGCGTGAAGCACCTCGCCACGAGGTAGAAACAGAGCGCATCCCCGGCGATTCGACCGCCGCGCAAATCTTTCAGCCCTCCATCAGCGACTTCTACCCACAAGCCTTGGATGCCTTCCGCTGGTTCGATGCCATCGGTCCGAACGACCTCACTCCACCCGATACGAACATTGCGGTGGGTCCAAGCCATGTGGTCATGGTGACCAACGACGACTGGGCGATCTACGACCGCAACGGCAACCAACAGTATCGGGTGGACATCCAGACCTTTCTGAACACCACCGATTTCATGTTCGACCCACGCGCAGTGTATGACCCTTGGAACGGGCGGTTCCTGATCCTTTACCTGCGCTCGCGAGGTTCCAACAGTTCGCAGGGTTCCTGGTGGACGCTCATGATTTCCGACGATGCGAATCCCCATGGCACCTGGTGGGTTTACAACTTCAACGCACGCCTCGATGGCAGCACCGACAGGAATCAGTGGGTGGACTTTCCGCATCTGGGCTATGACAACGAGGCGGTCTACCTTGCTGGGAATATGTACAATGTGGGCGGCGGCTTCCGCTACGCGAAGGTGCGTATCCTCTGGAAGGACCAGATCTACAGTGGTGCGAATGCTGCTTGGTACGATTTCTGGGACCTGCCCCCCACAGTGGCGCCAGCCCAGGGCTATCGGGTGCTGGTAACTCCTCGCCAGCACTACTGGGCGCAGATTCCTGGTGGAGGCGGCAACTATGTGCGTGTGTATCGCATCGAGAACCCGACAGCATGGCATCGGGGCACAGGCACGCCCAACTTAGTTCTTCAGGCGGATATCGGGGTTGGTTCCTATTCGCCCCCGCCTGATGCCCGTGAGCCAGGCAGAGGACGGGTACTGTGGACAGTAGATTGCCGTATCACCGACAAATCGCGCCTGAACTATCCCTATCTCTACACCTGCCACCATGTGGGCGTGTCTTCTGGCTCTGCAGTCGGCTCCAAGTACTATCGCCTCGATGTGTCGAACAACACGGCACTACGCGACGCCCTACTGTGGTTCGGGGTCGCTTACGACGGTTTCTTCCCCACGCTGGAAGCGACGCGCGATGAGGACATGGCGTTGGGACTGAACATTTCCAACGGGGATGCCGGCAGTCCCTACTATGTGACCTTCGCGGTCTACGAGTGGCTGAACAGCAGTGGTAGTATCGGACCAAGCATTGGCTTGCGCTTTGGTAGCGGAGTAGCAGGGCAAGGCTCCACCGCCAATCGCTGGGGCGACTACTCTGGCTCGCAGTTAGACCCCTGTGACTTTCGCACGGTCTGGTTAGCGGGTGAACATGCGCGCCCTGGCACATGGATGACCTCCGCACATGAGATCACGCTGAACAAGGTGCGCAGCGCGCTCAGCTGCGCCAATGCTGCTGAGCGGCGCGGAATGCCCGTCACGCTCAGCGCAACGCTTACTCGCACCGACACCAACGCCGGCATCGCCAACGCCCCCGTCGACTTCTATGTGGACGGCAACTATGTGGGCAGTGCGACCACCAACAGCTCCGGCGTCGCCCAACTCAACTACACCATCCCGAATAGCTTCAGCCCGGGTAGCAATCACCCTATTACTGTCGAGTTCAACTATTGCCCCTCAAACGACCAGTTCAGTTGGAGCCGTTCGGAATGCACGCTGCATGTGCTGTTGGAGATAGGCGATGCAGGCGACCTGCCAGAGACTTCCCAATCCACGCCGAGCGGCACCCTGTCGGTGATCGACGGCGTGTTGGGCGACAACGATGTCGATATGTATGCCATCTACTTGCCCAACCCTGCAGCGTTCACCGCGACGACTGTGGGGGGCGCAAGCTTTGACACCCAGCTCTGGCTGTTTGGTCCCGATGGCAAGGGTGTGGCATTCAACGACGACTCAAGCGGCACCCTCTCGACTATCGACAACTCATCAGGTTGTCTAACGGGGCGTCCTGCGGGCGTCTATTATCTGGCAATCAGTCGCTATAATCGAGACGCGCTGGGCTGTCGGAATCAGACAATCTGGAACAACACGCCCTTCAATACCGTGCGCTGCCCCGATGGACCAGACGCTGCCTATCGAGTGAATGGCTGGATAGGTTCGACAGCAGCGGGTGGTATCTATACTATCACGCTGACCAATGCACAGGGTGCGAACCGCGGTGATCCTGCGGACTGCTGCGTTGCCCATAACGGCGATGTGGACAACAACGGCTGCGTGGATGATGCTGACCTCTTAGCCGTGCTGTTCGCCTTTGGGCAAACGGGCGACAACTTGGGTCGCGTGGATGTGAACTGTGACCGAGTGGTGGACGACGGTGACCTGCTGCTGGTGCTGTTCAACTTCGGCAGCGGGTGTTAAAAAGCCTGTAGTCGGGAGCAGACCTATGTGTCTGCCCGAACCAGTGTGTCTATCGAGGAGGGGCGCGGTTGCCGCGCCCCTCTCATCGAGCTGAGAGGATGGGATGCCCACGCCACAGCAGATATGGGTATACTCCTTGCCACATGGAGGGACGAGACCGATGACGATCAAGGAGCAACTGGATCAGGTGATAGCCCGGTGGAACTTGCTGGAGCATCCGTTCTATCAGGCATGGAATGGGGGCACGCTGCCCATAGACGCGCTGCGCGATTACGCCCGTGAATATGGCGCGTTTATCTGCGAGCTACCTGCAGGCTGGCGCATCCAGCAGGACGAGGAGACTGCCCATGAGGAAGAGGAGCATATCGAACTGTGGGCGCAGTTTGCTATATCGCTGGGCGTGACGGTTGGCATGCCACAACGCTCTGCCGTGCACCATCTGGTGATGACCGCACGCGAGCTGTTCGCGGAGCCAGCCACTGCGCTGGGCGCGCTCTACGCCTTCGAAGCGCAGCAACCCGCCACCGCCCAATCCAAGCTGGAGGGGCTAACGCGCCATTATGCACTGCCTGACGGTGTGCGCCCCTATTTTGAGGTGCATGCCGCCAATCACCACGAGGCGGAAAAACTACTAACCCGACGCTTTATCCTTCGGAAATCGCGCCGTTGCCCGTGACTATCGTGAACTGCCCCCAAAATGATTACTTTCTGGGTCCGCTGTTTGAGGTGTCGGCACAGGAAGCGTTGCAGCACTGGCAGGGTGCGCGCGAGCTATCCGAGTGCCTGCTGTACTGGTTGCAGACGGAAGCGCCGCGCCCCGACGGTGGGGTGGGCTATCCGGGACTGTACCTGCGCCCCGATATAACGGGCACGCCCGACGGCTTCGCGAAGATGCCATATATCCGCGAATCGCGCCGAATCAGAGCACGATTCACTATTTGTGAGCCCCATGTGTGCGCGGACTGTCGCCCAGGCGAAAAACTTGCGGAGCCATTTGCCGATAGCGTCGGCATCGGGCACTACCGCATCGACCTGCACCCCAGCACTGGAGGCGACCCCTATCTGGACATCGACGCGCTGCCGTTCCAGATACCGTTAGGTGCGCTGCTCCCCGTACGGGTGCGCAATCTGTTGCCTGCTTGCAAAAACATCGGCACGACCCACATCACCAACGGCTGCTATCGACTGCACCCGGTGGAATGGAATATCGGCGAGTCGGCAGGTTTGCTAACGGCGTTCTGTTTGCTGCGTGGAGTGGAGCCGCATCAAGTGTATGAAACCCCCGCGCTGCTGAGCGAGTATCAAGCCCTGCTGCGTTCCCAGGGCATCCCGCTGGTATGGGAACTTTAGGCTCAAGCCCCCCTGGCGAACGCAGGTGGAATGTTTGGGGTATAATAGTCATGGACGCGATCACAACGGCGTCCAAAGGAGAAAAACGGTGAACTATCGCATGCAGTGTGGTCGTGCGCTCCTAACGAGTGCGCTGGTAGTTTGTAGCATTGCGATGCATGGTCTTGCTGATCAGAAGGGAGAAATCCGTTCTGCTGATGGCGAGCGCCAACTGATTGATCTGCCGCCCGCGGCGTTTGCGGGCATTCCGCATGACCCGTCCCGGCAAGGTGGTTCTCCTGGATGGGTGATGCCTCTCCGCGTGTCTACCGAGTGGTTCCCGGCGCAGCCGCCGCTGCGTGAACCGTTTCGTCAGCGTGAAGCACCTCGCCACGAGGTAGAAACAGAGCGCATCCCCGGCGATTCGACCGCCGCGCAAATCTTTCAGCCCTCCATCAGCGACTTCTACCCACAAGCCTTGGATGCCTTCCGCTGGTTCGATGCCATCGGTCCGAACGACCTCACTCCACCCGATACGAACATTGCGGTGGGTCCAAGCCATGTGGTCATGGTGACCAACGACGACTGGGCGATCTACGACCGCAACGGCAACCAACAGTATCGGGTGGACATCCAGACCTTTCTGAACACCACCGATTTCATGTTCGACCCACGCGCAGTGTATGACCCTTGGAACGGGCGGTTCCTGATCCTTTACCTGCGCTCGCGAGGTTCCAACAGTTCGCAGGGTTCCTGGTGGACGCTCATGATTTCCGACGATGCGAATCCCCATGGCACCTGGTGGGTTTACAACTTCAACGCACGCCTCGATGGCAGCACCGACAGGAATCAGTGGGTGGACTTTCCGCATCTGGGCTATGACAACGAGGCGGTCTACCTTGCTGGGAATATGTACAATGTGGGCGGCGGCTTCCGCTACGCGAAGGTGCGTATCCTCTGGAAGGACCAGATCTACAGTGGTGCGAATGCTGCTTGGTACGATTTCTGGGACCTGCCCCCCACAGTGGCGCCAGCCCAGGGCTATCGGGTGCTGGTAACTCCTCGCCAGCACTACTGGGCGCAGATTCCTGGTGGAGGCGGCAACTATGTGCGTGTGTATCGCATCGAGAACCCGACAGCATGGCATCGGGGCACAGGCACGCCCAACTTAGTTCTTCAGGCGGATATCGGGGTTGGTTCCTATTCGCCCCCGCCTGATGCCCGTGAGCCAGGCAGAGGACGGGTACTGTGGACAGTAGATTGCCGTATCACCGACAAATCGCGCCTGAACTATCCCTATCTCTACACCTGCCACCATGTGGGCGTGTCTTCTGGCTCTGCAGTCGGCTCCAAGTACTATCGCCTCGATGTGTCGAACAACACGGCACTACGCGACGCCCTACTGTGGTTCGGGGTCGCTTACGACGGTTTCTTCCCCACGCTGGAAGCGACGCGCGATGAGGACATGGCGTTGGGACTGAACATTTCCAACGGGGATGCCGGCAGTCCCTACTATGTGACCTTCGCGGTCTACGAGTGGCTGAACAGCAGTGGTAGTATCGGACCAAGCATTGGCTTGCGCTTTGGTAGCGGAGTAGCAGGGCAAGGCTCCACCGCCAATCGCTGGGGCGACTACTCTGGCTCGCAGTTAGACCCCTGTGACTTTCGCACGGTCTGGTTAGCGGGTGAACATGCGCGCCCTGGCACATGGATGACCTCCGCACATGAGATCACGCTGAACAAGGTGCGCAGCGCGCTCAGCTGCGCCAATGCTGCTGAGCGGCGCGGAATGCCCGTCACGCTCAGCGCAACGCTTACTCGCACCGACACCAACGCCGGCATCGCCAACGCCCCCGTCGACTTCTATGTGGACGGCAACTATGTGGGCAGTGCGACCACCAACAGCTCCGGCGTCGCCCAACTCAACTACACCATCCCGAATAGCTTCAGCCCGGGTAGCAATCACCCTATTACTGTCGAGTTCAACTATTGCCCCTCAAACGACCAGTTCAGTTGGAGCCGTTCGGAATGCACGCTGCATGTGCTGTTGGAGATAGGCGATGCAGGCGACCTGCCAGAGACTTCCCAATCCACGCCGAGCGGCACCCTGTCGGTGATCGACGGCGTGTTGGGCGACAACGATGTCGATATGTATGCCATCTACTTGCCCAACCCTGCAGCGTTCACCGCGACGACTGTGGGGGGCGCAAGCTTTGACACCCAGCTCTGGCTGTTTGGTCCCGATGGCAAGGGTGTGGCATTCAACGACGACTCAAGCGGCACCCTCTCGACTATCGACAACTCATCAGGTTGTCTAACGGGGCGTCCTGCGGGCGTCTATTATCTGGCAATCAGTCGCTATAATCGAGACGCGCTGGGCTGTCGGAATCAGACAATCTGGAACAACACGCCCTTCAATACCGTGCGCTGCCCCGATGGACCAGACGCTGCCTATCGAGTGAATGGCTGGATAGGTTCGACAGCAGCGGGTGGTATCTATACTATCACGCTGACCAATGCACAGGGTGCGAACCGCGGTGATCCTGCGGACTGCTGCGTTGCCCATAACGGCGATGTGGACAACAACGGCTGCGTGGATGATGCTGACCTCTTAGCCGTGCTGTTCGCCTTTGGGCAAACGGGCGACAACTTGGGTCGCGTGGATGTGAACTGTGACCGAGTGGTGGACGACGGTGACCTGCTGCTGGTGCTGTTCAACTTCGGCAGCGGGTGTTAAAAAGCCTGTAGTCGGGAGCAGACCTATGTGTCTGCCCGAACCAGTGTGTCTATCGAGGAGGGGCGCGGTTGCCGCGCCCCTCTCATCGAGCTGAGAGGATGGGATGCCCACGCCACAGCAGATATGGGTATACTCCTTGCCACATGGAGGGACGAGACCGATGACGATCAAGGAGCAACTGGATCAGGTGATAGCCCGGTGGAACTTGCTGGAGCATCCGTTCTATCAGGCATGGAATGGGGGCACGCTGCCCATAGACGCGCTGCGCGATTACGCCCGTGAATATGGCGCGTTTATCTGCGAGCTACCTGCAGGCTGGCGCATCCAGCAGGACGAGGAGACTGCCCATGAGGAAGAGGAGCATATCGAACTGTGGGCGCAGTTTGCTATATCGCTGGGCGTGACGGTTGGCATGCCACAACGCTCTGCCGTGCACCATCTGGTGATGACCGCACGCGAGCTGTTCGCGGAGCCAGCCACTGCGCTGGGCGCGCTCTACGCCTTCGAAGCGCAGCAACCCGCCACCGCCCAATCCAAGCTGGAGGGGCTAACGCGCCATTATGCACTGCCTGACGGTGTGCGCCCCTATTTTGAGGTGCATGCCGCCAATCACCACGAGGCGGAAAAACTACTAACACGTCTCGACCAGCTTAGCCCCGAGGGGCAGGCACGAGCGCGGTGGGCATGCGAACAGATGTGCCGCGCCCTGTGGGACGCGCTCACCGACCTGATGCCAGCCCCGCTGCGCTGATTATTGCCAGCGCTCCCATAGTTCAGGGTAGCGGTTAGGATCCAGGTTGATGCGGGAGCAGTAGGTGAAGTCGTCGCGCTCGCACTCCTTCTCTGGCAGCCCGTAGAGCTGTTCAAACGGCGTCGCTTTGCTGTGTCCATCGGCATAGGTGACCACCACGAGCTTCATATGTCGCCCGTGTGGACGCTGATGGAACGCGGCGCCCACCTGGAGCCCCTGCGCAGCAGGGAAAGGCGAATAGACCACATTCATGTAGTAGCCGTAATCGCGCCAGAGAGGGTAGCTGGAGGTGCCCGACGGGATGCCGTCCATCACATAGACATGGCTGGCAGGCTTATCCAAGGCTGCCAGCGACTTGCTGGACACTACCCATGGCGAGCCACATGCCCACAGGTAGCCTGCAGGCGACGGATAAGCAGCACCATAGCCTACACGCCCCTCACACAACAGGCGCCGACCCGTCGCGGTTGAATCGGTCACCTGCTTCGTGCTGGGACAGCGCGAATAGAGATTGCTCTTGGAATAGGGTTGCAACCAATACAGGAAGCCGATGGAGGTACAGCCGGAATAGCCTCCGCCACAGAAGCCAGGAGGCGGCTCCATCGCGATCTCTGCGAAGGGAAAAACCTCATCGTAGTCCTGAATGTACATCATCGCGGCGATACCCACCTGCTTGTTGTTGCTCAAGCACATGGTCTGACGCGCCTTCTCACGCGCTTGTGCAAACACGGGAAACAGGATCGCCGCCAAAATCGCGATAATAGCGATTACCACCAGCAGCTCTATCAAGGTAAATCCTCGTCGATTCATCGTCGCTCCTCCGATATAACCATTATACCCCATTTGAAAGGGCTATTGGCACCGCCCATCTCCATCGAAGATACCGAGCAGCTCCACTTGACACACAGGGACTTCATCGGCATCGAGCATGAATGCCGCATGGTATAACACTGCTGGGGTGGTCTGGAATGATGGATGCCTCTGGTGAATCTGGACAAAGCGATGTGCCGTGGCACGCCGACGAAGGATGGCTTGCGGAGCCTGTCTTCGATGATGTGCCCTTTGAGCAGAGTGGCTGGAAACCGATCGTAGAGGTGCTGGAGCGGGTTAATTTGGCAAAGGCACGCCTCCTGATTTCTATCTACGAGGCACAGGTGCGTTGCGCCTACCAGCGATATCGGGCGATTCGCGAGGAGGAGTTCGAGCGTTTCCATGCCGAACGACGCGAAGCGGAACAGCGCAACGATGCTCTTCGCGCCCAAATTCGCGAGGTAGAGCGTGCGATGGAACAGATACGCGCCCGCTGGCAGCCGAAGATAAACGAGCTAAGTGAGCAGCTCTATCCTGCATGGCAGGATGCCTACACAAAGGCTGCCCAGGCGGGCATCAACTTGCGTGGCGACCCGCTAATGGACGACACCAGCGAACCCTCCCCGGGCAGCCCAACGATACCTACTACTGAGTTGCTGTCTTCCGCCGGTCCCGCGGAACAGAGCCTGCCCACCATGTCAGCAGTATCCGCTCGACAGCCCCCTCCTCTCACGCCTGCCGAGGTCATGCACGCTCAGAATCTGCCCAGCTATCAGGGCTATCTTATTCCCAAACCCGTTTGGGCGGTGCTGGTGGTGTTTGTCGGGCTGGGATTGGGATTTATTTTGTCGCTCACGACTGGGTTGATTGTGCCCGGTCAACCGCTGCGCGAGCCGTTGCCGGTCGTGCTCGCTTTGGTGGCCGGTGTGGCACTGACCTACCTCTGGGTACGCGCTTTGTGGGGCGCAACGGCGACCATTGCGGAGCTGTACCACCTGTTTGGTTGGCACGAAGGCAAAGCACATCGCGCCGCATGGAGCATAGGAACAGGGCTAATGCTGCTCATTCTTACGGCGGGTCTCTGGGGCTGGCTGCTACTGGGCATAGGGCGAGCCTCCGTCTCATCAAGCGGATGGATGCAGCTTGGTTTATGGGCGATTGCGCTACTGATGTTGCCCCTGCTCGCCTGCGCTATGCTGGAAGGCTTTTTGGAAGGGCGATATAAGCCCATCGGGCACTGGGTCGCCGCGTGCATCACACAACAGGAGCGCGAGCAGTTCCAGCGTGCGAGCGAAACTGAGAGTCGAAGCACGGAAGCGGGCGACTCCAACCTGCAGAACGCTGCCCGCATGGAGGAACCGCTGCCTACTTCAGCCGCATCTCCTGCACTTGCTGAAGCGGAGCGAGAGGCGTGGGTGTCGATCCGACGCTATCAAGCCCTCTCCCGTCAGTGTAACTACCTGAAAAGTGAGATGGAACAGGAGCTGATGCCCTATCGCGAGCAGATCGAACAACTCAAAGCGGAGATGCGCCCGCGCTATCCCACACTCCCTCCGCATAGCCGCAACCGAATTGCTCTTGCGTATTGCCAATGGTTTCGGATGTATCGCCTGTATCTGCATCATCTTGCGAACGCGCTACGCGAGTGTCAAGGCGGTGAGGAGCTGGCAGCCATTGTGCTGGAGCATCTGCGTCATCTTGCGAACACACCACGCCAGTGTCAAGGCGGTGAGGAGATAGCTTGATCCTATGGCTCGCTGAGCAGCTGGATAAACAGCGTTTCGGTGATAAGCTGCAAGTTCGCGTTGCGCAAAATGGCGCGCCGTGCCTCAATCAGCTGCGAGAGGTCTTGCAAGCGTTTGGCAGGTGGGAAACGGCGAGCGAGTTGAAGCAACGGCTCCCGATATGCTTGGAACCGCAACGAATCGCCTTTCAGCTCCACAGCGAGGCTGTCGCGATACCAGCGCAGTAGATAGTCCAGTCCCATCGCAAGTGCGCCCCGTGCAGACCGATCGGGTGCGCTTGCCTCCAGCCGCTTGCACAGTTCCCGGAACTGCTCAGCAAGGCGCAAAGCGTCTTCCAGCGGCGCGTGCCCCAGCTGCGCAAAGAGAGCCAGCAACGCTTCCAACGCCTGCAGCTCACCATTTACCTCTCGCCCCACATTCGTTGCCATCCCCTGTGCCCAACGGAGGGCGTGTCCGGGCGCGCCCTCGGCAAGCTCGGCAAGCCGATGTGCCTGTTCAGGTTCCAGGCCGAAACGCGCCTGCAAGCGCGATGCCAACCCATCCACGGGCAGCGTCGCCAATCGCACGATGCGGCAGCGCGAGCGAATGGTGGGCAGCAACCAATCGGTGGCGGGGGCGGTGAGCAGGAAACTGGCGTACGGAGGTGGCTCCTCCAGCGTTTTGAGCAGCGCGTTCGCCGCGGCGGGGTTCAACTTGTGTGCTTCTTCCAGAATCACGAAGCGACACGGCGCAACAGTAGGGGCAAAGCCCAGCCACGAGCGCGTCTCGCGAACGGCATCGATCTTAATCTGGTCGGGATCGGGCTGTAAAGTGCGCAGGTCAGGATGTTGACCCTCGTCCGACCAGAGCAGGCAGACCGCACAGGCGTTGCAATGCCCGGCAGAGGTGTGGTTCGGACACATCCATGCGGCTGCCAAAGAGCGCGCCAGTGTGCGCTTGCCTACCCCCTCCACGCCCACAATCAGCAGCGCATGCGGTGGCGCAGGGCGATGCAGCAAACGCTGCAGCCCCTCTACTGTCGCCTCAGGTGCCAGCCACAACTCTGTTAGCGGAATCGGTCGCATCCTCTTGCCTGTAGCAGAACTAAATGCCCTGCCTTATTCAGAAGCCTGCTATGCCCGTTAGCAGCGATGCGATCATCACCTCTCTACCCTGGCGTAGCACACGGAGAAATTGTACCCGCATGGCTAAGCGGGGATCTAACAGGTTCGATGGCGCGGGAGGTATAATCTTTTTTTGATGTCCCGATTTGACGGCAGGCGATTAGAAGCAGCGGGGCTGGGCTTTCTTGATTGGGATGGATTGCGACAGGCTAACTATTCAGACCGCTATTTCTGGAACGGTGCACGCATTTTGAGCGTGCTATCACAGGAAGGCTATCGCTTTGCGGGCTACTCGGCTCGCCTCGCTGCGATGGGACGCGCTCCTACTCCCCATGTGCCCACAGGCGACCTGCGCGTGGAGATGCAATGGTTTCCCCGACGCCAACCGTTTACCGTGGTCGCAGGCGTGGATGTTGCACTGGCGATCTTGCAACAATGCACAGGCTACTGGGTGGATGAGCACACCTTCATTAACACGGCACACGAACTGGAAGTTGAAGCGGTTCACGACGGTGACATCGCTCCCTACGAGGGCAACCCACTGCAGGTATCGCCTGTGCTGCGCGTGCGCGGACGCTATCGCGACTTCGCTGTGCTGGAGACGCCGACGCTGGGGGTGTTGACCCGTGCCAGTCGCATCGCGACGAACACCTATCGCATGATGGAAGCATCCCAGGGGAAGCCAATTCTCTTTTTCCCTGCCCGCTTCGACCTGCCCGCCACGCAAGCCATCGACGGCTACGCCTATTATATCGGGGTGCAACGCTATAACGCGGATACTGGGCAGCAGGCTCCTGCCATTGTATCCACTCCTGCGCAAGCATCGCTATGGAACGGTCGTGCGGGCGGCACAGTGGCACACGCGATGATTGCCACCTTTCTGGGTGACACGGTGGAATTGATGTTGCAGTTTGCCCGCATCCTGCCGCCCGATGTGCCTCGTATTGCCCTGGTGGACTTCGATAACGACTGTATCCCCACCGCTTTAGCGGTGGCACGCGCCTTCTTTGAGCGGTATCGGCAGGCGGTGGAACGCAAGGATGAGGAGAGCGCACGGCGCTACCTCCTCTATGGTGTCCGTGTCGATACAGCTGCCGAGCTACGCGACAAGAGCCTGCAGCACCTGCCCGATTCGCCCGACCTCTATGGGGTCAATCCACGCTTGATGTTCACGCTGCGCGAGGCCCTGGATAGGGCGTGGCAATCGTGGGGGTTGCCGCCCGAATGGCGTATGCGGGCTGCTGAATGGTGTCGGCAAATTAAAATCGTCGCGACGGGCGGATTCAACGAGCGGCGCATCCGCGAGTTCGAAGCACAGGGCGCACCCGTCGACATCTATGGTGTCGGCTCCGCCTTTTTCAGCAACAGTAGCATAGAGGGCACGAACACCGACTACACCGCCGATGTGGTGCGCGTGGAGATCGAGGGTGAATGGCTCCCGCTCGCCAAAGAGGGGCGCGCCCCCAGCAACAACCCCCTGCTGGAACCTGTTCACTGGGAGCCTTAGGAAACTAAGAGGGATTTAGATAATCACCGTATACAATCACCAGCCAGATGTTAGCACACTCAGACCCTGAGTGTGATGTGCTAACCAATGCCTCCCGTGAGGGCGTTTTTAGCGAAGGTTTTCGCCCATCCGATAGAGGCTCTTCGTTGCGCTCAGAATGATAGGCTTAGCGACTTTCAGGTCGCTTCATGGCGCGCGCTCCCTTCTGCACGCCCGCCATGATGGTTTCACCCAGCTCCGCGCCGTTGAAAGAGACGGTTGCCTCGTAGCCACCCTTTTCATACTCCTCGCGCGTGAGGATGTAGCCGATCCACTCGTTGACCAGCGCGACTGGGGCAACATACCGAAAACCCTGTGCCTGCCCGATGCGTCGCGCCTCCAGCCCCAGCGCGGTGATGGGTTCCCCTGGAAAGCCGACCAGCAGCAGCTCGCCCAGTGCAAGTAACGACACAGGCGCTTGTGGCGGTACAATCTGGCGCACCAGCTCGTTCAGCAGGCTTTCGGGCACTTTGTATTCACGCCCGGCCGATTGCTGGAACTCTGGGTGCGGGCGCGGTGGTGGCAGCGTCACCATCTGCTGGTGAGCCAAGAGGCGTGGCTTGGTCGGTTTCACGCTTTGCAACAGGCGCAACGCGTCATTCTTCAAGCGGTTGCCGTAGCGCTGTACGCGCTCGTGCTCTGTTTTGCCCTCATCGGCAACGGGCGACACATCGCCCTGCGCCCCGTTCAGATAGAGCGCCACTGCCTCATTGCCCAGTACGGCTTCCAGCCCGTTCTGCAGCACGCCAGGAAACTCAGCCGATACCTCCATCATGGTGTGGGAATAGATGGTGGGGTGTGCCGCATAGACGACCAGCACGGCGATCGGCTTGTTCGTCGGGGTGTTAATCCGCGCGACGGTCATCGTGGGGTCGGTGATATTGCGCCCGCGCCGATTGCGGTTCAGCCCTGGGAGAGGCTCGGCATAGAGAGCAAGGCGTGCCGGTTGCATGCGTGCCTGTGCTTGCCGAATCGCTTCGCTTACTCGTGCCGCCGTGAAGCGCAAAAACTCCGGCACAAAGGTCGCCACCCCCGGAATAGGGAAGCGCATTCGCTCGTTCATGCCCATCGCGTCGGGGGCACAGTGTGTGTGGCTGGCAGCCAGAAAGAGTTGGTGCGGTTGCAAACCCGTCGCCTTCAGCACCTCACGGGTCAAACTCCCGGGCACAAGGAGGTGATCCAGCGCGACGATGACCGCCTGTTGGCTGCCCACTTGCAACGCCAACGCACGGGCATAGAGAGGGTCATGCACGCCGGTCGGCGGCATATTGAGCCGCGCACCATACCCACCCAACTGCACCCGAATTCTCTGGATGTCGGGCGTGATGTCTATCTTTGCTGCACCTGCCTGCCAAGTCGACTGCCGCTGCACAAAGAGATATATTAGGCGCAGCAGGGTCCTTTCCTGCAAAATCCCCGCCATTTTGCCGATAATCAAAGCGCGAACGGTGAGTAGCGCGTGGCAGTCAGTTCTACTCGCCAGGTAAGACAGGGAGGCAGAGCGCATGTATGAGGCGTATTGGGGTTTAGTGGAGCCACCGTTCACGCTCACGCCCGATCCGCGTTTCCTGTACATGAGCAAGGAACACGAGGACGCGCTGGTGATGCTGCATTACACCATTACGCGCAATCGGGGCGCGGGCATGTTGGTGGGCGATATTGGGCTGGGCAAGACCACGCTCAGCCGCAAACTGCTGGAACTGCTCGACCCAGTGGAGTATAAAATCGTGCTGATTGTGAACCCCGTGCTGACCCCCATCCAGTTGCTGCAGGAAATTTTGCATCAGCTGGGCATCCCCACCCAGAATCGCAATCGGCAGGTGTTGGTGCAGAACCTTTTCGATCACCTGATTCAGCTCTATGAGCATGGGCAGCGGGTGGTGCTGATTGTGGACGAGGCACATCTCATCCGTTCACCCGCTACCTTTGAGGAGCTGCGCCTGCTACTCAACTGTCAGATGAATGACCAGTTTTTAATGAGCTTGTTGCTACTGGGTCAACTGGAGCTGCGCAAAAAGATTGAGCGCGTTCCTGCCCTCAAGCAGCGGCTGGCGGTACGCCATCAATTGAAGCCGTTAGACCAGCAGGAGACCGCCGCGATGATCGAGTTTCGCTTGCGCACGGCGGGCTATGCGGGCGAGCGTATCCCCTTCACGCCCGACGCCCTGTATGAACTCTACCAATACACGGGGGGCTACCCGCGCTTGATCTGCCAACTCGCCGATAACGCGCTGATGATTGGAATGGCGGAGCGAGCCAACCAGATCGACGGCTTCCTGATGCACAGCGTGATTATGGACTTCGAAGGCAAGGAGTGGTGATATGAATCTGGTCGATGCCATTCGGAAAGCCTCACAGCAGCCGCGTGCGTCGCAGCCAGAGCGACGGGTAGTATCCTACTCGCTCGGCGATGAGTCCATTTCAGACAAAGCGGGGGCAACGCCCGACGCCCAGCAGCTGCAAACGGTACATTTCGAAGTGCGGCTCACCAACCAGCAGCTTCATGATTTACTTGGCTGGCTGGCACGCACCATTCACCCCGTGATGACCCTGCAAGAGGCAGCGCACTACCTGCGCTTGCGCAAGGCGGAGCTGGAGGTGTTGGCTGAACAGGGTGTGATCCCTGCGTTTAAGGTTGATGGGCGGTGGCGGTTCCTGAAAAATGCGCTGGACGAATGGATGTTGCTTCAAAAAGCCAGTGAGTTCAGCAGCCACCATTCAGAGCCCCAGAAGGAGGAGAGTCATGCCGCGTAGGAACAAACCGATTCTGGCAATGGATATGGGCAGCACAAGCCTGAAGCTCTGTATTGGAACGCTCACCCCGAGCGGGTTTACGGTGGAGCGTCTCCTCGAAGTACCCTTGCCACCCAATGCCCTCCGTGAAGGGTTAGTGTTGGAACCCGATACAGTGGCGCGTGCCTTGCGCACGGCACTTCATCAGGCAGGCGTGCGTCCGCGATCGGCACTCGTCGCGGTGGGTGGTCCGCAGACCACAGCGCGTCCCGTGCGTTTACCGCCGATGACCCCTGAGGTACTGCGCAAGTCGATACAGTTCGAGGCGGCACGCTACTTGCCCTCCGCCACGGAAGAGCATCTCATCGGCTTCGAAATCCTGCACAGCGCAGAAGATTACTTAGAAGTGTTGCTGGTCGCTGCGCCGCGCTCCACGGTGGACAGCGTGATGAGCACGATCGAGCACGCAGGCGTGGAGGTGGAACTGGTCGAGATTCAGCCGTTTGCCAGCTTGCGCACAGTGCATGCTCTGTGGCAGGATCGCATGCCTTATGTATTCGCGCTGCTGGATATTGGGGGCAACCATACCCAAATCAGCGTGGTGCGACGCGGCACCCTTGCCCTTACGCGCTATATCCCCATCGCGGGCGAGACACTAACCGCCGCATTGAAAGGCTACTTCCACTTCTCGGATGAGGAAGTGAACCATGTTAAGCGTGCCCTCCATCTGGAAGAGTTGCTGCAGACTGGCACACCGCAGGAAAACCCGCCGCTCCGACTGGTGCAACCGATTTTGGACGAACTTATTCGTGAGATTCGCCGCTCGCTGAACTACTATCAATCGCAGGTGCAGGCGAAGAACGCGCATGAGGGGCGCATCGAGACACTGGTCTTAACGGGTGGCGGTGCGCTGATGCGGGGTATCGCACCCTACTTCGAGCATCGATTGGGTATCCCCACCCAGTTGTTCAACCCATTCGAACAGGATTCGGTCTACCTGCAAGCGGAGCAGGTTCATCCTGACCAGCGCGAGCAGGGCGCCCAGTGGGTCGTGGCGCTGGGCACCGCTCTTGCTCCCCTGGAGCAACAATACCCATTTGCCCTGACCGAGGCGCCCCTCGAAACCCAGGCGGCTTGAACCTGTCGCAGGGGGTTATTCTGAGCGGAGCGAGGAATCGCTGGAGGTGATTTGATGCCGGTTATTAATCTCATCGAGCAGGAACTTCAGCATCGCCGGAGGCTGGAAAGGCGTATCCGGCTGCTGGGGCTGGTCTGGTTCGGATTGATTGCCATGGCAGCCGGTGGCTGGGGCGCACTCATCCTCTATACGGGCTACCTGCAAATGCAGAGCGCACGCATGCAGGAGGAGCTGGTGCGCTTGACCCCTGCGATGCATGCGGTACAGCAGACGCAACAGGAGCTGAGCGCGTTGCAACCTCAAATCAGCACGCTGCAGACCGCCCGCAAGGAGACCGGACGCTGGCAACAACTGTTACAACACCTCAGCCTACACACTCCTCCAGCCTGCTACCTGACCAGTGTGGAGTTTGGCAAGCGCAACGACCCCAAAAAGCCGATGGAGGTCGTCATCAAAGGCATCGCCTCCAGCCAGCAGGCGGTAGGCGATTTGATGTTGCGCCTCAATCAGCAAGCCGACCTCGAAAATATACGCCTCGATTACACCCAGGAGCGCATGCTGGACGAGGAGGGCAGCACCGTGGAGTTCCAGATTACCGCCCAGGTCAAAGGCACCGCGGCTCCCCAATCCCCTTCAGGAGGTGGCACCAGTGGCTCTTAGTCGACGCACTCAGCGCTTCGAACAAGTTGCCCGGCTGCTTAGTATGGGGCTGCTCGTCCTGCTGGTCGTCAGCGTCGGCAGCATCTACTTGCCGTTCAGCTTCCTGCAGGAGACGCAGCGGCAGATGGCGGAACGCCAGAAACAGTTGGAACAGGCGCGTCAGGCACCCCAACAACTGCGCCTGTTGCAGCAGCAGCTGGAGAACGCCCAACGCGAACTGCACTTTCTGGAAGAGGGTGTTTCGCAAGCCGCTTATATCCCTACCATGCTCAAACAGGTCGAGCAGACCGCCCGGCGACTCGAGATGAAAATCGTCGCCATCCGCCCGCAGCAAAACAACCAGAACACACAGGCAACACAGAACCAATCCAATCAGCAGGCGAATAACCAGCCGCCTGCTAAAAAAGCCTATGAGGAGCAGCTCATCGAAATCAACTTGCAAGGCAAGTTCTGGTCGCTGATGAGTTTTCTCAAGCAGCTCGATGAGTTCCCTAAAATCTTGGCGGTGCAGACGCTCAACGCGCAGGCGAAACTCAAGCCCGAACAGCAAAATGCGAACCCCGATCTGGATATTCGGATGACCGTGAAGGCGTTCATCTTTCCGCAAGGTGCTGTGCCGCCGCGTCTGACCCCACCTGACATGCCCGACTCTCTAAACAGGAGGCAGGAACATGGAAAAAACCCATGAAGTGAAAACGAACCAGCTCAGCCCCAAGCAAGGAGTTGCGATTGGCGTGCTAAGCCTGATTCTGGTGAGTGTGGGGGTCTGGCAATGGCGGTCGATGAGCGGTCACAAGCCCTCAGCGCGCCCTGGCAGTACTGCCCCGTCAGGTCAGGTGCGGAACACCCCTGCGTCAACGACTCCTTCGGGTCAAGCGGAAGTGAGCGCGTCGTTCGCGCCGTTCCCCGCGCGCGATCCATTTCGTCCCACCGTTGCCGTGATGAACATACCGAACCGAGTTGCCCAGCCCGCGAAAACAAGTGCCAAGTCGCCGGTGCGGGCAATCACGGGCACGCCGCCTGTGCCACCCCTCGCTCTACCCGCGCCCGGCGGACTGGAAGTCAAGCAGGTAGAGAAGCCCGAGCCACCCCCTGTGCCCAACTGGACACTGGTCGGCGTCGTGCAGGGACCACGCACGATTGCCATCCTCAAAGATTCGGAAGGCAACCGACGCTTCGTACAAATGGGCGATAAATTGGAGGACGGATGGCGCATTCGGCGCATCGAGCGCGGCAAACTAACACTGCAAAACGGGCAGCGGACGATTTCCATCCATGTCGGCGGCTCGACCGCAGAGAGTAAGGTTCCGCCAGACTATTCAACAGGAGGGATGCAACAATGAGAAGCCCCCAGCGATCAGAATGGGTAGCGATATTCGCCCTGCTCACTTTGATACCCTTATGGGGTCAGCAAATCAAGGCTGTTAAGGCGTTCGAACAAGACGGGCAGGCGATTGTGCAGGTGCGTGGTGAGCAAGTGCCGCGTCCCAGCGTCTCCACCTGGCAGGGACGCTATCTGGTGCTGGATTTTAAGGCGCGCCTCGGCACGCGCCGTCAGGAAACGCGCTTCACTACGCCCGTCACCACCTATCTACGCTATGGCTGGTTCAGCAACAACCCACCGCGTGTGCGCGTGGTCGTCACCATGCGCGGCAGGCAGCCCTATCAGGTCGAGGCGATCGAGGGTGGCTGGCAGGTGCGAATTGGTCAGGTCTCGGCTCAACAGGGGGCTCGCCCGACAGAGGCAAAGCGCGCAATTCCGGAGAAGGACAAAGCTTCCTCCAATCGGCTTGTCTCTATCCGAATCGAGTGTGAGCCACCGCAGGAACGCGATAGCCGTGAATCTGTGCACCATGTCAACGAGGGAAGTTCACGGGCACAAATCGCCCAGCGCGACGGCACAACCCTGCCCCCGCCTCAATGGCGTCATGCGGGCGAGGAACCGCGTCCGCGCCAGCCGGTGGCAATGAATCCAGCGGACGCTCTCCCGCGCGAAGCGATGGTCTCGCTCGACTTCGTGGGCGCGGAGATCGGGGATGTGCTGAAGGCACTCGCCATTCAGTCGGGGGCGAATATTGTCACCGCACCCGATGTGAAGGGCACTATCACCATCAGCTTGAACCGCGTCTCGGTGGAAGAGGCGCTCAACCTCATCACACGCCTGAGCGGCTACCGCTACGAGCGCATCGAGAACACCTATATCGTCGGCACACCGAAGTCCATCGCGGAGTTCAAGGGCAGCGAAACGAAGTCCGAATCGTCGCGCATCGTGGAGGTGCTAACCCTGAAACAGGCAAAAGCGTCCGATGTGGCTGCCTTCCTGAACGCAGCTTTTCCAGGGATCAAAGTGACGCCCTCCACTGAAAAAGACTCCAACTATGTGCTGATCGAAGGCGAGCCGAATACTGTCGCCGCGGCGAAAGAGGCGGTCAACCGTTTTGAAACTGCCATCGGCACAGGTGAGGAGATTGTGACCGAAATTTACCGTGTGCGCTTTGCCGATGCACGCGATTTAATGCGCATTCTCAACCAGCTGGTGCCGACGGTCAGTGTCGCGCTGGGTCCAGACGCGATGCTCAGCCCCGCGCGCTCTGGTGGCAGCAGCGCAGCACCTGGCATGTCCAGTGGCGATGCCCCCAGCGCGACTGCCCAGCAGATGGGCGCCGCAATGCCAGCAGGAGCAAGCACCAGCACAGGCATGGACAAGCAACCACCGAACCTGCTGGTACTAATGGGAGCACCACGCGAGGTCCAACGCGCCCTCGAGGTGCTGCAGAAAGTGGATATCAAGCAGCCACAGGTGCTTATTGAAGCGCGTGTGATGGATCTCTCTGAAGCCAGCCTGAAATCGCTGGGGCTGTCATGGAGCATGTTCCAGTCGAGTAGCATCAACATGCTGGATCGCACCCAGCAGCCTCCTTTCCCGACAGGCGAAACGACCACGCCCAACCAGCAAGGCGTGCGCTTCAATAAAGACGGGCAGCTCGGTATCGACTTCACCATCGTCAAGCAGCCTGTCGATTTCAGTGCGACTTTGAACGCGCTCGCTCAGGATCAGCGCAACCGCCTGTTGGCAAGCCCGCGCATCGCTACCCTCGATGGACGCTCCGCCCGAATCTTCATCGGCGACGAAATCAACTATGTCAAGCTCATCCAGCAAACGCAGCAGGGTGCGAATGTACAGACCGACTCGGTGCAAGCAGGCATCATTCTGGAGGTATTGCCGCGTGTACACGAGGACCATTCCATCACCCTGCAGATTAGACCCGAAGTGAGCGTTATCACGGGCTTCCTACAAGTGCCTGGGGGTGGCTCACTGCCTCAACTTGCTCGCCGCAATGCCGAGACGACCATCCGCCTAAACAACGGGGAAACACTGGTCATCGGTGGGCTTATCCGAGAAAGCGACATCAAAACGATTCAGAAAGTGCCCCTGCTGGGGGATCTGCCCTTCTTTGGCTACCTGTTCCGTAAAACGAACACCCAGCGGGACCGTTCAGAGGTTGTTATCACGCTGACGGTGCGCGTTATGGAATAAACCTTGTGAGGGGCAGACCTGAGGTCTGTCCATCCAAACAGTGCCGAGGCAGACCTCGTGTCTGCCCATAATCTGGCGTGTATAGGTCGGAATGAATCTGGGCGTGAATCTGGGCGAGCTATTTGTGCAGGCAGGTCTGGTCAGCCAAGAGCAGTTGCAGGATGCCCTCCAGAAACAGCAGGAGGGCATCCCGCTGCCGTTGGATCGTCTGCTCGTCCAGCTCGGCTACATCAACGAGAAAGACCGCGTGCGTATTCTGAGTCAGCACTGGGGCATCCACTTTGTGGACTTAGTGGAGACTCCGCCGGATCCCACCTTGGTATCGCTGATCCCTGCCGAGATGGCAAAGCGTTATCGCGCTGTGCCCCTCGCCCAGCACAACGGGAAGCTCACCGTCGCCTTAGCCGACCCGCTCGATATCTTCGCCATCGACGAAATCCGCCAGCAGACCAAACGGGAGATCGAGGTGGTTATCGCCACCGAGGACGACATCCAAAATGCATTGCGCAACCTGTACCGCACCAGCGCAGCGGTCACCGAAGCGGTGCAGGAGCTGATGCGCGACATCGGAGAGGCGCAAATCCAGAGCGCGTCACCTGAAGAAGAGGAACTCTCCGCCGAGGAGCTGCGCGAGATTGCCGACGACGCGCCCGTCGTGCGCCTCGCCAACATGATTATCACACAGGCGATCAATGATGGCGCAAGCGATATCCATATCGAACCAGCGCGCGATTGTGTGAAGGTGCGGTATCGCATCGATGGGGTCATGCTCGACGCACTGGTGCTACCCAAACGAGTGCAGGCGTCGCTCACTTCCCGCTTCAAAATCATGGCAGATATGGATATCGCCGAGAAGCGCGTGCCTCAGGACAACCGCATCAGCGCGACCATCGATGGGCGCGAATACGATTTCCGCGTCTCCACGCTGCCATGTATCTATGGCGAGAAAATCGTGATGCGCGTGCTGGACAAGTCCAGTGTGCGTGTCGGACTGGACAAGCTTGGCTTCCTGCCTGACACGCTCGCCCTGTTGGAGGAGGTCATCAGCCGGTCCTATGGCATCATTTTGGTGACGGGTCCGACTGGTTCGGGCAAGTCCACCACACTCTATTCGATTCTGTCGCGCTTGAACACGGGGTTGGTGAACATCATCACGGCGGAGGACCCCGTGGAGTATGAGTTGCCGGGCATCAACCAGGTGCAGGTGAATCCGAAGGCAGGGCTGACCTTTGCCTCCGCGCTGCGGGCGATGCTACGCCAAGATCCCGACATTATTATGGTAGGTGAGATGCGCGATACCGAGACCGCCACGATCGCCATCGAAGCCGCCTTAACAGGGCACCTGGTGCTGTCCACCTTGCACACGAACGACGCCTCCAGCGCGCCTCCGCGCCTGATCGAGATGGGCGTGGAACCCTTCATGATTGCCTCGTCGCTGATCGCGGTGTTGGCGCAGCGATTGGTGCGCACGCTCTGCCCCCGCTGCAAGCAGCCCTATCGCCCGACCGAAACGGACTTCCTGCGCTACGGCTTTACCCCGCCTGCAAATCTCCACGAGCTGGAGATATATCGTGCCAAAGGCTGCGACTATTGCAAAAACACGGGCTACAAAGGGCGTACAGGCATCCACGAACTCCTTGTGCTCAACGACGCGGTTCGCGACCTGATTTTGCAGCATGCTGCCGCCTATGCGATTCAGAAGGTGGCGGTGGAACATGGGCTGCGCCTGCTCAAAGAGGACGCGCTCCAGAAAGTGTTGCTCGGACGCACCAGCATCGAGGAGGTCGTGCGCGTGATTTACAGCGGCTAAACACAGCCCAACCGTCCGACCAGTCATGCGTGTCGGACCTAAAAACGATGGAGGAGAACACCCATGTCCGCTCAAACCGAGGCAATCTTGCAGAAGGTCAAGGAACTGGCGGTGCTGCCACAGGTGGTGCATCAGGTATTGGAGCTGACCAACAACCCCAACGCGAATGCCCGCGACCTGGAACGGGTTATCAGCATCGATCAGGGCATGTCAGCGCGTGTGCTGAACACGGTCAACTCTGCTTACTACGGCTTGCCGCGTAAAATCGCCTCTATCAAAGACGCAGTGGTCTTGCTCGGCTTTAAAACCATTCGCAACTTAGCGATGACCGCCAGCATGTTCGATCTCTTCGTTGGGAAGACCGACCGCCAGAATCTGCGGCGTGGTAAGTGGTGGCGACACGCCATCGATACGGGGCTATGCGCACGACTGATCGCCTCGCAAGTGGATGGGGTCTCACCCGACGAAGCATATACAGCAGGACTGCTGCACGACATCGGTAAGCCGCTGCTGGATCGCTATGGGGGCGCACCTTACGAACAGGTGGAAGAGTGGGTGCATCAAGGGATTTCAGAGCTGGAAGCGGAGCGCGAAGTGTTCGGCTGCGACCATACGGAGGTGGGGCGCGAAGTCGGCTTGCACTGGGGCTTCCCCGAGAAGCTTGTGGAGGCGATTGGCGAGCATCACGCGGAGGAGCAGGGCGCGTGGCAGGATGCAAGGCTGGTCGCCGTCGTCATTCTGGCAAATCGTCTGGCGCATATACTCCGCCAGTCGAATGTTCCCGACGACTGGTGGTTCTACTTACCTGGGTGGCTGCTGGAAACACTGCACCTGACCCCGCAGCAGTTGCACTCGCTTTACTTGGGTTGCGAGGCGGAGATCCACTCTTCTCCCATAGCCACTTTAGGGCGTTAAAGCAGCGCGAGGCTGTGAATTTGGAACTTGAGGCGTGGCTCCTTCCCGGAAGGGGTATAATCCCCTGCGCGACGGTTTATTAACCGACGAGTCAAACGGAAGGAGGCAACGAACGATGTTGAACGAACATTCGACCACAGGCAAAGCAGCCGTTTTGGGCGCGGGCACGATGGGCGCACAAATCGCGGCACATCTCGCCAACATCGGCTGGCAGGTGTTGTTGCTGGATATCGTTCCCACCCGACTCACACCCGAGGAGGAGGCACAGGGGCTGACCCTGCAGCACAGAGAGGTGCGCAATCGCATTGCCCGTGCTGGGCTGGAGCGTGTGAGCAAGCTCAAACCCGCGCCGTTTTATCTGCCTGAACTCGCCCGCCGCATCGAAATCGGCAATTTCGAGGATGATCTGCCCCGCCTCAAAGAAGCCGACTGGGTCATCGAAGCAGTGGTAGAAGACCCCGCTATCAAGCGCGAACTCTGGACGCGCGTGCAGGATTATGTGAACCCGAACGCGATTCTCTCCACCAACACCAGCGGGTTGTCCATCCATGAGATGAGCGAAGACTGCCGCGACGACATCAAGCGGCGCTTCATGGGCACGCACTTTTTCAATCCGCCCCGCTACCTGAAGCTGCTGGAGATTATCCCCCGCCGGGAAACGGATCCCGACCTTCTGGAGGGGATGGTGCGCTTTGCCGAGCGTGTGCTGGGCAAGCGCGTGGTGATCGCGCGCGATACGCCAGGCTTCATCGCCAATCGGCTCGGCATCCACAGTATGATGATTGTGTTCCCATTAATGCAGGAGTTCGGGCTGAGCATCGAGGAAGTGGACGCGCTTACCGGCCCGCTGATTGGGCATCCGCGCAGTGCTACCTTCCGCCTTGCCGATATTGTGGGGCTCGATGTGATGGCAAGCGTTGCCCAAAACCTGCATGAGCGACTGACCACGCCCGAAGAGAAAGCTGTCTTCACCCTCCCCGCAGTGGTGCAGCGCATGCTGGCTGAAGGCAAACTGGGCGAGAAAACGGGCGCAGGTTTCTATCGACGGCTACCCGACGGCACCATCGAGACACTGGACCTCGCCACTTTCGAGTACCGCCCACGCCAGAAGCCTAAGTTCCCGCACCTGGACGCTTTCGAGAAGCTCCCGCTGGAGGAGCGATTGCGCGCGCTGGTCAACCATGACAGCCGCGAGGGACAGTTCCTGTGGCGGCTACATGCTGAGGGGTTGTGCTATGTGGCAGAACACGCGCCCGACCTGGCGGACGACCCCATCGCCATCGACCACGCCATCAAGTGGGGTTTCAACTGGGAACTGGGGCCGTTCCAAATTTGGGATGCCCTGGGGATTCAGGAGACTGTCGAACGGCTCACGCGCGAGGGCAGAACCGTGCCTCAGCTGGTGCAGAATCTGCTGCGCTTCGGGCGCACCCGCTTCTACGAGACCGCCGACACAGGCGATACCACCGTTTATGTGTGGCTCGGCAATGGGCAGATCGCTCCCTATCATCCCGACGAGGAGTTCCTCACGCCCGCCAATATGGCACGCCACAAGCCCAAACTGGACGGCAACAGCGACGCCGCGCTCTATGACCTCGGCGATGGCGTTTATTGCATGGCAATCCACACCAAAATGAACACGCTGGGACCCAGCGTGATGGAGATGCTGTATAAGAGTATCGACCGCGCCGAGCGCGAGGCACAAGGGCTGGTCATCACGGGCATGGGTGAGCATTTTTCCGTCGGGTTCAACATCCAGTTGTTTCTGATGATGATTGGTGCAGGCGACTTCGATGAGCTGATGATGGGCGACAAGGCGTTTCAGGATTCGCTGCTGCGCCTGCGCTATGCGAAGGTGCCGGTGGTCGCCGCAGTGTTCGGCTATACACTGGGCGGTGGTTGTGAGTTAGCAATGCACTGCGACAAAGTGGTCGCCAGCGCGGAGACCTATATCGGTTTGCCCGAAGTGGGCGTGGGCATCATTCCCGCAGGCGGTGGCACGACCACCATGCTGCGCCGTGCCTTGAATGCACTGCCTCCGAATGCCGACCCCTATCCCGCCATTCGGCGCGTGCTGGAAACGCTCGGCTTCGGCAAGGTGGCGGCCAGCGCGCTGGAAGGGGTGCAGCTCGGCTACCTGCGCGACGGCATCGATCATATTGTGGTCAATCCCGACCGCCTCCTATGGACGGCGAAACAGGAGGTGCTGCACCTTGCCGAAGTGGGCTACCAGCCACCAGAGGAACCGAAAATCATGGCGTATGGCGACGCCGTTTATTCGCGCCTGCTGGTGGAGCTACACAACCTGCGCCGCGGCAACTTCATGACCGACCATGACCTGCTCATCGCTTCCAAATTGGCCTATGTGCTTACAGGAGGCGACCTCACGCAGCCGACCGAAATGCCCGAATCGTACTTCTACAACCTGGAGGTGCAAGTGGTCGGCTTTCTGGCACAGCAGCCCAAGACCTGGGAGCGTATGCGCCATATGCTGGAGAAGGGCAGACCACTGCGGAACTAAACGCCCTCTCTTCTCGGCTTAATGCGAACCTCTCCCTCCCCGCCCGCGAGGAGAGGCGTGTCGCGACATGCAGCGTCCGTGCCCTGCATGCGGGGAGGGATAGGAAGGGGCTATCCCATTGGTGAGGAGCAATTGCCTTCTCGTTCGAACAAAAGACACATGCCGCCGTCTAAACAGGACAGGAGCGGATGGAAGGGTGGACCTTGGGTCCGCTGATCAGCCAAGCTCCTAAACTTGTGCAAGGAGGAAGGACGATGCAAACGAAGTGGCTTTGGCTCGGTGTAGTCGCGTTGGTGCTGAGCAGCTTCGCGCTGGCACAGCAGCCGGAGCGCCCCCGTCGACAAGGGCAGCCCGGTTTCGGTGGACGCATGATGGGCGCGAATTTGAGCGCGATGCTGCTGATGCGCGAGGATGTGCAGAAAGAGTTGAACCTCTCCCAGACTCAGAAAGCGAAGCTGGAACAGATGCGCGAGGAGATGATGCAGGCGATGCAAGAACTGCGTAACCTGCCGCCCGAACAGCGCCGCGAGCGCATGCAGGAGCTTCGCCAGAAGTATGATCCCGCTAGCGTGTTGACCGACGCGCAACGCAAACGCATGCGCGAACTCGAACTCCAATGGCAGGGTCCTTTTGCCTTGAATAACCCAGAGATTGCCAAGCAAGTGGGGTTGACCGAGGAGCAGCAGGCGAAAATCCGCGGCATCATCCAAGAGACCTTCCAATCCATGCGCGGACAGTTCCAGCCAGGACAGCCGCCCGGGCAGCCTGGCGAGCGCATGCAGGAGTTCCAGAAAGCCCGCGAGCAAGCCGAGAGGAAAATCCTGGAGGTGCTGACTCCTGCCCAGCGCGAGAAGTGGCAACAGCTGCTGGGCAAGCCCTTTGAGTTCCAGGGCGGGCGTGGTCTGATGCCCGGCTTTGGCGGCCCACGCGGTGGCGTGGGTGGCAGAGTGCGGGGCGGCACTGGATTCGGCGGATAACCCAGCAACTTCACTCTCATCGGGCGAACACCGGGAACCAGCCCCCGTCTACCCCCAACGGGGGCTGGCTCTTTTAAATGAGCCCCAAGAGGCGAGGCTATTCGCAAAATCGGGGATGTCGCTCGCTTTGCCGCGTCCACCCATCAGCACCTGTGCTTTAATCACCACCCGCCTGCCAAGTCACTCGGCCATTGCCCTCGCCCCTTCAGGACTGCTGGTCACCTCGCCTTGCAGCACAGGCAGCCCCACATCGTGCACTATTTGCTTCGCCTGATCCTCGTGCAGCTTCATCCTTCTGGCGTATCTGCCCGAAACTCACACTGGAGGGCGAGCGTCCCCGCGAGCCGACATGCGTGACGAAGACAGTGCTGTCTTAGTGCGGCGTCGGTTGGAACGGCTCGGCGGGAGCCTCGCTCTCCAGATTCGGCTCGGCAGGAGCCTCGCCCTCCAAAATGCCCAAGCATGAATGCCTGCTTAGCAACCTTGTCCGAAGTTGAACAGCACAATCAGCAGGTCGGCGTCATCGACCATGCCGTCGCCGTTCACATCCTCCGCACCGCAGCCCGCGCTGCACCCGAAGGCGAACAGCACCTGCAGCAGGTCAGCATCATCCACACAGCCGTTGCCATCCACATCCCCTGCCAGTGCCAGGCGATACTTCACCGTGATAATATCGCCGTAGGTGTTGGAGAAGTAGACACTGCCCGTCGCCACCAGGTTGCCTGCGGGGTCTATCAATAGGTCGCTCAGCAGGTCGTCCGTGCTGTTACTGGCGTTATAGCGCAAGGTTGACGCCAGTGTCCCATCAGGCAGATATTTAGCGATAGAGTAATCATAGTTGGTGTTGCTCCAGTCGGCGCGGCAACCCATATAGACATTCCCGGCACGATCCAGTGCCAGGTGGGGCTGATTCTCGAAATCGACGCGATCGCCCTCAAAGATTCGCGTCCATTGCAGCGTGCCGTTTGCATCATATTTCAGCAGCGCGATATCGGTGCCGTCGATCGTGTCATGCGTATCGCTCTCGCCTGCCACATAGACATTGCCTGCGCTATCGACGACCACGCTCAGTGCCACATCATCATAATCGGTGCTGCGTCCCCAGATACGGCTCCAGGCGAGCGTGCCGTCGGCATGATACTTCAAGGTGAAAAAGTCCCTGCGCCCTGCGCCTGGCCAAGTATAGCCCACCACATAGGCGTTGCCCTGCGCGTCCACCGTCAGATCGAACGGTTGCTCGAAGTCCGTGAGCGTAGCAGCGGCACTGAAGGTGCGCGACCAGTTCAGGTTGCCTGCAAGGTCATACTGGAGCAGAATCACCGCGTCGCCACGCCCGCCCGTTATCCGATCGGTGCCTTGCCCAGCTACATACACATGTCCAAGCGAGTCCACACGCACTTTGATGCCGCCATCCCCTTCGAAAGGGGGCAGGTGGAAGCGCCGCGCCCACTGCTGGACGCCATCCGCACTAAATTTGACCGTGGCGATTTCATAGCGCACGGAACCTTGCGGATTCACCGCAGAGGAAAAACCTGTCAGGTAGATATTACCGCTGCTGTCCAGCGCGAGCGAGTAAGCTTTGTCATCACTGATGGCGGTGGTTTGCGAGCTGGGACCATTATAATAACGCGCCCAAAGCAAGTTGCCCGAAGGGCTGTATTTGAGCAGAGTGTAGTCGTATTCGGTACCGCCCGCGAATACATAGCCACGCCATGAGTAACCTGAAATGTACACATTGCCGACGCTGTCGACGGCGATACCCGACGGGATGTCGTGATAGTTGCCTGTGCCGTTGAACAGGCGCGTCCATTGAATCGCCCCTTGAGCATTATATTTGATCAACAGGATGTCTGACTGCTGGGTATCCAGATGGTGCGCTTCGCAGGCGACATAGAGATTACCTGCGCTGTCGACGGTCAGAATAGGATTGCTATCGTTGGTCGCATCGTTCAGGCGCGTTGCCCAGAGGAGTGGCGGCTGCGCCAGGGCGACCCCTGTGAACCATAAGCATGCCAAAGGCACGGCGAGCCACAACCTTAATATCAACGGTCTCATCGCTCTGTCCTCACTTGCCAGCAGATGGGATGCGCGACAGCAACATGCCGGCAACCCTCAAGAAAGAGGGTACGAAGAGATCGTTTGCAGGTTCCCTGGCACATATGGAACGACGATGCTGTGCGCAGATAGGGAACCTCTCCCCACGAGATTCGTTCTCTGCCATGTAGACTTACGAGGAGGGATGGCAAATGGCGAGCGGCAAGTGGAGTGCAGGGTTAGCACTATGGTTGGGTGTCGTCATCGCCTGGTCCCAGAGTGTGACACCCAGCTTTATCGGTTTGAAGCCTCTGCCTGGCTATCTGGGAAGCATCGCCTATGGTGTCTCGCCTGATGGACGATTCATCGTGGGCTACAGCTTCGGGCTGAACGGCGTGCAACAAGCCTGTCGCTGGAGCGCGACGGGCACGGTGGAGCCGATCGACCAGAACTATTATGCAGTGCAGTGCTCGTTCGACGGCTCCGTTGTGGTGGGTCAAACCCAGGTGCTGAGCGATGGGCGTCGCTGGGGCTTCCGCTGGACCGCACCGGGCACCACACAGGTGCTACCACTTTCACTGGCGGAGGATGTCTCATGGGACGGCACCTATGTGGTGGGCAGTGGCCCGAACTTCGTGTTCCGCTGGCGCACGGACGGCACAACGGACAGTATGGTGGTCAACGGCGTGGGGCTTTTTGCGGAGGGCATCTCTGCCGATGGTCAGACCGTGGTGGGCAACTACCGCACCACACTGGTAGATCGGTTTGGAGCGGTGGACTACGCCTTCGTGTGGACGCCGTCAGGTGGGCTGCGCTCGCTGGGTACGCTGCCGAATGGGGGCAGCAGCACGGCGCATGCCGTTTCAGGGAATGGCGTCGTGGTCGTGGGCGAGGCACGCAATCGCGACAGCTGGTGGCGTGCCTTCCGCTGGACATCGAGCACTGGCATGCAGGAACTCGGCACGCTGGGTGGTCCAATGAGCGCCGCGTACGCTGCTTCCTATGATGGCTCCGTCATCGTGGGCAAGTCACTGATCAACTCCTCCTCTGCCAGTGAACGCGCCTTCCGCTGGACGACCAAAAAGAAGCTGCAGGACCTCAAGCGCGAATTGATAGATGCGGGTGTCACGGCGGTGAGCAACTGGATATTGCTCTCTGCGAACGATGTCTCCGCCGATGGCACCGTGGTTGTTGGCTACGGCTTGAACCCGCAGGGGCAGTACGAGGCGTTTCGCGCCACACTGCCCATCCCCCGGTAGACGGCTCGCTTGGCGGTGTCAGGATCTCGGCTCGGCCGGCGCCTCGCGCATGACTTCCTGGTTTGGTGGGCGTCTCGCCCCAGGGGTTGACGAAAGCCGTATGGCGTGCGCTCGGTACCATGCTGCAATTGGACGGGTTCGCCCTCGACGCGAGCAGGCGCAATCGCAAGTGGTGAGTCGCATGGAGATTACGAGGGGGTGGGCGCGGGTCTGTGTGCCTCTCCCCGTTGCGGTTCGAATCAAAAACCCTTCTGGTGGAGCGGAGGGGATTCGAACCCCCGACCTCTAGAGTGCGATTCTAGCGCTCTCCCAGCTGAGCTACCGCCCCACCGAGAGCACCCCCTATTATACCCCATTCACTCCGTACGAATCAAGAGCAGCTCCACCGGGTCGCCCAACAAATCGCCCAGATTTTCTAACACCCAGTGTGGCAAGAGATCAAGCGGGGCATTTTCCAGGTCCGCGCGTGTCGTGACTCCCGTCAACACTAAGGCACTGGGCATGTGCAAGGCGTGTGCCAGCGCGATATCGGTTTCCAGCCGATCCCCCACGATGAGGGTCGTGTCCAGGCTAATCCGATGTTCATCCAGTAGAGGCAACAGGATGCGTGGGTTCGGCTTGCCTATCACAAGGGGCAGTTTCCCCGTTGCTGTGCGGATGGCTGCTACCAGGCAGCCCGCCCCAGGCAACAAGCGGTCCTCTGCAGGATAAGTGGGATCCGCGTTGGTGGCGATAAAGTGCGCCCCATGTAAAATCGCCCATTGTGCCTGCGCCAGCCGCTGGTAAGTGAACTCGCGGTCGATGCCCACCACCACGGCATCGGGCAGCTGCGCCTCCGGGTCGTCAATCAAGTGAAAGCCTGCTGCGCACAACTCCTGTTTTAAGCCCGGCTCGCCCACCACAAAGAGGCGGGCGCGTGGCATCTGCTGGCGCAAATAATGCACGGTCGCCCAAGCCGAGGTGAGAATGCGCTCTGGAGCAACGGGCAATCCCATCTGCTGCAGGCGCTCAGCGTATTGTTCGCGCGTCGCACCTGAGTTGTTCGTTACGAAGAACACCTCGCGCCCGCTTGTCATGAGCAGGTTGATGGTCTCGATGGCATGGGGCAGGGGCTGGCTGCCACGATAGACCACGCCGTCCAGGTCGAAAATAAATGCCTGGAACCGCTTTGCCAGCCCAGCAACTTGATTCGGCACGCGCCCCTGCATCAATACTTGCGCTCCGTGATAAATCGTGCGACCTCCTCCAGCGTCTGCCGTGCGAGGGAGGGTGCGAGCCGTTGTAAGGCATCCAACGCTTTCTGGCGGTATCGCTCAGCAACCTCCTCTACATACCTTAGACTGCCGATGAGCCGCATTTGTTCTCTATAGTAGGCAAACCGTTCGGGTTCTATGGGAGAGCCAAATTCGGACTGGATCGCATGGCGCAACGGTTCGGGAGCATGGGCGTAGAAGTGGATCAGGGGGAGGGTGGCGCAACCTTCGCGAAAATCGGTGCCGTTGGGCTTCCCCATCGCCTGGGATTCGCCCACATAATCGAGCAGGTCATCCACCACTTGAAAGGCAATCCCCAGCGCACGCCCAAACGATTCAAGGGTATCGAGGGTCGTCGCGTCAGCATCGACCAGATAGCCCCCGATACGGCAGCAGCCAGCGATAAACTCCGCCGTTTTGCGGCGTACCACCTCCATATAGTCCTGCTCACTGATTTCGAGCTGGTGACGCAAAAAGACTTCCTGCACCTCGCCCTCGCTCATCGCGGTGGTGATTTGCGCCACCTGTTGGATGATGCGCAGGTCGCCATCCATGGCAAGGCAGCGCAAAGCACGCGCCAGAATGTAATCGCCCGACAGAATAGTTGCCAGATTGCCGTACAGGGCATTCACGGTGGGCTTGCCACGCCGCAGAAAGGTCTGGTCAATCACATCATCATGGATGAGCGTCGCCATGTGGATCATCTCCATGCAGCCGGCAATCACGGTCAACCGCGAGTCGGTCTTTTGCCCGTTGCGATAGCGGGCGTGGAACCGTTCGGGTGAGGCAGCGTACGCGCTTAGGATGAGCAGCGCGGGGCGTAGCCGTTTACCGCCTGCCGAGAGCAGATGGCGCGTTAACTCGCTAAACTGGGGGATGCTCGTCTCTGCCTGCGTACTCAGAAATGCTTCCACTGCCTCTAACTCCGGGCGGATGGGAGCCAGCAGGCCCGACATGGCGATGGTGTGTCGCTGAAAATCGATCACGCTCATCGTTTAACCCCAATATAGATACAAACCACGCCCAGCGTCAGGTCGCAGTAGCACACGGGGGCAAACCCCGCTTGCACCATATACTCGGCGATGGTTGCCCGATCCTCCTGGTGCTGAATCGACATCGGTAGGTAGTAGTAAGCGTCGGCGTCGCTGAGCCACTTCCCGATATGGGGTAGCAGGTGCAGGGCGTAGAGGTCATAGAGCTGGCGCACAGGTGCATGTAGCGGGCGGGTCAGTTCCAGCACCGCCGCGCGTCCACCGGGCTTTAGCACGCGCGCCATCTCGCGAAAGGCAGCGGGCTTATCTATGAGATTCCGTAAGCCAAAGGCTATGGTGACGGCGTCGAAGGTCTCCGAGGCGAACGGCAGTTGCAACGCGTCGGCTTGCACATAGCGGATATGGTTCAGCCCGCGCTGGCGGGCTTTCTCTCTTGCGCGTTGGAGCATCGGCTCGCAAAAATCGAGCGCAACCACCTCGCCCGCTGGACCGATATAACGCGCCATCTGGAGAGCAAGGTCGCCCGTGCCTGTGCATAAATCCAGCACGCACGCGGTGGGCGACAGCTCCAGCATGCGCACGACCTGCTGTCGCCAGCGGTGATGCAAAGCAAAACTCAAAATCGTATTGAGCAGGTCATAGCGCGGTGCGATACGCGCAAACATCTCGCGCACATAATGGCGCCGTGCTTCATCTCGCATCTGTTGCTCCCAACTCCAGTGTAGCCTTTGCACTGCACCAGACAGGCAAGCCGTTTTCGAACGATGCTGCCAGCCCGGCACGCTCTCTCTTGGCATGTCTGTGCCCATTTTCACAATCGGCACACATTATACCCTGCGGGGTGAGCAGTGAACAGTTCTATCGGGTGGGGCGCAGCCGTCCACTCTAACTGCTCGCTATTCGCCTTAAAAAGGGGAAGGATTCGAACAGCGCATGAAGTATAATTGACTGTAATGAACGAAGGAAGGTGGCCGTTCCCCAAAGGGGCATTCCTCACCTGACGAGGGATGCCCCTTGATTATCCATCTACCCTCGGCGCGCGTTTCGCACTTGATCGTGGGACGACATGCCTCCAGAAAGCTGCAGGAAAAGCCCTTTCGCTATCCAAAATCGAGGAAGGAAACAACTGAAGGGTAGCCGCGTCGGAAACCCTTTATTTCCGAAGCTTCGTATTAAGAGGTAGGATACGATGGCAAGGAAGAAAACGGAAGCGACTAATCAGGCGCAAAGTCGGACCACCACGCGCACTCGTGCGAGCCGCGCACAGGGGAAAGTCGTCATGCCGACGGAGCTGCCTGTATTGCCTGTTCGGGATAATGTCTATTTTCCGCAGAATATTGCGCCGGTGCTGGTCGGGCGCGAGAAGTCGCTGCGCGCTGTCGATGCTGCGCTGCATGGCAACAAGCGGATGTTCTTGGTGGCACAGCGCGAGGTAACCATCGACGACCCAACCCAAGACGACCTGTTTACGGTCGGTATTGTGGCGGAGGTGCTGCAAGCGATTCAGGCGCCCGACGGCACGATGCGCGTCGTGTTCCGCGGGCTGGAACGCGCCCGCATGCTGGAACTGCTTCAAACGGAGCCGTACCTGATGGCACGCATCGAAAGAGTGCCTGTCTCGGAGCCGCGTAAAAGCCGTGAGTTGGAAGCCCTCCTGCGCATGGCGATCGATCTGTTTGAAGATCTTGCAGCGCACGAGCGTACCATCCCACCTGAGGTGGTTGCAGGCATCAACTACATTTCCCAAGAAGGACGCGCCGCGGATACTATCGCTCACTTCGCCCCCCTCAAGTTCATTGATAAACAGCAACTGCTGGAAACTTTCGATGTGAAGGAGCGGTTGCAGCTGCTGGTGCGCCTACTGCGGCGCGAATTGGAAGTTGCCGAGCTGCAACAGCATATTCGCGAGCGCGTTGAGCAGGAGATGGGCGACACGCAGCGCGAATACTACCTGCGTGAACAGCTAAAAATTATCCAGCAGGAACTGGGTGAGCGCGACGAGCGCTTCTCGGAAGTGGAAGAGTATCGCAAGCGCATCGCCGAATCGGGGATGCCTGAAGAGGTTGCTGAACGCGCCCTCAAAGAGGTGGACCGGTTGGAGAAGATGCCCTTCGCCTCGCCCGAAGCATCGGTCATCCGCACCTATCTCGATGTACTCCTCTCGCTGCCTTGGGCGCAACGCACGGAAGACCGTGTGGACATCAGCGAGGCAGCACGCATTCTCGACGAGGACCACTACGGGTTGAAAAAGGTCAAGGAGCGTGTGCTGGAGTTCCTCGCGGTGCGCCAACTGACAGGCTCGCTGAAGGGACCGATTCTCTGCTTTGTGGGACCGCCCGGAGTGGGCAAGACCTCCATTGGGCGCTCCATCGCCCGGGCACTGGGGCGCAAGTTCATTCGTGTCTCGTTAGGTGGCGTGCGCGATGAAGCCGAAATCCGCGGACACCGACGCACCTACATCGGCGCCCTGCCTGGACGCATCATTCAGGGGCTGCGCCAAGCGGGCACGCGCAACCCTGTCTTTATGCTGGATGAAATCGACAAACTCGGCTACGACTTCCGCGGCGACCCCACCTCCGCCCTGCTGGAAGCGCTTGACCCTGAACAGAATGAGCGATTCTCCGATCACTACCTGGAGGTGCCCTTCGACCTCTCGGAGGTGATGTTCATCACCACCGCCAACACGCTGGAGACCATTCCTCCACCCCTGCGCGACCGCATGGAGATTATTCCCTTCTCTGGCTACACGGAGGACGAGAAGCTCCACATCGCGAAGGGCTACTTGGTACCTCGCACGATGGAGCGGCACGGATTATCGCCCGAACGGATCGAGTTCACAGATGACGCGCTGCTGCGCATCATTCGCGAATACACGCGTGAGGCGGGCGTGCGCAACTTGGAGCGCGAAATCGCCACCGTTTGCCGCAAGGTCGCCAAGCAAGTGGCCGCCGGCGAGGTCAATCAGAAGGTGGTTATCGAGGCGGAACATATCCCCGATTATCTGGGGAAGCCGCGCTACCGCTTCGGGACAAAGGAAGAGAAGGACGAAGTGGGTGTCGCGATGGGGTTGGCATATACCGAGTTCGGCGGGGATGTGATGGCGGTGGAGGTCGCGGTCGTGCCCGGCGAGGGACGCCTACTGCTCACGGGGCATCTCGGCGAGGTGATGAAAGAATCGGCGCAAGCGGCGATGACCTATATCCGCTCACGCGCCCAGCAGCTGGGCATCGAGCCGGAGTTCTACCGCAAATATGACATTCACATCCATGTGCCCGAAGGCGCAATCCCCAAAGATGGCCCCTCCGCGGGTATCACGATGGCAACCGCGCTCGCGTCCGCACTGACCGGTCGCCCTGTGCGGCGCGATGTGGCGATGACGGGCGAGATCACGCTGCGCGGGCGTGTGTTGCCTGTCGGCGGTATCAAAGAAAAGGTCATCGCGGCACACCGGGCAGGCATCTACGAGGTCATCGTACCCGACGAGAACGAACCCGACCTGGACGACATCCCTGAGCATGTGCGCGAACAGATGACATTCCATCGCGTGCGCCACATGGACCAGGTGCTACCCGTCGCGCTGGTTCACTCGGAGGAACTGGAACATCGCCTGAAAGAGGCAGAAACAGCTACCCCCATGCTGGAGCCAGTGTAGCCTACTGATCCCAGCCCAAGTGCCCATTGATGGAGATGGTGTAGACTGCCTGACCCGTGACGAGCCGATAGATGGCGAGTGGGGTATCTACCGCAAACTCGGCGAGGATCACCCCAATCGCGACGGCACGTAGTTTCTCATAGCCCGGCAAGCCCCAATAACGGTTCACGAACAGCTTGATAATCAACACCACCATCAGCCCGAACCAGATGTAGTCGATGCCGAAGTTCATCGAGAGCGCGTAGCCCGCAGGATGAATGGGAAAGCCCGGCACCCGATAGCGGATGAAGTCCAGCAGCAAGACAAAGCAGAACGCGCCTGTGAAGAACGCCATCGCCGTTACATTCGGCGGGTATCGGTTATCGGCTAACTGCGTAATCACCCCCGCCATTCCCCCCGCCCAGTCTGGCGCGCCATCCCGATAGAAACGATTCACGCTGAACAGCTCGCCCCAAAAAATGCCCGCAATCACCGCCAGCGCAATCACAAAGAATAGCCCGCGCTGATTGAGACGGGCAATCTCGCCCATCTTCATCGCCTCCAGCTGATAAGGCATCGGATGCGTGCGATGCAAACGATTCATAAAGTGGAAAGTGGTCATCAATCGCGCGATGGTCGACTCCGAAAGGTTCTGCGTGCCTGTGAAGGCAATCATCAGCTGGTGCGGTCCCATAAACGCCATCTCGTGGATAGGCGCGCCCAGTTGCGCCCGCAATCGCGCCACAATCACGCTGAACGCCATATAAAGCGCAACATAAATCGTTACCAGCCACCAAGGCAACCCAACCGCCACACCCAGCCCAATCAGCAGCCCCAAGCTCAGAATCAGCCCAATAAATGCCCAGCGCGCGGAGAGAGCATAACCCGCATCCGGATTGAACCCGGTACGAATCTCGTGCCAAATCTCCTTGAGGTAGCCCCGTGACGCCCAGACCACGCTCACAAACAGCCCCAGAAACGCCCCCCATGACTGCTCGCTGAAATAGGGCGGCTGCGGCACCAGATAGCCCCCGCCAAACACCCCTTGCTCATAGCCCATCGCCGCGGTGATGACCTGCATCCCTTTGCGCACAAAGTAGAACAGAATGCACGAAAAGAGCAAATCATTGGGCACGAACACCCCTATCGCTGTCATATAAGGAAACAATCCTACCGGAATCCAGCCCACCTGATTCCACGGCGGACTCTGAAAATATTCGTTCAACCGCGCCAGGAACCGCACCTTAATCGGCGGGATCCACGGATAGAAAAAGTTGAGCGCGTTCAGTGTGTCGATGGCAGCCATCACGATAAAGCCGCCCCAGAGATACTTGCTGCGCCACAGGGGCGCTTGTGGCTGGCACAGCAGCATCGGCACCTGCAAGATGGGGAACGCCAATCGCTCCTGCTGTGTCCACAGGCGACGCATAAGGGTGTTAATGCACAGCATTGCCATCGCGGCGGAGCCGAACAGCCCCATCCAGCCCAGAAAGAGCGGCAGCCACAAAGGAAGTTTGCCCAGCACATAGGGCATGCCGTGCCCACCCTGAATATAGTCCTGCAACTGTTCACCCCTCTTGAAAAAGAGCCAGCTCGCCACATGAGGTAGCACGCGGGTCTTATAGGCGTCGTTCTGGTCGGCATACGCGCCGAAGGCGTGCCACAGAGGCGAGACGACCGCCATCCATTCGGACGACATCGCCGTGCCCACGAACAGCACCGTGAACAGCACCACGAGGTCCGGTGTGCGCAAGAACCATCGTCCTGTCAGCCCACGCCCAATCGCGTTCAGCAAGGCGACCACCATCAGCGCGGACACGGGCGGGATAATCAGCGAGAAGATAACGCTGACCACGCTCTCCACTGCCCAGTAGGTGGTGAACGGCAACAAAGCGAACCCGATCAGCAGCGCACGCAGCCGTATCGGGTTCGCCTGTTCCGCAGTTGCTGCCTCGCCTGCCGCAGGCGCAATCGTCTCCTGTTGGGGCTTGGTCTGCATTCGCACCGATTCGGATTCGATGCCAGCGAACAGGTTTCCTGCAACTTGGCGGGCGAGTTTCCCGGCGTGCCGAATTCCCTCACCTCTAACCCCTCTCTTAGAGGGCGAGCCTCCCGGCATGGAGGGGCAGGTCTCTGTGTCTGCCCCAAAATAACCCTAAACGGCTCGGCAGAAAACCCCATCTTCCAGGGAAGGCATGTCCCGTATGAGCGCGACCGTTACACCCACTCATTGCCCGCTCTCGTGGAACCGTCCAATCTCCAATCTTTTGCGATAGGAAAACCGAACTGCCTTCCGAATCAAGGAGCCTATGGAGGAGGTGCTGAGATGACAGGAACGGATTCGGGGCAGCATAGCTACAATCGCCAGCGGCTTTTTGTTGCCAGTTGTATCGCGCTGGTCACCACGGCGATGGCGTTCTCTATCCGCACGGACATCCTGAAGGAGTTTGGCGTCGAGTTCAACATCAGCCATGAGCAGCAGGGTCTGGTGAACCTGATGGGCATTTGGGGCTTCCCGATTGCCATCCTGCTCGTGGGTCCTCTCTGTGGCGTGCTGGGCATGGGCCTCCTACTGCGCCTGGCGAGTATCGGACATATTCTCGGCACGATTCTAACCATTCTCTCGCCACAGTTCGGTTTCCCGATGCTGTTGGCATCTACTTTGCTGATTGGGCTGTCCAACGGCACGGTGGAAGCGGTGATTAATCCACTCATCGCCACGATGTACCCGGAGGAGAAAACGCACAAGCTGAATGTGCTGCATGCCTGGTGGCCGGGTGGGCTGGTGATTGGTGGCTTGCTGGCGTATGTGCTGGGCGAGCTGGGCTTCGGCTGGAAGGTAAAAATGGCGACCATCCTAATCGCAGCGATTATCTATGGCGTGATGATTATCGGGACAAAGTTCCCCCCAACGGAGCGAGTGGAGGCGGGTGTGCCAACGCGCGAAATGTTCAAAGAGATTCTACGCCCATTCTACCTGCTACTGATGCTCTGTATGTGTATGACCGCCATTACCGAGCTGGGACCTGACCAGTGGGTGGGTTCGGTGCTGACCGATACGGTGGGTATTCGCGGCGTGCTTTTCCTGGTCTACACGGCGGGGTTAATGTTTATTCTGCGCCAGTTCTTTGCCGGGGTGCTGGTGCGTGCCTTCACGCCGCCAGGGCTAATGTCCATCTCCTCGATTTTTGCGCTCGTCGGACTGTTCTGGCTGAGCTACGCCTTCTCGCCTGGAGTGGCGTTTGTGGCAGCGACCCTGTTCGGCATCGGTAAAACCTTTTTCTGGCCGACCATGCTGGGCATCACCTCAGAGCGGTTCCCACGCGGAGGCGAGTTCCTGCTTGCTGTAACGGGTGCGACAGGTATGATTGCTGCTGGAATCGCCGGACCAGTGATGGGCGCTATCTACGACCACTACACCATCCAGCACCTGCCACCGGAGGTGGCGAAACTGGTGGTGATCGATGGCAAATACAGTCCTGAAGCCGCGGCACAGTTGACCGATCCGGCACAGGTTGCCGCGCTCAAAGAGGCACTGCGCCAGGGCGCCGCGATGACCTTCCGCTATGTCGCCATTCTGCCCGCCATGCTTTTCTTTCTGTTTGGTGCAATCTATTTGGTATTCAGGGCACGCGGTGGCTACCGCCCGGTGCGACTGGATGAGGTGAAATAATGGCGAGTGACGATTTGCCATGACCATCAACGCGGAGTTGGATGCTTACCTGCAGCCACGCCTACAAGCGATCGAACAGGCGCTGGAACGATGGTTGCCTGCACCGGGCGAGCGTCCGCGCCTGTTGCCCGAAGCGATGCGCTACGCGGTGCTGAATGGTGGCAAGCGGTTGCGTCCCATTCTCTGCATTGCGGCGGCGGAAGCAGTGGGTGGCACGATGGAGCAGGTGCTGCCCACTGCCTGCGCGTTGGAGCTGATCCACACCTTCAGCCTCGTGCATGACGACCTGCCCGCATTAGACAACGACACCCTGCGGCGTGGCAAGCCGACCTGCCATGTGCAGTTTGGCGAGGCAATCGCCATACTGGCAGGTGACGCGCTCTTTGCGCACGCCTTTCGCCTGATTGCACAGCAGGTAGAACACAGCCCGCCCGAACGGGTCGTGCATGTGCTGAAATTGGTTGCCGATGCGGTCGGCGTGGACGGCATGGTCGGCGGACAGGTGGAGGACATACTCTCCGAGCGTGAACCCATCTCTCCTGAAACACTGGCTTATATCCACTCGCACAAGACGGGTGCCCTCCTTCGCGCCTCCGTACTTTCAGGGGCGATTCTGTGCGGCGCCACCCCAGCAGCAGAGCAGGCACTGGACATCTACGGAACGGCATTAGGGCTGGCATTTCAGATTGTGGATGATATTTTGAACGAGACGGGCGACCCGGCTCGGCTGGGCAAAGCGACGGGCACCGATCGGGCACGGCAGAAGGCAACCTACCCGCGCCTGTATGGACTGGAGGCTTCCCGCCTTCGCGCCCAGCAAGAACTTCAGAACGCCCTCGATGCCCTGAAGTCCTTCGGCGCGGAAGCGAACCCACTCCGCTGGCTGGCACACTATGTTGTCGAGCGGGAACGATAGTGTCGACGGCAGGAAATTGTGCGCCCTGGCGTGAATCATGCCCTGTATGAAACAGGACATCTGCTGGTGGTGCTATCAAGGGCGCGTGGAACCGAAACGGCTGATCGCGGAAGCAGCGCGAATCGGCTATGCTGGTTTCGAACTGGTACCTGAACCGCTGTGGGACGAGATACGAGCAGCAGGGCTGCGGATCGTCACGCATGGCGGACATGGCACCATCGAAAACGGGCTGAACGACCCGCGCAACCACAGCCGCATCGAGGACGAAATCCGCGCCAATATCGATAAAGCCGTCAAATATGAGATTCCTATTCTCATCTGCTTTTCGGGCAATCGGCGCGGGCGACCCGACGAGGAGGGCATCGAACACACGGTCGCAGGCCTCAAGCGCGTCGCCCCCTATGCCGAGCAGAAGGGGATTACCTTAGCCCTTGAAATCCTAAACAGCAAGGTGGACCACCGCGATTATCAGTTCGACAAAATGAGCTGGGGTTTGCGGGTGGTGGAAATGGTAAACTCGCCTCGCGTGAAAATCCTCTATGACATCTACCACGCGCAGATTATGGAAGGCGACCTTATCCGCACCATTCGCACCCATCACGATAAAATCGCGCACTATCACACGGCAGGCAATCCGGGCAGGAACGAGATCGACGAGACACAGGAGATTAACTATCGCGCTGTGATGAAGGCGATTAAGGAGACAGGCTATACGGGCTTCATCGGTCAGGAGTTTATTCCGAAAGGCGACCCGCTTAGTGCCCTGCGTCGCGCCTTTGAGATTTGCAATGTCTAAAGCAGGTTCTGTTCGCTCGAAGCAGGGGACGCCCTCCCTCGTCTGGGTGCTTATGGGTATCGGGATAGGCGTCGTCGGCGGGTTATGGCTTTACCATGCAGGCGGCGAGCAGCATTCGGCATTTTCCGTTATCAGTCTGGGCGCGGACATGTTCGTTCGTCTGCTGCGGATGGTGATTGTGCCCCTGATTGCCGCCTCGCTCATTACGGCAGTAGCAGGACTGGACACACGCCACTTAGGGCGGCTGGGGGGTTGGACTTTTCTCTACTATCTATCCACCACCCTTTTCGCCGCTGCTCTGGGGTTGGTCATCGTGAACCTCGTTGATCCGGGCATCGGCGCGGTGCTAAAGCCGTCCACGCTGCCAGAGCAGCTGAAAGCAAGCCAACCACCTACCTTTGCTGACCTGCTGCGCAATCTCATCCCGACCAATCCCATCGATGCGCTGGTGCGTGCCGATATGCTGCAAATTATTAGCTTCAGCTTAATCGCGGGCATTGCGTTGAACTTTTTGGGTGAGCGTGGGCTGACCGTCCGCCGCTTCTTTGAAGAGGTGCTGGAGTTGTCGATGATCATTGTGCGCTGGGTGCTGATGCTGTTGCCGTTGGGTGTCGCGCTGCTGCTGATGCGCACGCTGGGTCAAGCAGGGTTGGAGGTGGTGAAGCCGCTGGCGAAATACATGGGCGCGGTGCTGAGTGGGTTGACAATTCACGGATTAATCGTGCTGCCAACCTTGCTCTGGCTGCTGGGCGGGTGTACCCCCTGGCGCTTCTTTGGGGGCATGGCACAGGCGTTCCTGACAGCGCTCAGCACCAGCTCCAGCGCGGCGACCTTGCCCGTCACGCTGCGTTCACTGGAGAACGAATTACAGGTGCCGCCACACATCAGCCGTTTTATGGTTCCCATCGGCGCAACAGTCAATATGGACGGCACCGCGCTCTATGAGGCGGTCGCTGCGCTCTTTATCGCGCAGGTATACGGCATCGATTTGACGCTGATGCAGCAGATGGTGGTGTTGTTCACCGCGACGCTGGCAGCGATTGGCGCGGCGGGCATCCCCAGCGCGGGGCTGTTCACGATGGTCATTGTGCTGCAATCGGTTGGCTTGCCCATCGAGGGCATCGGGCTGATCCTCACAGTCGATCGTTTGTTGGATATGTTCCGCACGATGGTCAATGTGGAGGGTGATGCCGTGGGCGCGGTGATTATGAAGCAAATGATGAGAGGGTGAAATGGCACGGTTGGAGGTATAATTTTTTTGGAGGTGAACGATTGTGTCGAGCACATACCTGCAGTGGCTCAGAGAAGAGATTGAACGCTTGCGAATGCAGCTGCCTAATGCGCCGAAGGGCAGCCGGGAAGCCGCCTTGGCGTGCTTTGATTTGTGGAGTGATGACCCCGAAGCGTCCGAAGAAGCTCGGCGATTGCTAGTAGCGGTCGAAGCCGATCGCGAGCAGAGCCTCTTACCCATCGAGGATAAGCACCCATGACACGTTACCTACTGGACACCAATCATGTGAGTGCGTTCTGGACACAAGACGCGATACTACGTGAGCGGATCAATCGCGCATTAGATGCACAGTACTATTTATGTACACCATCCGTTGCCGAACTATGGCATATGGTGTTTAATAGTTCACGGGTGGCATACAATCAGGCTCGGTTGGAGGTGTTGCTCCAACAGTTTCCAATATTAGACTTCGATGCAAGCGCAGCGATAGCATACGGTCGCCTATGGACGGAATTAAAGCAACGCGGACGCCCAATACCCGTGATTGACGCACAGATTGCTGCGATAGCAATAGTGCACAACATGACAGTATTGACTTCAGATGTACGCCACTTCTCTCAAGTACCTGCCGTTGCATTCGAAAACTGGTTAGAGCCAACCTCGCTCTGAATCTCTTTACTTATGCCGCCACCAGGCTCATCACTGCCGAGGCGGGGATCTGCCCAACCACTTGGATGGGGGTGCGCGGCGCGATTTCATGATAGGCAATTACATGCAGACTGGGCAGATCTGTGCCCAGCAGTTTGCGGATGGGCAGGCGCAGGGGGGCAGGCACGGCAAGCACAGGCAAAAGCCCCTTCGCACTCATCTCCTGCGCGTGCTGGCCGATTGCCTGCAAAAGCGCGCGCGATGCCGACGGCTCTAAAGTGAGCAGCACGCCCTGAGGCGTTTGCTCCACGCGCTCGCGTAGAAATGCTTCCAGCGCAGGTTCCAACACCATCACAAGCAGACGCCCCTGCGGGTCACTCAACCGATGCGTGATGGTGCGGGCAAGCGCAGCGCGGGCGTATTCTCCCAATGCCTCCACATCGCGGGTGCGCGGCGCGTAATCGGCTAACGCCTCCAGAATGGTCACCAGGTCGCGAATCGGCACGCCTTCACGCAAAAGATGCTGCAGCACCTTCTGCACCTCGCCGAGCGTAAGCAGGTCGGGCACCAGCTCCTGCACCACCACCGGATTATGCTCCTTCAAGTTATCCAGTAGTTGCTGCACCTCGGCGCGTCCGAGCAGGTCAGCGGCATGGTGGCGCACCACCTCCGTCAGATGCGTCGCGACAACGGCGGAGGGTTCCACCACCGTGTAGCCCAATCGCTCCGCTCGCTCGCGCTGAGCCGGCTCGATCCAGAAGGCACGCATACCGAACACAGGTTCGGTCGTGGCAACCCCTTCTATGGGAGGGGCATCGGTGGCAGGAGGCATCGCCAGCAGGGCGCGGGGCATCACCTCAGCTTGTGCCACCACCTCGCCCCGAATCTTGATCTGATATTGGTATGATTTCAGGCGCACATTATCGCGCACGCGCACAGCTGGCATCAAAAAGCCCAGTTCCAGCGCGAGTTGCCGCCGAATCGCTGCGATGCGCTCCAGTAGGTCGCCCCGTTGATTCGGATCGACCAGGGGCAGCAGCCCATAACCCAACTCCAGCTCGATGGCATCCACTTTCAGCAGGGGCAGCACCGCCTCGGGTCCGGGCGGTGTGGGAGAGGGTGAGGATGGTTCAGCCGATGTAGGAGGCGTTCCACCGACTATTCGCCCATCGCCACCCACCCCTAACAGGGGCGTTCGCAGTGCCAAGTAGCCTAATCCCGCAAGGGCTGTTCCAATCAACAGGAACTGGAGCTTCGGGAAGCCGGGCACCAGCGCGAGCAGCCCAATCGTCGCGCCTGCCCCCATCAGCACACGCGGATACTGCAGCACCTGCCCGACCACATCCTGCCCCATCGCCTGCTCGGTGGAGGCACGGGTCACCATCAATCCTGTCGCGGTGGAGATAAGCAGCGCGGGAATCTGTGCCACCAGACCTTCGCCTACCGTGAGCAGGGTGTAGGTCTGGAGCACGGTCATCGGGTCGCCCTGTCCGCGCAGGTAGCCGACGGCGAACCCGCCGATAATGTTGATGAGAATAATCAGCACGGCGGCGATGGCGTCGCCCTTGACGAACTTGCTCGCGCCATCCATCGCGCCGTAGAAATCGGCTTCCAGCTCCACCATGCGCCGTCGTCGGCGCGCCTCTTCTTGATCGATTAGCCCTGCGTTCAGGTCGGCATCGATAGCCATCTGCTTGCCGGGCATCGCGTCCAGCGTGAAGCGCGCCGCGACCTCCGCCACACGCCCCGCGCCGTTCGTAATCACTACAAACTGCACCACCACCAGAATCAGGAAGGCGACCACCCCCACCACAAAGTCGCCTCCCACCACGAAGTTGCCGAAGGTCTCGATCACATGCCCTGCGCTGCCCGTGCCCAGAATCAGCTTCGTCGCCGCGATGCTCAACGCGAGACGAAAGAGCGTCGTCACCAACAACAGCGCGGGGAAGACCGAAAACTGCAGCGTATCGGTGATATTGACCGCCATCAGCGCGATAATAATCGCCGCGGCGAAATTAATCACGAGGCAAGTGTCCAGCAGCCACTCCGGCAGCGGCAGAATAAGTATCGTCACCACCACCAGAATAGCGAGCGCGATCATCAAGTCGGAGTGGCGCAACGCGCGTGTGAGCCAGCTTGCCCACGCCATACGGGGAAATTATTGGCATGCGCAGGCGAATTTTGCACTAAAACAGGGGCAGTGTTGCGCTCTGCAGACGCTGCTGGGCAATGGCGACATATTCGGGGTTGATCTCGATGCCGATAAAGTGGCGTTTCAAGTTGCGTGCTGCTAAGGCAGTGGTACCACTGCCCGCAAACGGATCCAACACGACCGCGCCTTCCATCGTGCTGAGCTGAATCAGATACTCGCACAGGGCGAGCGGTTTTGCCGTCGGGTGCAAATTAAATGCCCCGCGCTCTCCCGTGGTTGGCTTCGGCACAAGGAAATATTTATCTAACGCCGCCTCAACTCCTTCCACAATCAACACATTGGCAGGAAACATATTGAGCCCGATTCGTACAGCCGTATTGAATAGTCCAACACCGTGTTTCAGGAAGTTTTCCAGGAAAGTGCCTTCGTAAGGTTTCTGCGCCACAGCAATCGGCTCGTAACAGGATTTGACTTGGGGCGTCTCCCAGCTCGAAAGTCTGGCGTGCAGGATTCGTTTTGTTTCGGCGTCCACATCCATTCGTTCGATAAAGTGGTGCAAGCTCATTGCCTTCGGTTGGTTCTGCGTGTAGAGCCACAGGAAACAGTCGCGCAGGTGGAACCCTGCATCCTCGATGGCACACACCATTCGGTGATACAGACGCGGACTGGCAAACGAAAAAAAGAATCCCCCCGGCTTCAGCACGCGATACAGCTCGCACGAGATCTCCAGATACCACTCGTACATGCGTCGTCCCTGTGCTGGGTCAAACTTCATCCCCGGCGGAAGATGGAACACCGCTTGACTCTTGTAGAAGCGTCGCGCTGCTCGTTCAGGTGTCCATTCGTTGTCCAGCTTGTCCAGGAAGTAGGGTGGATCGGTCAGCACCAAATCCACCGAATCCGATGGCAACTGAGGCAGCACCTCCAATGCATCCGCACAGAGGATCCGGTCAAGCCATTCATCGAGGCGACTTTCGTTCCGCATGGTGTCCAGCCTCCGACTATCAACCAAGTTTCCGCTTCAGATAGCGATATAGAGATTCTACCTGCTTCCTATCCAGGTACCTGAAATTTTTTCTCTGACCCAGCTTCGCTGAGTACCCCAGAGAAAAAATTTCAGCGGTCGTGAATTGACTTCTGAATGGGTTTGAGATCGGCGATCCCGATTACGCGCCCGCGCTCATCGTAGACCCAGTAGTTTCTATCCGCGCGATTGCAAAACTGACACTGAGGAATGATGTTGTCCCCTTCTAACGGTAGTTTCGGATTCCGATGCGCTTTTTGAAGCTGAGTGCGTACCCGCTTGTAGCGAAGGTTGAACTCACCCTCTTTCGAGCCACAGGTGGCACAACGATAATCATAGCGTTTTTTGACCGATTCGAAGTCGGTCTCTGTGCTTAGGCGTCGCCCCGACATAAATGCGGGGTGGGGTTCTTCAAGGGTTACCAGCAGATAGGAACTCCTGTCTGGTGGCGGTCTGTCTTCAGGTAAGTAGTTGCCTCTGCGCGAAGAAACAATGTAAAACCCACTTTGCATACCTAAATGCCTTGCCGATTGAACATCATTCGTGTTTGGATGATACCCGCGTATAAACTGGTTCAGTATCGTTGAAATTAGGACGAAAGCCTCTACCGAAGGACTTCTTCCGATAAGGTACAATAATGAAAATCGTGTCTCCAAGAAGCCAAGGAAACGGAGGAACTACAATGAATACCGAGCGGCAATGGCGTGCTTGGTTGCTGAACAGAGCAAAGGCGCTGGGCTTGTCCGCATCAGATGCAGAGGATTTGATTCAAGATGTTTTGCTTGCTTTCTGGAGAAAGCACTCTCGAACGCTGCCTTGGGAATATTTCGACAGGAGGACCGCAAAACTGCACTGCCTCCGCTTGTTGAAGGATAAGTACTCGGTGTGGAAACGCCGTAATTCGTCGCAATACGAAATACTACAAAGCGAGTGTGAAAGGGAATGGACATATGCACTCATACAAACCGAAAGCGAGGTATTGGAACAAGTACATTGCACGGAGTTATTGACCCGTCTGCGGTTAAAGCTTTCTTCGCGTCAGCAACAGATTCTCGACCTCCTTGAACAGGGATGGACAGAGCAGGAAATTGGACAAATGCTTGGAATAAGTACTGGAGCTGTGAAAAGCCAGATAAATCGCATTCGCAGGAAAGCCAAAGCGCTGATGGATGGACTGTAAACCTTTTGCAGGGATTCCATTGGAATCTATAAATAAATAGAAGTAGGAGATAGTGAAGTAGGAGATAGTCGAGCATGGGAACTTGGCGATGGCAGTTAATAAAAATAAGAGAAAGCTTGTCAGCCACCGAGTTTTGGAGGATGGCAAGAAAAATGATCTTTCACAGCTTTGCGATGTTGTTTATGATATCGTTTAGTACCGCACAAAGGCTTCTACTTATTGAACCAGCGATCGAAGGGGTGCAGGGATACGATTTTGACATTTACCCTCATTGTGTTAATGAGCGCGGACATGCGGCAGGTGTGCTTGTAAAGCGCGAGCCAAACCGTTTTGTTTATTTCCCCTTTGTTTGGGCACCGGAGCAAGGAATGATTCTTTTACCCGAGCCGACAACCTTAAATGACCCGGCGTATAATGACCCATCGCAGGTAGCTGTGTACGGGATTCGTGTTCTTAACCTATCGGGAGATGGGCGATTGCTTCTTCGAATAGAGACGGACTCCTATCCCTCAGGGTTTGTCCTGGTTGGCTGGTCCTCTGCCACAGGGTATCGAGTCATGCGCTCTGAAAACGATCGTTTATTTTATACAAATTCATGTATGCTTAGAAAATTGGTAAACTCTTCATTGATCGCGGAGGTAAGTCCGTTGATTGGTTGCTATAGGGATGGTTATTATGAGGATGAACAAATGATTTATGCAGGAGAAGGCAATATCACAATCTATCCATTTGATTATGAATCAATGCGTTTTATCGAGCAAGGAAGTTATTCAGTAAATCTCTCAAGTGTATTTGGCGGAGGTGTGTTTTTCTTTATTGCAGCTATGTCAAGAAATGGTCACGCGTTAGTTGGTGAGATATATGGTTATAATGTTGGTTATCCTTTTCAGGTATATCGGGACGAGGCGACTCAACGATGGCGAGGTAATATTCTCGGACAAAACTCGTCGATGTGGGGCATGGCACAGGTAGTTTCCGCGGATGGGGCTTGGGTTGCAGGCAGGCGCCGCCGTCCCGATAATCGCTACTTGCCGTTCATGTGGCATATCCGCTCAGATGGCTATTCGGCGATAGATATAGACCTTCCCTCGAGGGAGAGTTTTACCCCCAACTATGGGGATGTGGTTAGTATTACGGCGGATGGAACCATGATCGTTGGCAGTGCTCAACAGCGGGAGCGGGGCGATATTATCGCATCCAAGGCGTATCAGTGGACTGCCGGTCGTGGTGTAGAATATTTAGAGGAGAAGTATCGCCCTTATATTCCTCCCCACTATTCCTTCCCATTTATTATAGATATGTCAGCCAATGGGCGATATTTATTGCTGCGTGTCGTTGGGAGCTGCGCTGGATATGGTGTATTGGACACCCTTGGCGTACCGATGTTTCCGGATAATCCAACTGTAGTGATGCGTAACGAGACGGCATCTCGGATCACGAATGCACCCGATGATCGACATGCCTATCCGTTTGTTGGAGATACTATCACGCTGGCGGCGATTGTGCGCTATCAAGGACGGTACTATTTTAGTACTATGGCATGTGGTACGGAGCTGAGTGGTCAGTGGTATGTTCCGGGGCACCATTACCGCCCAGGAGGAGGCGAGGATGCAGATTTCAATTTTTCACATTTGCGTTATACGATGCCTCGTCGTATTTATGAATGGTCCGGAGGTCCTCTACGTTTTGAGTGGTATCGCACGCAGCACTATGCTGACTTGGAGAACAGCTTGTCACCGTATATGAGTAATTCTCGTGTAATCAGGGTACGCGTTGGCAGATTCATGGCACGAGGAGCTGCGTATCACCGCTGGTACATGTATAGCGAAGACCGCTATCTTCGACCTGAGGGGTTGTGGATTCGCAATATAGCTGCGCAAGGTCCTGGAACCTATCGATACTATGTGCGGTTGGGCGGCGACAGATGGATTGGACTTCACCAACCAAAACCCGGGGCATGGCGAGATCCTTCACAAGATGAGGAAGTTTTTAATGAATGGCCTCTTTTCTTCGAACATCGCAGTCAAAATTGTGATGAAGCAGATGAACTTGCTATAAGAATAAGCATTCGTGCTGTGGCAGACTGGGTGGATGACAATCCAAGTAATCGTCAGCGAAAGTTCGTCGAGTGGGCATCATCATTCGTGAATGTTGCATATGAGTGGGGAGGTTGGTGGTATGGTGGACGTGCGGATGATAAAGCACAACACAGCGGTGCATGGCTAAGAAGAATTGGCGATGGAGTAAGAGTCTTCTATAATGGGCATGCAGGCTATGAAGGATACGGCATCGACTGTTCGGGATTAGTGGCGGCATCGGCACGCCTGGCAGGGTATAGTTTTGATCAGTGGCGCATGACTACACGCGCATTGGAGGATACTCTGCAATATAGTTACTGCAATTCAGTCACTCTCGGCAATCTCAAAGCAGGAGACTTGCTTGTAAAGGGTGGTCGTCATGTGGTTATCGTGTACAGGATTAATCATGTCAACGAGCAAGATGACACTATCACTATGGACCTACAAATTTTGCATGCTGCTGGAGAACCCAATGAACCACGAGGAGGCAATGATAGCATAGGACATAAAGTACTCATAGAATCCGTGAGTATCAATGGTCATGTAAATAGTGACCAAATAGAGACTTCAGAAAGAGGCAATACTACAGGTATTAATCTCACTGGTTATGTAGTGCGGCGATTGCGAGAGTAAAACATGCAAAGAGGTGCTTAGGCAATGAAACAAATTATCTGTATAGTGTTAGTAGCGGCATTAGGGATATTTGTGAATAGGACAATACCCCTGTCCATTCAAGATACTCAAAATCAAAAGCCAATACGCTCGAAGTCACTTCGATTGGCACGCATTCCTTACGGAGAAAAGCAAAATACCGCTCCACTGTCTCCTTTGGGTGTTGACGATGTTTTCGAGCCAGGTGAGCTTGATATGGATGTGGATGGTTCCTCTGTAGGACCATATAGGATTAGAGTATCGGAAGATGGAAAGTATTCAATAATTTACTTTAACAAAAAATTAATTTTGATAAATAATAAGTCATCAAATATAGAGAGAGAAATCTTTGTTGGAAAAGATTCATATGTGGATTTTGCAAATAGTAAAATTTATTCAATTTTTCATAAAACTGTACACAAAGACTATGTTGACGAAAAGGGAGTAATCCGTGTTGGTGCTACTGAAGAGCTATGGCAATTTGAAGTGTATACTTTAAATGGCGTTTTGCTCAAGGCAGAAACAGAAGCGCTAAACTCCGCATTGAGTAGAGCAATTAAAGCAGGTTGGAAACCAAGATGGGCGTATATACTTTATGCTGATTCCAAAAACAATATTTATCTGGTAGAAGATGATAGTTTTTGGCGGCTGTCTCTACAACAATTACCTCCTATCTTGCAGATTTCCCCTTCAGGCAGCATTAATTATATCAATATAAAAATTGATTCAAAGTTTTTAAAATCAAATAATAACTATATTATTCAAATGATAGTTAAAAATGAAAGAATATATATCTGTGCTTATTTTGATCCCGTCAAAACAGTTTTGTCAATCAAAAATAAAAAAAATAAGCCTGTTAGATGGGGATACCCATTGCAACAATTAGATATTTTTATTTTTAATTTTAATGGTGAATTTATTAATCATTATCATACAAAATTTAATGAAATGGAAAACAAAAAATATGCTATTGACAAGGATTTTTATGATATTGTCAGGATAGATGATAAAAATAGATTATACATCAAATCTTTTGTTGATGGATCCGTATGGTATCATATGAATTGCGAAATAAAAAAGGACAATATAGAAAGTATAACAATCGATGAGGATTTACCTGATGTGATCGATTTACCTACTTTTGCTATAATTCCATATATCATATGGATGTATGATCCAGAAAAACAGATTTGGCAAATAAAAGCAAAAGTAGAAGAACCTGTATATGGCGGCAGTTTCTCCCCGAAAACAAGTTGCTGGGATGTCGATGCACAAGGCAATCTGTACTATCTAAAATGGACAAAAGATGCTTTGGAGGTCTGGATGGTTCCAGCCAATGAATCAAGAAAGTAGCATGCCAGATTGCCAGCTGCCTCCTGAAACCCTGTCCAGAAAGTGGACGGTATAATTTGGGGGATGCTCATCATCGATGTGATTACGCTGTTCCCGGAGGTTATCGAGGCGGGGACGCGTTATAGTATTGTCGGACGTGCCATGGAGCGCGGGCTGGTGGCTATTCGCCTGGTGCAACTGCGTGATTTTGCCACCGATAAGCACCGCACGGTGGATGATGAACCCTACGGGGGCGGCGCAGGGCTGGTGATGAAGCCTGAACCCATCTTCCGTGCCGTCGAATATTGCCTGCAGACCGCTTCCGCTGCGGAAGCGACACCAGAGAGAGCTGCCCGCATCATTTTGCTCGAACCGCAGGGTAAACTTTACACGCAGGCGCTGGCGCGGGAATTGGCACAGGAATCGCACCTGATTCTTATCTGCGGCCATTATGAAGGCGTCGACGCGCGTGTGCGTGAACATTTAGCCACCGACACGATCAGCATCGGCGATTTTGTGTTAACAGGTGGCGAGCTGCCCACGCTCATAATTATCGATTCGGTTGTGCGCTTACTGCCCGGTGCGATCCATTCGCCCGAATCGTTGCAGCAGGATTCGTTTTCCGATGGGCTTTTGGGGTATCCTCAATACACGCGCCCAGAGGAGTTTCGGGGCTGGCGTGTGCCACCCGTGCTGCTTTCGGGCAATCATGGCGCGATTGCGCGCTGGCGCAGGCGGGAGCAACTGCGACTAACCCGCATGTTGCGCCCCGACCTGTTTGCTCGCGCCTATCTGACCAAGCAGGATGTGGAGCTGCTCAAAGAACTGAGTGAGGACGAGGTGCAACGATGAGCCAGACAATTTTGCAGGAATTGGAGAAGCCGTTGCTGAAAAGCGACCTGCCGGAGATACGCCCCGGCGACACTGTGCGCGTGCATGTGTTGGTGCGCGAAGGCGGGAAGGAGCGCACGCAGGTGTTTGAGGGCGTGGTGATTGCCCGCAAGAATCGCGGTGTTGCCGATACCATCACTGTGCGCAAGGTTTCCTACGGCATCGGTGTGGAGCGTACCTTCCCCGTGCATTCGCCCATTGTCAGTAAGATCGAGGTGGTGCGACGAGGGAAAGTGCGCCGCGCGAAACTCTATTATCTGCGTGCACTTTCAGGCAAAGCCGCCCGCCTAAAAGAGGACATGAACCGCTGATGGAACCGGCTGCCCCACTGACCTGGATCGAGACGCTGGCACGGCTGCCCGTCGCAACGGTTGTGTTCACGATGGCGGGCTGCACCGTGCTGCGCCTGCTGTTGGCGCCCTCACAGAACCGCGTTGCACGGTTTCTCAATAACACGCTGGATGCGATTGTGTACGCCGGCATCCTGGTCTATCTGCTAATCCGCCCCTATCTGGTGCAGCCGTTCTACATCCCTTCCGAATCGATGGTGCCCACGCTGCAGGTGGGCGATGTGGTGATGGTAGGCAAGTTCAGCTATCGGCTTGGTCAGCCGCAGCGATTCGATATCGTTGTATTTCGCGCGCCTGACTGGGCACTCCGACCAGGACAGATTCCGGGCAAAACCGACTTCGTGAAACGCTTGATTGGCTTACCCGGCGATGTGATCGAGATCAAAGCGGGCGAAGGGCTTTACCTGAATGGGAAACTGCTGAAGGAGCCATACATTAACGGCATCCCGCAATACTCGATGAAAATTATTGATGGCATCGTCTATGAATACGACGATGCGGGCAATGTGTGGAAGGGAGGTCCGCACATGATGCGCGTTGATGTGCTGGATCCTGCCGAGCGACAGCGGGTATTCACCACCCCCTCACAACCTATCCCGCCGGGTAAATACCTCATGCTGGGCGACAATCGCAACAACAGCAGCGACAGCCATCACTGGGGCTTGCTCGATGCGAAACGGGTGGTGGGCAAAGCCCTCTTCGTGTTTTGGCCGCCCTCGCGCATCGGCCCCGCGAACCGTTCTCCCCTGCCTGAAGTACCTCCTGCAAACTGAGAGACAGCTATCATTATGCGATTCGGTCGGTTCACCGCTAAGTGTGCCCCCTCCCCCAAGTCATTAGGGGAGGGGGGCAAGGGTTCCACCTCACACATCATAGTACAGCGCAAACTCGTAGGGGTGGGGACGCAGTAAGATTTGGTCCACCTCGTGCTTGCGCTTGTACTCCAGATAGGTTTCCAGGAGGTCAGGGGTGAACACGCCGCCCTTAAGTAGGAACTCGTGGTCGCTCTCCAACGCATCGAGCGCCTCGGCAAGGCTGGCAGGCGTGGTCTTGATACCGACCCGCTCCTCGGGTGGTAGCTCGTAAAGATCTTTGTCGATGGGGTCAGGTGGCAGGATACGGTTCTGGATACCGTCCAGTCCCGCCATCAACATCGCTGCAAACGCCAGGTACGGGTTGCATGACGGATCAGGAGCGCGGAACTCGATGCGTCGCGCCTTCGGGCTGGGCGAATAGGTCGGGATGCGAATACATGCGCTGCGATTGCGCTGGCTGTAGACCAGGTTGATGGGGGCTTCATAGCCTGGCACCAATCGTCGGTAGGAGTTGGTGCTGGGCGCAGCGAACGCCAGCACCGCCGGCGCATGATGCAAGATGCCTCCGATGTAATAGAGCGCGGTTTCGGAGAGCATCGCGTAGCCACGCTCATCGTAAAAGAGGTTCTCGCCTGCCTTCCAGAGGCTCTGGTGGGTGTGCATGCCGGAGCCGTTATCCTGAAACACAGGCTTGGGCATAAAGGTCACGGTATAGCCGTTGCGCACCGCCACATTTTTAACCACATATTTATAGAGCATCACCTTGTCCGCCATGCGGGTCAGCGTATCGTAACGGATGTCGATCTCCGCTTGACCCGCGGCGCCGACCTCATGGTGCTGTACCTCGACCTCGATCCCACACTCTTTGAGCGTGAGCATCATCTCGGTGCGCAGATCCTGCAGTGTGTCAGCAGGCGGCACAGGGAAGTAGCCCCCCTTAAGGCGCATCTTATGCCCGAGGTTGGGTTTCTCTTCGCGCCCTGTGTTCCACTCTGCCTCGTCCGAATCAAGAAAGTAGTAGCCATAGTGGGGACCCTGCCCATAGCGCACATCGTTGAAGATATAGAACTCCACTTCGGGACCGAAGTAGGCGGTATCGGCAATGCCTGACGCCCGCAGGTATGCCTCCGCCTTGTGCGCCACATAGCGCGGGTCGCGAGTGTAGCGCTCACGCGTGATGGGATCCACCACATTACAGATGAAGCTTACGGTGGGCACCTCGGTGAAAGGGTCCATAAAGACCGTTTCGGGGTCAGGAATGAGCAGCATGTCGGAGAGGTTGATGGTCTGGAAGCCGCGGATAGAGGAGCCATCGAAACCGATGCCCTCCTCGAACATCTCCTCGGTCAACGCCTCGATGGGCATCGAGAAGTGATGCCACATGCCAAACAGGTCGGTGAACTTGACATCGACGACACGCGCGTCATGTTCCCGCGCGAACTGAATCGCTTCTCTTGGACTCATACAGACCTCCTATCTGTTGTTAGAATGGGCACGCAATAGGCGTGCAAGCAGGCACTCTGCACCTTGCAGAGCAGCCATCGAGGCGGCGTCGCTGCCGACAAAGGGGCGACCGAGCAGGGCAACGGAGGTCTGTAATGCGCCCTTGCACTACAGCGAGGAGCCACCGCTCCAGTCCATCCAAATTATACCCTGCACCCGACAGCAAATGCAAGAGGGTATCCTTCTGTCATGCTATGCCATTGGCTGGCGAATCTGGTGGTCCTGGTGCATGCCCTGTTGGTGATCGGGTTCCTCGTAGGCGTGATTTTAATCTGGGCGGGTCGGCTGCACCGCTGGCGTCAGCTGGAGATTGCTTTCTGGGTGCTGATGGGATTAGGCTGGGGTTTCTTTCTCATTTGGCGCGACTGCCCTTTGACGCTGATGGAGAACTACCTACGAGCGCAGGCAGAGCCCTCTTCTACTTACGCAACGGGCTGCATCTCTTACTACCTCACGCGAATGGGCATTTCCATGACGGACTACTGGGTCAATCGGATTGGACTGATGTTACTCATGCTGGCGGTGGTGGGCAGCCTCTTTTGGCATCTGCATGAGAGGCGGCACGCTTAGGCGTTTAGGGTATACTGTATCTTGATCGGCAATGGCGTTCACCGTTAAGGACTTCGAGGATCTGGTGCGGATCATAGAGGAGCATCCTGAGTGGCGCGCCCGCATGCGTCAGCTGGTACTGACGCAAGATTTGCTGGAGCTGCCCGACCTTGTGCGACGGCTGGCAGAAGCACAAGAGCGCGCCTATACCGAGTTTGTTGAGTACCGACGAATTACCGACCAGCGGATTGCGGAGTTGACACGAGCGGTAGAACGCCTCAGTGCCGAATTTGCAGAGTATCGACACGCCACAGATCAACGAATCGCGGAGTTGACCCTGGCGATAGAACGCCTCAGTGCCGAGTTTGCGGAGTATCGGCGCACCACCGACCAACGGATTGCCGAATTGGCGGAGGCGCAACGCCGCACCGAACAACAGGTGGCTGAGCTAACGCAGGTGGTG
>BEHR01000003.1 GCA_002898555.1 bacterium HR15
GCCGATCTGCTAACGGTGCTGTTCGCTTTTGGCGAATCGTGACCTTTAGGCACAAGCAGCTTTTCTTGAAAGCGACCAAGGGCGCATGGAATCCCTGAGGTATACTCCACTTTCGCTATGCCGAGGGCGACTTCACGCAAGGCACAAGGCAACTCGCGCAGGGGACAGACACAGCGGGCGTTGCGAGCCGCTGCGCGCGAAGTGACACAGAATGAACAGGGCAAGCCGCTAATCGTGGTCGAATCACCTGCCAAGACACGCACGCTCAAAAAGATTCTGGGTGATGGTTATCGTGTGGAAGCGTCGATGGGGCATGTGCGCGACCTGCCCGAAAAGCGGCTGGGCGTTGACATCCGCAACCATTTCCAGCCCACCTATGTCACCCTACCGGAGCGGCGCGAGGTGCTGCAGCGGCTCAAGCAAGCCGCTGCCAATGCGCCCACTGTCTATCTTGCCACCGACCCCGACCGCGAGGGCGAGGCGATTGCATGGCACATTCAGCAAGCCCTGCGACTGACCAACCCGCTGCGGATTGAGTTCAACGAAATCACCGAAACAGCGGTCAAACGCGCCCTGCAGCACCCACGCCCCATCGATATGAACCGCGTGAACGCGCAGCAGGCGCGACGCATTCTGGACAGGCTCGTCGGCTATGAGGTGAGCCCCTTGCTCTGGCGCAAGACGCGCGGCGGCAAAAAGCCCCTCAGCGCAGGGCGCGTGCAATCGGTCGCCGTGCGCTTGATTGTGGAGCGCGAGCGCGAAATCCGTGCCTTCGTCCCCGAAGAGTACTGGAAAATTACCGCCATCCTGACCCCACTGGACGAGGAGTTCCCTTTCGAAGCCGAGTTGCGTCAGAAGGGCGACCAGAAACTCGAACTCAAAACCGAAGCGGACGCGAACGCCGTCCTGACAGAACTAAAAGGCGCACGCTACTTCGTCGAATCGGTCGAAAAGCGTCGCAAGAAGCGCAATCCGCCCCCACCGTTCATCACCAGCACTTTGCAGCAGGAGGCGTCGCGCAAACTCGGCTTCAGCGCGAAGCGCACCATGCAGATAGCGCAGCAATTGTACGAGGGCGTGGAGCTGGGCGAGGAAGGCTCCGTCGCGCTGATCACCTATATGCGCACCGATTCGACGCGCGTCTCGGAAGAGGCACAAAAAGCGGCACGCGCCTTTATCCAGCAGCGCTACGGGACAAACTACCTGCCACCTGCCGCCCGCCAGTACAAAGCGCGCGAGGGCGCACAGGACGCCCACGAGGCGATTCGCCCCACCCAAGTGGCTCGCACGCCCGACTCGGTGCGCCCCTATCTCACGCCCGACCAGTACCGTCTGTATGATTTAATCTGGAAGCGGTTCCTCGCCAGCCAGATGGCGTCCGCCGAGCTGGAAGTCACCAGCGTCGACATTCGTGCGAAGGACTATCTTTTCCGTGCATCGGGTACGGTGGTGCTATTTGACGGTTTTATGACCCTCTATCGCGAGGGCAAAGACACTACCGAGCGCGATGAGGAGGAACTGCCACCACTGCCCGCTCTCGCCCAAGGCGAGGAGCTGCGCCTGATAGAGCTGAAGCCCTCCCAACACTTCACCCAGCCACCACCACGCTATACGGAAGCCACTCTGGTTAAAGCGCTGGAGCAGCACGGTATCGGACGCCCCAGCACCTATGCAACGATCCTGTCGACCATTCAGGAGCGCGGCTATGTCGTGCTGGAGAATCGCACCTTTAAACCCACCCCACTGGGCGAGGTGGTGAACGACTACCTGGTCAAATACTTCCCTGACCTGTTCGATGTACCCTTTACGGCGCACATGGAGAGCGAGCTGGACGAGATTGAGCAGGGGCAAGCCGAATGGGTGCAGGTGCTGCACGAGTTTTACCAGCCGTTCCGCCAGCAGCTGGAGGCAGCCAAAGCGGGCGACGATGTGATTGTCATCCCGACAGTACCCACTGAGCGGCACTGCCCCACCTGCGGTGCACCGATGGTGCAACGCAGCGGACGCTTTGGCGACTTTCTGGCATGCTCGCGCTACCCCGATTGCAAAACCACCTTGCCTGCAGGTGCGACAGGCATCCCCTGCCCATTGTGTGGTATTGGGGAGGTGGTGGCGCGGCGTTCGAAAAAGGGGCGTCCCTATTACCGCTGTTCCCGCCGTGAGTGCCAACTATGGCTATGGGATAAGCCGACAGGCGAGAAGTGCCCCACCTGTGATGCCCTGCTCGTGGAGCGCGTGGATAAACGGCGTACTCGACGCCTGGTGTTCTGCTCCAACCCAGCCTGCACCTATCGCCAGGAGGAACGCTTGACAGCCAGCGAGACGGAGCGCGAGGTTCCTGCGGAACTGTGATCAGGGGGAATCTGGTCGCCCCCTGCCTAGCTTTGTCTGCCCCACCCTATTAGGGTATACTCCCTCCAACGGAGGACCACAATGAAGGAAAAGCAGATGGCAACACTCAAACGAAAGATGGTCAACGAGTCTGACCTGAAGAAGGTGTTCAACTACTTCTTCGACCACTTCGGGGAGGACACCGAGTTCATCAAGTCCTGCACGCCGATCCGCCACGAATTGCTGATCCAGCTCCTGCCCACACTGGTACGCGAACTGTTGCCGGGGCGCAATCAGATTATGAACCTGCTCCTGCTGCACTCTGCCGAGCATCACTTCATCCATGGGGGATTTAATGTCGATGGTTTCCTGGGCACGCTCATCTATGCGGAAGATATCCAAACGGGCATCATCGCCCTCGCGGAATTTCCGTCCACTGGGATAGTGCGGTTCCTGCGTTTTAACGCGAGCATATTGCCCCATTCGCCCTTTGAGCCGGGCGGCACCGATTCATAGCTCGGTACAGCAAGCGAGGGTTGAGCCATTGAATGGACGCATGGTATACTCTTAGAAAATGGACCAGACTGCACAGGCAGTTCAAGTAATCCAGAATGTGCTGGCGCGATACGAGGTTCAGCCTGTTGCCATCTATCTTTTTGGAAGTCGCGCCCGAGGTACTCCACATCCCGAAAGCGACTGGGACCTGCTGGTGCTGATCAGAGAAGATCTCACATTTCGTCAAAAGCTTCCTTTATTAACTGAAATTAAGCGACTACTTGCTCAAAAGAGCATTCCTAATGATGTGCTGATAATGAGCGCTACTCAATATGAGCAGGTTAAAAACATCCCTGGTCATATTGCTTACGAAATCGCACAAGAAGGGATATGTCTCACATGAAGAGGAACTTTATCCGTAAGAAACTGCTTGCCTGGGGGCTTGCGCTGAATTAATCGCGCTGTTTTGGAGCTGCTTGTGCGCCCAGTCGGCATGCTCGCGCAGAAGGGGGTCTGGGTGGTTCAGGAAGCGTTCGATCAGGGGGAGATAGCGCGGGTCGCCGCGGTTGCCTGCCACAATCAGCGCGTTGCGCACCAATCCTCGCCACTTCGCGCGCCGAATCGGGCTCCCTTGAAACCGCCGACGAAACTCTTCCTCGTTCATCATTAAAATCTCTTCCAAGCGGGGCAGGGAGCGTGGCTGCAAGCGCGGTTCGTTGGTCGGTGTGGCACGCAATGGCTGATGCGGGCGTGGCTGGTTGAATGGGCATACCTCCTGACAGAGGTCACATCCAAAGAGCCACTCGCCCATCGGCTCGCGCAACTCGCCGGGAATCGCGCCCTTTTGCTCAATTGTTAGGTAGCTGATGCAGCGGCTTGCGTCCAACACATAGGGTTCGCGAATCGCGCCCGTCGGGCAGGCGTCGATGCACTTTCGACAGCGACCACATCCACCGAACGCCGGATGGTCATACTCCAGCTCCACCGTGAGCAACAAGACGCCAATAAAAAAGTAGGAACCGCGATGCGTGTTGATAAGACAGGTGTTCTTGCCGTACCAACCCAGTCCTGCCAGCCATGCCAGGTCGCGTTCCAGCACAGGCGCGGAATCCACGCAAACCCGCCCCTCACATTCAGTGAGCAGGGCACGAATCGCACTGAGCAGCGTCTCCAGCTTCGAGCGGATCACCGTGTGATAATCTTCGCCCAGCGCGTAGCGTGCAATGCGATAGTCCGTTTCAGGCAGTTGCGATGGGGTGTAGTTCAACCCAACCACCACTGCGCTTTTTGCGCCGGGCAGCAGCAACTGCGGCTCGATACGCTGTTCGGCGGTGCGCTCCATATACTCCATTTCGCCCGCATAGCCCTGTTGAAGCCACCAAAGCAGTTTATCGGCATGGGGCGGGCGCACCGCTGGGGCAATCCCCACCAGCTCGAAACCCAACGCTTGGGCGTACGCTTTAATCCACGCGCTCAGTTGCTCGCGCTCCACACCGGGAAGGATACCCGTTGGGAACTTGGTACATCGATTTGCTGTCCAAAAAACAGGAAGCGGCGCCGATGTGTCATAATAAGGGCTGGGGAACCTGATGTGGGTTTGCCCTGTCAAATAGACACGGAACAGGAATAGGGGGTTTTAGCATGGCAAGACGAGGCTTTACGCTGGTGGAGCTGCTGACGGTGATCGCGATCATCGCGATCCTGGCGGCGATTATCTTTCCGGTGGCGGGCACGGTGCGCGAGAATGCCCGCCGTAGCCGGTGTTCGTCCAACCTAAGCCAGATTTTTGTCGCCCTTGAGAGCTATAAGCAGGATTTTAATGCCTATCCTCCCATACTGGGAGCCTATGCTCGATATCTGGATGGCACCCCCATCACAGGCAACTGCCAGGTGGCTTCTAACAATGTGATGTCGTTTGATCGCGCACCCAAGCCGCTGGGAAACTATCTAAAAAACAACGAGATTTTCCTCTGCCCGAACAATCCCGTGGATGATAAGCAAGCGATCACCGCGGCGGTTTATCCCATCGGGCACGCTTTGGCAGGCAACCCCGTACGCCTTGACCCCACGGATCCGGGTAGCCCCATCGTATGCTTCTATCGCTATGATAGCTATGACATCGGGCGGCTTCCTAACGGCGCCTACGAACTGCACTATACGCTGTTCTGGTCCAACAACACGCTGAACCAAGAGGAGAATCGCCGTGAGAATCGTCTCCCGAGTGAGCGATACGGGGATGGCTATTTTGATAATCCTGTAGGTCCGAAGGCAAGTGATACCCCTCGCCAGCTCGGCTATCGTCGCCCCGATCCGACCACCGTGGTCACATGGTGCTCTTATCATCGATCATATAGGAGTGGTCAGCCGGTGCGCGCCAAGAACGACCTCGTGCTATTCCTCAATGGGTCGGTGAAACCCATCGACTCGGTGGAGATGGCGCAGTTCCCTTATCATATGCGTCCGTAGCGAGGCGTGCTGGCGCAACCATCACAGCGTCGGATGAGGTGAACGAGAACCGATGACGGCAGGGAGAAGGAAGCAGCAGGGCGGTGCCTCGCTCGTCGAGGTGCTGGTCGCGATCTTGGTGCTCGCGATCGCGATTCTGGCGTTTATTCGGCTCTATCCGAGCGGCTTCTTAGCGTTGAAGCGCTCCGGACAGAGCGAGGCGGCTACGCGCCTGGCACAGCAGGAACTGGAACGGCTCAAAGGACGGCAGGACAATCTGCCGTATATCATCGCGCCCATCAAGTACGAGGTGGTCAACGGGCAGACAGTGCTGGTGATGGACCCGACCACCTCCCCTGATGATTTTAGCGTGCAGCCGTATCTGCCGCCGGGAGTGCCCCCAGAGTATGCCAGCGGGGTCAATCGGGTACGGCGCATTATCGGCGAGCGAGTGAACCTGGGCGCGCCAGCGCCCTACCTCGGCTCTCGCTATAACCTGACCGAAGGCATCCTCTATCAAACCACTTTCGCACCGATTGCGGTGCCCCCCATAAGTGGCGGACCAGAGTGGGACCCCATCGAGAGCGGCTACCTGCTCGTGTATGGCAACCCGATGCGCCGCTTTGTCATGGACTCCGACTGGGAGTACCGCTGGAACCTTCAGCCCTATGAGTATGGCATCGATTATGAGCAGGGCAAGGTGCTGCTGCGCCCGCTGCGCTATCGTGCAATTGCCTACAAGATCGACTACTCTTATCGCATCCAGCACGAAGGGCATGAGGATATTCGTCAAGTGTCCACCGTCATTCTGCTTCCGCCAACGGATCCCCAACGCCCATTCCCCGTATGGGTCGATTTAACACTGCCCCAACCTGGTCAGGACCCCAGTACCTATCCACCGGTGAATCGGGAGCCGGGCTTTCAGGGGATTGTGCCCGATTCCGACTCGGCGGCGCGCCTGTTTGAACGGCTGAATCCGAACGCCAACTGGGACCCCGACTATCCTTATCAATACAAGGTGGTCAATCAGTTGCTGGGACTGTTGGCATTCAATCCGGCAGGCACAGGCTTTTATGAACGCTACTGGCGTGGTCAGCGACCGCTGGTTGCTAATGTCGACTACAATGTGTACGACTGGTCCATCCTGCGTGAGGAGCATACCGTGCCCTCTGCAGGACGCATCCGCCTCGCCTTCACCGACCTCAAGCAATATGGCGACCTGCTGGACAATCAGACCGAATATAAGGGGCTGGGGCTGCCCGGTATTGCGGATAGGGAGCAACCCGACCTTGTGTTGGTCGATGTGCTGACGGGGCAGGTTGCCTATATCCAGAAGGGGAACCTGCTCAATGCCAGCACCCTCTCGCTCGGCAGTTTTGAGGTGGACTATACGGCGGGCGTCATTCAGCTGAACAACCAGAACCTGCGCGGGCGCAAATTGCGCATTTTGTACAAAGCGCACGAAAACTGGGCGCTCGCAGTGCAAAAAGCCGTACACCGCTACTTTATCAGCCCCGTGCTGCAGGGGATGCCCGTCGACGCCTGCTGGTACGATGTCGAGGCAGCATTTGAGAATGAACCAACCACCCGGCTCTACTTTAATCGTAGCGAGGCGGGCAAGACGGTGCTGCTGCGCGAATATTGGTACAAGGAGGGCGATGCTATCCGGCGGGGCGTGAACGGCGTGCTGCGCATCTCCGATACACCCGATGGCACAGGCTTCGTCTATGCCGATCTCAGAGAGCTGCACCCGAACGCTGTGCGTTGGGCGCCCGAGGTGACAGGCGTCGCGATTCGCGGTGTGCAGGGACTTTCGCTGAAAGTGCGCCTCTATTACGAGCCTGACGGGCGCAAGGTCAAAATCGATTTCGACGCGCTGCTCACTCGCAAAGACTAAGAGAGCCTCCCTAAGAGGAAGGGGCAAAGGAACCCAAGAATCGAATGAACAGTCAGAATATGGATGGAGCGGCGATGGCACGGCATAAAAAGACAGGCAAACAGATAGGCGGCTTTACCCTGGTGGAGCTGCTGGTGGTGATTGCTATCACCGCGGTTTTGCTGGGGCTACTGCTTGTGCCCCTGGTGCAGGGCTTCCGTTACACTCGCCAGGGACAGGTGCAGGCGCAGGCACAGACCACCACGCGCCTCGCCCTCGAACGCATCCAAAACGATCTCAAGCGCGCCGCCTATGTGTTCGACACGAGCAACCGCACCGTCACGATTTGGGTGCGAAGACGCGACGGTGCCGTTGTCCCCGTGCCGATGCGCAACGCTCTTATCGATCTCGTGCCCCCTGCCTACGGTGACCCGGCACAGGAATCGAACGACCCCACCTCGGACATCCCGATAGGTCCGCGTGGCGAGCCAGACGCCGAGCTGGCGGTGCCCGTCTCACCCGGACGAACCGTCGTGCGCTACTTCATCGGGCTGCAGGACAACACCGACACGAACAACGACGGCATCCCCGACAATCCCTACCTGAACCCCGAGGAGCAGCCGATGACCGCTGCCACTACGCAAGAAAACCTGGCGGTGCTCTATCGGGCTGAATTCCGCCTTTATGTGAAAGACCAGAGCGGACGCTGGCGGCTGAACCCGGAGCTTTTTGACACACTCGCCGATTTCTATGACCCGAACTTTTTCTACGGTCCAAAATGGCGCGGTTGGCGCAAGGTGGCGAAAGCAGTCGTGCCAGTCGGGCAGGTGGATATGATTAATCTCACTTATGATACGAACGGCAACCCACGCGTGACGCCTCTGCTCCAATTTAAGCCTGCGCAAGTCGTGAACCAATCAGGCTCACCTATTGAAACCCAGACACTTAGCGATGAGATGGGCGCGATCGTGCCCATTCAGATTAAATTCCCCCATGGGTTGTGGACGCTGAATCCCGATGTGTTTCGGCTACTGGTGTTTCGCAGCTCCGCTGATGCGCTCCAGCGCAATCAGCCTCTCCGCTACTTCTACACGCTGTACGATGAGACCATCGACCACTGGTTCCTGTGCTACTATCGGTATGACCCTGCCACCCGACAGGAGATCGATGGCGTGCGCGTGTGCGACCTCACCCTATTTCGTCAGGCGCTGTTGAATGGACAGCCGACCACCAATTGGCTCACTTTGACCGACCCGAACACGGCGGAGATGCTGGCGTTCTATCTGAACGAGGAAGCGGGGCAGATCGAGTTCGCTATTCCTTGGTGGATGGGCTATCCACAGGCGGTTCAGACCTCAGGGCTGGTGTTTAGCACGGGCGATTTCGAAACGCCCCAAAGCGATCCGAACCCCGACCGAAACACGATTAACGGACGCTATAACTACCAATATCGGCTTGACCCACAAAATGTAAACAATGTGAAGCGCTATATCAGCCTGATCGATCTGAATAATGACGGACAGGTAGATAACCCGCTGCAGAATCATCTGGCGTTTCCAAACGCCTCCATCGTGGCAGGCTCGGAAGTGGTGATTGGTCCTGACCAGCGACCAGGTCCGAACTACGGCAAACCCATTCGCTATCAGCGTGTCGCCAGCGCCACCCGCGATGTGGGACCCAATCAGTACCGCATTCTCTATCGCGATGCCGTGCCGTTGCAGGATGTACTGAATCATTTCGGTTTCGAGCCATCGCTGCTGCGCGGCTATATCGAGTTCTACTCTGACCCAAACACGCCACTGCCCCCTGGGCAAAATAATGTGCTGGTGACCTTCTACTATCAGTTCAATCTACCCAGCGATTCGGCAGTGGTGGACTACGAGACGCGGCGCGTGATGTCGCTGCAGATAGGCATGAAGTTCTACGGTGCAGAACGTCCAGTGAACTATGCATTGAATACCCAAATCGAGCTGCCCAATATCGTGCAGCTGCGCGGGCAATAGGAGGCGATGAGCATGTTTGAGATTCCTCGCTATGTTCGGCATAACGAATCGCCTGGAGGGCGAGCCTGCAAGCGAGCCGAAATCGTGCGTCGGCGGCAACGCGGGCAGACGCTGGTCATCGCGCTGCTCGTCGCCTTCGTGCTGCTGATTCTGGGCGGGGTGTTCATTGTGACGATTGCCCGCAGCCTGCTCCATGTGCAGCAGGCGCGCGAGGGGCTGAGTGCCGATTACTTCGCGGAAGCGGGGCTGCACTATGCGATAGAACAGTTAGTGAACAGCGAGGAAGGTGCGGACTGGCGACCCATCCCCGATAACCTTACCAACCCCCGCGATCCCGACTACTTCTGGCTGAAGCCCTACAACCCGGCAGATGGCACGGGCGGCTTCACGCGCGTTAACTTCAGCAAAGGGCGCGCCCTGATCCGTGTGAGTTATCAGGCGTCGGGCCCAATCCATCGACATCCTGTGATTAAAATCGAATCGGTGGGACGCCCCGGGCTGGTGGATCCAAACGACCCGACCACGCTGAGCGGAGCGGACATCAGCCGTCGACGCGAGAAGGTAGCCTATCTGCAAATCGGGGTCATCGACTATCTGCGCTTCGTGATGAACCGCGACCAGCGAGCGACATTAATGGACTTTGGCGCGGAAGAGGTGGGGTTGGGCGTGCCCTATCGCCTCATTTTGGGGAATCCCGAACGCGATACGAATAACCCTGACCCGACGCGCCGCGAGATCGGCTTTGCGCCTATTCATGTAAACGGCAACCTGCGTTGGAGCGGCAATGTGCAGATCGCGCTGAACCCCGATCGGGGCGAGCGAGTCTATGTGGCAGGCGAGATTATCCATCACGAGAACACCACCGTCACCCTGATCACCCCCAGGGGGCAAATATCCTTGCTCCCCAGTCGCGACCCCAATTTCATCACGGCAGGCGGTCTCTATCGCGACGGCAAGCCCACGACCGCCATCGACGGCTACCCCCGCTCCATTGCCTACTTGGAGCCGCCTCGTATGGACACCGTCGACCCCGCCACAGGACGCCCACGCTACATCTCGCTTACACGCGAATCGGGCATCTGGCGACAACGCCCAAACGGCAGCTGGTATAACACCGGCCAATACGGCTACGGTCGCGGAATCTATATCGATAACACCCAGGACATCCAGCAGGAGAGCCGCAGCTTCATCGGTGGCTACAGCCTGCGCAGCGACTGGCTTAAACCCGGCAATTCCCGCTATTGGAATGGTCCGTTCTATGAGCCACCCGGCGCCTATATCGAGCTGGTGGAGCAGCGTAACGGCAACCAGATTACCGCTCAGGGCTTCCGCATCACGCGCAACCAGAGCGTACCCAACGATGTGTGGTTCAACCCGCTCACCGGCACACCTACCAACATCAAAACGCTCAGCTTCTTTTTCCGCGACCCTGCCAATCCTGCAAATAACATGCTCACCAACGAGTTCACGCGCAATAATCGGCAGTTCGATGTGCCGTTTAACGGCGTGATTTATGCAGAGGGCAATGTGCGCGTGCGAGGCATCATTCCGTCGGGACGACAGATCACGATTGTCACCAACGGCACGGCGTATATCGAGGGCAATCTCGTCAAGGGGGATGAGCGATCCGCGTTGGCGATTATTGCGAAGGACTATGTGTGTGTGAACACTACGCAATTTTTGCGTCGCACATGGCAAAGCCCCTCCGTGGCGCAGGGCGATCCAACCAATGTCGAAGCCCCCTTCTACTTTGAAGTTTTGCCCAACCGCCCGATGCAGCTACAGTTCAGCTTTGGCGTGGATCCGCAGGATTATACGGGTAATTTTGGCGGGCTGAAGCTCTACCTGCGCCATGCGGCAGGCGGTGCTGGTTCCTTCATCAATCTGCTGGTGAACCCTTCCGTCAGTCCAAACCCGCTCTATCAATTCAACCAGCCGGGCTTCCCGACCTATATGTACCCGCTGGGGCGCACCACTTTCCAGGTTTATCCGAACTACGAGAAAGTCGCCTTTACCCTTGCCCCTCAGCCTGCAGGTTCGAACTATTTGCTGGATGCGACTGCAGGGGTGGAGAACTTGCTGCAGCTGCAATTGCAACCGCTGGTGAACCCGCTGGATGGCTTCCGCCTGCCGACTGATAACGCGCCCTACTATCTCAGTGCGGCGGCTATTCAACCGTTGGACATCCGCATCGAAGCCGCGCTCTTTGCGCAAAACGGCAGCTTCTTTGTGATTCCGGGCTACTGGTTCAACACCAATCCGCGCGATACGCGCGAGAACGCCCAACGGAACAACGGTAGGCGGACACCAGGCGTTGCTTCACCCGAATTCCCCTTCTATGGCGAGCCGCTGGACATCAAGATCACCATCGTGGGCGCGATTGCCGAGAACTTCACCGCCGCACTGGGCGACCAGACCGAATGGCTACGCAAATGGGGCTGGATCCCCATCGAGTATGGCAACTCCGGTTTCACCATTCCCGATCAGCATCAGGAGTTTTTCCACGACACGCTGTCGGGACGAGGGCGATATGCGGTCAATCTCTTGATGCGTTATGACCCGATTTTCCGTAATCCGTTTGTAAGCGGTGTGCCGATTCGCGTGGCGTACGACGCCACGCAGGACCCATCTGGGCAGCATCCGGGGCGCATCTTGCCGCCCATCCCGAAGTTGCCCGTGTGTCCCAAACCGATTTATGAAGGCGATGCGAAACCGTAAGGTAGGAGCGGCAACAATGAGAGCGCAGCGAAGTGTTAGACAGGGCAGACCAAGTGGGATGCAGGGATTGTGGGTGCTGGCGTTGAGCGCGCTCGCACTGAGCGCGTTCGCGGACGGACGCAACTATGACCCGCGCGTCGCGCCCATTAATGCGGGGGTGATCACCTTCGGTGCCAACGACCCCGAGGTGCGCGATATCTACACCTTCTATGCACTGGATCAACGCACCGACCTCAAGCCGGCAGGGCTGTCCTTTCAGAATCCGCTCGCCCCGGCGGGCATGGGGCGCGATCAGGCAGCCTATTGGCTGGTCGATTTGAGCAAGGTGAGCGATGCGCAGCTCTCTCGCTATCGCGTTTTACTGTTGAGCCGTTCCAATCTGAGCGGGATGACCATCGAGATGCGCGAGAAGCTGCGTCGCTTCATCGATGGGGGCGGAGTGCTGTGGGTCGACATGCCTGCAAGCGGTAGCAACGGCACCCTCTTTTTCCCGAACCTGACCTTTAGCACGGGTGTCGGAGCCATCAATTTCGTGAATCTGAACCATCCGCTGCTGCGCGGCTACTACACGCTGACCCCTGCCGATATCGCGCGACTGGGCGCGCGGGGACGCGGTTTCGGCGGCGGAACCGTGGAGGTGCGGGAACCGATGCTCCAGCCTGTGGCAGGGGTGAACGCTTCCCAGCCAGTGATTGTGGCGGGTCAATACGGGGCAGGACGGATTGTGGTCAGCGCAGCGGGCGTTGCAGCAGCGATTAATGCCCCGATGGTGCGTTCCGACGGCACACCTCCCCCGCGCGTGCGCACTTTCCGCCTCGAAGCGGTGCCCGCGCTCGAACTTAAATTCGCCTATAACTTGCTCCGTTGGGCAAGCAACAGCACAAGCGACGCACTCAATTTGCGCCGCTCGAACGCTGTCCCTGAACGGTATGGTGCGCCGCTTGCCGTCGCATGGAAAGACGAGAACACCTCATTCTCTCGCCGGGACGGCGGCGCGGTTGTATACGGTGGGTTGGTGGTGATCAGTGCGAACGGCAAACTCATCTGTTATGATGCGAACCCGAACCGCGATCTGGACGGCGATGGACGCACCGATGATGGCATCCCCGATTTAGAACGCGGCGAACGATTCGATAAGGTATGGGAAATCAACATCGGCGGCAATATGTCGCCACCTGTGATTGTGGAAACAAAGAAGGGTGTTCAGGTGATTGTCTCAACGGGTAGCGAGGTGGCAGGCTACTGGTTGTTGCCTCGCGATCCGAGTACTGGCATCATCTTGCCCTCAGGTCAGCGTGTGTGGCAAGTCAATGCACCCACTTCTGCCAACACACCTACCCTGCCCAACCATCCTGTGCCTGCGCCCATCGCGATAGAGAATATGCTGATTGTGCCCGCCACCCTTGTGGTCAGCTCGCGTCCGAGCGCGGGCTTCTACGCGCTGGATTTGGGCGATGGCACCAATCCCCAGTATATCGTCACCGACCTGGCGAATGTGGTGAATCCCCAGTGGTATCAGCCGCGCACCAGCACGGTGGGCGATTGGCTTCTGCCCCCAGTAGCCGGCTATGTGCCCAATCGGGCGCAGGGTGGCGGCAGCGACTTGATGATTTACTTCGGCACGCGCCGCGACCTCAGCGGGCAGGGCACCCAGATGATGGATGGGGTACAGGCGTTCTGGCTGGGCGCGAAGGGTGAGCAGCTCATCCCACAGCGCAACCCCGATGGCACACCTAACGGCTACTTGCACTGCCGAATTACGAACCAAGCACGAATCTACAATCCTGGAGAGCCAAACAGCCCTCTGCGCCCGCGTGTCTATGAGGTGAACACCCAAACAGGCGTCGTTACTGAGATTACAGACCTCTGTTCCTTCAACTCCGGTTCGCAAGGGCGAGTCTTTTTCAGCGGTGTCGCCGACGGTCGTACTTACTATATCGACTACTTCATCGACTGGGCAACGGCGAATAACCTCAACACGATGATGCGCAGCTTTTTGAACCTGCCCGCGATGTCGAGTCAGGCAACGCTACCACCCAACCAACTGGTGGGCTTCACGCTCGGTTCCAACGGTATCTTGTATATTGCCACAGGCACTGAAAGCGATGAGCCAAATGTGGCAAACGGCAACTTGATTGCAGTGCAAGAGCAGTGGGCATCGTCGGGTACGCGCAGCGGCGGCTCGGTCATCCTCTGGCGCTGGCAGTCGCACGGCGGCTACTCACAGCGCGTGCCAAATCAGTCCGACACAGCAATCCCCGCCGCCACGATCTGGAATGAGCCGAACCCTGTCCTGTCGGGGTTCCTGTCACGCATTTTGGATTTTAGCCCTGGTGATCCGCCTTTGCTGAATAGACCACCTCTTTGGATGAACTTCCGCTTCATCGAGGCGCCCGTTTATGCAAATGGCGTGATCTACGCGCTGGGACGAGGGCAAGTGAGTATCGCGGGGTTTAATGTCCTGTACCTTGTTGTGCTGGCGTTCGATGCGGAACCTGAGCAGTTCGTCATCGATCTGGGCGCGCCCATCACTCAGGATAACCCCATCGTGCTGACGCAGCGCGACTATGCACGCTCCGGTCCCAACCCGATGATGAATGTGCAAACCAGCATCACCTATTCGCCGGAAAATCCTGATCCGCTGATCAAGGTGGACTACACCTCTGGGCAGATCCGCTTGAACGGCTTTCGGCAATCTCAGGCGGGTGGCTCGCTCGATCTGCTGAGCGCGCTTAGCATTTCCCAGCCCGTGCTGGTCACGATCGGCTCCTATAACGCGTTAATTGACCCCGATCGCGACCCTGCAAACCCGGCTGGAAAGCTCTATACGGGCAACTGGGACAATCTGCTCTGGTATGCGGTCTTGATTTTGCAAGAGGCACAGGGTCCGCCGGTGGTGGCGGGCGACATTCTCTATCTACCCACTAAGGTCGCGTTGCCATCACAGTTTCCTGGTCAGCGTAGGACAGCGAGCGGTGTGTTGGGGCTGACAACCGATCCGCGTCGCTATCAGCCCAATCTGGCGGTAAGGCATGCACAGGCAGGCACGATCCCCTTCCCAAACTTGGGCTATGGCTCAGTCATTCGCTGGCCGTTTGTGGATGATCTGGTCAACGATTTGGATATCTCGCGCAACCCTTTTGCCTTTCTGCGTGAATTCTTCACTCGATTTATCCAGAGCCTGCCTTATGATGGCGACCTTGCACCCCTGGCACTGGGCGATGGTCTGCTTGTGGTCAGTGCAGGGGAGGGGCTACACATCTACAATCGCCAGATGACCATCATTGCCGACGAGGGGCGACTGGTGGAAGTGGACACGAGCAGCCAAGTGGTCTGGAGCAGCGAGAATACACAACTGGAGTTTGCCAGCGGCTCGTTTGTGCCCGCGTTCGCCAAATATCCGCTCACACCCAATGCCCGGGTCTACCGCTATGGCGAGAACCAGTTCCTGATTGTGGAGCCAGAGCGCAATCGCGTCGTGATTCTGGATCGCGCAGGCGAGGAGGTGCGCACCCTCACGGGCTTCCTGCCCGACCTCGTGCCACTTCGCGATAGCGAGGGGCGTGTGACGGGTGTGATTAACTTGCGCGACCCGACCTATGAGCAGCAGCAAGGGCTGCTTGGCTCTAACTATGTGAGCGGCATGCCCGCCATGCTGCGCAACCCGACCGATGTGACGGTCTGGACCGAGTTCGTGCCCAAAGCACGCAACCCGTTCGCCATCAGAAACGATTGGGAATACTGGATCCACTACACGATTGCCGACACAGGCAACAATCGCGTGGTCGATATCGTCGACAGGTTCGCGGTGGACTCGAACACCTTTGCCGTTGGCGAGCCGGTGTGGCACCCCCTGTTGAACCTGCCGATGACAGGCGTGCTTTACTGGATGACACCCACTGTCAAAGAGGGGCAAGGCTACCGCTATGTGGGTGCGCAACGATTCGAATACTGGGACGGCAGAATGACGCGCATCGGGTTCGTTACGCTGGTGCAGAACGCCTCCGCACGGGGTGATAACCCTGCGACAGAGCCTACCACACCCGAAGCGGGGATGATTATTCTGCAGGTGGCGGACCTCTCGGGGGGGCGGGCGGTGGATCGCACGCTCTATATTCGCAAGATGCGCCTGCCCGATGGTACGGAGGCACCCATCCTTGCACCTGTGTCGGTAGACACATCTAAACGCAGCCTCGTCGGAAATGCCACGGGGCTGTTCCTGCTCGTGACCACCAGCACAGGCATTTACGAGCTGCAAGTTCCGCTCACAGGCACAATCGGCGACACCCTCCCCGTCACCTGGATGTTCACGAACGAGGCGTACAGTCTGGGCGTGCGACGCCGGCTAAAGAGCATGCGCCTACAAACGGTGGATGGCGACCCGTCCAGTCCGCCATTACAGCCCATCCTCTTCAAGCCGCGGCAAGCACGCTACCTGTTCAACGGCAATGTGCTGATCGTGAACGGCTACAGCGGCAGCACCATCGTGGTCGACGAGCGTGGCAACGAGCAGCTGCTCGACTTCCCAGGCGAGGTGCTGGAACTCAAAGCCGACGATTTCAATCCAAATGATAGCGATCCAACGGACGGCTCGTTGCTGGGCTTTCGCTATAACTCGATTCTGTGGAGCACGGCGGACCGACCGGAGATGTCCGGTTCCTACCCGCTGCGCAAGCCCAGCTCCGCCGATCGAGCATTCTAACCAGCGTCGAGATAAGGGGAAATAAACGGAAGGAAGTGAAGACGATATGAAGACGGTACGGTTGCTTGGGGTTTTAGTGGCGTTAGCAGGCACGCTCGCAGTGTGGTTCGCCCAGATTGACCAAGACAACAGCTGGGCGACACATCGGGGCAACAATGTGCGCACGGGCGTCACAACTAATTCACGCAATAGCGCGGTCAAAATGCTGCTGGGCTGGACCTATCCCTTTCTGCCTCTGCCAGGCGAGACGCGCCAGCCGCAGCTGCACGCGCCCGTGATTGTGGATAATGACGATTCAGGTGGGCGAGTAAGCTTCACAGGCAGCTGGATTGTACCGCCCACGAGTGATGCGGTGGGCAACGCATGGCAGGAAGATCCCAATACCACGCAACCGTATCGGTACGCACTGGGCGTGCGGGGACGCCCCAACGCGACCTTCACTTGGCGCAGCGGACCGCTCCCGGCAGGCATCTATAAGGTGTTTGTGTACCTACCCAGCTCGGGCACGCAGGTCGGAGGCGAGCCTCGTCTGAACCTGCAACGCGCACACTACCGAGTCACCGATAGTAATGGCACACAGGATCTGTTCCTGGACCAGACCGCCGGCGGTTGGGAGCCTTTGGGCGAGCGCAGTTTCATCGTGCGCAACGATGGCGGCGAAATCACCATCCAACTGGACAACAGTATCGACCCTGAAGGACCCGACGCTACGGTACAGCCGACGCCTATTGTGGTGGCGGACGCAGTGCGCTTTGTGCCCGACTACGGCATGATTCAAGCCTCACCTGTGGTCATTCGCAACCCGCTTGACCCGAACCGCCATCTGGTGTTTGTTGCCAATGGCAACGGCACAATTACCTGCCTGGAACATGTGCACAATGATAACGCGCTTGATGTACAAGTGCGCTGGCAATATCATGTGCTAACCGACCCCAACCAGGCGGGAGCAGTTATCATGGACGATACCGATGCCGACTTTGTAGCCAACGGTTGGGAGCGGCGCACCGACCTGCCAGACCAATATGGCACTTCCTATTATCGCACCGCGCCGACCGATGACCCGCTGAGCGCACTGCGCGCGGTATGGCGTGTCCAGGTCAGCCAGAGCGGACGCTACTATGTGTACGCATGGTTCCCCAGCAGTAATGCCCATGCCCGCAAGGCGCGCTATCTTGTGGAAGACGATATTGAGACCGCGACTATCGAGGTGAACCAGGTGACGGGTGGGCGCTGGGTGCTGCTGCGCAGCACCCCCTTCACCTTCACGCAAGGCTCCACTTATGAAATCTCGGTCAGCAACTTCTCGCCCGAAGATGCCAATGTGCGCTCGCGCTATGTAATCGCTGATGCAATTAAGCTCGTGCCTGCTGAATTGCGCTCCGAAGAGGTCTTCTCCACTCCCGCAATTGGGCAAGTGCGCGTGCGCGATGGCAATAGCCTCGTCAGCCGCTGGGTGCTGGTGTTCGGAGCGCAGGATGGGTATGTCTACTGTCTCGATGCACTGGGCGACCCGACCACAGGGCAAACACGGCTCTACTGGCGTGTCAAGCCCGATACTGCTGGACCCTTCAGCTACGCTTCGCCATTGATTCTGGAAAACAAGAATCTGGTCATCATTGGCAACCCCAGCGGCTCGGTCTATGCGATTAACACGGACCTGGATGCAGGCAACCGCGATACATGGCTGAAGTGGGAATATCGGCTCCGGAGTGCATCGTTCGTAGGTGCGCCTGCTTACGACGCGAGCCGAGACACTGTGTTCATCGGCAGCGTGGAGGGCGGCGGCTTCTTTGGACGGCTCTATGCGCTCGACCCGACCACGACCGATAACAACCGGCGGCTCAAGTGGGCGTACCCGCCGCTGGATCAAGACCCCATTGAGCCGATAACCGCTACGCCTGCGGTTGCACGCGGCAAGGTCTATATTAACACGGGCGGCATCGACGGTGGACTAACCTACGCGATTAACGCCAGCAACGGGCAGCTGGTGTGGAAGCAACCTGCCCAACGCACCACCATTTTGTCCTTTAGCTACAGCTCGCCGCTCGTGGTTGAGGGGCTTGATTTCGATAACGATCCGAATACACCGCCTGTGAGCGCGGTGTTTGTGGGCACTACCTTGGGACGCATGATTGCATATAATGCCGACACAGGCGACCCCTTGCGTGGACCTGACAATCAGAACTTTAGCGAGCGACTTAGCGGCTCGATCTTCAGCTCGCCAGTGTTCACCCAGGTGAACGATACCGACCCGCAGGGCACCGATTTTGGCGCGAAGCCCGCCATCGTGGTGGGCACAAATGCGGGTGAGCTTGTTGCCTTGCATGCGACCAACGCTCGGAATGCACGCGGCGGCTGGCTCTTTGAGGGCTGGAAGCTCTATACGGATACCCTCTTCGCCTCCCCAGCCGTGCTGGACGATTGGCTCTATATCGCAGACGACGCCGGTGTGGTCTACGCCTTCAACTTGCGCGGTTTAAACGCCTCGCAACTGCCCGGCGAACTTGGTGACGAGATGTGGCAGACGGGTCCAGAAACGCGTCCCGATCAGGGCGACTTCTCGCATACGAAGGTGACGGTCACCTTGAACAAGCAGGATGCGGATGATGTGCTAACGGGCAGAAAGAAACCCGATGAGGTTGTTGGCGACTGGCCCAAAGCGCTGGAATGGGGGCAGACTTTCTATGTAATTGTGTGGGACTTCAAGTTGAGCGGCACGGAGACGCGCCGCGACCAGCTTGCCGTGCAGGTGGTCGGTCCGGGCGTCTCGCGCGTCCAATATGTGCTGGCACCCCGCAAGACCGATAGCCCGCCTGCCTCCGGGCGCGACTATATCGCAGTGCAAAGCATCACCATCCAGGCATCGGGCAGCAACTTCTGGACACCTGGACCCGAGTATGAACTCCAGCTGCGCGTGCCCGGCATGAGCTTCACCTCGGACCTCAACCTGGAGACGATGGAAATCGATCGCCCCGATCGTTCCAATCCAGGGGGTGAAGGCTGGAAGTTCGGCGTGGCGAACCCGCTGTGGCTCCAAGGTATCGGCGTGGTGGGCAGCGGAGACACCGATGCGAATGTGGTGAACGGCAACGGCGGTGTGTCCGTGCTTGTTGATTTTGAGTCGAATGGCGTTACGGGACACGGGAAGACCATAAGTGGTCGATTCAGCGTGGCGGATCGGCGTCCATTGAGCGATCCCAGTTTAACGCCGTTGCCGTTCAGCATTCGCGCGTGGACGGAGGATCTGCGTTGGCAGGGCGGTGTCAATGCGGTGATTGCCCCGCTGCCGTGGGAGGTGCCGCCGACGCTGCCGAATCGCAGCCCCGACTATCCAGATATCGCCTCGCGGCGCATGCAGGTGTTGTACCAGGGCGGCACCGACCTGCGCCAAAGTGCTGCGCGCCCCTCCAGAACACCTGGCGACCCCGTTGTCGTGCAGGTGGATGTGCCTCGTTATCAGCCCGCGAACAACATAGGCTATCGCTCGCGCACCTTTATCTATGTCGACTCAAACAACAATGGGCGATTCGATGGGCTGGATAAAGCGCTGTCTCCGGGCGCGAACATGGTGCGCATGGAGGCGTTCCGTGAGGTCAACGCTGCCGTCCGTGTGGAGGCGGACGCCCGTTTCCTGATTGAGGACGAAACCATCGACTTCGGCTCGTTGCCGGGTGGGTTTGGCTTCAACTTTGGTGCGCTCTTTGCCGGCGCAACCACCTCTCAGTTCCGCCCAGATAACCCCATTTTTACGCCCTACTGGAAACCGTTCCGTGTGCGCAACGAAGGGAATATTAACCTCTATCCGCTCTATCTGGGCAAAGCATTCGGCAGCCCTTCCAACACCATCTATCTCTTCTCGGATATGGTGAGCACCTTTGCGGGCATGCCTGCGTGGACAACGGTGGTCAGCACACTGGATCCGCGTTTCTGGAGCCGGAATGACCCGCTTGGATTGAGCAATAATCCGTACTGGCAGCCGAATGTGGCTTGGCCGCAGTGGGGCATGTTTGTGCCAGGCTATCAGCCATACGCTGTGTTGCAGAAGGCACGTCCGGGTGATTTCACAGGTACGCGCCTGTCGCTGCCCGCAGTGCCCTATGGTCGCAGCGCAGATGTGGACGGTGACGGGCAGGACGATTTCGTGCCGCGGCTCCCGCAGGTAAGCATCGCCATTCCACCCTTCCAGCCGATGGGCGTTTACTCGCAGTGGATTGGCTTACATCGGGGTTCCGTCGCAGCGCCCGGCGTGGTCGGCAATGACGATCCTATCACCATCCCCTCGATGCGCATCGTGGTGCGTGTGCGCGAGACGCAACTGACAGGTGGGGTCAACCGCGGTTCACAGGTGCAAATTGATCCGCCGCCCGCCACGAATACCACGCGCATCAGCAACCTGACGCCTACGGCATTCCGCGACCCACAAACGGGGCGGCTCCACCTCTACTGGAGCAGCAATCGCGACCCGAATAATCCGACCAGCTTCTATCTCTACAAAGCGACACTTAACTGGAACGGCAACACGATGCTGCTGGACAATGTGCCGTTGGCCGGTGGCTGGACGCCTGCCACCCTGAGTGGACAATGGTGGCAAGGTCCGGTGGGACCCTTCCCCAACGACCTGAACGGCGACCTGTTTGTGCAGGCGTTGGGGTTGGGACGCACGCTGACTACGGAAGAGAGGCGTACTATCCGTCATCATCAACCGGTGGCGTATCTCACAACGGACACGCGTGGTAGCGTGCGTGCATGGCTTTTCTGGACAGGCGAAGTGCAGATCCGTGGCATCAATTACGCGCTGCTGTTCTACACGCAACTCAATCCACAGACGGGCGACCCAGTGGGGCAGATTAATGCGGTGCCCGTTGATCCCGCGCTACCGCGCTCGCGCCCGCACATCACGGGGTTGCCCGGCATCGGCAACTGGCTGTTCTACATCGCCGCGCCCAGCGGCAGAAACCAAATATTCTATTTGCCTTCCGAAGGCGACTCATTTGCCAACTGGCGGCGTGAGCAGTCGCTGCCGCTTTCCAGCCTGATTCGCAGTGTGGATAGCGTCGCAGCCCAGGTCTATCGCGTCACGCTTGATCCAACCCGCCCCTCGCCCTTTGTGCTGCTGGCAGATGTGGTCATTACAGGCACAGTGGGTGAACGCACCGAGCCAGAGGTGTTGCTCGCGCGCTACTATGTGGATCCACGCAACGGCACGCTGCAACCCTTGGACAGCCGTCAGGCGGAGCGTCTGCTGGGCGTGATTCAGGATCGCCTGTTGCCGCGCCTCATCGATGAGGTCGCTTCGAAAGACGAGGGGCGCAATGTGTGGCGCGTACGCCACCTCGATTGGACGCGGATTGGGCGCGTCTGGAACGAAGACCCGCTGAATGCTGACCTCGACATCAAGGTCAACGGTCAGTCGGTGCTTGTCGACCTGGCGAACCCGAGCCAGCTACAGGAGCCAGTGGAGGACGAAGCCACCGGATTACTTACCTTCCGCTACATCCGTCGGGAGGCAAACAACACGCTGGTCGATGCGGGTGCGATCGTGGTCGATCCGCTGAACGGCACGATTCGTTTCACCGGATTGGCCCCTCGGTTGAATGATGTGGTGACGGTGACCTATCGTCCACGCTTACTACGCCTGAACCCCTACGCGCCGGGCAAGGTGGGCGGCTATTCCCAGGTCTTCACAGTGCTGCAGCGCACGCTGAACCCACGCCATAACCTAAATGACCCCACAAGATCCTTCGTGCGCAAAGGCACACAAAACGGCGTCTGCAGCACGAATGATCACCCGCCTGTAGACCGGCAATGGGTGCTATTCCGCCGTGGAGGCAGCACACCCAACAGCACTGGCAATTTCTACTACAAGACGCTGCGCCCGGGCATAAGGCTCGCCGCCCCCATCTTTATTAGCCGAGGTGGGCTGCCGCTACAGCAAAATACCTCCGCCCTCGCCATGGGGACGAACCATGCGGTGGTGCTGCTCACACCGAACAACCCAGCCAACAGCGGACTGGGCTTCTATGAGTATGACCCTCTGCGTGGCAATATCTACTTCACGACCGAGGATCTGGGTAAAGAGGTGGAGGTTCGCTATCTCACTTGGAACTCGACCACGCGTCAGGTGGAGGAGCGGCGCGAAGTGCAGGTCATCCGCTGGGTTGACGAGGGCAATCTGTCTGGCAATTTGACCGAGTATCTCTCACCCGTGCCCATCGACTTGCCCACAAACGAGATGTACCTGTGGGCGATATCGAATCTGGAGTACCGAGCGGCACCCAGCCCGCTGAACGCCTTCGGTGGGTTTGATGAGGCGCTGCTGTTGTTCTGGAGCAGCACGCGCAACGGTGTGCCCGACATCTACGCTGGGGCAATCCAACCGCGCTTCTACATCAGCCCGTTTGACCCGGATGCGGATTAGCGGACCCCCGAAGCGAAAAATCTGGGTTTGGTATCGCGCCCTATGATGGAGCTGGCATGGGCGGTTTACGGCGCGCCCAGCAGGGTTGTCGTTATTGGGAAAGCAAGCGACGCAAGCCGCCTCCGCCCCCTGGACGACGCAAGCCCTCTTCGCCCCGAATGTGCAGGAACACCAGGCACATCTCGTCGGTGGTCTTCTCGCCCCAGGTGACCACTTTGGGTGGGCGATTGGGGTTATTTGGGTTCTTCTCGGAGTTGTCGTAGTAGGCGCTCACCTCTACGCGCGTGCCTTTCGGCAAGCGCACGGGCATCTTATAGTGATAGGTGTCCTGCCATTTGAAGTCCCAGTCTTTAATCCAGATCAGCGGAATGGTCTTGCCGTCGGGCGTGTAGGCATCGACTTTCATCTCGCGCCCGATGAGGTGCATATGCGGGGTGATGGCAACTACCTCCACATCGCGCGGGGCAATCCACATGGCGCGCACCTCGTGCCGCTCCGCACCAGGCGGAATGCTGAAGAAAGGATTGATAAGCCATGCAATGCCCACAGGCTGCGGGTTGGGCGATTTGGCAAAGTAGAGACCGACGCGCGTGCGGTCGCGCTCGGGTTTACCCGTGCGATAGTAGTGAATCTGCAGCACAATATCGGAGCCTTTAGGCAGACGATAGCCTGTACCTTCAGGTAATTGCTGAGGCGAGAAACCCGGCGCCCAGCCGCCCAGCATCCCTGCCGGGATAAAGCCTGGCCAGCCAAATGCTTTATAGCCCGGTCTTGGATCCGCCGCATCCAACTTGCGTGCTGTGCCCGATGTATCACAATAGACAATCACATGGTGAACGGTGCGACGATTGCCTGGCTGAATATCGATTGCCTGCACAAACATATCGCGATCGAAGCTCGTCGGAATGACGAAGTGGCGATATTCATCTTCTCCAGTAGGACCAATCTCGTACTCCTCAGGCATCTCCACGATCATATCGGGTGGACCAAATGCCCAATCGTCGTTGAACTGGCGTGGAGGTGGCAAATCGTTCGGGTCGCCCAGCGGGGCCCCGTTCTCCACCCACTGCGTAATCAGCGCAATCTGTTCGTCGGTTAATCGACGCTCGCCTTTGAATTCGCCATAGCCCGGTTCCGGTTTCCAAGGGGGCATTTGCCGTGCTTGCACATATTTGACAATCTCCTTGCGCCAGGTGTAGGCATCGCGATAGGTCATCAGCGAAAAGGGCGCAACTTGACCCGGACGATGGCACGGCTGGCAATGTTCCTGAAGAATGGGGGCGATGTGCTTGGCATAGGTAATGGGTGCAGCAGCAACCGCTTCATCTTTGAAATGGATGGTGCAGCCGAAGGTCTCGGTGGCGGCCAACCGAACCGGTTTCCCCTTCAGCACCGCTTCCAGCGCATCACGCAGGTAGTGCTGACGCACCCGATTCTCGTAGCGGTTATCGTCGATGGCACCTCGATAGCGCAGAATGCCTTGACGGTCAATCACAAATGCTTGGGGGGTCATCGTTGCACCGAGTGCACGCGCCAACTTTCCCGTTGGATCGTATACCACGGGAAATTGCAGCTGCCACTCGCGCACGCTCTGTCGCACTTCTTGCTCGCTGTCATCGTAGTTTGAATAGATGCCAATCAACTGAATCCCCCGTTTGGAGTAGGTGGCATAGAGCCGGTTGAGCCGCGTAGCATAGCGTTGTGCAGCGGGGCACTTCGCACCCAGAAAGACCAACACCACAGGGGACTTTTTAGTCAGTTCACTGAGATGATAGGTGCGCCCCTTCAAATCAGTGAGGGTAAGTGCTGGCACACGGGAATTGATTCCGAGCGTTGCTGGCGACTCGGTGAGCACGCGGTGCTTTTTGCTTACTTCCGCAGCAGGCAAGGCAGACTCGCGCTGCTTGCTCTCTATGACGGGCATCCACAGCGAGGATGCCCCAACCGCCACCAAACTTATCAGCCACCATGCTCGCATTCTTTGCACCCTCCGACTCACCAGTTAGTATACCCTATTTTGACGCTCCACCGAAACGCTTGTTCGGAAACACATGGGAACAAGGTATCATAGTAGTGAGCATGGCATTCCAAACAATAGAGGATCTGTTGAAGGCGATCCGGGAACACCCCGAGTGGCGGGAGGAATTGAGGCGCGTTATCCTAACGGAGGAGCTGCTTCAGCTGCCAGAGCGTTTCGAGCGGTTGAGTGCGATTGTGCAGCAGCTCGCAGCGTCAGTTCAACAATTGGTCGAGCAGGGCGCGCGCCATGACGAAGAGATTCGCCAACTGCGCAAGGAATTCCATGAGCATCGGCAAGAGTTTCTGGCGCACCGTGAGGAGTTTCTGCAGTTGCGCAAAGAGTTCTACGAACATCGTCAGGAGTTTTACGAATTTCGCCAGGAAACGAACTCGCGCCTTTATCGCTTGGAGCGCGATATGGCGGAGTTGAAAGGCAGCGATCGGGAACGATACTATCGCGAGCGGGCAGGCGCGATTTTTGGGCGATACCTGCGTCGCGTGCGGCTGGTGGATTTCAGCGAATTATATGAGGAGCTGGATAGCCGAGAGCCGCTTACTCAAGAGGAACTGCTGGAGGTCAGTTTATTGGATGCGGTGGTAGAGGGGCGACGCAAAAGCGACGGCACCCCTGTCTTGTTGGCTATCGAAGCCTCATGGAGCATCTATCCTGATGATGTACAGCGCGCACTGGCACGCGCTCAAATCATTGCCAAACGCGGTTATACCGTCTACCCTGTCGTGGCAGGTAAATACGCCGAGGAGGGGCTGATCGAATCTGCCAGGCGGCTTGGCGTGCTGGTGGTGTTGGATGGTGGTCGGGTTCACGGCGACACCGCGTTGATGTGAGGCGCGCTCTATACGCAGGTATAATCCCAATAGAGAGTACCCATGCGCGCCTATCGGCTGATTGCGCCCGGCAAGATGTGCATGCAAGAAATCGATCCGCCCACTCTCGGTGAAGGCGATGCATTGGTGCGTGTGCATGCATGCGGTGTGTGTGGCACCGACCTCCATCTGAAGCAGCGAGGGCATCATGACTGGCGCGGTGACGCCCTTACGCTCGGACACGAAATTGTGGGCGAAATCGTGCAGCCCGCTGATCGAGCAGGTGAATGGGTGGTGGTTGATCCACAGATTGTGTGTGGGGCGTGTTTCTATTGCCGACGAGGGCGGTTGAACCTGTGCGAGCGATTGGAGCATGTTGGCATCAGCGTCGACGGCGGTTTTGCTGAGTTTCTGCGCGTTCCTCTGCGCAATGTGTACCGATTGCCTGAGGGTGTGTCGCCGGAGGAGCGTTGGCAGTTCGCGCTGGTGGAACCGGTCGCCACTTGTGTTGCCGCGATGAATCTGGCAAACCCGCGTCCCGATGAAAGCGTAGCGGTTGTCGGGTTGGGCTTTTTCGGGCAGGTGTTTTTGCAGCTCGCACGCTTGTGGGGCGTGCAGCATCTGATTGGCTTAGACCCGCTCCCTCAGCGGCGGGAGGTCGCGCAGCAGCTCAGTCATGCCGAAGTGTTTGACCCCTCTACCAAAGGAGATCCCCTCCCTGAGGCGAGGGTGGTCATCGACGCAGCAGGTTCGCCGAGCGCTGCGGAGACCTGCGTGCGTATCGCGAGCAAGGCAGGGCGGATTATCGTGTTCGGCTATCGCCCCGAACCGGTGCAACTGGACTGGTACGCTATTACACTCAAGGAGCTAACGGTGGTTGGCTCGCGCTCCAGCAATCACGCGTGGGAGCAGAGCCTGCAGCTGGTGGCGTCCCATCAGCTCTCGCTACGCCCGCTGGTGCATCTCTACGCTTTCGACGAAGCTGAAAAAGCCTTTCGCGCCGCCGAAATGCGCAAGGTATTCAAGCCGGTGCTGGTGCTATGACCCTTTTTGCACGGGGATTCGCACGCGGAAGGTGGTGCCTTTGCCCGGTTGGCTGGTAGCGTCCCAGTGTCCTTTGTGTGCCAAGATGGCGTTGCGGATGATGCGTGTGCCCAAGCCGGTGCCACCTGCTTTGCTGCTGGTGGCGCGCCCTTCCAGGATCTCGCGCACGCGATAAGGCGGCATGCCCGCGCCTGTATCGCTTACTTCCAGCCCCAGATAGAGATGCCCCGATCCGTTGTCCTCCAGATGGGCGCGTACCCTCACCTCACCGCCCGGCGGCGTCGCCTCCACCGCGTTATGCAGAAGGTTGTAGACCATGCGCTCGATGAGAAACTTATCCAGCAGGGACGGCGGTGTGGGCTTGATATCGCTGCGGATGGTCACCCGCTTCTGACGCGCCAGCGGCTCAATCGCGTGCACGCGCGACTCCACAATTTCCGCGAAGGAATGGGGCTCCAGCTTCGCTTCGGTGCCGGCGCCTTTGATGGCATCAGCAACCAATTGCGTGTCGCGATAGACTTCTTCGGTCGCGCTGTGAATCGCGCCGAACGCCTCCTGCATCAGCATATATGCCTCCGGATGGACCCGTGCGATTTCACTGAGGTAGGGATCAAGCGTGGTGAGCCAGCCCAGCACGACATTCACCTTATTTTTGATGTCGTGCGCCATCGCGCCCATCGTCTCAGCTAAATGTGCCAGCTCTGCGTCGCGTGCCAGCCGCGCGTTCTGAATCGCCAACGCAGCGATATCAGCAATAATACCTGTCATCACCAGGTCCTGCTCGGTGAAGACGCCTTGCCGTCGGTTCACCAGCTGCATCACGCCCAGCATCTCACCTTCCGAGCCACGCATCGGCACGGTCAACAGACTTGTGGTCCGATGGCGGATGGCAATATCCACGCGGGGCGAGTGCTGCGGGTCATGCTCGGGATCCAGCGTCAATTTCGGCTGACCTGTTCGAAAGACCTCACCGGCGATGCCCTCATTTACATCGAGCGACATGCCCTGCAGCTCGTGGCTTTTGTCGCCCACCACATAGCGGAACACGAGCGCGTTCAACGACGGCTCATAGAGCAGGATGGAACCGCCTTCTGCATCCACACTCTGCATCGCCACCTGCAAAATGCGTCGCAGCCTTTCCTCAAAATCGATCGCAGTAAACAGCTGCGCCGTGGCCTCCTGAATCACCCGAATCCGATCTCGTTCCTCCATTGGCGTATCGACCTCGTGTATAGTGTACCCCGAAACCCCACAATCTACTATTCGCTTTTGAGATTCCAGACGCCGACAAGAAGTTTCGATGGCACCCTATCGTTGCGAGACATTTGGCAGGCGTTGCCGTCTCATAAAAAAGCAGGAGAGGGTGCGCGTCTGCCGAACTAATTGAGGTACAATCTGAGTCCTACTTAGCGGGAGATGGGATACGGGGCGCGCATTAAAGCAGGAATTGCGGCGCTCAGGGAGAATTAGTTCGTCGTATTGGCATCCCGCGAACAGGCGTGGAACAGGAGAAAACCGATGGCGAAACAACCGAGTGCAGCAGTTGGGATTGATATAGGCACGCGCTTTATCAAGGTGGCGGAGGTACGGGCGGGCAAACCACCCGTGTTGACCAATGTGGGCATCGCGCCCACGCCAGAGGGCGCGGTGGATGCAGGTGGAGTGATCGACAAAAGCGCGGTCGCGGCGACGCTCAAACGCCTGCTTGCCGACAGCGGCATCGGCACGAAACAGGCGGTGTTCTCGCTGGCGGGGCAGAACGCGGTGGTTGTGCGCATCCTCGAAGTGCCGCGCATGAACCCCGTCGAACTGCGCAGCCACATGGACTGGGAGATTCAACGCAACATCCCCTTCGCGGATACACGCGTGCAGTCCGCCTATGAAATCATTCATCGTCCTGGCGAAGACCCGCAGGACCCGAACATGGAGGTGGTACTGGCGGTCGCGCAGCAGGACGCGGTGGATGGACTGGTCGATATAGCGGACAAGGTGGGGTTGGAACCGTACGCGATCGATGTGGAGCCGCTCGCGCTGGGGCGCAGTCTGGTGCTGAGTCCATCCGACATGCAGCAGGGTGCGGTGGTGGTGATTAATCTGGGCGCGAGCGCGACCTCCATCGATATCTATGATCGGGGGCTGCTAAGCTTTCCGCGCGTGCTGCCCACCGGTGGCGACATGATGACCCGCGCGGTCGCCGAGCGATTGATGCTATCCGAAGCGGAAGCGGAACAGTTGAAAGTGCAGCTGGCTGAGGTGTTGATGGATCAAATTCCCATCGGTACACCGTTTGGCATGCCTGGTGGCGGATTCTATACTCCCACCTTGGGTGGACCTGCGCCGACCGTTTCGCCCGGCATGCCCTTCGCAGGGAGCGAATCGGCGCCGATACCGGGGCTGGGTGTGTCCGAAGGTGAGTCAGAAACACCGACAGAAACCCCGCCGTCACCGTTCGAAACGCCCACTGCGCCCGAACCCGAACTGCCCGCGGCACAACCTGCGACCGACGCCCGCAAGGTGCAGGTGTTTCAAGCCATCTACCCACTACTGGAGGAGCTGGTGAGCGAGATTCGCCGCTCCGTGGAATATTTCCGCAGCCGCCACACGGATGTCGAAATCCATCAGATTTTGCTTTGCGGAGGTGGCGCGGTCATCCCGAACCTCGACCAGTTCATCGCGACCTCCATCGGCATCCCTACGAGTATCGCCAACCCCTTGCGCGGCGTGCAACTCAATGTGAAACGGCATGGACCAGAATATGTTGCGGCGCACGCCCATCTGCTCGCCGTCGCCATCGGGATGGGCATGCACCCATACTTTTGAGGAGGCAAGCCGAACATGAAACTGAACCTTGTGCCCGATTATGTACGCCAGCGGAAGGTCAACAAGCAGATTGTCGCCTTGCTGGTCGTGCTTTTTGTCGTGGTCAACGCGGCGATGGTGTTCTGGATGATCCAGACCCAGAGCCGCCTGGCGGAGTTGCAGGAAGAAAAAACCACGCTGGAGGCGCAGGCAAGCCAGGTCGATCAGTATGTGCAACAGGCACAGGAGCTAATCCAAAATGCCCAGCTCAAATTGGCGAAGTCGGAGTTTGTCAAAATGATTGAACGGCAGAACCTGCGCTATCCCGAGCTTTATGGTCAAGTGGCGCAATATACCTCGCCGCGTGTGCGCTACTACCAGCTGCAAGTATCACAGGGCAATCAGCTCCAAATCACTGCCTTTACGAAAGGACCAAAAGAGATAGGGCTGTATTTGCAGACGATGTATCAGTGCCCGCTCTTTAGTGCGGTGAGCCTGACCACGCAGACACCCGGCTATGCGACAGGCGGCGGCACAGGATCAGGCGCGTTGCCTGGTTTTGGCATTAGTGGCGGTGCGCCTGCGGGACCCACCATCGGCGGTTTAACAGGGGCAAGCGGTGGCGGCGCGCCATCCCCTCCTCCTTCCTTTGGCGCCCCTGCCGGCATGGGCTTGGGAGGCGCAGCCGGTCAGGCGGCATCCCCAGCAGGGCTAATGCAGTTTCAAGTGGTCGCTATCTTGAAAGAGCCTGTCACCCCGTTGCAACCACCTGCCCAGTTGGGCATTGGTGCAGCAGGCGGTATGGGCGGGATCGGCGGTGGCTTCGGCGGCCCGCCCATGATGGCGCCTGGACCTGTCCCGGGCGCAGCCCCCGGCGGACCGGGCTTGCGCGGGCGTGGTGGCGTCGGACTCTGAAGGAGTGAGAGCGATGAAGGGATTAACTCTCTTTGCGAAGGTCTCTATTGGGCTGGTCTCCACCATTGTGGTTGCGGCAGCAATCTATCTGTTGGGCATCCGCCCCACAGCCCAAAACATTGCCTACCATGAAACTTATAACGAGAGCCTGCGTCAGAAAGCGGCGTTGATTCCGCAAGCGCAGGCGCTCGTGCAGGCAGCGGAGCGTAAGGTGAAGGAGGCGGAAGCCACGCTTGCCGTTATCCAGCGAAAGCGCATGCCGAAAAGCACCATCAATCTCGCGAACCGATTGCAAGCATGGGTGCAGTGGCACGAAATGGTGCGCGAAATCGGCAAGAAACTGGAAGCATGGCCGGTCAAAACAGGCGTGGTGCCCCTTTATGCGGTGCAACTGCCAGGTCCGCCCACCGATCCGAACCAGATTCCGGAACTGGTGCTGGTGTTCCCTATCGGGCAGGTGCAAGTACGCGCCTCCTCCTTCAACGCCCTGCTCAACCATGTGCGCAAGTGGAACGAGGTTCCTAACCTGCTGGTGCTGGCGGATGGGCTGGCGATTCAAGGCACCAGCCCGAACCTGATAGGAACCTATACCCTGACCGTTTTCGTCTACCCTTTGGGGCCGGCGGGACCCGCTGTCCCTTCTGGCAGTGGCGGTGGTGCAGGTGGTGGGATGCCTGGTGGTTTCGGCGGTGGGTTCAGCGGTCCCCCCGCAGCAGGCGGCGCACCTCCTGCTGGATTCGGTCCCGGCATTTAGACCATGTAAGACACATGGTACAATAGGAGTGGGACACGATGAAAAAAGAAACGCAGATCGCCTTAGCGGTAGCGGTGGTGTTGCTCGTGGTGATTGCCATCGCAGCGATCTTCATGCTGACTGGCGGGGGTGGCGAGCAGACGCAACCGACTCAGCCGCCTGTGGCGCAGCCACCTCCGATGCAACCGCCGACCATGGGCCCGAGTCAGCCCTCCGTTCCGAATTTGATGCCGCCGTCCCAGCAGTCCACGCCACAGCAGGTGGCGATTCGCCCGCGCAAGGACCCCTTCGCGCTTTTGCCCGAAGAGGTGGAAGCGATGCAGGCGGACGCCTTCACCCGCGCACCGTTTGCGCTGGTGGCAAGCCCACCACCACCTCCCAAAGTGGAGCTTCCCGAACCATATGAACCGCAGCCCAAGCGGCGTGTGGCGGGTATCATTCTGGGTCAGACCGTCTCGGCGATTCTGGAGCAAGAGGGCGAGCTGCCCCAAATCGTCTATCCTGGCGATATGGTGGGCGAATTTCGGGTCGCCGCCATCACCCCAGAAGGAGTTATCTTGCGGCGGTCGAAAGGGAATCCACGCGAGGTGCGCGTGCCCTATGAGCCGCCCGGTGTGGCGATGGGTGGTGGCGCGGCAGCCCCCGGCGGAGGCGCAGGTGCTCCTGGTGCGCCCGGTATACCCGGCGCGCCTGGACCAGGTATTGGCACACCCTCAGGCGGGCGCGGTGGACCACGAGGCGGCGGCGCACCCGGAATCTGAGCGCATGAAACATCACAGCGTCTGAAGCGTATAACTCTGTGGAGGTAGAGAACAATGACACGAACGCTGATGTGGTTGATAGTGAGCGGATTGCTGCTTGTCGGAGCTGTCGCGTTAGCGCAGGAAGGCGGCGGGCAGCCCGACCTATCGCAAAAGCGTGTCACGGTCAAATATGACCAGGCGGACATCCGCTATGTGCTGAAGCAGCTGTTCGAGAGCGTCGGTGCGAACTATTCCATCGACCCACAGGTGCAGGGTACCGTGACTGTCTCGCTCACCGATGTGCCCTTTGAGGTCGCCCTGAACACCATTCTGCGCCAGCTCGATTTGACCTACCGCATCGAGAACGGCGTCTACTATGTCACTGTCCGCAAGCCGGAGGAGCCAACCACTCCCGCGGCTGGACCAGCCCCTGAGGAGACTGCACCCCAGGTCAATCTGCCCGAAAAAATTCAGCTGAACACCGCCAATCCATATCTGATCGCCGCCCTGCTGGGCGCTACCGTGGTTCCCTATAGCCAGTATGAGTTAGGTAGTACCGGTGGTTTTGGTGGTGGCTTCGGTGGTTTTGGTGGTGGCTTCGGCGGCTTTGGTGGCTTCCCTGGTGGCGGTTTTGGTGGCTTCGGTGGCTATGGTGGTTTTGGTGGTGGCTTCGGCGGTTTTGGCGGCTTCGGTGGTGGCTTCGGTGGCTTTGGTGGTTTCGGTGGCGGCTTTGGGGGCTTCCCCGGTGGCGGTGGCTTCGGTGGCGGCTTCGGACGCGGCGGCGGTGGCTTCGGTGGCGGCTTCGGACGCTGACACCCAGAAGGAGTTGGGCATGAGGGATTGGGGATTAGGAGCTCGAATAAGGGGCTAATCCCTCATGCCCGCAACATGGAGGAGGACAAACAGCAATGAGAAAGGATATGCGACGGATCGTTACAGCAGGAGTAGTTGCTGCGCTGGTCAACCTGGTCGCCTGGGGCATGGAAGATCTGGTCACAGTGAACCTGATGGACGCAGATCTCATCTCGGCGGTGCGCGCAATTGCCCAGCATGCGAATGTGGAGGTGGTGTTCGAACCGACGGATCAGCCTTACAAAAAAATCAGCTTTTTGAAGCTGGAGCGGAAACCGTTTGAGCAGGCGCTGGGCTATATCTGTCAGGCGGCGGGCGCGACCTATCGTAAGGAGGCAAATGGCGTCTATGTGATAGGTCCTGCACGCCCTAAGCCAGAGACCCAGCCAGCGGTGGTTACCGCACCTGCCACAGAAGCGCCGAAACCACAGATCATTACTGAACCCATCCGGTTGCGCTATAGTCGTCCGTCCGATATCAAACGCATGATAGAGACCGAAATGATGACGGATGATCCCTTTGCTGAGCTACGCGACTTTGTCAATCGCGCTATCTACCAGAGCACGCCCGGGATGCACATGCCCGTGCCGCCTGCTGTGCCACTGAAGATGAATGGGAACTCCCTTGTGCCGTTTAATGCAACTCCGCCTGCGCCTTCTACCACTCCCGTACAACCGCCTGTCGACAGTGGGGAAGGTCAATATGTGGGTGGTCGAGGCGGACGCGGCTTTGGTCAGCCGGGAGGGGGCTTCGGTCAACCCGGTGGCGGCTTTGGTCAGCCGGGTGGCCCAGGCGGTTTTGGTCAACCGGGTGGTCCAGGTGGCTTTGGTCAGCCCAGTGGGGGCGTCTCTATCTTTCAACCTGAGGGTTTGCAGGGTATCTTCGCCAACGATGCTGATAATTCGCTCATTGTGCAGGGCACACCTGAAGCGATTGAGTACATTCGTCGCATCCTGCGCTTCATCGATATCGCGCCCAAGCAGGTGCTTATCCGTGCGGAGTTTGTCACCGTCTCCCGCAACGATGCCGAAAAGTTCGGAATCGATTGGAATCTGGCGCGAGTCAATTTGACAGCCGGTGCCAGCGGTATGGCAGATCGCACAGCACCTGTCTTCGTCAACTATGCGACGGGCAATTTGGCAGCTAATCTGCGGGCGCTAATTAGCCAAGGACGTGGGCGCGTGGTGAATGCTCCCATCGTCACAACGATGAATAATAGCCCTGCGACCGTGTTCTTCTCCACGACCGATTACATCGAACAACAGGTGGTCATCTTCGATCAGAACGGTCGCCCAACCGTTTTCTCTCAGCCTTTTCCTGTGCCCGTGCCCACTCAGTTGACCGTGACTCCACGCGTTAATGCGGATGGCACCATCACCCTCACCCTCTTCCCACAGATATCGACGGTGGGGCGGGTACAGGTCGGCACCAATCTGTTGCCGCGTTTTGATACCCAGTTTGTCTTTACGGTACGCCGTATCAAGAACGGCGAGACAATGGTGCTGGGTGGCTTGGTTAGCCGAACCGATAACAGCACAACCCTCAAGGTGCCTATACTGGGTGATTTGCCGCTGATTGGGCAATTCTTCCGCAGCAAGGATCGGGCGGTTGTGGAGAACGAGTTGCTCATCTTCGTCACCGCCACGGTCATCGAGGATGACACGCCTTCGGGTGGACTTGCCCCATAGGGCAGGTTCGGAAAGTAGCGCTATTCAGCAGGGGTTCAAACAGCCCCTGCTGAATTTTATTGGGTGATGCGCTTCGTCTTTCTAACTGGCAATATGGGCGCGGGCAAAAGTGTTGTTGGACGCGCGCTTGCCGAGCAGCTGGGCTGCCCCTTCTACGATACAGATATCCTGATCGAGGCAGCCGCTGGCATGCGCATCGCCCACATCTTCACGCAGCGGGGCGAAGCACGCTTCCGACAGATGGAACATCAGCAATTGCGTCGACTGGTACGGCAGCCGCCGGGTGTCGTCGCGACAGGTGGCGGTATAGTAATAGACTCGCGCAATCGTGCCTTGATGCGCCGGCATGGCTGGGTTCTCTATTTGCAGGCGCGTCCAGAAACGCTCGCTGCGCGTATTGAAAACCCCGATTCGCGCCCCTTGCTCCAAACCGCCACCACGCCCCAGCAAGCGTTGCAACAAATCGCCCAGCAGCGCGAACCCTTCTATCAGGAAGCCGATTGGATAATAGAAACGGATACGCTAACACCCGAACAGGTCATGGAGCAGCTGCAACGGCTCGTTGCCCCTACGCCCGAATCGCCTCTGCTTATTCCTGCACCGCGAAGCGAGGTTCTGCTTGCGCCCGGCATCCGACGCCAGATAGCGAATTCCCTGCTGAAGCGTGCGCGCCCCAGCCGCACCGTTGTGCTGACCCATCCCGTGCTAAAAGCCGAAGGCGAAAAGTTAGCGCAATCTTTGCAAGCACATAATGTCCCCGCTACACTTCTGATAGTCCCGGCAGGAGAGCGATTCAAAACCATGCGCACCGCCATGCGCCTCTATCGTGCGCTACTGACAGCACAGCTGGATCGGCGTAGCGTTATCATCGTGCTGGGCGGTGGCGTTTTGGGCGACTTGGGCGGCTTCGTGGCAGCCACTTACCTGCGCGGAATCCCCTTCGTGCAGCTCCCTACCACTTTGCTGGCACAGGTGGACGCGAGCATCGGGGGCAAGGTCGCTATCGACATGCCTGAAGGCAAGAACCTCGTTGGGGCGTTTCATCAGCCCCTGATGGTGCTAACTGATCCGGAGCTGCTCTGCTCACTGCCCACGCGCCAGTGGCGCAACGGATTGGCGGAGATGCTGAAATACGGCATCGTCTTCGATCGGGGGTTGTGGTTGCGTCTGCAAACAATGATTGAGCGGCAGGTAATCCGTCAGCGACGCATTCGCAAGGAGCCAGAGGAATGGCTGATCCCCATCGCGCGTTGCATCGCACTGAAAGCGCAGATTGTCGCGCAGGACGAGCGTGACGAGCGCGGTCTGCGTGCCCTGCTCAACTTCGGGCATACGGTCGGGCACGCGATAGAAGCTGTGCTGGGCTACCGACAATGGTTGCATGGCGAAGCGGTCGCCGCCGGAATGTATGCCGAGGCGGTGCTGGGCATGCTGCTGGGCATCACACCTGCCGAAGTGGTGGACGCGCTGGAGCAAACCCTTCGTGCGGTGGGATTGCCCACCCGACTGCCCGCCCTACCCACTGAACGCCTGCTGGGTGCGATGCAATATGATAAGAAGCGGGTAGGTGAACGATGGCAGGTCGTACTGCTTCGCGCGATAGGACAAGCCCAGTTGATGCCTGATGTGCCCATCGAAACGATGCGAGAGGCACTGAGACGATGCGGAGCGCAATAGCGATCGGCTGGCTGATTGTCGCGCTGCTGGGCTTCTTCAGCGGAAACTTGCTGAATCTAAGTCCCGACGACCTGCTTGCGCGTGTGGGCATGGGACTGTACGCGCTGCTCCTAACGATCAGCTTGATCGTCGCGATTCTGACCCGTTTGCGGCGGACAAAAGGCACACCCAAGGCAGAGGGTGTGTCCAGGGACTATTTCTCCAAGCTTGTTATTTGTTTTTTGCTCTTTGCACTGCTTATGCCGAAGCTTGCCTGCGCGCAGTCGCTGGACGAGTCCCTCAACCCCGTTTTCCCCTCGCGCTTTACGGCGGCTGCATCGCATGAGGGCGTTTGGGAGTATCGCTTGGAGTTTCCCAGTGCTTTTGTCAGCCCCTACCCGACGAACAACACGGTGTATGCGCGGTGGTTGGTGCCGCAGATGTCCCCTGACAAGGCGAACAGACACCTGCCCGTCGTGATTCTGCTCCACAGTTTGGGTATTCGCCAGCCGGTGCTGGAGATGTCGCTTGCCCGCGAGTTGCTCAGGCACCAGATTGCGGTGCTGCTATTGACCCTGCCTTATCACATGGAACGCACGCCGCCGGGCTACGACAGTGGCGACCTGATTCTGCAAGGCGATGTGCCCCTCTTGCGCAGCGCGCTGATTCAGGCGGTGTGGGATGTGCGTCGCGCGATAGACTGGCTCGCGCGTCAGCCCGAGGTAGACCCTACGCGCATCGCATTAGTCGGTATCAGTCTGGGAGCGATTATGGGCGCGACGGCGCTTGGTGTGGAGCCGCGCCTGCACAGCGCGGTGCTCATTCTGGGTGGTGTTGATTTGGCGCATATTCTATGGCACTCCATCTTAGCCGTTCGCACGCGTATGCACCTGCGCGAACAGGGCTACACATTGTCGCGCCTGCGGGAGGCGATGGCTGATGTGGAGCCGATGCATCGGCTGACGCCCGCACTGGGCGAGAAAACCTTTGTGGTTGGGGCACGCTTCGATATTGTGGTGCCGACGGAAGATACCGAGAAGCTCATCCGCGCGCTGGGCAACCCGCGCGTGTTCTGGCTGAACACAGGGCACTTCGGGGGCGCGTTGGTGCAGCGTCCGCTCTTTCGGATGATACGGCGCTATCTGGTCGCCCGTTTTCGGGGCATCGAACCCCCGGTGGAAGCCGTCCCGCTGGTGCCGACCGTGCGTATCGGCGCGATTTATAGCACGGAGCGCGATTTCCGACTGGCGATGGGAGTGGACATCTGGCGATCCGATAAGCGCGGCACCCTGTTCGTAACGGGCGTGCTAACGCCGCGTGGCAGCTCGCTGTTTGCAGGCGTGCGGTTGCGACTGGGTTTTTCCGCTGGCGTGGAGATCACCGCTCGACGCACCACCGGCGCCATCTTCTGGCACTTCGTGCTGTGAAAGGGCGCGCCGCCACTTCTCGCAGAGTTCGAGCGCGTCCCGTGCCGAACGCCACAGCGACTGCTCATAGCGCAACCGTTCCGCAGGCGAAAGACTCGGTTCCTGCTCTGTCAATTCGGGCACAGGCGTCTCCATATAGGTGCGCACACGCTCAAGGAAGGCATCATACAGCTGCATCAGCGATGGCTCCACCGCGTCGGGACCCTGATCCAGCCCAATAAGCTCTGCCAGTGTCTGTAGGCAGAACTGGCAGGCTGCCTCACGCACCGCTCGCCAGAGATGAGGAGGCAAGCGCTGGATCCGTTCAGACCTGCCCCGCTGATAACGCGCTAACTGCACAAAGGCATTCGCCGCCATCTGCACAGGGACGCTCAACAAGGGCAACTGGAAAGTGTTGGCAATCTCCTGCGCAATCCACCGCTGCGAAAGGGTTGCCCGCTGCCGATTGACCACCTTCATCCCCTTTAAGGGGCAATACCCCCCGCTGAAGGCAACACCCATCAGCGGTATAACCCCATCGAGCGTCTATGCCACTGCTTGTTATGATAAAAACACGGCAACACCCATCAGCGGTATAACTCCATCTTAGCGAGCAATCACCTCGTAGGTGCGGAAGTCAGAATGCATCGGTGGCTCCTCCCCACGCTCCTTTGCCTGACGCAGATCCTCAAAGCCGCGCCGATGCCCCTCCAGAAATTCGGGCGAACGGAGCCAGGCGCGAAAGTGTGCCTCACTCTGCCAATAGCTTACCACCAAGTAAGGCTCACCCTCGCGCTGGGGACGCAGCACATGCACCCCCAGAAAGCCTGGCATCCGATCAATTGCATGCGCCCGCGTGCGAAACAGCTCCTCAAATCGCTGCCGATAATCGGGCGTGCAGGTAATGTAGTTGATCGCCACAAAGCCCGCCGCTTGCGGAGTATCAGCATGTTCATCCAGCACCTGTGTCATCTCCTGATCCATCGCCGCCTCCATTCTCTATAGAGTATACCTTTAGCCAGACTAAGAAATCAAGTCCTTTGTGCCCATGCAGGAATCCCACCGTGCATCACCGTATTATAAGTATGGAGGTGAAGTGATGCTCTTTTGTAGCCCCCATCCAACGGTGGAGATACCAGAGACGGGATTGGTGCAGTTTGTATATGCCAGCGCAGGCGCATACGGTGACAAGCCTGCCCTGATTGATGGGATGACAGGGCGCGTGCTGAGCTACGCCCAGCTCTGGCACGGTGTGCAGCGCGTGGCGGGCAACATGTCGAAGCGTGGGTTGAAAAAGGGCGAGGTAGTCGGTATTTACAGCCCCAACCTGCCCGAATATGCGCTGGCGTTTCATGGCGTTGTCCTTGCGGGTGGCGTCGTCACCACCGCCAACCCGCTTTATACCGTGGACGAATTAGCTTATCAACTGCGCGATTCGGGCGCAAAGTTCCTTATCAGTGTCGACGCCCTGCTGGAAAAAGCACTGCCCGCTGCCCAGAAAGCGGGGGTACAGGAGGTGTTCACGATTGGCGAAAGCCGGGAGGCAACTCCCTTCACCGAACTGCTTACCGATGCCGAGCCACCCGATGTGCCCATTCACCCGCGCGATGATTTGGTGGTGCTACCCTACTCCAGCGGCACCACCGGACTACCCAAAGGCGTGATGTTAACCCACTATAACCTTGTGGCAAACATGGTACAGGTGCTGGGGTCAGGGGTGAATCTTCAAACCGATGAGCGCGGGATGGGCATCCTGCCCTTTTATCACATTTACGGCATGCTGGTCATTCTGAACCTGTGCCTTTATAAGGGAGTGACCATCGTCACGCTGCCACGCTTTGACCTCGATCTCTTTCTCAAAACTTTACAGGACTACAAGATTACCCGCGCGAACCTCGTGCCGCCCATCATTCTGGCGCTGGCGAAGCAGCCCATCGTGGACCAGTACGACCTATCGAGCCTCAAGATTATCATGTCGGGCGCGGCGCCGTTAGGCGAGGAGGTCGCCCGTGCATGTAGTGAGCGACTGGGTTGCCTGGTATTGCAGGGCTATGGTTTGACCGAGACCAGCCCCGTCACGCATGTGAATCCTGAGGACCCCGCTCGTATCAAGCTTGCCTCCGTTGGTCCGCCCATCGCGAACACCGAATGCATGATTGTGGATGTCGGCACAGGGCAGCCCCTGGGCATTCGGGAAGAGGGTGAGGTCTGGATTCGTGGTCCGCAGGTGATGCGCGGTTATCTAAACAATCCGGAGGCAACCGCTGCCACCATCACACCCGACGGTTGGCTGCGTACGGGCGACATCGGCTATGCGGACGAAGACGGCTATTTTTACATTATCGACCGCGTGAAAGAGCTGATCAAATACAAAGGGCTTCAGGTGGCTCCAGCGGAGCTGGAAGCGGTGCTATTGAGCCATCCTGCCGTTGCTGATGCTGCTGTCATCCCCAGTCCTGACGAAGAGGCGGGCGAAGTGCCCAAGGCGTTCGTGGTGCTGAAATCACCCGCCACGGCCGAGGAGTTGATGGACTATGTGGCGCAGCGCGTCGCCCCCTTCAAAAAAATACGGCGCATCGAGTTCGTGGAGCAGATCCCGAAGTCGCCTTCGGGCAAAATCCTACGCCGCCTGCTGGTACAACAGGAACGCGGGCGTAAAGCAGCGGAATAAATAGGCAAGCGCAACACCCAGAACGCCGTGCCGAATGACAAGCGCCCCCACAAGCCGATTCTATCTTCGCCAGCGACCCTCCTCATCGTAGGGGCGATCTGTCGGGTCGCCCTTACAAAGTGTTTTGGGGCAGACACAGGGGTTTGCCGCTCCATGCCCTCCACGCGTGAGACAGATCATCCTTCAGCGTATTACATGCCCATTTCAAGACCTTGTTCGCGAAAGTATCGGCTCAGCTTCTGTGGGGTGCGTAGGTCAACTTTTCTGCCGTCTAATAAGTTAGACCCTCTTCCCTGCCGCAGGATATTATTGGTGGATGGTAGGAAGATCGCCATGCACAGCGAATAGGTCGATATCTGGTGCTGAGCCGAAAAGGCGGTTTCGCTAATAATGACAGGAGGGTAAACGATGAGCCTTGCAGATCGGTTGGCAAGCTATGCCGTGTCGCTGCGCTACGAGCAGCTGCCGCCTGACACGGTGCACGAGGTGAAGCGTCGTTGGATCGATTCGATTGCCTGTGCCTTCGGTGCGTGGCGCAGCGAGACCGCTGACCTCGTGCGCCGCGTCGCGATGCAGGTGAGCAGCCCTTATGGCGCAACCATACTGGGCACCTCCCACAAAGCCTCACCCGACTGGGCAGCCTTCGCGAATGGGCTGTTCATCCGCTATTTGGACTACAACGACACCTATCTTTCGAAAGAGCCTGCCCATCCGAGCGATAATCTGGCAGCGATTTGGGCGGTCGCCGAAGCGGAGCGCGCCACGGGCAAAGAGGCGATTGTGGCGACGGTGCTGGCGTATGAGATTCAGTGTCGGCTCTGCAACGCGGCGAGCTTGCGGGCGCGTGGCTGGGACCATGTGAACTATGGGCTGTTCTCCGCGTCCGCTGCCGCCTCGCGCCTGATGGGGCTTTCCCCAGAAGCAACGCGCCATGCCATGAGCATCGCGGGCGTCTCGGGGCTGGCAATGCGCCAAACGCGCGTAGGTGAGCTTTCCATGTGGAAGGGGTGCGCCTTCTCGAATGCCAGTCGTCACGCCGTGTTCGCCAGCTGGCTCGCCAAACATGGCATGACGGGACCTTCTGAAATTTTCGAGGGCAAGATGGGCTTTATGAAGCAAGTTTCCGGCGAGTTCCACCTGGGTGCACTGGGCGGCGAGGAAGGACGAACTTTTATGATTAATGAGACCTATATCAAATATTTTCCAGTAGAGTATCACGCGCAGAGTGCGGTTTGGGCAGCGCTCGCTTTGCGCGAACGGGTTGGGGGCGACCTGTCGCAGGTCGAGACGGTGGAGATCGACACTTTTGAGGCAAGCTATTCGATTATTGGTAGTGAACCTGAAAAATGGTTGCCCCGAAGCCGCGAGACGGCCGACCACAGCCTGCCCTATATTGTGGGTGTCGCGCTGGTCGATGGGAAGGTTGACCTCAACTCGTTTGAGCCGTCGCGTTATACAGACCCCGACCTGCTTGCCTTCTTGCAAAAAATTCATGTGCGCCACGATCCCGCGCTCGATGCGGGTTATCCCGCAGGCATTCCGAACCGAATCACCCTGTGCTTGCGTGATGGAACCGTGCTGACTGAGGAGAACACCTTCCCGCGTGGGCATGCCCGCAACCCGATGAGCGACGGGGAGGTAGAAGCCAAGTTTCGTCGCCTGACCGAATGGGCACTCACCCCGACGCGCCAAGATGACATCTTACACTTTCTGTGGAATCTGGAAGCACAAGCCACGCTCCACCCTCTGATGGAGATGCTGGTGCTTCACCCCGCGTGAAACCAGCAGGGCAGTCGCCTCTCCGTGCCTCCACTCATGGGTCAGGAGCGCGTTTCGAAGGGCAGCCGATAGCCACGCTGCACGAAAACCCGTTATCATCTCGGTGTGAAAATCGCGCCACGCCTGCGCCTCAGTATATGGCTCCATCCCGACGACCCGATGTTGCGCCATGGAGAGTATGGTACCCGTCACACGCTCTGACCGTTCCTCAACCCATCGGGACAAGGTTAGCCATCGAACGGCACTTCGCCCCAAGGCGCCAGCAGCGCTATGGTCAAGCGGCGCAGCGGTTCCAACAGCTGCTCTTGGGAGACGCGCTGCACTTCCTGACGGATTTGTTCCAGATTCTCTGGGGGTAGGTGCGCCTGGATGGCGTCTCGCCAAGCCGTGGGGGCTTCGGGGGCGAACCGCTCAAGCCATATCAGCCAGCGCGCCGCGTTATGGGGATCGTTGTTTTGGAGCGCGAGCTGGGCAAGTGCCTGCAGCGTGGGAGCTACCTGCTGGGGCTGTCCCTCGTGGAGGCTCACAAAAAGCCGTGCGCTTTGCCAGCGGATCGCTTCCTCCAGCGCGCCCTGCCGTTCCGCCAGTTCCGCCAAGTTCTGCAGCACGCGAGGCAGGTACCAGAATAATCGGTTGCGCAGGATACATTCCAAACTTCTGTGAAACAGAGTGGAGGCGGTTTCGTGGTCACCCTCGTGCAGGGCGATATCCGCCAGGTTGTTGAGGGCAGCCGCCTCACCGATGCCTTCGTGGAGCGCTTGCCACAGGGTGTTCGCTTGTAGGCACAATTCCCGTGCGCGGGCGTATTCACCTCGCTCGCGCAACCAGACGCTCCAGTTGTTCAGCAGGGTGGCGATGGTGCGCTGGTCGCCAAGCTGTTGCGCCAGTTGCAGTGTCGCGATGAGCAGGGCTTCTGCCTGCTCCTTTTGCCCCATTTGATAAAGCACATTCGCCAGGTTGCTCATGATTTTCATTCGGAGCAGCGGCGCCGTATCGGGAACCGTGAGTTCCAGGGCTTCTTCAAGGGCGCAAGCCGCTGCGGACAGCTCTTCGCGGATCCAGAGCGCGATCGCCAGGTGGTTCAACGCCTCCGCGCGCTCTAACGGTGCATCGAGGGTCTGAAACCGCCGTATTGCCCGCTGCAGATAGGCGATGCTGCATTCGCATTCGCCCTGCATCCAGTAGTAGTAGCCCGCCATGACCCACAGCTGCGCGCTTACCCGCGATTCGGAACGCCGCTCCGCAAGCGGCAGGTATTGTTGTAATAACGCCTCCGCCTGAGCCATGTCACCCCGGCGCACCGCCAGATTCGTCACGATGCGCGCCGCTTGGAGCTGCTGCTCTATGTCCGCGAGTCGATCGGGCAACTGGCAAAGGAGCGGGTAGATTGTTTGCCCGCTGCCGCGCCTCTCCCAGAAAAGGGCGAGCGCGTTGGCAAGTCGCAGTGCTTGCCCGGGCGCATGCTCTAAGCCCCATGCGAGCGCGGCTTCCAAGTTTGCCCGCTCCTGTTCCAGCATCTCCCAGCTCTCCAATTTGTCCTGAAGCTGCTCCGCCAACATGACCATGTAGTTCAGATGTGCTTCGCGAGCTTGTTGCATCTGCCCCTCGGATGCGAGTTGCTCCTCTGCAAACAGGCGCACCGGCTCCAGCAATCGGTATCGCTCTCGGTCAGGGTGAGTAGCGAGTGGCGAGTAGCGAGTAATCAGGGAGACCCGCATGAGTTCGGATAAGGCTTCAGAGAGGCTCTTCTCCTTGTTGGCCGCGGTGAGTAGGGGGTCATTTAGGAGTGTGGAGGCGATGGCTTGTGCAGCGGCTTGGGTAAATCCCCCTCGAAAGACGCTCAACCACATTAGTAAGGCACGTGCTTCTGCCGACAGCAGCGCATAGGTCGCTTTGAGTGAGGCTTGCAGGGTATGTCCGATGGCTCCTGACGGGCGCTTGCTAAGCCACTTGAGGGGCGCGGGATGAGTGGATTGTAGCCGTTTTCGTATCTCAGCGAGGGAGCAGCTGCCCACTCGTGCTGCCACCAACTCAATCGCCAACGGCAATCCCTCCAGCAGGCGACATAAGGCGGCTACCTCTGCTGCGTTCCGTTCGGTCAGCCGAAAATCGGGTGCTATCTGGCGCGCTCGCTCCACAAACAGCCGTACGGCGGCATAACGCTGCAGGGCTTCCACTTCCTCCACCCCTTCGGGCGGCACCGGCAGTGGCTCCAGGGAGAACAGTTGCTCCTCCGTAATGCCAATGGGCTGTTGGGAGGCGACCATCACGCGCAAGCCTGTTATGCCCCTTAGCAGCTGTGTCAACTCCGCCTTTTGTCCCTCTGACCAGGCGTTTGCGCCGTCTATGGCGAGTAGTGCGGGACGACCACCGAGCGCTCCGCTGAGCGCGTGCACGAGTGGTTCCACGCCGCGCCACTCCCAGCCCAACCGCCGTGCAAGTGCTTCCGCTATGGATTCGCCCGCCGAGATGTCCTCGCCTGAGCTGCGCCGACTACCTGCTTGGTACTCCGCGGGCAAAGAGAGTTCGTCTCCGTGCAGGGTGATCCACCAGCGCGCCTCCCCAAAGAAAGGCTCCATGCGCCATGCGCATTCCAAGATGAAGCGGCTTTTGCCCACACCCGGCGCCCCGACGACGGTGATCAGTTGCCCCTCGCTGGCTTGCAATAAGGCTTGCAACTGGGCTAACTCCATATCCCGCCCAAGAAAGGAGGTTGGCACGCGCGGGAGGGCAGGCTGCAGGGGAGATCGCGCCCGCAACGGTGCAAAGAGCTGTTCCCGCCCCGCAAAATCGAACTGATAGACCTGCTCATTACTGCCCTGCTCGCTCAAGCGATAACAGCCCAGATGGCGCAGAGTGAATCGGGTAACTCCCCGTGCCTGGGGCAGCAGTAAAGCTGCCCGCTCGGTGCAAAGGATCTGGTGTGGGTAGCCTGCCTGCAGCAGCTGTTCCACGACCTGCAGTGGCTTCCCACCATACCGTCCCAAACTATAGCGCAGCTCACCAATATCCATGGCGAAGCGAGCGGCTTTGAGCTGCGCGTGTAGGGGGTCCAGCGCTTTGAGCAACGCTTCCAGCGAGCTAAAGAAGGACCGAATGCCTGTCGTCGTCGCTTCCAGCACGAACCCGCCGCTGGCGCCAATCACTTGTCGCGCCCAGCTCCGTAGACGCTCTAAGGGGGTCTCATTCTCCAGTCCCAGCACGACGCCCAGCCCACAGGGCGGATTCGAAGCGATGAAGGTGGTCGGGTCGCGTGAAGACAGATTCGCGCGCGCTTCAGCCGGTTGGAGCTGCTGGAGGGCGTCGTGATAGAGCTGGCGCAGGCGTTCACGCTCCGCCTGAATCCAAGGCTCATCAAAGCCGATGAGAAAATCGCCAGTGTAGAGGCTGCAAGCGCGTTTCAGCAGCTGTCGCTGCTCGGCGGGGTTGGAAGCGTTCGCTGCCTGCTGAAGAGCGTCTTCGAAAGCAGCGACATCGGTTTCGATCAGCTCGGGATTCAAACCCACAAAGCGGCGGTCCGTTTGCAGTATCGTTCCAGCGGGCACGCTGAGCGGTTCCAGCAGTCGCCTCAGCATCGTCAGCGCCACGCGCAGATTGTTCCGTGCTGCCGCGGCGGGCAGGTCGCCCCAAAACAGTTTGAGCAGGCGCTCGCGCGGGTGTCGCTGAGGGTAGCGCAGCAAATAGGCCAGCAGTTGGGCCACCTTGCGCGTGCGAAACCGCGTGCACGGCTGTCCATTCACCTCTACTTGCAACTCGCCCAGCAGCCGCGCTTTCACCATTCCAACACGCATGATACCAAATCGAAGACACCCGCTTAACCCACACTTAACGCCCCCGATAGGGTATGATTAAGCAGGGTTCCATCCCCAGAAAAGGAGGCTAATGATGATGCGCACAAGTCTGATTCTGGCAGCAACGGCGGTATTGCTGGTGACCAGCCCCGCTCAGCAGGTGCTGGGCAACAACAAGGGCAAGGTGCGGGCGACGAACGCGCTCGCGGACATCAGCATGACGGAGAACCCACTCCAGTGGAGCCGACGCGATTTCCAGGACAGCACCAACTCCGAGAGCTTTGGCTTCTGGCCTGCCTATACCATCCAGAACAACACCTTTGACCCCGATTTCGGTCAGGGTGACGACACGGGCGATGTGACGATTACAACCGTACAATCGCTGATCGACGCAGGCTGGCCCGCATCCTTCACCATTCCGCGCTATCTGTTCCGTCAGGGCGGTGCGTACACGAACAACAGCCTGGTGGGCGACCACAACCCTGTCGGTACCGTTTGGATCAAATATGAGCTGGACGATAGCAATCCAAGCGGCTGGAATGTACGCAAGATCCAAGTGTTCGCTTGGGATGTGCGCGATGTGATTCACAAATCCATCGCGACCAAGACACGCTCCTTCTCGGACACTGCTGCGCCCTATCGCATCGATGTGTATGTTGCCAGCGCGGACAGTAACCCGGCCGCCAGCCCTGCAGGCAATCCCGAATGGACCTTCGTGGGCACGCTCAGCGTGGCAAACGGCACCATCCCGCTGGTTTGCCAATGGGATGCCAGCACGAACAATACCTTCGGTGAGTGCCCCCAGGCGTTCATCGACTTCATCAGTGGTAACAACTCCGCGGGCGTTGCCTTTCACCAGAACCCGACTCATGATATCTGGTACTCCACACTAAATGTGTCGGGGCAGAGCGGGATTCGATATGTGGCGCTGGTCATCCCCCAGGGCAATCAGTATGGTCAGGACCCCAACTTGAACGCCAGCAACCGCACCAGCTCGAGCCTGCGCTATACCAACTTTACCGATGTGCGGGTATTCGCTGGTGTGGAAGGGGATGTGGACGGCAACGGTTGCGTGGATGATGCCGACTTGCTGGCGGTACTGTTCGCTTTTGGCTGCAGCTCGAGCTGCGGTGCCGAGGATGTGAATGGCGACGGCACGGTGGACGATGCGGACCTGCTGGCCGTCTTGTTCGCCTTCGGGCAGGGCTGCTAACCCTGAAGCAACAGCCTGACTTAACCACAGAGTCCACAGAGGGCACAGAGGGCATCACGCAAGGGCAACGGAAGATGTCTCCGTGAACTCTGTGTCCTCTGTGGTTCAAGCAGGTCGCGATAGGGTCTTTTAATCCCCGCTGTCGCTGAAGAACACCTCGACAGGGATCAACCCCATCTGGGCTGCGCGACGGAACGCCTTCACCCGGTTGTTCACATTCAGTTTCTCGTAGATGTTCGCCAGGTGGAAATCCACAGTGCGCTTGCTGACGAACAGGGCGTCTGCCACCTCCTGTGAAGAGCGTCCCTGCGCAATAAGACTCAGCACCTCGATCTCACGCTTCGTTAGCCGAACGGGCTTCTGCGATTGCCAGTTCCTTTGGCTCATGGTTTCTCCTCCGGTCCATTGGTGAGTATCCGCCGCCCGTAAGGGGCTTATTCCATATCCACCTCGCGTTTTCACATGGAGCGGAGGGCTGGGGGTGTTCGAAAATTCATGCGGCTCGCTGGAGGGCGAGGCTCCCGCCGAGCCGAATCTGGAGAGCGAGGCTCCCGCCGAGCCGTTAAAGAATATTGGCATAGGTGTTGGGGAGCAGACAAAATTTTCTTTTCCGGGGTACCCCCAAAATTTTTTCTCTGGGGTACCCTGCTGGGTCGGAAAAGAAAATTTTGCACGCAGGGCTGCCCCTCCACGCTGGGAGGCTCGCCTTCCACGCCCCTCGCCCTTTGGGAGAGGGTCTGGAGGTGCGGGTATGGGGCAGGCACGGAGGTCTGCCCCTACACGCCAGGAGGCTCGCCCTCCAGTTGGGGCGATGGGTGAGCAGCGAGTGGCGAGTGGTGAGCGGATTTTTCGAACATCCTCCAGAGGGCTTGACTTCTGCCTCCCGTTTGGAGTATAATTTGCTGTGGAGAGTGATTATCCGATGGAAACGCGGATGATGAACCATCTGATCGACGGGTTGAAGCGAGCAGGGCTACGCCTAACGCCGCAGCGTGTCGCCATCTGCCGATTGCTTGCCGAAAGCAAGGACCATCCGACTGCCTCGATGATTTATCACGCGCTGCTGCCGCAGTTCCCCACCCTGAGTTTGGCAACCGTGTACAAGACACTCGATGTCCTAAAGCGGCTGGGGCTGGTGCAGTCGCTGGGTGATGCGGGGGATGGTTGCGAACATTATGACGCCGATCTGACCCCGCATATCAATCTGGTCTGCGTGCGCTGCCATCGGGTCAGCGACTATGTGGAGGAAGCCATCCAGCAGGTGGAGCAACGGGTGGCGGAGCGATCGGGCTATGAGATTCAGGGCGCGCGCATCGTCTATTACGGGCTATGCCCCACCTGTCGCAATGGTGAAAAAACGCCGCAGATTGAGGAACAAAGTTCAGGAGGTGTACGGTGATCCTGCTTCGGTGGCTGCGGAAACGGCTGGCTGAATCGGACTCTTGCTCCAACGAGATGGCGCGCACCATAGCCCAGCAGCCCGCTTTGCGACGCATCCGCTACGACTACACACGCGACACGGTGGAAGTGGAATATGAGGCGAATCGTGTAAGCGCGTCCAAAGCACAGCAGGGCATCGAGCCGTTGCTGTATGCGTTGGGCGAACGCATCCCGACCTGCGCTCTACGCGACCCACAGGGCGGCATCTGCGAGGACTGCCCCAGCGTGCAGCAACATGGCAAGCAGATGCGCATCAACGGCTCGCTCTTTCGCGCCCAGTTCGACGGGCAGGTGCTAACCGTGGAGCGTGCGGAGCCAGCACCTGTGCCTGACGCGCCTATCGACCGTTTCATCCGCCGCGTGAAAGCCATCGAGCAATCTGCCGAATCTTCTTCGTGGTACCCGTCTGGGTCAAAGAAGAAAATTCTGGCTCTGCTGTGGCGTGGTCGTGCTTTTTGGGAGCCAGTGCTGACCGGCGTGAACTTACTGATGTTGGTGCTGGGTGGACTGGCGAACTCCTGGGGCGCGACCGCCCTGGCGACCGTTGCCTATGTGATTGCCTATTTGGCGGGGGGCTACTATGGCGCGCTGGACGGGCTCCAAACTCTGCGTGCGCGACAACTGGATGTAAACTTGCTGATGATTATGGCAGCCATTGGTGCTGCCGTTGTGGGTGAGATGGCGGAAGGAGGCACGCTCCTGTTTCTGTTCTCGCTGTCCAACACCCTGCAGAGCTTTGCATTGATGCGTAGCCGTCGTGCTGTACGCGCCCTGATGGCGCTTCAGCCCGATCTTGCCACCCGCCTCACCGATCAGGGCGAACAAATCGTGCCCGTTGAGGAGCTTCTGCCTGGCGAGCGCGTGCTGGTGCGTCCCGGCGAACGAATCCCGACCGATGGCATCGTGCTGCGCGGCGAATCGCATGTCGATCAGTCCCCCATCACGGGCGAATCGGTGCCTGTGCATAAGACAGTAGGCTCCCAAGTGTTCGCGGGCACGATTAACACGGGTGGCGTTCTGGAGATAGAAGTGTCGCACCCCGTGAGCGAGACACTGCTGCACCGTATTCTGCGTTTAGTGGAGGAGGCGCAGGAGCAGAAGGCGCGCACGCAGCGCTGGCTGGAGCAGTTCGAGCAGCGCTACGCGCTTGCCGTGATAGGTGCTTCTGCCGTAGTCGCCCTCGGGCTACCCCTTTTGGGCTGGGCATTCCACGACGCTTTCTATCGCGCTATGACCTTGCTGGTCGTCGCCTCGCCCTGTGCTTTGGTCATCAGCACACCGGCTACCTTGCTTTCCGCGATTGCCAACGCCGCGCGACACGGCATCTTGTTCAAGGGGGGTGAGCCTATCGAGCGACTTGCGTCGGTGCGAGCGATCGCCATCGATAAAACAGGCACCCTCACCGAGGGCAAGCTGGTGTTCACCGATCTCGTACCGATCGGGGATACGCCCGAATCGGAACTCTGGCAGTGTCTCCTCGATGTGGAGGTGCTGTCGGAACACCCGCTGGCACAGGCACTGGTCAAGGAGGCGCAAGCGCGTGGCTTCCATCCTCAGCCCGTAGACGGGTTCGAAGCGTTGCCGGGCAGAGGGGTGCGTGCCCTGCGCAAGGGGCAGCTCGTTCTTATCGGCAATTTGCGCTTATTCGAAGGCAGCGCAACGATCCCCGACGAGGTGCAACAGGTGGTGCAGCAACTGCGCGCGCAGGGCAAAACCGCTATGCTGATCGCGACGATGCCATCTGACCGATCGGGCATGTCCGAGCCGTTTTCATCGCTGCGCTTCCTTGGTGTCGCCGCGGTGGCTGATCAAATACGCCCAACAGCGGCACAGGCTGTGCAGCAATTGAAAGCACAGGGCATTCCCTGTATCGCCATGCTGACAGGCGACGCTGAACCCATCGCGCGTGCCATTGCCCAGCAGACGGGTATCGAGCGCGTTTATGCCGACCTGCTGCCTGATGAGAAGCTTCAAGTGCTACGCCAGCTCAGTCAGGAATGCGGTCCGGTGGCGATGGTGGGTGATGGGGTCAACGATGCGCCCGCGCTTGCCGCGGCGGAAGTGGGCATCGCGATGGGGGCAGGTACCGATGTCGCACTGGAGACTGCGGATGTCGCTCTGGTCGGCAACGACCTGACCAATCTGCCCTACGCGGTCGCGCTAAGCCGTCGCGCTATGCAGGTGCTAAAGCAGAACCTTCTCTTTGCAACCGCTGTCATCGTGATGCTGATTATCCTCACCTTCACCGCGGGGCTGCGCCTGCCACTCGGTGTGGTCGGGCACGAGGGTAGCACGCTGCTCGTTGTGCTGAACGGCTTGCGATTGCTGGCTTTCCGTCGGGAACAGGTATACTCTTAAATCAGCCGCGGGGGGTGCTGCCGTCAGGCGGCTGAGATCTCCCTTTCGGGAGAAACCCCTGGAACCTGATCCGGGTAATACCGGCGGAGGGAACGCGGGAAACAGGCATCGCATGGTTTGGGCACCTTGCCCTTTTTAAGGGCAGACCTGAAGCGCTGCCCCTCCTGTGTCCTGCTCCCGCCCCCTGCCCAGCTTATCCCCCGCGCAAGGAGGAAGAACGATGAGCCGAGCATTCTATGTGCAGGGCAGAACAGGCATCGTGACCCAAATGCACTATGCCCGACAGGGCATCATCACCGAGGAGATGCGTTTCTGCGCGGAGCGCGAGCAAGTGGATCCCGAATTGGTGCGTCAGGAGGTGGCGCGTGGACGCGCCATCATCCCTGCAAATATCCGCCATACCAGTCTGCAGCCCACGGTGATCGGCAAGCGGTTCCGCACCAAAATCAACGCGAACATCGGTAGCTCGCCCCTCAGCGCAAGCGTGGAAGAAGAACTGGAAAAACTACGAACCGCGATTCGCTGGGGCGCTGACACCGTCATGGACCTCTCGACAGGAGGCAACCTGGACACCATTCGGCAAGCGATTATCGAGCATTCACCCGTCCCCGTCGGCACCGTGCCCGTATACCAACTCCTCACCCAAGTGCGCTCGGTGGAGGAGCTGACCGAGCAGGACTTCTTGGACATCGTGGAGCATCACGCGCAGCAGGGTGTGGACTTCATGACCATCCATGCGGGTGTGCTGCGCCGTTACATTCCGCTGACTGAAAACCGCGTTACGGGCATCGTGAGCCGCGGCGGCGCAATCATGGCTGAATGGTGCCTCGTCCATCACAAAGAGAACCCCTACTACACTCATTTCGACCACCTGCTGGAAATCTGCCAGCGGTATGATGTAACCATCAGTCTGGGTGACGGCTTGCGACCGGGTTGCCTGGCAGATGCCAACGATGCAGCCCAACTGGCGGAGCTGCGCACCCTGGCAGAACTGGTCAAACGCGCATGGGCGAAAGAGGTGCAGGTGATGGTCGAAGGTCCAGGGCACATCCCGCTGCACCTCCTGGAGGAGAATGTGCGTATCCAGCAGGAGTGGTGCCACGAGGCGCCTTTCTATACGCTGGGTCCTCTGGTGACCGATATTGCGCCGGGCTATGACCATATCACTTCGGCGATTGGCGCTGCGATTGTGGCATGGCACGGCACGGCGCTGCTGTGCTATGTGACGCCCAAGGAGCATTTAGGCTTGCCGAGCGCCGAGGATGTGAAACAGGGACTGATTGCCTATCGTATCGCGGCGCATGCAGCCGATATCGCGAAGGGCATTCCGGGCGCACGCGATTGGGACGATGCACTGTCGCGGGCGCGATTCGAGTTCGATTGGAACCGTCAGTTCGAACTCTCGCTCGATCCGGAGACTGCCCGCGCGATGCACGACGAGACGCTGCCGAAAGAGGCGCACAAGTTCGCACCGTTCTGCAGCATGTGCGGACCGCGCTTCTGCCCGATGGCAACCACGCAGCGCCTGCGCACCATGTCGCCCGAATCCGTCGAAACCTCTAATGGGGTATAATAAGGGGCAGTGTTGCGGAGAGTCGAGGGTGTTCGAAAAATCGGTGCGCGTAGGGTATCCTAATCCCTATGAAACGAGGCGACCTCCCACGACCAACCCTTACCACCCTGCAGGGGAAAACCATCTACGCCATCATCCAAAATTTTCTTTTCCGACCCAGCAGGGTACCCCGGAAAAGAAAATTTTGTGGTTGGGGAGGGTAATTTTGTGTGTTGTGTGTGGGTGGTGATTGTCTACGCGAATTTTCGAACACCCTCGTTGGGCTATGACTTGGAGGGCAACTTGGTGAGTTTGAAGCGTCAAGGGGCAAGTGTTGGCTGGGTCTATACTTATGACGGTTTAGGTCGTCGGGTGAGGGCGCAGCTGGGCAGCAATACGCTGGAGTTTTTGTACGGTGCTGGTGATGCGGTGCTTGCTGAGCGTGCGAACGGTGGTGCGTGGGTTGTTGATAGTTTCGGAGCGTGGTTGTACCAGCGCGGGAGCGACTACCTGCACTGGAGTTTGCATGGGGATTTGGCAGGGATTAATGCCTCCAGCGCGAATGTGCCGATAACGGATGCGTTTGGGGATTTGGTGAACGGGATGCGAGCGGTGTACGACTGGAACGGGGCGTGGTGGTGCTTGGCAGCATTGGGGTTGGCGTGGGGAGTGTGTTCATCGGTTCGATGCTTTGTGGGGTGTGGCAGAAGGGATGTCCATTGTGAGCTGCCCGCGATAAGACAAGGTAGGAAACCCTTGTGCTATGGCGAACCCCCGATAGGGTACAATAAGGATACGGGCGCTTATAGCCCGCAAACAGATGGAGGCGAATGAACATGAAGCGTGTGGCGATAGGGTGGTTAATACTCGTTGGTTGCGCGTGGGCGCAAGCCCCGTTCACGATTTTGCGCCCTGTGGAAGGGGCACGGGTACGCGAGAAGGTGGAGGTGCGCGTGCCTTTACATAGTGTGCCGCCTGAAGGGTTTATTGGGGTTAGCATCGACGGCAAATTTGTCGAGGCGGTCGCTCCCGCTGCGCTCCGAACCGATAAGGAGAAAGGGCATCTCATCTATGAATGGGACACCAAAGCACGCAACATCCCCGACGGCAAGCACACCATCGAACTGACCCTGTACAGCGGCGGCAACGATCGCCGCATCCTCGCGCGCAGCGCGGTGAATGTCGTCGTGGAGAACAAAATCAAGATCCCCGCTGACGGCATCCGTCTCCAGTACAAGTGGATACCAGGACGCAACTTCCATTACCGCGTGCAAGTTGCGGCGAAGGATCAGACGGAGCTAAAGGACACCGGACTGAGCCCAGAAGAAACCCTGCTGATGGATGTCAAATTCGGGGTGGATCTCTTCACCCACGATTTTACGCCCCCACTTGCGCTGATTGCATGGATGCCAGTGCCTCCTGCCGTTATTTTGGAGGGGGGGCAGTACAGCGTGATTACCGGCGAGAACATGGCGCCCGTCTATCAGGAAATCGAGACGACAGGGCGTGTGCGGTATCAAGAATCGCGGCTGGGACAATCGCAGCAGTACGAGTATTACTATGTGACAGCGGGCAATTTGCCGGAGCTGCCGCCGACGAAGGTCAAGGAGGGATTCCGCTGGTCGATGACCTTGGTGCAATATGATCCCCTGGAAACAGGGGAAGGCGGTAACCCGAAAGTGGCAGCCCGCTTTCCTATCCCGGCACGCATCGAAAGCTTCGAGTGGGAACGCGGCTACAAGTGCGCGAAAATCGTTTGCGAATTCACTGGCAATATCCCCGGTCGGTTCGATATGGGCGAGTTCCGACTCGAAAAGCCCAAGGTCAAGGTGAAGCGAACGATCTATTTCGCCTATGACATCGGGCAGGTAGTGCGTATGACCACATCCATCGAGTTTGAGACGACGGTGCGCGAGCAGATTGGCGGCTCAGGTGGAATCGGTGCCCCCCCAGGTCGCTGGGGACCTCCGGGCGGCGGACGCGGTGGCATGGGCGCGGGTGATGAGGAAGGCGGAATGCCTGCCTATGGTAGTCGGGGTGGACGCGGCGGACGCGGAGGCATGGCGGTCGGCGGTCAACCCCCCGGCTATGGCGCCCCAGGCGAAGGCATGAGACAGCCCGGCACAGGGCGCGGCGCCGCCACGATGCCCGGTCAGGCAGTTGTCAGCCGCTTGATTCTCACCGAAGAGTGGGTGCTTGCGAAAATCTTTTGATGAACAAGAAGCACAAGCAACTGCCGTCCATGAGGGAGTGAGAGATTGGCAAGCCCAGCAGGACTGGAACCGCCCCAGACACGCATGCAGGGTGATGAGCCGCGAGCGACCTTTATTGAGCATCTGGAGGAGCTGCGCAAGCGTATTTTCCGCGCATTGCTCTATGTGATGCTTGGCTGGGTTGTAGGGTTCTTTATCGAACCCTATGTGTACCATTTTCTGGCGACCCCCCTGCTGGGCACAATGCCCAAAAGCACACGCTTCGTGTTTACGCATGCGACCGAGCCGTTCTTTTTGAAGTTCAAGCTCTCGCTGATTCTGGGGCTGTTGCTGGTCGTGCCGCTTATCATGCGCGAGGTGTGGGGCTTTATCGCGCCTGGCTTGACCCGCCAGGAGCGTCGGGCGGTGATGTTTGTTGCCCCCTTCAGCGCGTTCCTCTTCTTCTTCGGCGCCGCATGTGGCTACTTCATCCTGCCGAAGGCGTTCGACTTCTTTCTGAGCTATCTCAAGGACTATCCCGACGCCGTGCTATATCAGAACCCGGCGCAATATGTGACTTTCGTGGTAAAGATGATGTTGGCGTTTGGGCTGGGGTTCCAGATGCCGGTCGTGCTGATGTTTCTGGCGCAGGTCGGGCTGGCGACCCCCGAATCGATGTGGCGCTACTGGCGGCATGCAATAGTCATTATTGGATTTCTGGCAGCATTACTAACCCCTTCAGGCGATGCCTTTTCGATGCTGGCAGTTGCGCTACCGATGGTGTTTCTCTATTTCTTGAGCATCCTTCTGGTAGGACGCATTGCCAAGCGGCGTCGCCAACGCGAACAGCAGATGCGCACCGTCAACACCGCTTCACATTTCCGGGATGTTAGATAACCTAATCTGGTAATGGAGGACACAGCGATGGGAACCGCCTACACACCGGGATTGACCGTCAGCGGCAATACGATTGTGCGTAAGACGCGCCGCCTGCCCATCAAGGGTGAGGTATTGGTGCAGGAAGGCGACATGGTGGAAGCCGACACGGTTGTCGCCCGCGCCTACCTGCCCGGCATCCTGCAGACGGTGCGCGTCGCACAGACGCTCGGCATCGAGCCGAAACAGATTCGCGAAGTGCTAAAAGTCAAAGAGGGCGACCCAGTGGAGAAGGATCAGGTGATTGCCGAAACCAAAGGCATCTTTGGACTCTTTCGTGGAATCTGTAAGTCACCTGTGCGGGGCACTGTGGAACTCATCTCGCCGGTCACAGGGCATGTGGGCGTGCGTGAACCACCGACCGTGATCGAGGTAAACGCCTATGTGCGCGGGCGCGTGGTGCAGGTGATACCCGAAGAGGGCGCGATTATCGAGACACAGGGGGCATTCATTCAAGGTATTTTCGGCGTGGGTGGCGAACGCCAGGGCGTTCTGCGCATGCGGGTTCAATCACCCGACGAGGTGCTGACTGAGGCACACCTGAACGATGACCTTGCAGGCACGATCGTGGTCGGGGGCGCAGGCATCGAAAGCGGTGCACTGCGTAAAGCCGCTCGACTGGGCATCGTGGGCATCGTGGCAGGCGGCATTCGCGACGCCGATCTGGTCGAATTTCTCGGATTCGATATCGGCGTCGCCATCACCGGGCAGGAAGACATCCCACTCTCGGTTATCGTCACCGAAGGCTTCGGTGTGATGCGCATGGCGCAGCGCACCTTTAACCTGCTCAAAAGCTTAGAAGGTCGCTTGGCGTCCATCAATGGCGCAACGCAGATCCGTGCAGGCGTCATTCGTCCGGAGATTATCGTGCCGCAAGAGGCGTCGGATCACCCCTTCGAGGCGATGCCAACCGCGGAAAGCCAACAGCTGAGCATCGGCGCACCTATCCGTATCATTCGCGAACCCTACTTCGGTAAGCTGGGGCGTGTGCGCGCCCTCCCACCTGAACTGATGGAGATTGAATCGGGCGCGCGTGTGCGCGTGCTGGAAGCGGAATTGGAAGATGGAACGATGGTGACCGTGCCACGAGCCAATGTCGAAATTATCGCGGAGGGCTAAAGATGGCGAGCGGTGAATGGCGAATGATGCGTGGCGCGACTCCCTCCCTCTCACCGCGTGGGCAAGGGGCGTTGGACGAAGGCAACCCGTCCACGGCACGCGCCTATCGGGTGCTGATCGTTGAAGACGACACTGTGCTGCTGGAAACGCTCCGCTATAACCTGGAGCGTGAGGGATTTGAAGTGTGGACAGCCACCGACGCCGAATCTGCCCTTAAAACCTTTCACGCGCACCTGCCCGATGTGATTCTCCTGGATGTGATGCTGCCCGCACGCAGTGGGTTCGAACTCTGCCGGCTCATCCGCCAGCACAGCCAAGTGCCGATCCTCTTTTTGACGGCGCGCACAGCGGAGGAGGACCGCGTACTCGGGCTGGAGATGGGAGGCGATGACTATATCGTGAAACCGTTCAGCATGCGCGAACTGATGGCGCGTATCCGCGCTATCTTGCGTCGTGCTGCGCCAGAGCCTGTGCCCATGAAACGGCAATTTGGCGAGCTGGAGATCGATCTGGAGGCGCGGCGGGTGCTGCGCAACGGTGAGGAAATCACCCTGTCGCCCCGTGAGTTCGCATTGCTTGCCTTGCTCACCAGCCATCCAGGAAGGATATTCTCACGCGATGAACTGCTCAATCGGATATGGGGACTGAATGTGTTTGTCAGCCCACGCACCGTCGATGTGCATATCCGCTGGCTACGCATCAAAATTGAACCTGACCCCGAACATCCCCGCTATATCCACACCGTGCGCGGACTTGGCTACCGATTCGACGGGTGAAAAGGTATCCTAATATAGGGGGGTTGACAATGAAAACCGAATCGGTGGAAGAAATCTATCGAGTGAGGCGAATGATTCCTAATGGGGTTTCGAGGGCTTGGGGTGATGCTGGGCGCGAGCGCAGTGCTGCTCGCAGCAGTTGCGCTTGTTGAAGTGCCCCCTCCGGGGCGCGAGTTGCTGATCGTGCTGGCGCTGGGCGCGGTTCTCACCGCAACCTACTTCGCGATTCAGGCACAGCGTCGATGGCGACAGGCGCTGCAACAGGCGCATACCTTTCAGGCACAGGCTCAGGCTCTTGAACACGCGCTGGCTCGAAAACGCTATGCGCAGAACCTCTTGCTGGACGGGCTACCTATCCCCCTCATCTTATGCGAGCGCGACAGCACCCTCCGTTATGCCAATCAGACCGCGCTGGAGTGGTTCGGTTTTCGGGAGGTACGGGGCAAGTCGCTGCTGGCACTCACGCTTTGCTATGACCTGTATCGCTTTTTCCAGCAAGGCGTGCGACGCGCAGCACAACTCACCTGCCCCCTGACGCTCAACTTCCCTCATGAGCGACATGTGATGGCGTCTGTCTGGCCAATAATGGATGAAAATGGCACGGAGCTATTTGCTCTCATCCTGCTGGACCGCACCGAGCTGGTGCGCATCGAGCAGGTGCGTCGCGACTTCGTTGCGAATGTCTCCCACGAGTTTCGTACGCCGCTCGCCTCCATTCGCTCATTAGCCGAGACGATCCAGGAAGATCCCACTATGCCTGCTGAAACGCGCACCCGCTTCCTGACAATGATTGTTCAGGAAGTAGAGCGTATGGCACGCATTGCCGAAGACCTGCTGACGCTCTCCCATGCCGAGTCGCTCCCGCCACGAAGGGAGCTGGTCGATTTGGTGCCCCTCGTGCTGCAAGCAGTGCAGCAAGTACAGGCTGAGGCGCAAGCACACGGGGTGCAAATCGAGGCCGAACTGCCCGAACGGCTGACCTTGCTCGCCCAGCGCGACCAGATGGTGCAGGTGGTACTGAACCTGCTGACCAACGCCATCCGCTACAACCAGCCAAACGGGCATGTGTGGGTACGCGCTTTTCAAAGGGCAGCATCTGCCATGTCCGACTCGGCGGACCAGTCAGTCGCCTCCGACAGGTCGGAAGTCGTGCTGGAGGTCCAAGACACGGGGATCGGTATTCCCAGCGAGGATTTGCCCCGGATCTTTGAGCGGTTCTATCGGGTCGACAAAACGCGCTCGCGTGAGACGGGCGGCACAGGGCTGGGGCTATCGATCGTGAAACATATCGTGGAGGCGCATGGCGGGCGCGTGGAAGTGGAGAGCGAATATCGGGTGGGTAGCACTTTCCGCGTCATCCTGCCTGCACCTCCACAGGCTACTCCAGAATCTCATGGCTGATGGTCTCGCGAATGCGGAACCCACGCCGCAGGAACTCCTTAACAAAGGTGTGTCCGCTCATCGACTGCTCATAGGGGATCAGTCCCCGAGGCACCGTCCCCTGAGCCACCCCTATTGCGATAATCGAGGCGGAGAAGCCTGTGCAGCGCTCCATCGCGGTGAAGCCTGTCTCTTCATCATGGTAATCGATGAGCTGGAGCGTGATGGCGAAGGGGCAACCACTTTTGACCCCCGTCGCATGGGCGTAGACCACCACCAGATCCTTCTCTTCGGGGAACTGGATACGCGGTGGGATCACCGTCACGCTGAACTGGCGCGGGGTCACTAAGGCATCCCCCACTTTCACTGGCTCCTCGTCGAAGAAGCCGAGATCGCGCAGGGCGCGCATAATCGCCCAGTGTCCTGGGTAGCGCAGCGTTTTGTAGTCGTATTCACGCACTTTGCCTTCCAGGGTGAAAGGCGCAGTAGAAGTGCCGCCTGAAGTGGAGGCGGCTTCCAGCACGCCCAGCCCTTCAATTTCTATGGTCTCCACATCGTCCATCGTGGGCACATAGGTTGGCTTGCCCTCGCGTAGCGTCAATGCCTGACCAGTATACTCCGAGATGACCCCGATCATATTGAACACCAACTTGTAGCCGAGCGGTCCCACCGGGCGTTGGGGCAGTCCGCCGCAGCGCAGGCGCACTGTGTCGCACCGATCCATCTTCTCGATGCAGTAAAGCCCCAGATGGTTCACCATCCCGGGCGCAAGTCCGCAATCGGGCACAAGCGCGATGCCCGCCTCCTGCGCTTCTTCATGACGCTTGCGGAATTCGAACCAGAACCATTCAGGCTCGTTGCCCATGTCAATAAAGCTGCGCCTCGCCTCCAGTGCGAGTTGCGCCAAGCGCATATTCATCTGCCAGGGCACGGCGCTGATAATCACATCGGCTTGCTCGAAGTAGTCCCGCACCTGCTTTTCGTCGCGGGCATCCACCCGTTTAGGATAGACCAGCGTGCGCTGAATTAATTGGTTGATCCACTCGGCTTTGAGGGTCGCCTTTTCTAAGTCGATATCTGCCAAGTAAATTAGCTCAGGGTCGCCGAACCGCGCCAGGTCATAGGCAACCGCGGGACCCTGCATACCCGCGCCAAGAATCGCATACCGTGTCTTCATCGCTGTATTCCTCCTTCTAAATAAAATGGTGGGGGGTCAACTACGACCCCCCACTGTAGGAGTATACCCGACGGCGCGTTATCGGATCAGCTGCAGCACGGCTTGCGGCGCGAAGTTCGCCTGACCGAGTACTGCCATACCCGCCTGCTGCAGGATCTGGAACTTGGTGAAGCGGGTAATCTCTTCCGCGAAGTTCACATCGCGGATGGACGATTCGGAAGCGGTCAGGTTCTCCTTCGCCACGCTGAGCGAGCGCATGTTGCTTTCGAGAATGTTCTTCTGGAACGCGCCCATATCGCCACGCAGCTTGGAGACCTGGGCGATGGCAGCGTCGATGATGCGCAGAGCCTCCTCGGCGCCCCCTGCTGCGGTCACATCGATGTCGGCGAGGCTCTTGCCAGCCACCACGCCTGTACCCAGCTGGGTGGTGCTCATGTTATTGAGCGAAAGGGCAACGGTCTGACCGGCGTTTGCCCCGACTTGGAACTGCAGCTGTCCCGTGGTGATGCGAGCTACTTGCACCAAGCTGGTGGTGGCGTTGCCTGCCTCGGTCAGCAAGATCACATTGCCGTAGGTGTCGGTCAGGCGCAGCCCCGATTCGCCTGCGCTGCGTCCACCCACGAACTTGACTGAGGTGACGCCTGCCGAGGTGTTGATCGAAACGGTGTACTCGGCGTTGCGCCCCGTCACATTGGTCGCCCCGCCGCTGCTAAGCACCAGCCCGCGCGAATCGTCGAGGTTCACTCGGAAGTTCGCGCCGTACTCGCTGGAGCGCAGGCGAATGACATAGCTGCCGTTGGCGAAACTCGCTTCAGCAACTACGCCCGTGACCGAGGTGGCGGCGTTAATCTTGTTCAGGAAGCTCTCCAGCGTCTCGGTGCCGTCTGTGGAGAAGGTCTGCCCGTTAATCACGATGCTGCCCGCGGCAACCGTGCTGGCAAGCGAGCCATAAGACACACTGCCCGCCACGACGGCGCGCGCCGCCGAGGTAATCTGCTGGATGCTTACTTCCCCGGAAGCCACCGCGACGCCGTTGAAGGTGCCCGTGAAGAAGGCGCCGCCGACTAAGTTCGTGTTGGTCACCGAGGTGCTGACGCCCGCGGTTCCATCCAGCAGCTTCTTCGTGCCAAACTGGGTCTGCTGGGCGATACGGTTAATACTCTCCAGGGCGGAACGGATTTGGTTCTGATCAGCCTGCAAAGCGGTCAGGTCGTTCGTGCCTGTGTTGCCCGCGTGCACGGCGAGTTGGCGCATACTGCGCAGCAGGGTGTGAATCTCTTCGAGAGCACCCTCTGCGGTCTTCACGAGGTTGCTTGCGTCTTGCGAGTTGGCAATCGCCTGCTCCAGCCCCGCAATCTGGGCGCGCAGGTTCTCGGAGCGAATCAGACCAGCGGGGTCATCTGCACCGCGAATGACGCGCAGACCCGACGCCAGCCGTTCAATCGAGCTCGAAAAGCCATCCGATGCGCTTTGCACATTGCGCAGCGCAATCAGCGACGACATATTCGTGTTGATGCGCAGACTCATCGTTCCATCCTCCTTGACTCGTTGGATTGATGCGTGCTATGCCCGCCGCTCCATCGGCAGGGTGCGTCGCACGCTACAAGGGATTGTGGGCAAAAGGTTCACAAGCTCTCTCCGCAAAAATACGGGGATTGTGCTAAAAATAGTAAAACTACGGGGAGCCTGTGCAAAATACGAGGATTTAACCGAGGAGCTGCTGACGGACGCGCTCGCGGATCAGCGCACGGATGGCACGCGGTATATGGAACAGCTCGACACCACATAGATAAACCGGGGCGCCCGCTTCGGTGAGAGCCATCGTATGTCGCACAACACCTTCACTCTGGAAACGGTGGAGCGCTTCGCCTTCCTGCCATTCGATGAGCAGGCGCAGGGGTGTTCCCCGATTTAGCTCCACCGGCAGTTTCAGCGCAACACCATGCGTACTCAGGTCGATAAGCTCGCCCTCTGTGGTACGCAATAATCGCCCGGCAGCAGAGATGACAGCACGTCCGCGTGCAGGCAAGCGTGGTTCGCGCCGCCGTTGAATCCGTCGTATCTGGCGGGGACGGCGCAACAGCCACCAGTCGCTCTCCCCCCGATGAGAATGCTCCAGGAGGCGCGTGCTGAACTGATAGAGCGCGTCCCTGCCCGTAAGTTCTACCCGGAGGCGCGCCGGGAGAACCTCGGGGGCGGGAGGGGTTTCTACCGCGAAGGTCAGCTCGTTGCCCGCATGCACTCTGCCTATCAGCCGTCGCCCCTCAAAATGCAGCGTGACCACTTCGCCCACAGGTGGAATCGCCAACCATGTCGGAATCGGGTGGACCCCAGCCTCCAACACACCCTCCCGCGGCATCTGCACTGCTGCATGGGTCGCGGAAGTCGCCTGACGCTTGAGTAGCAGATGCCGCATGCTAGTTAGCAAGGTGTCGATGTCAAAGGGCTTGAAGAGCACCGCGTCCACACCTTGTTGCACGGCTTGCTGCAACTCTGCCTCCGCCGCATACGCCGTGATAAGAATAATGGGCATGGTTGGATCAATCTGGTGGGCTGCCTGCACAATCGCAGCCCCGCTGATGTCGGGCAGGCGCACATCTTGAATGAGCAGGTCATACGCATGTTGCCGTAAACGCTCCAACGCCTCCTGACCCGTACGCACTACCTCACACGGAAGCCCAACCAATCGGGCAGCGTCCTCCATCACCTGTTGCAGCAACACCTCATCCTCAACCACCAGTATACGGAACCCTTTCATCGATGCTCCTCCCTGACTGTGCCGCCTGTAAAACTTTGGAGAGCGCGGCTCCTTATTGCCACCTTCCTTCCAAACCAGAAACGACACAATGGTTCAGATAAGTCGGACTCTCTTTATAACACAGAGCAGCAATTTCTGTGCCACAAGGTGCTCTCCTGCTTCTTTTTTTCGCGTCGAATCTTCAGGTTTCCTTCAGAGACTGTTTAAAAACTGGAGTTCAAGGAGATGGGCAGGCATTCACGCTGGAGCATTTTGGAGGGCGAGGCTCCCGCCGAGCCGAATCTGGAGGGCGAGGCTCCCGCCGAGCCGTTCCAACCGACGCCGCACCAAGACAGGAATGTCTTCGTCACGCATGTCGGCTCGCGGGGACGCTCGCCCTCCACTGTGAGGTTCGAGCAGATACACCAGTCTGTCCCTACCATTCTTAAAACAGTCTCTCAGAATCTGGTTCACCCTTTCAGGATTGCTCTGAGTTTCTCGATCACGCGCTGTGGACGAACGCTCAGCATGCACTGGTGGCGTGGCAGCAGGCACTCGGCGTTGCGAAAGCGGTTCTCGTAGCAGCGCGGGCATGGCTCTTCTGGCAGCATTAGATGTAGATGGGGCAGCGGGGGTGTCCAGACCCACCAGGGGCTGGCGCCAAAGAGTGCGATAGTGGGCGTGCCGACACTATAGGCGAGATGCATAATGCCGTTATCCACCGAAACGCACGCTTTCGCCCGTTGCAGCGCGCCCGCCACTTGGGGCAGACTGAACCGCCCACGCAAATCCAGCAGAGCCGTTTGCTCCAGCAGCCAAGACTCGGTATCGCCGGTGTGATAGACCGCGTTCTGACGCTGGGGCTGATCACCAATCAGTCCGACGGTCAATCCTTGCGCGGTACACCAATCGATGAGTTGTTTCCAGTAGTCGCGGCTCCAAAGTTTTGCGGGGCGGCGACCACCTGTGGAGATGAGGAGGTCGGGAATCGGGCAGCCTGGCTCGTGGGTGGGAACCTCCGTGCGATAGAAATCGGTCTCCACGAACGCCAGCCGACACCAGATTTCACCGATGTAGGTGCTTTTCAAGATATCGCCATATCGTTGTAGCAGGTCGGGAGCGGACCAGAACTCCTCGTGCAGTTGGTGCCGTTTGCCGGGTGGGCGCGGTACCTCCTCGCGCCAATCTTCGCTAAGGCAGCGACCCACCACATAGCGCGGCTCCAGCAAGCGCGCCACGAACGCCATCGTGGGATGGAAATCACAGTTGATGACCAAATCGTAGGGACCCGCCCGCTCGCGCCGCGCTTGAATAAAGGCGGGTAGCTCCTTCAGGGCATTTGGGTTGCCAAAAACGGAGAAGCGCGCGTCGATATAGGGCAACGCCTCCTCCAACTCGCGCGTGCGCTCACCACTGAAATAGTCCAGGGTGCAGCCCGGATATTTCTCCTTTAGCCCGCGCAGTAGAGGCGTCACAATCACGAAATCGCCGATCGCGTCATAGAACAGCACCGCGAGATGAGGTCGCTCCCGCAGTGGCTGATCGTTGAACCCTTCCATCAGAAAAGATTCTACCTTACCGATGGCGATCGTCGGACTGGTCGGATGAGGCGGGTGAATTGGGTGGCTTGGAGTGTGTGTGGCGTGGTATCCAAGCGTATCCGCGGGCGCGCATCTGACCTCGCTCGCTGATAACCTGCTCCACATATAACCCGTCAGAGATGCCCAGATCGCGATCGGCATCGATCAACGGGTTCAGCCATTGACGCATCCTCTCCACCGCCGCAGGGGGCAGCTCGGTGCCCTCCATCTCGATGCGCGCCTCGGCAAGCTCCAGAAAGCGTCCCTCGCGTGGGGTCAGCTGTCCCACCGCCTGAAAATGCACCTCGCTGCCCAGAAAGACCACGGTGCCGCGCACATGCGTCTCGGTTGGGGTAATTTCTACCTGCACTTCGCGCACATAGGGCGCGTATTTGCGACGAATGTACACTGCCAAATCCTCTTGACGCACCACCATTTCGGCGCGCCCAACGCCCGTATCGGAAAGGCGAAAGATTCGCTTGCGCATCGCCAGCTTGCGATCATAGCGCACATCAGGAATTTCGGCATCCACCCGCTCCGCCCGCAAGCCGCGCAGGGTCACATCCTGCAGCCGCATGACAAACTGCTTGATCCAGCCCGTTTTAGGGCGATGTGTCTCTAAGGTGAAGGGTAAGCCGTCCAGCGTGAAATGGCTCGCTTCGACGACGAGCCGCTTCAGACGCCCATCAATAAGCCCATCGATGCCGTCGGGCTCGATGCGCACACGAATGTCGCCCCCACCTACCCGCTGGCGAATTTCACGGGTGGCACTCTTTTCCACCTCGCGAATCGCGCTCTTGCCCAGCGTGAGCAAGATAGCCAATACCGCCAGCCATTCACGCTTCATGGGAACAGGTAGCGCAGGATAAGCAGTTAGTGAGGCTACTTTTTGTCGTCGGCAGGCTCATGGCGTGCGCTGAGGCGCCGAGGGCGATGAGGTTGAAGAGGTGGAGTTCAATCGGCGTTTGACTTCCTCGTTATTGGGGAAGTTTTCGCTGAGCTGGCGCAGCAGTTGCTGGGCGCGTTCACGATTGCCCAGCTGCTCGTAAAGCGTGACGAGTTTCAGTCCTGCCGACACATCGTCGGGGAAGGCGCGGAACAACGCCTCGTAGGCATGCAGGGCATCGAGCGTGGTGCCATACTCATCCGCGCGGATTGCCCAACTGCGCAGCAGGGCGGTGTCGTCGGGCACCAGGCGGGCGAGCCGCGCATAGAGAGGGAGCGCAGCCTTCTGGCGTCCCAACTCCTCCAGCAGGCTCAGCTGCAGGCGTAGGAGGGGCACATCATCGGGGCGCTGGCGCAGGCGCGTCTCCAACCAACGGAGTGCATCCTCCGCTTGACCCGAACGCCGCAACCACTCCACATACGCCTTAGCCGCCTCCTGACCCGGCGTGTCCTGCTGTGCCAGCCGTTCGATCAGCGTGCGATAGTCCGACCCGCGCTGAAGTTCCGCAGCAAGCCGTTCCATGAAGGGATAGAGGCTGAGGTCATCGGGATTCGTCTGCAACGCCCTCACCAAGGTCTCCCATGCCGCCACTTTGTTGCCCAGCTGTTGTTGCAGTTCGGCAATCTGGTAGAGCGTCCATGTGCGCGTCGGGTTGAGCTGAGAGGCTCGCTGAAACGCTTGCAGCGCATCTTGAGGACGATTCAACTGGCGATAAATCAGCCCCAGTTCTTGATAGAGCGCTTCAAGGGTTTTGACCCGCTCTTGTTTTGGCTTAGAAGGCGCCTCGCCCTCCCGTTTGGGTTGTTTCGGCTCGGCAGGCGCCTCGCTCTCCAAGGTGCGAATTGCCTGCTGATATTCTTGGATTGCTTCCTCGCTCCGCTTGTGCCGGATGAGGAGGCTGGCAAGCAGGTTCAGGTAGCGATAGCCGTGCATGCGGATACATTCACGCAGGAAGGCGACCGCATCGTCGACGCGATTGGCTTGCTGATACATTTCGATGGCGTTGGAGATAGCCAGTTCGCTTGGTTCGGGTTGCAACGCTTGCTGGCGATAGAGCTTGCCCGCCTCGTCGATCTCGCCTAACTCGCGATACATCGCGGCGGCGCCCAGGGCAGCCACTGTATTCAGCGGCTCCTTCGCCAGCACTTTGAGATAGAGTTGCAGCGCATCGCGATATTGCTGGCGCCGCTCCAGCAGGCGCGCCTTGCCCAGCAATGCACCCAGCTCATCGGGTGTCTGCTGCAGCAAGAGATCATACTGTTGAACAGCCTCGTCCAGTCGTCCCTGTCGACTCAGAAATCGGGCATATTCGCGACGCAGCTCGGGGCGATTCGGAAACTTCTCCAGCAGGCTCTTGTATTCCGTCTCGGCAAGCGTGTACTCTCGGTTGCGTTCATAGATAAGCGCAACCTGTAAGCGTGGATACGGCTCCTCCGGAAGATTTTCCGCCCAGCGACGCAGCAGGGGCAGTATCTCTTGCTCCGCCTCCTGACCTTGCAGGACACGGAACTGCCCCTCATAGGCGCGTCCGTGGCGTGGGTTGTATTTCAGCACCTCCGCGAAATGTTCACGCGCCTTGCCATACTCTTTCAGGTTCAGCTCGCAATAGGCGATCTCGGTGAGTATCTCCCAGTAGAGCGGCTCGGCGGCATTGTGCAGTTGGAGCGCTTGCCCGAGATACTGCTTGGCTTCCGCATAGCGTTGCAGGCGCATCAGCATCAGCCCTGCCCCCAGATGCACATCAGGATTCTTGGGGTAGATTTTTGCCAGATGCTGATAATCCGCGCAGGCGTTCTCCCATTCCTGCAATTGCTGGAACAGCTGGGCGCGTTTGAGCCGGGTGGGAAGGTCGTCTGGTTCCAATTGGAGTGCTTCGGTGTAAGCACGCACTGCCTCGCGGGGCTGCTGCAGCGCCTCATACACCATGCCGAGCGACTTCCATGCGGTGCTGTAATCGGGTTTGAGCTGGACGGTTTTCTGCAGGTGCTGGCGCGCCTCCTCCTTGCGCCCCATCTGATAGGCGGCGATGCCCAAATTGTAATGGATACGAAAATCGTTCGGATGGGTCTTGAGCGATTTTGTGAACTCGGCATAGGCTTGCTTCCAATCGCCTTTTAGCGCGGCGAGCGAGCCAGTGAGTAAAGGCAGTTCGGGATGGTTCGGGAAATGGTCGCGCAGCATGCGTAGATAGCCAGATGCCTCGTCCAGCCGGTTGCGGTCCAGCGCGAGGCGTGCTAACTCCACCAGGGGCATAGGATTACGAGGGTCCAGCTCCGCTGCGCGACGCAGATGGTGTGCCGCCTTCTCTGATTGACCCTGCATGCGATAGACCAGCCCGAGGTTCAGGTGGGCAGGAGCAAGGTTCGGTTGCTCCTTGAGAATCTGTCGCAGCAGGGTGGCTGCTTGCTCATATTTGCCCTGCCGCGCCAGCTGAATGGCGCGGTCAAACCGTTGCTGCAGGGTACTCACGCTCGGCGATGCGCCACTCTTGCCTGCTTGTGCCAGCACCAGCCCGACCGATAGGCTCAACCAACCAAGCAGCAATCCCATTCGCCTCATCAAGAAAAGTATACCCCCATCCTCCCGACAGTTGCCCAACACCGCTGCCCTCGCATGGATAATTTCCTTCTACCATCAATCGCCCATGTTTTGAACTCACATGGCATCACTCAGCCCTGAGAATGAGTGTAACGACTTTGTAACGAACACGGTTTGTCAAGGTGATATATATATAGGCGGTATAGGAGGCAGAGTAATGATTAACCAACTGCATCGTTTCGGATTGAGCAGCGGGTTAGCTTGGGTGTTGCTGATAGGGGCTGCTTTTGCACAGTCAGGGTGCCCCAATGACCCCATCTACTCTCCGCTCGTCAGTTGTTGGGATAGTATTCAGATTGAGCACTGTGGTATACAAGGCGCCGCTAATTCTCCTTCTTGTTCTTGTGGGAGCCAAAACGATACGGACTACATTCATATTATTCCATGCTGCGATTCAGACTCAGGCTGTACTTATGCAGGATGTAATGCCAAGGGTATTGTTTACTATCATTATACGGGTGGAAATTCTTACAGTTCTATATATTCAAAATTCAAGATAAAATTTGATCTAAAATGGGGTAGATTCACAGATTGCATGGACTTTTTTATTGCGCGAAATATAACTAATAATCCTGTACAATATTCAGGTCCATATGTTGTTGTTCGATTCAAAATGGGACCGCAACTTGCCCAAATAGATGAGCTCAAGCCTGTACCAGCCTTACTCAGTCCAAGTATTGTTGTCTTGGATAGCGGAGGGCACCCAGTTGCGATCCACAGTCCGCTACTGGAATATCGGAATGGAAATTTGGATACTCCTCTCTGGTTTGATGGTGAGATTCATACGGTTGAGGTGTCTTATCATCCAACATCAGGGCGAATCGCGGTTAAAGTCGATGGACGGTTATTAATCAAGTGCGAGGTTCAACAAGTTCCTTCTGCACCGCCCAGCTTCTACGCAGGTTTTTACGCGTTCCGCGGAGCGGGCTACCTGGATGCCCAATTGCACGGCTGGTGTCTCGGTTTAACAAGAACCGAGTGACAGCTCGCAAAAAATAGGAGGTGAGAGAATGCGCCAGAGTATGGTTGCTGCTGGTCGGAAGGTAATGCTGCTGATGGTGGTTGCTGGCACGATAGTGGGTTTCGTGAACGCGCAAACACGCCCACGACTTGAACCCAGACCTGTTCCTGCGCCAGTGGATTTCCCTCCTCCCGCAATCCCCTACATGTTCGGACTGAATATGAACTTCGAACGGGAGGGGTTGAACGGCAATCTTTACCAATATTACTGGTTCAACCCTTCGTTTTTGTATTATCTTTTCCTGGATGATATACCTACTTTGGGACTGTATCGTGCCGATTTGCATCTTTTCCCAGTAACCAATGCCCTGTTTGGCAAGCATCTCACGGCAAGCAATGTGTTCCGCCCGTCCATTCTGCTTGTTAACTATCCGGCACACCGAAACTGGTGGATTTGCGATCTGGATAGTTCAAGTTCTATAGGGGATTATCTCATTGAAGATATTTATGATAGTGCTATAAAACGAGTAAAAGAGGTACTTTACTCGCAACCTACCCCTTATCTTATCTGGGAGTTCTTTAACGAGCCTGAAGCGTTCTATCGATGGCAACCGCACTGGGCCGATCTACGGTGGAATAATGGATGGAATAGTAGCTCTATTAATATAGTCCACAGTTATCCCAAAGTGGCAATGGTGCATGCAAAGGCGGTGCGAGATGTCTATAGCAAGCCATTGAAAGCTTTGACGGAGTGTGCTGGCTCCGCTACAGCATGGCAAATACTGCCTCGTCCATTGATTCTCGGTGGTGGCTGGGGAAACCCCCAAAGCTCAATCATCGAGGAAGTTCTGCGCTACCAATTTGATCTTTTGTCTGAACTTGAAGATTGGAACAGCGATATCGATAGGCTAATTGGCAAACACCTTTATGAAGTTGTAGATGGTTTCAGCTTTCATACTTACTCTCCAAGCTTGCTTCCAGATTTTGATCAACTCTATTATAACCGAATGCGCAGGGTTGTTGTGCGCCATGCCCAGCGATTGATGCCTCTGGTGATGAGCGAACGGGGATATGCTACAGAAAGAGGACTAAGTTGTTATATTGATGCTGACAATAATGATGGTATTAGATGTAGGCTTAACCCTCCGCCTATCAATATCTATCCTGCCGAGTGCATGCAGGCGAACCAGTTGATACGCCGGTACCTCACCGATATGTTCAACGAGGCACGCGGCAGTGTCTTTTACTGTAATGTTGACAAAGCAGATCCTTGTCAGGACGGCGCGGATGCATGTGATTCAACTCGCCTCGATCCTGAAGAGTTTTTCGGGATTTTCAAAGTGGATACTTCTTCGGGAAATCTCATTCCTAAACAGGCATATCTGGCACTGCGGCACTTTGTTCAAAGGCTGTATGGGTACGAGTACTTTGCTCGTATCTATCATGACTGGAATGGTGATGGCAGCTATACCATGAGCGATGAATCGGTATGGTGCCTGGTGTTTCGTCGCTGGAATGCCAGCACCAATCGTTATGATTACGCTCTCGTAGTATGGGCAAGTGGCTTTGCCGCTCCTAACAACATTTCTCTGCCGACACCACTAACGGGTACGCTACATTATCCTAATGGTGGTGCATGTAATAGTAGCGTTCCGTCATATTTTCGCCGCTGGGACCCGGATAGTTTTGTAGATGATCCTTCTTCCCCTCGTTCCACAGTGCAGCTCTGGAGCGGGACAACCTTAGAGACAACCTTAGAGGGACCATACATTATCCATCTTACAGGTGTAGTACCGCCATGGATTCGCTGGCGGCTCACGCCGGGCTTCACTGAGGCTGAAGCGCGTCCCGATGGAACAGCGAAAATTGTACTCCGGTTCACGGCGGGCCTGCCGCCTGGGCAGTATCGCCTCGAACTGCAAGTTGCTCGTCGGCAGGGAACAGGCTCTGGGTATGCGCAGTACTTTTTGACGGCTGATGAAGGTGGAATTAATCAAAACATTGTCTTTTCGTTCCCCTGCACACGCGCGGAAGAGGTGAACTTGATACGCGCACGCTTGTCTATATTTGACCCGCTGCGTCGTCTTTGGGTGCCCTTGCCAGGGGAGCGCTGGGTGCGGGTGTATTTGACGAACCCCATCCGTCTTGATCTACGCCCAATAGAGTCGAGGGTGGATCGCTGGATCTTAGCCGAAATCAGCCACTTTCCTGGTCCCCGGGATAATAGCTCTCTTAATTGTAATTTAGAATACAAGGTTTATCAAGTTAATTCAGATGGCTCTACAGGAACACTATTGTCACAAAGTAGAGGATCAATTTCCTGTGAGAACTCTCGTGAGATACGCAATCAGGTAGCATATGTTATGATACCGACAAATGATAATAGTAGTTCTGGATACGAAGTTCATGTCAGATTATTATCCCGCTCTGTGCCAGAAGAACCAGAAATCGCTTCTTGGAAACGCAGAATATACTTTTTGGATAAGTTCAATGTTAATGATGTGAATTGGTCCCAAGATTCTAACACCACCGCATATGATTCCGATCCTTGGCGCCCCCATACCTGGCAACCTACTCAACCTACTCTTGATTGTAGTAGTAACTCCACAAGGTGTAATTTTAATGTCCAGTACAAGAAAAACGGCAACGATGTTACGGTTCCATTTTATCCCTATTCCTTCCCTTGGAACTGGAACTCGTCAACCACCGATTCCCCCAACTGGCAGCTCTACGAGGCAGGGATGTGGCGATATTTAGAACAGAGTAGCGGTAGTAACAACTGCACAGTTGACTCCATTCCCATCGGTTCCAACCATGTTGACTACTATCGCATGGATTTATGGATATCATTTTTTAATAGTAATTATACTATTGATGCAATTGCACATAACTACCCCAGCAAGGAGGCAGACGAGGCGGCGCGTAACACACAACATGTGAATAGCTATAACTATCGTCCGCTGAGTCGAACCAGGCCGGGCTGGCGTTTCATTAGCGACATCATCTTCCCTGCCTATTTCGCCATCGCTTGGAAAGTGCCCGATAGCGATGATGCTTTATCTCCCACCTCGTTGAGCGTGAGAATCGGTGGCACTCTGCCCAGCTGCGATGGACAATCTCGTTATAACCTCCAGATTGGCACAGGGGGAGTGATCTACATCCCGCTGGAAGACGCCTGGTATTGAGCTTTCTCTTTGTAGCACAGCAGGTGTGGCTGCCTGTAAGGGAATGTGGAGGGGTTTCTTTCCAGACAGGGGTATCGCACTTACTGTGCTTGCCCAACCGGGCGAGGATGAGCCAGAGGGTAAACGCGCCCCCGGCGAGCGTGTTGCTCGCATCGGGCTGTCCAATGCGGGCAAGCGTACACCGCCGAGGGGAGGCGAACTGGGCGCGCTCAGCGTTGGACGGGTGCGCGTTGCACGCGCTTCCTACGACCCCCAAGGAGCCACTTGAACAGTTTCAGCGCGCCCTGCTCCCACGCCACACGATGCGTCACGCCCGTGCCGACCTCCAGCCCCGACGCATGCTCCAGATACCATTCATAGGAACGAATCAGTGCCTCAGCGTTGCTGTAGCGTGCGCCCCAGCCGAGCTTCGCCTTCGCCCGCTCCACCGACACGAACGAATCCTTATCGGCAGTCTCATACACCCATTTGTAAAGGGGGGACAGTTTAAGCCACTCCAGAAGGCGCAGGACGAGCTTGACCAGCGCTGCGGGCGTGCCCATCGGTCGCGCCCCTGAACCTGCAAAATCGCATAACGCTTGCAAATCTTCACGCACGGTCTGAAACCGCTCCGCGCCAATATTGAAGGTGTCATTCGCTTGAGCAGGGTCCACCGTACAGACCAGCCAGTATGCTTCGCACAGATCGGACACCTCCAGCAGTTGATAGCGGTTGCGCCCGCTGCCAATCATCGGGATGCGTGCCCCCGATTCCACCCAGTCATACAGAATCTGGAACACACCGAGCCGCGCCGGTCCGATGAAGGTCTTGGGGCGAATAATCGGCACGATATGCCCCTTCTCGCGAAACTCCAGACAGACCTGTTCGGCAAGGATTTTGCTCTCGCCATAGGGACCGACCCCGATAAGCGGATCCGTTTCCTCGATAGGATGTTTCAGCGGCACGCCATACACCGCCGTAGAAGAGACATGGGCGACACGCTCCACGCCCACACGGAACGCCTCCTCCAGCACGATACGGGTGCCGTCCACATTGGTAGAGAAGATATCTTCCCGCCTCCAAAGGGGCAGCGCGGCAGCCCCATGGATAACCCATCGTGGACGCACCGTCTCTATGACTTGACGCACCGCCTCCCGATCGCGCACATCGCCTCGATAAAACTCGGTGCCCGACGGATATTCCGACTCCTCGTAGGGCACGATGTCCAACAACGCAACGCGAACCCCTTTATCGGCAAAGTGGTGCGCCAAATGATAGCCCAAAAAACCTGCGCCTCCCGTAATCAGCACCTTGTCCATCATCATGGGGATTATACCATCCAGCGGGTATAATCTAACAGTAGGCGATTTGCCTATATGGAGGGAACTATGGCAGCCAAAGCGGTTACGGAACACGAATGGGAAGCGGAAGTGTTGCAGTCGCCCGTGCCAGTGCTGGTCGACTTTTGGGCTATCTGGTGCGGTCCTTGTCGGTTGATTGCGCCTATTGTCGAGGAGCTGGCGGTTCAGTACGCGGGAAAGCTGAAGGTGCTCAAGGTCGATGTGGATAAGGAGCAGAACCTGGCGATTCGGCACGGAATTATGAGCATCCCCACCCTGCTCCTGTTCAAAAACGGGCAAGTGGTGGATCAGATTGTAGGTGCACTGCCGAAAGGCGTGATCGAGGAGCGGGTGAAGCGGCATCTGGATTGAGCGGTATGGTAGACCTACGGAGCATCAGTGAATCGTTGCAGGAGGCACGCCGACGCCTGATGGTGATCGGGGAGCATCTTTGACCTCGACGCGCTGAAATCGGAGCTGACGCGCCTGGAGCGCGAGACCGAAAGCCCCGATTTCTGGGCGGAGCCTGCGCGCGCACAAGCCGTCATGCAGCAAATCGCACGGCTCAAAGCACGAATCGAGCCGTATGAGCAGCTGCGAGCACAAGCGGACGAGTGCAGCGAGTGGCTGAGCCTGCTCCAGATGGAGTATGACGAAGCAACCGCGAACGAAGTGGCGGCGCAGGTGGAGCAGCTCAAGCGTGAGGTCGAAAAGCTCGACCTGCTGACCCTGCTTCGCGGGGAGTATGACCGTCAGAACGCCATCTTGGAGATCGATGCGGGCGCAGGCGGCACCGAAGCGTGCGACTGGGTGCAGATGCTGCTGCGTATGTATCTGCGCTGGGCACAAAAGCACGGTTTCCGCACCGAAATCGTGGATGAAACACCCGGCAGCGTCGTCGGCTACGCCAGCGTCGGCATTCTGGTAGAAGGCGACTACGCCTACGGACTGCTCAAATCGGAGCACGGCGTGCACCGCCTCGTGCGCATCTCCCCTTTTGACGCCAATAAACGACGCCATACCTCCTTCGCCTTAGTCGAAGTGATGCCCGAAATCGAAGAGGCGGAGATCCAGCTCCATCCCGAGGACCTGCGCATCGACACCTATCGGGCGAGCGGGCATGGCGGACAGCATGTGAACAAGACCGAATCGGCGGTGCGCATCACCCATATCCCGACAGGGATCACCGCCAGCTGCCAAAACGAACGCTCGCAACACCAGAACCGCGCCGTCGCGATGAAAGTGTTAGCCGCGCGTGTCGCGGAACATTACCGTCGCCAGCAGGAACAGAAACTGAAGCAGCTCAAGGGCGAGACCGTGCCCGCCGAGTGGGGACATCAAATCCGCTCCTATGTGCTTCAGCCCTACACACTGGTCAAAGACCACCGCACAAACTATGAAACGAGCAATGTGCAAGCGGTGCTGGATGGCGAGATCGACGACTTCATCGAAGCGTACCTCCGCTGGAACGCTTCGCGCCAGTCCGTCGTAGATATACATGGGTAGCAAATGGCGAAGCGGGTGTCTGCGCCCTGCCGATGGAAAACGGGTGAAGCGATGCAGAGGGTCTGGTGTATCATCGCGCTGATGGGGCTGGTTCTGGGAGATGCCGTTGCCCAAACCATTTCCCTGCCTAAGTCCATCACGATGGAGAATGTGGGAGAGGGTTCCAATCCCATCGCCCAGACCATCGTGGAAGCCATGCGCGCAGCGACCGGAGCGGACCTGGCAATGTTGGGCGCTGCCTTTCTTGACGAGACGGTGCAGTTCCCTGCGGGGCCGCTCTCGGTGGACGCGCTCCTGAAAGCCGTGCGCTACCCCGATGATGAGGTGGTGGTGCTGAGCCTCACGGGCGAACAGCTATTGCAGGCGCTGGAGCGCTCCGCGGAACTCTATCCCCAGAAAAACAACGCCTTCCTGCAGCTCACGGGTGCCGAGGTGCGCTTCGACCCGAAAGCGGCGCCAGGCAAGCGGATACAGAGCGTGTTCATCAGCGGCGCAAAACTGGATCCGAAGCGCACCTACCGAGTGGCAACCATTGCGCCCCTTGCCCGCGGCGCGCTCGGCTACTTCCGTATCTGGGGCAAGGAGCAAATCAGCACCAGCACGGGACGCAGCCTCGCGGAGGTGTTGCGCGACTACCTGCAGCGCACACGCTCGCTTATCGGTGAACCTGCTTGGGTCGCACAGGAGAGATAAGTGGCAATGCGCCTCCCCACCCCGACGAGGGAGCCGCCTTCATCGTTCTGAGCACCTCCCGCGCAAACCCCGATTCGCAACCGAACACGACGGGTTAGCCACGCGTTTGGAACAATGCATCTCCCGCGCAAACCCCGATTCGCAACCCCCCTGGCCCACGAGTCAAATTAAGCCCGATCGAGGGGAGGTTCTGAATCGGGACTTGCATTTTGAGTTCGCAATGGGGTATAATAGAGGCGCAGGGTCCAAAGGGACAGCCCCTGCGCAGGGGATTGAAACAAATTGTTGCTTGCTCAACGGGGTTGGCCTGGGCATGGGATGTCCAAAGGGACAGCCCCTGCGCAGGGGATTGAAACGGTCTTAGCTTCTCTGTACCTCATCGTTGGTTCCGTCCAAAGGGACAGCCCCTGCGCAGGGGATTGAAACCTCTCTGCGCAACGGAACCATTCCTCGCATCAGAGAGGTTCTCAGGGTATACTTTAAGCTGAAATGAAACGCACTGATGAAGTCATACCAGGGTTCGAAGATTTTCTGGCGCAACCGCCCGAATGGGTAGACAACCCTGTCACGCGATTCAGAACGCTGCTGGCAATCGCCTCCAACTGCCAAGATACGCCCAGCAAACACCAACCCCAACTGATGATGGATGCACTCGAAAAACTCGCCAACGATGTCCAGCACTTCCCCTTCGATGCGGACGACCCCTACAGCCTCCTGTTCGCAGATGATGTCAGCTTCGTGCTTGAGATCGCATACCCCACCGCTATGGCAACCGACCCGCAACGGTTCAAACAGATCGCAGCGCAAATCGAAAGCGCGATGCCCACCCCTGAAACGAAGGCGATACTCAAACGGATCGAGAACACCCTGGCTGGTAACGATGCGCAATAACGGGCCGAACCTACCCATGAAACGGCAGGACTTGACTTCTGCGATGCAGGGTCAAAGTCAGTGAGACAGGTGATGTGCGTAGAATCAGCGAGGGTATCCGCATGCGTGAGGGTTTAGTGAAGGTACTGATTTTACGACGCGACGGGGTGCGCCAGCACTACTGGGTTCGCCCTGATAAGCTGCCGTCGTTCATCCGCGAGCAGCAGCGTCAGGGCAATACCGTGCTGGGCATGCCGACGCCTGCGCTCCAGATGGCGACGACGCCTGCGCAGCCTGACCCGCAACACGAGCAACAGCTGCACCAGCTCTTGGAACAGCTGAAAAGCCGCGATGAGTGGGAGCGTCGTGCAGCCGCGTGGGAGTTAGGCGAGTTGGGCGATCCACGCGCGGTGCAACCACTCAGCCAAACATTGAGCCAAGATGAGTCCCCGCCTGTGCGTCGCGCAGCAGCACATGCGTTAGGCAAGCTGGGGGATCCACGCGCGGTAGAACCGCTCAGCAAAGCCGCACTGAACAACGATAAGCACCCCGATGTGCGTGTTGCAGCGGTTGAGGCGTTAGGCAAGCTGGGCGATAGGCGTGCAGTGGAACCACTCAGCAAAGCACTGATCAACGATGCGAACCGGTCAGTGCGTGCTGCAGCAGCGGAGGCGTTAGGCAGGCTGGGCGACAAACGCGCCGTAGACCCGCTCATCGAGGCAATGTACGATGAGGAAGTGACTGTGCGTGAAGCAGCAGCGATTGCGTTAGGCGAGCTGGGCGACCCACGCGCCGTAGAACCGCTTATTGAGGCACTGCACGATAACAATGTTTATGTGCGTGCTGCAGCAGCGGAGGCGTTAGGCAAGCTGGGCGACCCACGCGCCACCGAACCGCTCATCGACACGCTGCGCCACGATGAGGAATGGACTGTGCGTGCTGCTGCAGCTCATGCGTTAGCCGAGCTGGGCGACAAGCGCGCCGTAGACCCGCTCACCTTAGCCGTCTTTGAAGATGCCGATCGGGGAGTGCGCAAGGCAGCCATCAAGGCGCTGACTACGATGGTGTTCAGTGAGGGGGAGGCGTGGAAGCCAGCCGAAGAGACCCTGTACAGGCTCCTCGGCTCGAACTTCGACGAGCAGCTCGTGCTCGCGGCGCTGGACACGCTCTCCGCCTATACAGGTCATCCGAGGATTCGTGGTGCGTTGCGTGAATTGCTGTATGATCTCGCCAAGTTTGCACGCAGCGAGCAGGTACGGGAGCGTGCGCGGGCGCTCTTTCAAGCGATTCCTTCTGAGGAGACGGCAGTTTCGTAGAATCGAGCATGCCGACCAGTATGCCTCCGCGACCAGGCTTAGTGAGCGTGCTGATACTCCGTCGGGACGGGGTACGGCAGCATTACTGGGTAAAGCCTGAGGGTCTGCAGGCGTTCATCCGTGCGCAGCAGCGCAAGGGCAATACCGTGCTGAACATGCCTGAACTCCAGCCCATGCTCCAGACCATGCAGCAGCCGATGCTGGAGGCAAGGCTGCAGCGTGGCTCAGAGCCACTCAGGACACCTGCGGAAGAGCCAACCGCACCAGCTGCTCCCTCTGCGGAAGAGCGTGGCAGCACCGCTGCGGGGCAGCAAGGGGATATAGTAGAAATCGGACAAGGCGATGATTCCATCTTTGTCTTAAGGAAATACAGGCGATTGTACGAGCAGATGCGCTCCTACCATCCTGATGCGAGCAAGGTGCTGCTGGCGATGCTGACCAAACGCGCCGATCCAACCCGCACGCTCAGCGCAGGCTACCCCATCGCGCTCTGGGGCCCACCGGGTGAGGGCAAGACGACCCTGTTCCGCTTACTGAGCCAAATGCCTGATTCCCCGTTCGAAGTGGTCGTCATACCAGCCAGTTCGTTGATGCACGCGGGCGAGATTTTCGGTGTACCTGTCACCAAGACAACGGAATCGGGTGATATCGTACTGACCTACGCTCTGCGGGAAGAATTCTCCCCTGATAGGCTGCGTCGCCTCCGTGAGGAGGGGAAGGTGCTGGTGGTTGTACTGGACGAACTCTTCTTAGCGAGCGATGAGGTCAAGGGGCAAATGCAGACCTTCCTCACCGAGTACCGAATCTCAGGTATCAAACCTGAGGATCAGCCACCCTTGCTCCTCGTCGCGACGGGCAACCCTGAAGCAGGTACGGATATGACCACTCCCTTCGCTGACCGATTCGTGCATCTCCCCTATCGTGGCACGGGAACCAGCCCAGAATTTAGCCCCCACAAGTCAAAACCGCTCTCTCCAGAGGCGCGACAGACTGAAAGCCAAATTAGACAGTCTCTGAGAGAGATGATAGCAGGGCGTAGACCAAGCGCGATGAGTACGGAAAGTGAGGAAGAGTTCGCCTATGAGAAGGAAATCGGGGCACCGCGTTTTCCCATCAGTGCGCTTGAGCTGCGTTCGGCATTCATCCATCCCGACCGTCGACGAGTTCCCTCAGATGAATTACTGAGACGCGCCAATATGGTTAATTATAAATTCGTGCGTCTTGTGATCGATCGTTTCTATTTCACGCACCAATCGGTTACGAATGCGTTGGAAGCATCGCGTTCCCGTCCTCCGAACCCCCATGCGGACATCGTTGCTCTGGGGCTTGATCCGAACCAGCGAGCAAGCTTGTTTATGGCTCCCACCTTGCGTCGCATGTTCATGATGGATGACATAATCACATCCGCGCTCACGATGGGGCTGACGCCCGATGATGACGAGCTATCGGATATTATAGTGCGCAATCTGGGGTATGAGTGCGGCACGGGGCTTCTGCAAGAGCTTAGGCACGCCATAGAGGAGCTGGGCAAGCCAATGTCCGAAGAGGAAACCATTATCAAGGGACTGATACAGGCACAACTGCCCGATGATATTTGGGATTTGCCTGGGCTCAGTGAACCTTGATCAAACGGTAGGGGCGACCCACCGGGTCGCCCCTACTTGTGGTGAGGGTATTCGAATTCATCAGCGGCACAAAAATGAGCAGATTCTACTCACCACTCGCCACCTCGAGACGCGGTAGGGTATGATACACTCACTATGAGCGCACAGAGCAGGCAAACCCCTGCGTGGCTGATTATCCTGTTGGTCATAGGCGGGTTGTGCTTTCTCGGCATGTGCGTGCTTCTGCCCGCGATTCTGTTTCCCGTCTTTTCACAGGCACGGGAGCGTGCGCGTCAGATCGCCTGCCTGAGCCATCTAAGGCAACTGGCAACCGCACAGGAGATGTATGCCAACGACTACGACGGTCGCTTCCCCGCTGCCGCGCGCTGGGGCGACCTGACCCGTCCCTATGTGGCGGACTCGGAAGCCTATCGCTGCCCATCGGTACCGCAGGGACAGGGCTTCGGCTACGCGATGAATGTAAACCTCTCGCGGAAGAAGCTGAACGCGCTCCCGAACCCTGCTCAGATACCTCTGCTCTACGATTCGTCTAACCTGGCATGGAACGCGCATGATCCAGTGACCAGTTTGCCGAATCCGCCCCGTCATCAGCGAGAAGTGAACAATATCGCTTTTGCCGATGGGCATGCCAAAGCTGTCCGTTTGCCCTGATGGAGCCATTGCAGGCGTGGGATCAACAGGTTCTCTACGCGATTAATCACGGGCTGCACCATCCGTGGCTTAGCCCGCTGATGTGGTTATTCACGAGTTTGGGGCTGGGTTGGGTGCAGCTGCTATTACTGCTTGGAGCGACGCTGGCGTTGCGTTGGGAGCGTCGCTGGCGGCGGGTGTTTTTGCCGGGCTTCGTCGCATGGCTGGGCAGCGGAGCAACCGTGCAGGTTCTAAAGCATCTTTTGCCCCGCGCACGCCCCTCAAACTTGCCCGATGTGCTGGTCGCGCCCGATGAGCGCATCTTTGCCAACTCCTTTCCGTCGGGGCACACGGCGACAGCGTTTGCCATGGCGTGCTGGCTCTGGCTGATGGTGCGTGGCACGCGCTACCGATGGCTGGGCTGGTTGGGCTGGTTGCTGGCGATGCTGGTGGGGCTGTCGCGCATTTATCGCGGCGTGCATTACCCCTCCGATGTGCTGGCAGGGGCAGCCATTGGTGCTCTGTGGGGGCTAATCGCCTTTTTTTGGCTAAGCGATTCGGCAAAGCGAAGGCGTTAGTTTCGGCTCGGCGGGAGGCGCGCCACCCAGTTGGGGCGTGTCGCTCTCCATCACTTTTGCATATTTGCGATTTCGCCCTCGATATGCCAGCCGTCAGGTGTGCGGGTTAGGTGCAGCACGCCGATGCCACGCGCGAAAGGCTTCGCCTGAGCCACCCAAACCGTGCCGATGCGTTCTGGGCGTTCCAGCGGGGTGTGCGAGTGCCCCCCAATAATCAGATCGAATTCGGGGCATGCGGCTGCCAGTTTGCGGTCCTGGTCGATGCCCAGATGGGTGAGCGCGATGAGCAAATCGACCTGCGGGCGCAGTCGTGTCGCCCATTCGCGTGCGACAGTGAGCGGTGGGTCAAACAGATATGCGCTGAGCCGTGCGCTCTGCATGCGCGGTGTGACCATCGGTATAGTCAGCCCCACGATGCCGATCTGAACGCCAGCACGCTCGCCCCGCCATACGGATTGCACGGGCAGGGGGGTATCGGGGTGTTTGGGGCGGATGTTGGCACAGAGTAGCGGACACGGCGCGCCCTGAACCTTTGCCAGAAAGCCCTTCGGCAAGATATGGAACTCGCGATTGCCGATTGTTATCGCGTCATAGCCCGCTTGGCGTATATAATCCCATTCGGCTGGTGGTTTCATCGGGATGGCGATATTGCCTGTGCGGAGGCAGTCGCCCGCATCCAGCAAGAGCGCCGCATGTTGCTCCCGCAATTGGCGCAGTTTCTCCACGAAGGGCATCTTCCAACGCCCATGCGCATCGTTTGTGTGCAGAATCGTCAGCGTCATCGGCAGGCGTCCATCCATGCGCGAATGAGCGGACGCGGGTCATCCGCCCGCATCAGCGTCTCACCGACCAAGATCGCCTTCACACCCGCCTGCTGGAGTGCACGCACCTGTTCGGCGGTCTCGATACCGCTCTCGCTGACCACCAGCACCTCAGGTGGCACACGCGGTAGCAGGTCAAAGGTGGTCTGCAGGGTGGTTTCGAAGGTATGCAAGTTGCGGTTGTTGATTCCGACGAGGGTCGCACCGCTGGCAAGGGCGCGTTCCAGTTCTGCTTCCGTATGTACTTCTACCAGCGTGTCCAGCCCCAACGATTCGGCAAGCTCACGCCATTCACGCAAGGCAGCGTCGCTTTCTATCGCCGCCACAATCAGCAGGATCGCATCCGCGCCCATCACGCGGCTCTCATAAATCTGAAAGGGGTCTACAATAAAATCTTTGCGCAGCAGCGGCAGGCTCACATGCGGGCGAATAAGGTTCAGGTACTCCAGCCGTCCCCCGAAATAGGGTTCATCGGTCAAGATGCTGAGCGCGTCTGCTCCTGCCTCTTGGTAGCGCAGGGCGACGGTGAGCGGGTCAAACTCCTGCCGAATGACCCCCTTGCTGGGCGAGGCGCGTTTCACTTCCGCAATCAGCGCGATGGGGTTGGGCGTATGGCGCAGGGCCTGTCCAAAGCTGCGCGTTGAGGGCAGGTCCACCAGCCGTGCCCGCAACTCCCGCTCTGGCAATCGCGCCCGCCGCGCCACGACCTCCGCTCGTTTCGATTCGATAATCCGCGCGAGAATGGTCATCACTGTCCACGCCATGTCGCTTTCTGAATAACACTGAACCGATCCTTTACACCAAACTCCTCGTAAAGCTCTTTGGTTAACGAGCCGGTAGGATAGTTAGTTTTCTCTTGAATAAAAATCAATTCGCTTACCACCAGCATAAATTCAACGCTAAATTCGCCTACGGCATCCAGTGCCTTGAAGGGCTGCTCATGTCCAGGTTGATAAATCTGCAGTGAAGGTGGAAATTTATTGACTGGTTTTATTTTAGAGAAAACATCAAGCAAATGATTTCTTAGTTGGTGTGTAAGGTCGCGATTATAAGCTTCTTTCACATAGAGTTCGACGATTAGATGAACATGCTTCGGTGTACGCCATCTCCCGCTACGCTTCGGATCCCTGAAGCGAACCATGAAGTCATGGGGTGAATTAGATTTTTGTCCTTGCCTCACAGCAATTTCTATACCATCTTGAGTCGTATGGATTAGATGGTTTCCAGCAAGCCTTAGAAGCCATTGCTGAACTCCATTCCATAGCCATGCCCATAACGGGCCCAGATCTCTTTGCCACCGAGCGGGATTAAGAATCAACGCGACCTGTTTGACCATTGAGCATGCTCCCCTCAAATTTGCGTAAATCCTCACCCGTGTCAGGTTTTCGGAAAATGAACAGATGTTCATGGAAGATGAGCATAAAATCGTGGTCGCGTCCTATACCCCATCGTTCACGGGTGGATTTCATTTTCCACTGAACCTTGATGATATCCTCGCGTAAGATAAAGCCGACTTTCAAAAACCGCTCCATCACACGATAGGCAACTGGAACATAGTGTTTATGCTTTCTCGTATCGCCGATCAGGATAGCACAGTGTTTGTTCGGCTTTAGGACGCGATAGCACTCGCTTGCGACCTGTTCCATTGCATCCAGGAAATCTTCCAGTGAGCGTAGCAGCGATAGATCGCCCTCAACAGGGCTGTGTTTAGAATAGGTTATCATACGGGCATAAGGCGGATGAGTTGCCACGAGGTCAATCGTGTTGTCCGCTATTTGGTTGAGCCATCTGGCATCCCCATGATAGACATGAATCTCTGAAGGAGGCAGCTGCTCATATAGATTGGTTGGCTCGAAGTTCAAACGATCCAGAGTGAGCATTAACGCGTGCGGATTGATATCCACCCCAATACCATTACGCCCAAGCAAGCGGCATTCGACAAGGGTTGTGCCACTGCCGACCATCGGGTCAAGCACCCATTCGCTCGGCTGGGTGTATCGCAAGATGAGATTGCGCGGTATTTGTGGGGCCCAGTTCCCACGGTAATCCCCTTGATGGGTTGCCCAATTCCCACGCTCAGGAAACGACCAAACTGTGGTGCGTTCCAACTCAAAGTTCTCAGGATGGAAGCACTCTACTTGTTTGCGGCCAGTAAGTGGGATATGGATGTCCTCGATGACCACCTCTCGCTGTTCGTTCACGAACCGCTGGTATTCATCCCAGCCTATTTCGGTCATCGGTATTCTATCGGTTCCAGTGGTTACCATGCAACTCATTATACCCTGTGCCATGAGAAAGGGCGCGGTGGAACCGCGCCCTCGGGATGCCCACTTCGTTGCGTTCGGAGCGGCTTAGCCTACAGAGCCTTCCATCTCCAGTTCGATCAGGCGGTTTAGCTCGACGGCGTACTCCATAGGCAGCTGTTTTGCCAGTGGCTCGATGAAGCCCGATACAATCAGCGTGAGTGCCTCATCTTTTTTGAGCCCGCGGCTTTGCAGGTAGAACAGCTGCTCCTCACTGACCTTACTCACTCGTGCCTCGTGCCCGATAGTCACTTGCTGTTCGTTGACCTCGATATAGGGGTAGGTGTCGGTGCGGGCGTTTTCGTCGAGCAGCAGTGCGTCGCACTCCACATTGCATTTGCTATGATGTGCGCCTTCCAGCACCTGCACCAGCCCGCGATAGGAGGCGCGCCCGGTGCCTTTGGAGATCGACTTGGAGGTGATGCGGCTGCTGGTATAGGGCGCGGCGTGGATGGCTTTGCCACCTGTATCTTGATGCTGTCCATCACCCGCGAAGGCGACCGACAGCACCTCCCCGCGCGCGCCCGGCTCCAACAGATAGACCGACGGGTACTTCATCGTGACGCGGCTCCCAATATTGCCGTCCACCCATTCCATCACGGCGTCACCATAGACCACGGAGCGCTTCGTCACAAGGTTATACACATCCTTGGACCAGTTCTGGATGGTGGTGTAGCGCACGCGCGCGCCACGCTTCACGATAATCTCCACGACTGCGCTGTGCAGCGCTTCCTCGGCATACACAGGGGCAGTGCATCCCTCCACATAGTGGACGAACGCGCCTTCCTCCGCGATAATCAGCGTGCGTTCGAACTGACCTGCGTTTTTCGCATTAATGCGGAAATACGCCTGCAAGGGAATTTCGACATGCACGCCTGCGGGCACATAGACGAACGAGCCGCCCGACCAGACCGCCGAGTTCAGCGCGGCGAACTTGTTATCATGGGGTGGGATGACCGTGCCGAAATATTCGCGCACCAGATCGGGGTACTTTTGCACAGCGGTATCGGTGTCCACGAAGATGACGCCCTGCTTTTCAAGGTCTTCTCGCAGGCGATGATAGATCACCTCGCTGTCATACTGCGCACCGACACCTGCCAGGAACTTACGCTCCCATTCGGGGATGCCCAGGCGGTCAAAGGTGCGCTTGATTTCCTCTGGCACCTCGTCCCAGCTGCGTCCCTTTCGGTCGGTCGGCTTGATATAGTACACGATTTCGTCGAAGTTCAGCCCCGACAGGTCGGGCCCCCATGAAGGCATCGGCTTGCTGAGAAAAATCTCGTAGGCACGCAGCCGAAACTCGCGCATCCACTTTGGCTCGTTCTTCTCGTAAGAGATTGCCTCCACCACCCGGCGGCTCAGCCCGTGCCCTGTCTGGAACACAGGCTGGATCGCATCGTAGAAGCCGTATTTGTGGAGGTAATCCTCACCAATTCCCAAAACCTCTGGCTTTGCCATTGCTTATCCCTCCTGTACGACGCCTGCCAGTTCGCTGCGCACCCAATCGTAGCCTTGCGCTTCGAGCTGCAACGCCAGTTCGGGTCCGCCGGAGCGCACGATGCGCCCATCTACCATCACATGCACATAATCGGGCGTGATGTAGTTCAGTATGCGCTGATAATGCGTGATGACGAGAAAGGCGCGATCGGGCGAGCGCATGCTGTTCACGCCGTTTGCCACCACTTTCAGCGCGTCGATATCCAGCCCCGAATCGGTCTCGTCCAGAATAGCGAGCCCCGGTTCCAGCAACGACATCTGCACGATTTCGAACCGCTTCTTTTCGCCGCCGGAGAAGCCTTCGTTCACCGCGCGACTGGCGAAAGAGGCGTCCATCTCCAGCTTTTTGAGATGCTCCAGTAAAATCCTATAGAACTCGGTGTATTTCACCTCGCGGTTGAAGCGCCGCTGATATGCCAATCGCAAGAAGTTGGCGATGGTGACTCCGGGCACCTCCATGGGGTACTGGAACGCGAGGAACAGCCCTGCGCGCGCCCGCTCATCAGGCTCCATTTCCAGCAGGTCCTCGCCGCGGAAGCGCACCTCGCCACGAATCACCTCATAACCCTCGTGCCCCGCAAGCACCTTTGCCAGCGTCGACTTGCCCGAGCCGTTCGGACCCATCAGCGCGTGTACCTCCCCCGCGTCAAGGGTCAGGTTCACCCCGCGCAAAATAGGCTCCTCCTCGTCAGGCAGTTTGACCCACAAATCGCGTATCTCCAAAAGCGGTATCCCGTTGCTCACTTCCAACCTCCTGTTGTTTAGCCTGACTAAATATTACCCGATGGAAGACGGCTTTGTCAAGGGGGAGGAGGATGTTCGAAAAATCCACCAAGCATTTGGAGGGCGAGCCTCCTGGCGAGCTGAACCCTCACCCCCAACCCCTCTCCCAGAGGGCGAGGGGAGTGGAGGGCGAGCCTCCCAGCGTGTAGGGGCTGACCTCCGTACAAAATTTTCTTTTCCGACCCAGACGCAAAATTTTTTTCTCTGACCCAGACGGCAAAAACGGCTCGGCGGGAGCCTCGCCCTCCAAGCTCGGCTCGGCGGGAGCCTCGCCCTCCAAGCTCGGCTCGGTGGGAGCCTCGCCCTCCAATCTCGGCTCGGCGGGAGCCTCGCCCTCCAGCAAGCCGTATGAATTTTCGAACACCCTCCCTTATCCCTTGACAGGGTAGACAAATGATGGTGTACAATATTCTACATGATGGGAGCCATTGCTCCATCTGCTGTTCGTATCTAAGCGGAGCGTAAGCCCGCCTGTTCAACGGGTGGGCTGGGATGAACCCCCTTCCCACGCATGGGGAGGGGGGAACACCTATATCATTAAACTTACAGGAGGCGAAAAGCAATGGCAAAAGGGCTAACGAAGCAACAGAAGGCGATTTTGCAGTTCATCGTGCGCTTCACGCGCGAGCACGGCTACCCACCAACTCTGCGCGAGATTCAGCAAAGCATCGGCACGGTCAAAAGCTTGCGTGGCGTAGCGCTCCACCTGGACGCGCTGCAACGCAAGGGCTATATCGAGCGCGGCAGCCAAGCACGCTCCATCCGCATCATCCATCCCGATTATCAGCCCAACCGCGAACGGGTCGCCTATTTGCCCCTGCTTGGCACCATCGCGGCAGGTACACCCATCCTCGCTGAGCAGAACATCGAGGACTTGATCCCTGTGCCTGCGGATATGGTGCGCAATGTGGAGAACGCCTTTCTGCTGCGGGTCAAGGGCGACAGTATGGTGGGCGAGCATATCCTCCCGCGTGACCTGGTCATTATCAAGCCGCAGCAGACCGCATATAATGGCGAACTGGTCGCTGTGCTGGTGGGTGACGAGGCGACGATTAAGCGCATCTTCTATGAGCGCCGCTATGTGCGCCTCGAATCGGCAAACCCTGCCTATGAACCCATCCGTGTGCCGGCCGATGAAGCGCGGGTCATCGGGAAGGTCATCGGGCTGATACGCGACTATGGACAGATGAGCATGTGAGCTTTTACCAGCCCTGTACCGGTTCCCAGTGGCGGCTGGCGTAATCGGCGAACGCGAAGGCGAACATAATAATCAGCCAGAAAAAGCCTGCCCCAGCAAACAGCCACGCCAGCTTGCTGCTGAAGCGTACATGCATGAAGTTCATAATCACAATGGTCGCCTTCGTCACGGCAATCGTCAGCGCGACGGCGATACCAAGCCAGTCGGGCAGCTTCAAAAAACCTGCCCATACCGTGACCACCAGTAGCACCATCAACACCCAAAGCGTCTTCGCATAGAACGAGACGCGCTGCGCATGGGTATGTTCTTCATGAGAATGCGCTGCCATCATTGACCTCCCATGAGATAGAGCAGTGGGAACAGGAAAATCCACACGATGTCCACAAAATGCCAGTAGAGACCGACCATCTCTACGGGCATGTAGTCGGCATGGGGCACTCTACGGATGTGGTCCGAGTAGGCACGCACCGCCAGAATCGCCAGAATGATAATCCCAACTAACACATGCAGTCCGTGCAGCCCCGTCATGATGAAGTAGAAGCTGAAGAAGAGCTTGGTGCGCCCAGTGAACTCCTCCAGCGAAACCTTTCGCTTGCCCAGATCCACCATCCCGTTGTCCACTTTCAAGTGGTTGTGGTGAATCACCTCCTCGGCACTATAGCTCTGGTTAGGAATCAGTTGATGGTGGTACTTAGAGGAATACTCAAAGTACTTGTTCACCATGAAGATGCTGGCAAAGAAAATCGTCCAGAGCAGATATTTAAACTGCGTCTTGTGTTGCTGGAGCATCGCGGCGCGCACGGCACGCGCCATCGTGTAGCTGCTGACCAGCAGCACGAAGGTATTAAGGGCACCGAACACCACGCTGAGCGTATGGTGCGCCGCCACGAATTCATACAGATATTTGAAGCGGTAGACGGCATAGCTGGCGAACAGTCCACCGAAGAACAGCACCTCCTGCACGATGAACGCCCACATGCCAATCGTGTAGGCGTCGTTCTGCTGTTCGATGGTCTCATACTGTTCGCCTAAGTGTGGAACCTCGCGCCCATGCTCTATCAGATGCAGTTCTGCTTCTCTGACGCTCACCATAACCCTCCTTCTTCGATGGGACTACTTGCCACTTATCTGCGCTCAGCCATCTTTGCCTCCGCCACCCACATAGGCAGGTCGTGGCGCCGGGAAGATGGCGGTTGGCTCCTCGGGATGGGCATAATCATACGCGGGGCGTGTCACAATCGGCGTGCGTTCGAAGTTATGCGGATGTGGCAGCGTATCGACCACTTCCCACTCCAACCCGCGCGCGCCCCACGGGTTCTTCTCGGCGATCCTGCCGTACTTCAGCGACCAGACCAGATAGATGGCGGGCAGCAGGTAGCCCAGTCCCAGAATCGACGCGCCCGCGCTGGAGAGTAGGTTCAACGCCCACCACTCCTCTGGGTAGCTGTGATAACGGCGCGGCATACCCATGTAGCCCAGAATGAACTGCGGGAAGAAGGTCAGGTTGAACCCCACGAACACCATGAGCGCAGCGAGCTTCGCCCAGCTCTGCGGGTACATACGCCCCGTCATCTTGGGCCACCAGTAGTGCAGCGCCGCCATATACGCCATAATCGCGCCACCCACCATCACATAGTGGAAGTGCGCCACCACAAAGTAGGTATCGGTCAGATGCACATTGGTCGCCAGGGAAGCCAGATGCAGACCCGTCAGCCCACCAATCACGAACAGTCCCAGAAAGCCCAGCGCATAAATCATCGGCGCTTCCCAATGGACACGCCCCTTCCAAATAGTTGCCATCCAGTTGAAGGTCTTGATGGCTGACGGAATCGCCACCAGGAAGGTCAGGAAGGAGAACACGATACCGGCATAGATCGATTGACCTGTGCTGAACATGTGGTGTCCCCACACCAGGAAGCCAATAATCGCAATCGCTAAGCTGGAGAACGCTACAAAATGGTAGCCAAAGACGCGTCGGCGTGAGAAGGTTGCAATCACCTCGCTGATAACGCCCATGCCGGGCAAAATCATGATATAGACGGCAGGATGTGAGTAGAACCAGAACAGATGCTGGAACAGAATGGGATCGCCGCCGCGATTGGGGTCGAAGATGCCGATACCGAAGGTGCGCTCCACCGCCACCAGCAGCAGCGTAATCGCAACGACAGGCGTGCCCAGCACCTGAATCAGGCTCGTGGCATACATCGCCCATACAAACAGCGGCAGACGGAACCATGTCATGCCCGGCGCGCGCATTTTATGGATCGTCACAAGGAAGTTGATGCCGGTGAAGATGGAGCTGAACCCCACCAGAAACACGCCCACAATCGCCAAGCTCACTTCCCCTTTGGCGAACGCGCTGCTGTAAGGGGTATAGAAGGTCCAGCCCGTATCGATGCCGCCCTTGAGCAGAGCAATGGTCGCCAGCACGCCGCCGATCATATAGAAATACCAGCTCAACAGGTTCAGGCGAGGGAACGCCACATCGCGCGCCCCAATCATCATCGGCAGCACAAAGTTGCCAAACGACGCCGGAATGGAGGGGATCAAGAAGAAGAAGATCATCAGCACCCCATGAATGGTGAACATCTTGTTATAGGTGTCGGAGGTCATCAAGTCACCCTTCGGCGTCGCCAGCTCCAGCCGAATCGCCGCGGCTGCCAAGCTGCCCAAGAAGAAGAAGAGGGTAATGCCGAGCAAATAGAGAATGCCGATGCGCTTGTGGTCCAGTGTTAGGAGCCACGAAGCGACCGTCGTCCTAACATTCAGATAATTGATCCGCTCAGTGCCTGTTTGCGCTGTGATCGTTGCCATCTTTACTTCCCTCCTGCTGGCTGCTCTTTCGCCAGCGATTTGATATAGGCGGTCAACTGAATAATCTGCTCCTCGCTCAACACGCCCTGATAGGGGGGCATTACGGGTTGATAGCCTTCCACAACCTTCGCCCCCGGATTGAGTATCGATTCGCGGATGTAGGCTTCGTCCGCCACGACGGTGCGTCCATCTGCTAATTTTACCTTACTGCCGAACAAGCCGCGCAGGTCGGGTGCTTTAACCGCCGCGTTCGGGTTCATATGGCAGGAGTTGCATGCTCCCACACCCTCAAACACCTGTTTGCCCTGTTCTTCCAGCGATAGCCCCACCGCCGCGGCGCCTGCCCCACCAGCTCCCTTCGCCAGCCACTGCTGGAACTCTTCCGACGGCAGCACATAGACCCAGCCGATCATCTCGGAGTGTTTCGTGCCGCAGTATTCGGTGCAGAACAGGTGATATTTGCCCGGCTGGGTGGGTGTGAAGTACACCGTGTTGTAGCGTCCTGGCACCGCATCCCGTTTGACCCGAAAGGCGGGGATGGAAAAAGCATGGATCACATCTTGCGAGATGACCGTCACCTTGACCAGTCGCCCAGCGGGGAGATGGAGTTCGTTGTTCTCGCGTATCCCGTTTGGATGTTGGCAGTGCCACATCCACTGCTTGCCCACCACGAACACCTCATAGGCCCCTTCGCGAGGTGCATAGATGTCGCCATAGAGTTTTGCTGACCAGCCGAAAATTGCCAGCGCCAGCACCAGCGGGATGAGTGTCCAGCCCAGCTCCAGCCGCAGGTCGGTTTCCACGGCGTCATCGCGGCGCACCGCTTCGTTGCTGGCGCGATATTTGACCGCCAGATAGATCGCGCCGAACAGCACAATAGCGCCGAAGAAAATCGCCAGCCAGGTAATCGTCCAATAGAGGGTAGAGATAGCCTCACCCTCTTTCGATGCCGTTGGCGGAAAGAACGGAATGTTCCACATGGCTTTTCACCTCGATTCGGGCGTATCCGACGGGGCGGACGAGTCGGGCAGCTCAGCCGCTTCTGACAGCCTTGGATGGCGACGCTCCAGCCAGAGCATGCCGCCAATCAGCAATCCCAGTCCCAGCACGGTGAGCACGCCACCCAGCTGTACCAGCCGAATAATTACCAGTCCGTACTTGCCTGTGGCAGGATCGTACTGGTAGCAGTAGAGTACCACCCGCTCCACGGGGTTACCGATTTTGCCTTCGGACGCTTCCATAAGCGCGAACTTCAAATCGCGTGGGGAGTAGTTCACGCCCAGCAGGTAGCGCGACAGCCGCCCATCGGGCGTCAGCACCATAATCGCTGCCGTGTGCGCGTATTGCTTCGTGCGTGGGTCATACACATACTGGAAGCCAACGGCATCCGCCAACCGGCGGATATTCGCCTCCTCGCCTGTTAGGAAGTGCCAGCCTTGTTCCGCGCCCCCGTGCCGATAGGCTTTCACATAGTTCGCCTTCTTTTTAGCTGCCAGTTCAGGCGTCTCGTTGGGGGCGATGCTGACCGTTACCACCTCGAACTCCTTGCCGATGCGATAATCCAGCGCGTTCAGCGTGCGCGTCAACTCGTTCAATATCACCGTGCAGAGCATGGGGCACTCGTAGTAGTTCAGCGTGAGGATCACGGGGCGTTTGCCGAAGTAATCACCGAGCCGAACGGTTTTGCCCATCTCGTCGCGGAAGTTTAAATCAAGAGGGATCTGCGCGTTCAGCTTCTGTTTGATATCCACCTGACGCAGCACCTGCTGGTTAAGTTCTGGGGTTAGCTCAGGTGGGCGGCGGTACATCTGGGCATGCGTCAGATTCAGCAGCCCAGCGAGCAGTAGCACCGTCGTACCCAGCAGCCACGCTCGCCTCCGCTCGCCATTCGCCATTCGCCATTCGCTATTTCGCATTTGTCTTCACCCCTTGGGGCGCGGGCGTGCCTGGCAGCCCGCGTTGTAAAATCAACTCTTTTGCCCGTTCCACCGGGATGCGTGCTATGCCGGTTTTGGGATCGACGGAATAGGTCGTGGTCTTTTCGATCTCCTGAGCGTAAAACTTCTCCCAGTCCTGCATGGGGAAGCCCTGCACACGCGGCTCCGGTGGCAGCTGCCTCTCCAACGCCTCTTTACGCACGGAGGGCAAACTCGGTTCCTCCTTGGGAAGAATCCATTGAAAGACAAAATAAGAAATGATGAGCGAGCCGATAATGGTGAAGAAGATGAGCGCGAGAAACTGCACCATCGCGCGCACCGACAGGTCGCGCGCCTCGTAAGGTGTGCGCTCGATCTGCTCCAGCTCCTCCGGCGTGACGGGCTTCAGAATCTCCATACTATCCCTCCATGAGTGGGGAGTGTTCTGCCACCCCTCAGGTTACTAATGTGCATGGGGCACCTCCTGAAGACGCGGCTCGTTCTGGGGTAGCAGCGGTCGCTTCAGCAGGTTGCTGAACATCGCCCAGAACCAGAGACCGCCCAGCCCCACGAAGGCTGCCACATCGTATAGGCTGATGCTGAACACTTCCGAGAAAGCCGGCTTAATCTCCCAGAACATCTCGATCACGCGAATTGCCAGCAAAATCACCGCACCCAGAATCAGCTGTCGTGGGATCCGCTTCGTGCGGGGCGCGAGCAACAAGAAAAACGGCACAAAGAAGTGGAAAATCACGATTAGCCACGATACGGGATGCCAGCCACCCATGTTGCGTCGCAAGTAGAAGCTTGTTTCCTCCGGTAGGTTGCCTGAATAGATAATTAGCAGTTGCGAGAAGGAAACATACGACCAAAACACGGTCATCGTGAAGAGCAAATTACCCCAGTCGCGACGAAACTCGAAATGCACCAGCCCTTTATAGGGCGGGACTTCACGCCAGAGCAGCACCAGCAGCGTCGCCAGCGCCATCGCGGTCAAGCCGAACCCCGTCGCAAAGATGAAGCCGTACATCGTGGAGAACCAGTGCGGTTGCAGCGACATCGACATGTCCACTGAGAAGAAGGTTACCGCCAGCACATAGAAGGGTATGCCGAGGGCGGCGGGCGTCATACGCTGGCGCGAGATGAACTCCGCCTCGATCGGGTCTTGCGCAGCGTCCTGTTGCGAGCTGCTACGCACCATCAGATAGGTAAGATAGCCCCACAGTGCAAAATAGAGTGCCATCCGAACCAGGAAAAAGGGCAGATTGAGATAATACTTTGCTTTGAAGGCGATGATGGGGTCGTTCCGCACCGCTTCAGGATGAGACCATTCAAAGATGGAGTGCATGCCGAGTAGAATGGGGACGAAAAAGATAATCATAAAGGGTACAAGGGTTTGTGCGCCCGCCTCAAAAATGCGCACTAAAGGCTGACCCCACTTGCCTCGCACCACATGTACCAGCAACGCCATGCCGAGGCATCCGATGCCCAATCCTGCCCAGAACACATAGGCGAAGTGATAGCCCTGGAAGGCGAGGTCACGATGGGTAAACAGCCCCGTTGCCCAGACGATCAGCCCGACGATGCCGAGCGTCAGGGCGGTTCCACGCGCCCGCTCAATCGTGCTTCGCACCTGCTCTGCTGAAAGGTTCACTGTGCTCATTAATGCCCCTCCGTCCCTTGCTCCATCTGTTTGCGCAGCGCCTCCATCGCCTTCTGTTGATCCTCGGGTGGCAGCTCGCCGAACTTCGCGTTCTGGCTCAGTTGCAGCACGCGCACATAGGCTGCGATAGCCCAGCGATCCTCCGGCGACATGCGCTTGCCGTAGCCATACATAATGCCGAATCCGTTCGTCGCGACGGCATAGAAGTAGCCCAATGGCATCCCCTGCATACGGGCATCGATCAGCGAGGCGGGCATGCGCGGCCATTGACCCCGCAAGGCAATCATGCCCTTGCCATCGCCCGCCATCCCGTGGCAGGGTCGGCAAAAGACATTGTATTGCTCCTGACCCCGGTCCAAGAACTCGCGCGTGAGCGTGAGTGGTGGGGGAAGTGTGTTCAAGTAGTTGCCTTTCGCATCTTTGCCGGTCAGCAAAGGATTGTTGGGATCAACCAGCTTGCCTCGCGCAATCGTGTTGGGCGGCGTCGGTCGCGAGCCAGACCCGTAAATTTGTCCGTCGGGACCGACCAGCTGCTTGGTCAAGGCGTAGAACTCACTGTTGCCTTGCGCTTCCACCCGTTGCTGCACCCACATATCGGTGCGGCAACCACTCAAGAACAGCAGCCCCAGCAAGCAGACCGCCCAGGAAGCCTGCTTCGGACGGCGTCGATGGGTCAGCTCGCGTAAATCAATCAAGAGCATCGCCCTCATGCTTCCACCTCGCTGATGCTGATGGGGTTCAGCGATTGCAAAAAGGTGCGGGTGCGCTCAGGATCAAACTTCGGGTCGCGCGCCTCGATGCACAGGAAGAAGCGATCGACACTGGCACGCACGAACTGCGGCACATTGAACACGGGATGATAGGGAGCGGGCAGTCCATTATAGGCCAGCATGCCGATAAACGCGCCAAACGCGGCAAATAGCACCATACATTCGAAGGTAATCGGAATGAAGTAGGGCCAGCTGATGAAATCGCGCCCGCCGACATTCAGTGGGTAGTCTATCGCGCTGGTGTATACCTGCAGTCCGAAGCCGAACAGCGCGCCGATCAGCCCGCAGATAAACACCGTCCACGGCACTTTCGCTTCGCGGACGCCCATCGCGTCGGTCAAGCCGTGGATGGGAAACGGTGTGTAGCAATCGAAGCGGCGATAGCCCTCTACGCGGGTTCGCCGTGCCGCTTCGATAAGTGCCTCCGGCGAGTCGAACTCCGCCATGATGCCATAAACCCTCGAAACGACCGCTGCATGCGCCATCTTTACGCGCCTCCTCCTGTGCGGGTGGGAGCGGGCGCCTCCGTTTTCGGATGCCCGTTATGCTCGCCCCCATGCCCATACAGCCGATACCACAAATCTTTCAACTCCGCCATCGCCAACATCGGCACGAACCGAGCGAAGAGAAACATCATCATCACGAAGAAGCCCAGCGTGCCGATATAGGTAGCCCAGTCCCAGAAGGTGGGTCCGTACATTCCCCAAGCGGATGGCGTGAAATCGCGATGCAGGCTCGTTACCACAATCACGAACCGCTCCAGCCACATGCCCACATTCACAATGAGCGAGATAATAAACAGCAGCCACAGGTTATGGCGTACTTTGGGAAACCAAAGCGACTGCGGCACAAGCCCATTGCAGAAGATGAGCGACCAGTAGACGGGCCAGTAGGGACCAAACATGCGATTCGTCATCAGGTACTTTTCAAAGATCGCCGCGCTATAGAAACCGAAAAACGCCTCCATCATGTAGCCGTAGAAGACGATAAGCCCTGTCGCGAGCATCACCTTCGCCATCATATCGATGTGGTGCATGGTGATATATTCGCGTAGTTTCGGATAGAGAATCCGGAACGGGATGACCAGCGTCAGCACCATGGCGAAGCCTGAATAGATGGCTCCTGCGACGAAATAGGGCGGGAAGATGGTGACATGCCAGCCGGGCACGATGGAGATAGCAAAGTCGAGACTCACCACCGAGTGGACCGACAGCACCAGCGGGGTAGAGAGACCCGCCAGCAGCAGGTACGCGCTCTCATAGCGCATCCAGTGGATTGCAGAGTTGCGCCAGCCCCACGACAGGATGCCGCTAATGACCTTTGCCAGATGGCTTTTGGCTCGGTCGCGCACCGCCGCCAGATCAGGAATCAGCCCCATGTACCAGAACAGCACCGACACCGTGAAGTAGGTGGAGACGGCAAACACATCCCACTCCAGCGGGCTGCGGAACTGGGGCCACATCGCCAACCAGTTCGGCAGCGGGAAGAGCCAGTAGGCGACCCACGGACGCCCTGTATGGAACAAGGGGAACAACCCCGCGCACATCACGGCGAAGATAGTCATCGCCTCGGCAAAGCGGTTGATCGACATCCGCCATGCCTGACGCATCAACAGCAGGATGGCTGAAATGAGCGTGCCCGCATGTCCAATTCCGATCCACCAGACGAAGTTGATAATGGCAAATCCCCACGCCACAGGCTGATTAATGCCCCAGATGCCCGTACCAATCGCCACCAGCACCACCAGGGCAAAAATCAGCAGGGTGGTGCCGACGAAGCCCAGCCCGAACATCACCGTCCACCCAATCGGGTGCTTCTCAAACGGGATGTCCCCGATCTGCGCCGTAATGCGCTCATAGGTTTGCTCGCCCTCAAACAGGGGCGGCTCCTGAACAACCCTTGCCCTAATGGCTTCCTGCATCGTGTGCCTCCGCGCTCAGTTCAGGATTGGGATTTTCGATCTTCGCTAAATAGGTCGTGCGCGGCTTCGTGTTCAGCTCCGCCAGCATGCTGAACAGGTGTGGCTCGCGGCGGAGCCGACTCACCTCGCTGTCGGGATCGTTCATGTCGCCAAATACGATCGCTTTGGTGGGGCACGCCTGCTGGCAGGCGGGGATAATCTCGCCATCACGAATTCGGCGATTCTCCTTCTTCGCTTGAATCCGCGCCCGATTAATGCGTTGCACGCAATAAGTGCACTTCTCCATCACACCGCGTCCGCGCACCGTCACATCGGGATTCTGCAACAGGTGCAGCACGGGTTGCTTGTAGTAGGTGTAGCGGTAGAAGTTGAATCGTCGCACCTTGTAAGGACAGTTGTTGGAGCAGTAGCGGGTGCCCACGCAGCGGTTGTAGACCATCTGGTTCAAGCCTTCCTCGCTGTGCACCGTCGCGGCGACAGGACAAACCAGCTCGCACGGGGCGTTCTCACACTGCATACAGGGCACCGGCAGTTGATAAGTGCGCGGGTTCTCCACAGGACCTTTGAAGTAGCGGTCGATGCGCAGCCAGAACATCTCGCGCTGGCGCACCACCTCCCGTTTACCCACGACAGGGATATTATTCTCCGCCTGGCATGCCGTCACACACGCGCTACACCCTGTGCACACCGTCGGGTCAATCACCATCGCCCAGGCATAGCGGTAGTTATCGGGATTCTGGTAGCGGTCATACCGAAAGCCTTTATACATTGAGGGCAGCTCCTCGCCCTCGCCGTGCCGATGCTTCTTAAGATGCGGGTCTTCCTGAAACTCCTGCAGTGTGCCAATGAGCATAATCGGGCGATGGTGCATGCTGTCCAGCTCGCCATGCTCAATCAAATGATGTTCCTCGGTTCGAGCGATGGTGTAGCGTTGCCCGGTGGTGACCGCTTCCGCGCCGTGGGTGAACCACATCGCGTCGCTGGTGCGCAAAGTGTAGGTGTTAAAGCCTGTGCCGGAGCCGTTGGAGCCTGCGCGGGTGCGTCCGTAGCCCAGATGCAGGGTAATGGCGTTATCCACATGCCCCGGAATCGGGTAGGCGGCGGCGATTAAAGTACGACCGTTGACCCGAATCTGCACCAGCGGCGCGCTGTCATGCACCAGCGCCACCTTTTCTGTGCCGACCACTCCCAGTTGCTGGGCTGTCTTGAGGCTCATAAATGCCACATTATCCCAGCAGATTCGGCTCACAGGCTTGGGCAACTCCTGAAGCCATGTGTTATTGGCGAACCGTCCATCATACATCGTGGGATCGGGTGCGAAGCGGATCTCCAGCCCTCGCTCCTCCACTAAGGGTAGCTCGATGGTCAGATTGGGACGCAAACTGACCGCTTTGATGGGCAGTGCGGTACGCGGGATAATGCCATCATGCACGCTCTTGCGCCAGAAGGCATCGAACTGTGCGGTCGGCGCAAGTTGAGCCGTTTTCCAGTAGCCCTGCACTAAGTCAAATGCTTGTTTACCCCCTTGCCCGTTGATTTGTGCCATTAGCTCCAGTGCCGAGCGTGTGCTGGGATAGAGCGGGAAGATCAGCGGTTGCTGGATCGTGACGGTTCCGTCAAATGCTCGCGCATCGCCCCAAGTCTCGAACGGATGGCTTTCAGGCACATGCCATACGCACAGTGCGGAGGTCTCGTCGGTGTAGCGGCTCAGATGAACCGAGAAAGGCACTTTCGGGATGAGTTCGGCGAAGTTGAGTTCGGCGGGAGCATCATAGGCGGGGTTTGTGCCGAGCATAATCAGCACTTCCACCTGGCCCTGTTCGATTTCGCGCGCCAGCGTGCGAATATCTTCGGTGCAGAGGGTGGGTTTTGCTTCGGGTGGCGCAGTAAATACCACCGTTTTGCCGAGGTTGCCCAGTGCGGCGTTGATGGCGTGGGCGATTGCATGCACGGCTGGCGGCTGCGCTTCCCCCACAATCACCAGGCTCTCGCCTCGATGTGCCATGAGATCACGGGCGACTGCTTCCGCCCATTTGCGCTCTTCAGGCGTCAGCGCGCCTTGCGCCGACACCTGCAAAGGCGCACCGACCACTTGCGCAATGGCGGCGGCAAGCAGTCCGATTCGGCTCGAATGGATAGGTAGCCGATGGTCCGCCGTGAAGCCCGTGACGGTGGGCATCGGCTCCGCCACATAGAGGCGGTTCATGTCGCGCTGGCTTTCGCGCACGCGCCGCCCATCCGCAAACTCACGGGCGTAGCGCACCGCTGCAGGACCCATATAGAGAAAATCGCTGTCCAGCGCGAGGATCACTTTCGCCTGTTGCACACGATAGATGGGATTCAGCCACTCCCCGAAGGCAAGGCGTGTGCCTTCGTAGATATTATCGCTGTTGATTGCCTCCCACTGATACCATTTCGCCTGCGGATACGCCTTCAGGAAGGCTTGAATCTGGGCAGCGAGCGAGGGCGAGGTGACCACCTCGGTTAGCAGGCGAATCCCGCTGCCCTTCTTCGCTTGTTGAATCGCCAATTGCTGCATCAATTCGCCTGTGAACGCCTGCCAGGTCTGAATCTGTCCGAACTTGAGCAGGTTTTGGGAGCGGTCAGGGTCGTACAGATTCAGAATCTCGGCTTGCGTGAAGGCATCCGTGCTGCCGAGGCTGGCGGGATGGAGGTCATTCCCTTCCAGTTTGATGGGTCGCCCTTCGTAGACGCGTGCCAGCACGCCTTTGGCATAGCCGCCGAGCGTGACGGCAGTAGCGTAATAGAGCGATTCACCGGGTGCCTCTTCTGGGATTTTAGCGCGAGCGATAATCGGACCTTGTGGCTTGTAGCCGCAGGCGGACAGCCCCGCCAGTGCCATCGATGCGCCCATCAGCTTCAGAAACTGGCGTCGGCTGACCAGGTCACTATGCGGCGCCGCTTCGGGAGCAAATTCGCGTTGCAGCTGCTCCTTCCATTGCGGCGCGTTCTCTCGCTCGTTCAGACTGCGCCAGAGCCGTTCGCTATCTCGCTTCTCCATCGCCGTGTCTCTTCAAAATCGAAGGGGTCAGGCAGGTTGGACATCCCCGACCCAGTTATCGGTGACACACGGAGCAGTCGCTCAGTTGCTCCTTGTGGATGTTGTACTGCTTGACCAGCAGCGCGCCCAGCTCCTCCTGATTGCGTGGTAGCCGCCCCTCCCATTGGATACCGTGCTTTTCCAACAGGGCACGCATCTCCGCCTCCGTGCGCGGCACTTGGTAGTACATGTTGAAAACCTCGCCCTTGGGGCGAATGTATTTTTCAGGATTGCGGTGACAGTTGAGGCACCACCACATCGCGAAGGGCTGGGATTTAGCGGTCAACTGCATCTTCTCGATGCCCACATGGCACTCGTTGCAGCCAATGCCTTTGTTCACATGGATGCTGTGATCAAAGTAGACGAATTCAGGGAGGTCGTTCACTTTGTTCCACACGAGGGGCTGGTCTTTCTGGTAGCTATCGCGAATGGGCTGCAAGAGGGGGCTGTTGGTCCATATTTGGGAGTGGCAGGTCATGCAGACTTCTGCGGGCGGGATCCCTGCCTGCGCCGATTTGGTGACGGACCAGTGGCAATAACGGCAGTCGATGCCCAGTTCCTCGTAGTGGTGTTTGTGGCTGAACGGAACAGGTTGATCAGGTGGTTCACCGGCGCGCGTCCACCATGGCGAACGCGTGATACTGGAACCACCCAGTATCAGCGCGATTAATGCCAGCAATCCACCACCTATCGTCGCACGCGCGACCGTGTTATGGTAGCGTTTGAATACCTGTGCCATCGCTTTGACCTCGCCACACAATAGGCTGTCAGCGACGCCCGACGCGCCCACAGCAGCCAGTTCGTGATTTCTATCACAAAGTTAGCCACGCTAAGCATATTCTCCCTAATAACAAGGATCTCCGACCGCCCGATGGCTGCATGAACTATACCCTATCGATGACGCCTTTGTCAAGGGGTGGGAGGCACTTTGTGCTATTTTTCACAGAGTGAGATTTGCCCCCTCCACCAGGGCAGGGGTATAGCTCATCTGGTGGCGTCGCTCCAGCGCGGCACGCACCAGCCCCACGAACACGGGATGCGGGCGATTGGGGCGCGATTTGAACTCCGGATGGAACTGCCCTGCCAGAAAGAACGGGTGTTCGGGCAGCTCGATCATCTCCACTAATCGATAATCGGGTGAAACGCCGCAAAACACCATCCCGTGCCGTTCCAGCAGGTCGCGATATTCGTTGTTGACCTCATAGCGGTGGCGATGTCGCTCATAGATGACCGTGTCGCCATAGAGGCGGGCTGCCAGCGAGTGGTGCATCAATCGGCAGGGATACGCGCCCAGTCGCATCGTGCCGCCCTTATCCGACACCTGACGCTGTTCGGGTAGCAGATGAATCACTGGGTGGGGTGTATGGGGGTCTACTTCTTCGGTATGCGCATCGTGCAAGCCACACACATTGCGGGCGAACTCGATCACCGCCATCTGCATGCCGTAGCAGATGCCGTAGAAGGGGATGCCATGTTCCCGGGCGAACTGGATGGCGCGAAGCTTGCCTTCCACGCCGCGCGCACCGAACCCGTGCGCCACCAGAATACCGTCTACATCGCCAAGAACCGCTGCCACATCGGCGTTCTCCATGTCGCTCGATTCGATCCAGCGTATATTCACCCGTGCGTTATTCGCGATGCCTCCATGTTGCAGCCCTTCAGAGATGCTGATATAGGCGTCGCGGTTGGCAGTGTATTTGCCGATGAGCGCGATGGTGCACTCATGCGCCGGGTTCTTGAGCCGTGCCACCAGCTGCTTCCATTCCTCCAGGTCGGGGTCGCGCACTGGTAGCCCCAGCCGACGCATAACCAGTTCCGCCAGCCCCGCTTCCTCGAACAACAGCGGCACTTCATAGATCGTGTCGACATCGCGCGACTCGATGATCCCAGCCCGTTCCACATCGGTGAATAGAGCGATTTTGTCGCGCACATCTTCCGAGAGAGGCACCTTCGTGCGACACACCAGCACATCGGGTGTGATGCCGATCTCGCGCAGCTTAATAACGCTGTGCTGTGTGGGTTTCGTCTTGAGCTCGCCCCATGGACCGACGGTCGGCACCAGGGTCACATGGACATACATCACATTTTCCGCGCCCATGTCTTTGCGGAACTGGCGGATGGCTTCCAAAAAGGGCAGCCCTTCGATATCGCCCACCGTGCCGCCCACTTCGGCAATCACCACATCGGCGTTCTGTTCGCGCCCAACCAGACGGATATGCTCCTTGATCTCGTTGGTGATATGGGGAATGACCTGCACGGTGGCGCCCAGATACTCGCCGCGTCGCTCCTTGTCGATCACGCTCTTGTAAACGCGCCCCGTGGTTAGGTTCGAATTGCGTGTGCAGTTCACATCGATGAATCGCTCATAGTGCCCCAGATCGAGGTCGGTTTCGGCGCCGTCATCGGTGACGAACACCTCACCGTGCTGGTACGGGTTCATCGTGCCCGCGTCGACATTAATATAGGGGTCCATTTTGAGGGGCACGACCTTGAAGCCGCGACTGCGCAGGAGCCGTCCGAGACTGGCGGTGGCGATGCCCTTGCCGATCGAGCTGACCACGCCGCCCGTCACAAAGATATACTTGGTTCCTATCACGCTTCCCTCCTCCTTGCCTGCGGGCATCCTGCCCAGAATAGTATACCCTGCGATAGGGTGGGCCCACAGTTCGATGCCGTGCTGGCGTAAAAGCTCGCACAAGGGCTTGGAATACGAGGGCGTACATCCCGCTGCCCCCCTACCTAACATCTCGCCCCTTTATAGGGACGGACCTTGGGTTTGCTCCTGACCGATTCATTTGCAATTGGTGCCTCCGAGTATAGTAAAGAATAACGCCCACGCCCATGACGGCCGCGGCGGCTAAATGCCCGTAGGTCACCAAGCCCCAGATTGGCTCGGAAGTAGCTCCTGCCCGCAGAAATTCGATGAGAAATCGATAGGCCCCATGGAATATCAGAAAGAGCGCAAAGAGCTGCCCTTGAAACTGACGATGCGGCTCGATGCGCGTCAGGATGAAAAAGAGAGCGAGGTTCGCCAGGGTCGAATAGAGCTGCGTGGGATGGACAGGGGTCGCTAAGTCGGGAAACCGCACGCCCCATGGCATGTCGGTCGGGCGTCCATAGCAGCAGCCGGCGGCAAAGCAACCGATGCGGGCGATCGCGTATGCCAGCGCGAGCGATGGCGCTGCCATGTCCGCCACATGCCAGGCGTTCAATCGGCGTCGCTTGACCAGCCATAACCCAGCGAACGCGCCCGCCACAAAGCCCCCAAAGTAGGACATCCCTCCTTTCCACAGCTGAAAGACGGTCCACCAGTTGTGCGCGTATTGGCTCCAGTTGGTCAGCACATAGAGCAGTCGTCCACCCAGAATGCCCGCCACCACCATCGCGAACGCCAGATCGAACACATCGTCCGCCGCGATGCCGTAGCGTGGCGCGACACGCAGCCCGCGCCAGACCGCCAACCAGATGCCTATCGCCCACATCAAGCCGTAGGTATGCAGCGCAAAATCGCCCCAGCGCACCAGATCGGGCATCATGGCGACCGCGCCTCCTCCGATTCGGCAGACGGCTCGCCCGGCTCCGAACGGGAACCCACAAACTGTAGCAGCACCAGTCCCATCAGCGCCACCGTAATCGCTATATCCGCCACATTGAACACCGGCCAGACCAACAGGTCAAACATATCCACCACATAGCCATAACGCACGCGATCCACCAAGTTGCCCGCCGCGCCACCAAACAACAGCCCCAACATCACCTGCACAAAGCGCGAGGCTTTCGTCTGACGCAAATAGACCACGATGCCCCCCATCACCATCAACGAGAGCGGGATCGTGATCCAGCCCTTGCCGTCCATCAATCCGAACGCGATGCCCGTGTTATGGGTGCGTGTCAGATGCAACACGCCCGGGATGATGGGCACACTCTGAAAGGTGTTCAGGGTGGTGATAACCCAGTGCTTGCTTGCCTGATCAAGGATGAACACCACTGCTGCCACAAACCAAAACATGCCACCTAAAGGATACCCGTCCGTCCTGTAAGAGAAGAGGGTACACTCTCCTTGCAAGCCTATGCTGGATAACGGCGTCGATTTCGAGGCGCAGAAGGAGCTGCTCATTCAGCATATTCGCGAGAAAGGCGTTCGGGATGAGCGGGTGCTGGAGGCGATACGGCGCGTGCCACGCCACCTGATGGTGCCCGAAGAGTACCGCTGGCATGCATATATCGACCACGCGCTGCCCATTGGCGAGGGGCAGACCATCTCGCAGCCCTCCCTGGTCGCCACAATGACCGAGCTGTTGGCACTGCAGGGCAACGAGCGCGTGCTGGAAATCGGTACCGGCTCGGGTTATCAGGCGGCGATCCTGACCCTACTCTGCCGCGAGCTGATTACGATAGAACGCTATCCCCGTCTTGCCCTGCGTGCCTATCAGGTACTGACCGCGCTGCATTTCCCCCCCTTTGTGCTGGTGATGGGCGATGGCACGCAGGGCTTCCCGCCGCTTGCGCCCTATGACCGCATTATTGTCACCGCAGGGGCCGGGCGAGTGCCCCCACCTCTGCTGGAACAGCTCTCTCCGAATGAGGGGCGACTGCTACTGCCGCTCGGCTCACGCACCCAGCAGGTGTTGACGCTCATCATCAAGCGGGGTGAACGGCTGCTCACCCGCACCTATGGCGAGTGCGTGTTCGTACCCCTGATTGGCAAATATGGCTGGTCACCTGAGGAAGCGCTCTGAAAGGAAAGGCAGCGTCCATCCCAAATCCCGTATAAATACCTGCCGCATTCCACCACGAATTGATTTATAATAGCCACGAAGGGACTTTCCATGACCCATCGGGCGAAAACCTGTCCGGTTTTGGGCGGATTTTGAGTCATTAAAGAGCGGATGGGGAGAGTGGAACTCTCTCCTGCGAACGAATCGACGGGCTATGGAAAGGGTCGTCCCTTCCGATAAATCCTTTGCAACGAGGAGGTTCTGAAGTGATGATGAGAGGAATGACGAAACTCGGTACTATACTTGGTGTAATAGCCGTTCTCTCTGTCAGCAGCCTCTTTGCGCAGAGCGTACACGGTAGTGATTGGCTGTTTAGCCTGTCGGGCACCGTTCGCGTACCCGCTCTGGGGTTCAGCACGAGCGTTACCGTGAATAATCAACCCGTCACCATTAGCCAATCAGATAATAGTTTTAATGGGCTTCGGGATGACTTCACGGTCCCTCTCTCCATACCTCCCTATATCCCTTCAACAACCCTCAACGGCGGCTTCTTTGTCATAGGTGCGTCGAACGGCATCGAAGCGCAGGGATTCGAATCAGGCCCGATATCGTTTACCCTTGGCAGTGTTCAGGTGCGCTTGCATAATGTCACGGCGAACTTGGCTGGGATTATCGCGGGCGTCAATCCATCGATTACCGATGCGTTTGGTCCGCGCGTCTACCTGATCAATGGTGTTCCATCAACCAGTCCCTTCAGCACGGCTCCGTTGACTTCCTGGGTCACGGTGGCAACGGTTGAGGTCAACTTTGGCTTCGGCTGGCAGAATGTCGGGCCGGGTCAGCTGGAGGTCGCGAGTTGGACACTGGAACGCCCGGTGCCAGAGCCGGCGAGTTTGCTTGCTCTTGGTTCAGGGTTGATCGGGCTGCTCGGGCTGCGTCGTCGGATGCAGTAGGGGGATTTTAGCCCTCGCCCATGCGACAGATTTCTTCTCTCTCCTTCAGGTTCCCCCTTGTCTGCGAGGGGGAACCGTTTTTTATTCTCGCCTTTGGTGAAGTAAGGGGGATATAGGGTCAAAGAGGGCAAACATCAGGACACGCGAACGGGTATAATCTCTTCGGAAGGTGATAGCCGATGTGGAATGTGTTCAAAACGGGTCTGTTGCTGACCGCACTGACGCTGTTGCTGGTCTGGTTGGGCAACCTGATAGGTGGTCAGACAGGGTTGATGATTGCGCTGGTGTTTGCCGCGCTGATGAACCTGGGCACATACTGGTTCAGTGACCAGCTGGTGATTGCGATGTCGGGCGCGCGTCCGCTCAGCGAGGCGGAGGCGCCAGAACTCTATGCGATGGTGCGTCGGTTAGCACAGCGGGCCGGTTTGCCTATGCCGCGCCTCTACTTGGTGCCCGAGATGCAGCCCAACGCCTTTGCCACGGGGCGCGATCCCCAGCATGGCGTGGTGGCCATCACGCAGGGATTATTGCAAATGATGGAACGCCCGGAGGTGGAGGGCGTGATTGCGCATGAGCTGGCGCACATTCGCAACCGTGACACGCTGATTATGGCGGTCGCCGCTACCATTGCAGGCGCCATCTCCGCCCTGGCACATATGTTCTACTACGCGACGCTCTTTTTCGGGAACCGCGACGAGCGGGGCGGCAACCCGCTGGCGGCGTTGGTGCTGGTGATTCTGGCCCCGTTCATCGCGATGATTATTCAGTTGGCGATCTCGCGGGCGCGCGAATATGAGGCGGACCGTATCGGCGCGATGATTGCAGGCACACCTATCGGGCTGGCGAACGCTTTGCGCAAGCTGGAAGCCGCTGCCGAACAGATTCCCGCTGCGCATGCGCAACCTGCAACGGCGCACATGTATATCGTGAACCCGCTGCGCGGAGGCGGACTGGCAACGCTGTTCAGCACACATCCGCCCGTGCAGGAGCGTATCCGTCGCCTGATGGCGATGCCAGCCCATCTGGAGGTCGCCTAAATGAACCTGCGTGAACAGGTGCTGGAGATTCTGCACGATGTGTACGACCCGGAGATACCCCTCAATATCGCCGATCTGGGGCTTATCTATGACCTGCAGGTCTCGGACGAGGGCGAGGTCTATATCTTGATGACGCTCACCGCGCCGGGCTGCCCCGTCGGAGACCTGATTGCCCAAGAGATTATGGACCGGGTGATAGCGTTGCCAGGGGTCAAGGATGTGCGGGTGGAGATAACCTTTGACCCCCTCTGGACACCCGACCGCATCACCCAGGAGGGACGCGAGGCGTTGCGTGCCTTCGGGTTCCCCGTGTGAGTAGGATCGCCTCGCGCTAAGCGCAGCGTTCGGGTATAATCTTATCGGTGCCGGGTCGTCTAATGGCAGGACGCGGGACTTTGGATCCCGTAGTGGTGGTTCGAATCCACCCCCGGCAGCCAATCGACGACCGCGACTCAGCAGACCCGCATCGAACCGCTCCACCTTCACCCCTTTGCACACCCCACGGTGCTGAACAAAAAGAGGGCGCGTTGGGTATAATTTTCTACGGTGGATGCCAAAATGCCGCGCTATAAAATCCTGACCTGGGGTTGCCAGATGAACGAAGAGGACTCCGAGCAGATGGCGTTATCCCTGCAGGAGCGGGGCTATCAACCCGCCGACCGCCTGGAGGACGCCGATGTAATCCTGCTCAACACCTGCTCGGTGCGCCGCAAGCCCGAAGATAAAGTGTTCAGCACGCTGGGACAGCTGCGCAAGCTCAAGGCACGCAAGCCAAACTTGGTCATTGGCGTGTGCGGCTGCATGGCACAGCTGCGGGCGGAGGAGATTCAGCGACGGGCGCCCCATGTAGATATGATCGTTGGCACGGCGCATGTGTCGCAGGTCGGGACCCTCCTGGAGGAAGTGCTGCAGCGGCGGCGACTGATGATGCGCCTCGAACTGCCCCCCCGTAAAGGGGCAATCGTCACCGACATCCCTCAGCGCAAAATCGACCGTGCGCCCAAGCTGAAAGCCTATGTACCTATTCAATACGGTTGCGACAAATTCTGCACCTTCTGCATTGTGCCCATCACGCGCGGACGCGAACGGAGCCGACCCACCCAAGACATCTTGGACGAGATCAAGCGACTCGCCGATCGGGGCACTAAGGAGGTAATCCTGCTGGGGCAAACGGTCAACTCCTACGGCAAGAACCTGCTCGAAGGGCGCGTACCGTTCGCCCGACTGCTGCAGCTCATCAACGATATCCCAGGCATCGAACGCATCCGGTTCACCTCGCCCTATCCGCGTGATTTTCGGGACGACCTGATTCATGCGATTGCCGAGCTGCCTAAAGTGATGGAGCATGTGCACCTGCCGCTTCAATCAGGCGATAACGAGATCCTGAAAGCGATGCGGCGACTCTACACAGTGGAGCAGTTCGAGGAGATTGTGCAGAAGTTGCGCGAACATGTGCCCAACATCGCCATCACCACCGATATTATTGTGGGCTTCCCCGGCGAGACCGAAGAACAGTTCGAACATACGCTGGAGGTGGTGGAACGGATTCGGTTTGACGGCGCGTTTATGTTCGCGTTCAGCCCGCGTCCAGGCACGCCTGCCGCGCAGATGGAGAACCAGATCCCGCGCGCGGTCAAACAGCAGCGACTGCAACGGCTGATCGAACTGCAGAATCGTATCACCTGCGAAATCAATGCCGCGCAAGTTGGGCGTGTGTTCGAAGTGCTGGTCGAGGGACCCAGCCAGAAAGACCCGTCCAAACTGGCGGGCTTCACCCGCGAGAACAAGATGGTGCATTTTACAGGTCCGCGTGAGCTTATCGGACAGATAGTACGGGTACGCGCAGACGAGGCGCACCTGTGGGGCTTCTATGGCTCCGTGCTTGAAAGGGAACCGAGAGGTCGCCCATGACAGCCTGTGTCATCAGGCGAACACCGGTGCTGATAGCTACCGTTAGAGGAGAGCGCATCCCGATTTAGGAATGCTCCTCTGGCGAAGGCTCTGTCGGAGGCGGCTCCCACTTCGTAGACTCCTCGACCAACAGCACAGGAATGCCATCGCGCACCGGGTAGGCACGATGACACGCTGCACACACCAGCAGGCACTCCTGCCAGCGCAGGGGCGGACGATGCGCACACGCGGGGCATGCCAGCTTCTCCAACAACTCCACAGGAAATGGGAGATTCATCTTCATACAATCTCCAGCATCCGCTCAATGGCACGGCGGGCACGCACGGCAATCTCGTCAGGCACGCGCACTTCATAAACCATGTCGCGCAGCGACCGATAAAGCTTGGGCAGCGTGATCGTCTTCATATATTCACAGATGGCGTCCTCCCTCACAGGAATGAACCGCTTCTGAGGCGCCTCTTTTTTCAGGCGGTGCAACATGCCGACCTCCGTCGCGACCAGATGCACGGGTGCAGACGACTGACGCACATGCTTGACCATGCCTCCTGTGCCGTAGATGAAGGTGCGCTCAGCGGGCAATTCACCCTCAGCCAGCGCGAACATACACTGGCTGACGCAGCCACATTCAGGATGCATCAGCAGGTCGGCTTCAGGATGCTCACGCAGCATGCGCAAGATATCTTCCGAACGGATACCCGCATGCACATGGCATTCGCCCATCCATAGATGCAACTTACGCCCCGTCATGCGCTGCACATACAGCCCCAGAAACATATCGGGCAGGAACAGAATCTCTTTGTCTTCGGGAATTGCCTGCACCACCTTGAGGGCATTACTGGAAGTACAGCAGTAGTCGGACTCGGCTTTCACATCGGCGTTGGTATTCACATAGGCGACCACCACGCCGTTCGGGTGCTGCGCTTTCCACTGGCGCACCTCCTCGGCGGTGACGGTCGCCGCCAGCGAGCAGCCTGCCTCTGGGTCGGGAATCAGCACGGTTTTGTCGGGGCAAAGGATAGCCGCTGTCTCCGCCATAAAATGCACCCCACAGAACACGATCACCTTCGCATCTGTTTGCGCTGCCTGCTGTGAGAGTTGCAACGAATCACCCACGAAGTCCGCCAAGTCTTGAATGATGGGAATCTGGTAGTTATGAGCAAGGATGACGGCGTTGCGCTCCTTGCGCAGCACCTGGATGCGCTCGATCATCTCCTGCTCGCTCAGGTGCGGGATTTCTGGGTCCTCTTCGATGGCGCGGGTCGCTTCTGTGGACGCGACCGATGGGCGCGTTTTGGAGCGAGGTGGCACCATCGGCAGCTCCACTTGCATGTCCAGATGCTCAGGCAAAGTCGGGTTTTTCATCGTCTATCCCGAATCAAAGTATACCCCTGAAATTTTTTCTCTGACCCAGCTTCGCTCAAAATTTTCTTCTCCGGGGTACCCGTCTGGGTCGGAGAAGAAAATTTTGGAGTACCCCAGAGAAAAAATTTCACCGCTGCGGGTACAGGTTGATGGTGGGGCTTATCCTTCGGTTGCGCTCAGCCGGTCATTTTGCACGAGGATGCGCACCTGGCGCGGTGGTGCACCGCGTGCCTCAGGTGCCAGCGGCACATACGGTGCCAGCTGCAACAGCAACTCCCGCTCAATCACGCGCTCCAACTCGCGTGCGCCATAATGCTCGCTGTAGCCCCGCTCTGCCAACCATTCCAGCGCGGCTTCCTCCACCACTAACTCCAACCCGCGCTGCCGATATATCGCCTGCAACCGCGGTAAGAAGCGCGTCTCGATAATCTGTCGAAGGTGGTGCTTCTCCAGCGGTTGAAAAATGCAGAGCGCGTCGATGCGGTTAATAAATTCGGAGGGAAAATTCTCCGCAAACAATCGGAGCCAGTCCTCGGGCGAATGTTTCTCGCGTAAAAAGCCCACCGCTGCTTCGGGATGCAGATTCGAGGTCATCACAATAATCGTGTCGGCAAAGGAGACACGCCTTCCCTGTGCGTCAACAAAATAACCTTCGTCAAAGATCTGCAATAAAATTTGCAGCACATTCTCGTGCACTTTTTCGATTTCGTCCAGCAAAACCACGCAAAAGGGGGTCTCCGCCACAAAATCGAAGAGGGAACTGCCTGCTTCAAGCCCTGCATAGCTCGGTTCTGCCCCGATGAACCGTGCCACCGTATAGGGTTCCGAAAACTGGTTCATATCGAGGCGCAGCAAACGGTCACGCGAGCCAAAAAAATATTCCGCCAGCGCATAGGCAGTTTCACTCTTACCAACCCCTGTCGGTCCGACAAACAAAAAGACTCCGTTCGGGCGTTCAGGGTACAGGTCAAGCCGTCGGATTTTGAGGCTGATTGTATTCACCAGGGTCTCGATCGCATGCTCTTGCCCGATGATATGGCTCTGCAGGAACGCCCTAAGCCCTTGCAGGTGCGCCACCAGGGATTGCTCCCCGTTGCCGATTGGTAGCCCGGTGATTTGCTTCATTGCTTCCCACACGATGGGTGGCGCGACGCGCTTCTGTCCTCGCATGCGTGTCATCCCCACCGCATAGTCCAGCACCGTAATCGCTTTGTCGGGGAAGGGGCGATGCTGGATGCGCTCCTCTGCAACTTGCACAATGAGCGCGAGCGTCTCGTCGTCTATCTCGATGCCCAGCTGGGTATGGAAATGCTCGCGCAATTGCTGAAGCACCCACAGCGTCTCCTCCGCGTTGAGTGGGCGCACGGGGATGGGTTGGAAGCGTTTGAGCAGATCGGGCGCGCGCCCGATCTGGCGGCGGAAGCTCTCCATGCTACTCACCGCCCCAATCAACGGGATGCGCCGCGTTACTAAATCGCTTAGGAACTGCAGGCGCAGCGCCTCCAAAGGGGGTGCCGGCGCGTTCAGAAAGATCTCAAAAGGCTCCAGATAGAGAATGGCACCAGATGTGCTTGCCTCCTCCACCAACGCCAGATAAAACTCGGGCGCGTCGAACAGCTGCGGAAAGACAATCACGGGTCGGTCGTGTAGCGGTTGGGGCGCGTCGCCCGCCACGATGCGCTGTGCCAACCCCTGCACGACTGCCCGCCGCCCGACCCCCTCCAGTCCCACCAGCACTGCATAGGGGTTAATGGGGCGGCAAAGCGCTTCCATCAGGCTGTTGATTTCCTCGTCGCGCCCGACCACACGCGGCAGTGCGCCCGCCCTCACCTGCTCATTCAAGTTCACCCCCATGCGCAAAGCAGAAATGTTAGACGAACTCTCACGCATACTCGCACTTCGCAGTTGAAGCAGGGCTTGACCCAGATGGCGAAGACAAATGTGGCGCGCCTTCTCGCGCATCGCCTGCTCTATTGCCATGTGCATCACTTGCTCGATGGAAAAGGCGAACGCCGTATCCCCCGCCTCCAACTCCTGCTGGAGCGCGTGCTGAAGCTGCTGGATATCCAGGTCAGGCGCCAGCTGGTGGAGTGTTTGCGGATGATGTTGGGCGAAGATCAGCAGCAGATGGCGTGCATCGGGCTGCATCCCCGCTTTTTGTGCCAGTGTCCACGCTTGATGAAGAAGGCGGTCCACTCGCCAGGAGAAAGCGACTCGTTCGTTGGCAGAGCGTGCCATAGATAACATGATACCTTTGCCGAAGAGGCAGTTCGAAAATCCACTTGGTGGAGGGCTGAGCTTCCTCCCGAGCCGTTGGAAAGGGTTTTGGGGCAGACACGATTTTCTTTTCCGGGGTAGCCCAAAATTTTTTCTCTGGGGTACCCCAAATTTTCTTTTCCGGGGTACCCTGCTGGGTCGGAAAAGAAAATTTTGCCGTCTGGTATCATGGAGTTCGGAACCCCATCTTCAGCTACTCACCACCCACCAACTGCTTCAGGATGTAATGTCCTTCTTCGGCAAGGTGGCGAGCGCGTTCTGGGGTTTGGGCTTCCGCGTAGATGCGGACGACGGGTTCCGTGCCCGATGCTCGCAGAAGTAACCAGGAACCGTCTTCCAGGATGTGTTTGATACCATCCATGTCGTCGCGCTGCGCAACGGGCGTCTCCAGCACCTGCTGCAGAACCAGGGTCTTCAGCTTCTGGCGCAGCATGGGCATCTGTTCGCGCTCGAAGTGGGCATCAATGCGGTGATAGAAGAATGCGCCTGTAATTGCAAATACATCCTCCACCAGTTGGGAGAGTGTGCGCCCACTCATCGCCATGGCTTCCAGGAGCATCAGTCCCATCATGGCGCCGTCGCGTTCCAGCATGTAGCGGGTGATGCCGATACCGCCGCTCTCTTCACCCCCCATCAGCACATCTTCTTTAAGCATGCGCTCGCAGATATGTTTGAAGCCGATGGGAACGGTGATGAGAGGTAGGTTGTAATGGGCGCAGAGGCGATCGATCATCTGGCTAACGGAGAAGGTTTTGACGACTTCACCACGCCAGCCGCGTTGCTCCACAAGGTGGCGAAGAGTAATGGCGAAGATGCGATGGCTGTCGACGAAGTTGCCGTGTTCATCGACGGCACCGATACGGTCGCCATCGCCATCGGTGGCGATGCCAATATCGGCTTTCAGGTGACGCACAGCATGGATGAGCGGCTGCAGGTTTTCCGCGATGGGTTCGGGATTTACTCCACCAAAGTAGGGGTTACGCTCCTCGCGCAATGCATGCACCTCCAGCCCCAATCGGGTTAGCACCGCTTTCAGATAGCCCGCGGCGGAGCCATGCATCGCGTCGGTTACGATTCGGTAGCCCGACTCGTGCAGCTCATCCAGCCGAATGAACTGGTGCAATCCCTCCAGATAGTCGGGCACAGGGTCCAAAGATTTCGGCTCAGCAGGCGCATCACCCTCCAGTGGTTCGGTGTAGCGTTCATAGTCGGGCAGCAAGGCGTGCAGGTGGCGTTCGATGCTATCGGTGATATCGGTCAGCGCGGCGCCGCCATAGTGGGGTTTGAACTTGATGCCGTGAAAGATGGGGGGATTATGGCTGGCAGTGAAGATAACGGCCCCCTGCATCTTGCGCGTAATGACGGCATGCGCAGCTGCCGGCGAGGAAACAGGGCGGGGAGTGATCCATACAGGGAACCCATAATGGCTTAGCACTTTTGCCGCGGCATCGGCGAATACCTCCGATTGCGCCCGACAATCATAGGCGACAAGGATGCCTGTGCCTGGCGGCTGCGCCTCCTGTAAGTGGCGTGCGATGGCATGCACGACCAGACGCACATTTGCCACCGTGAAATCGTCCGCTATTACACCGCGCCAGCCTTCCGTGCCGAACTTAATCTGCGGAACACCCATAGTGGCGAATAGGATACCCCATAGGGACTCGGGTATAACTATAACGCTGGGGCGAAAGGAGACAATGATGCGTTTCGTTTCGATTCTGGCAGGCGTATTATCTGTTTGGTTGATGGCAGGGGCGCAGATTCAGATGACGACGGTGCAGGAGCAGGAGCCGAATAACTCTCTCGATGCACCGCAGGTGATTGCGACGCCTCTCACCCCTTCGCAAGGGGTGGTGATTGTCCCCGCAAGCATCTATCCTGTAAACGACCGCGACTACTACCGATTTCAGGTGAGTGTCTCTGGCACCTACTCGCTCCGTGTCGACACGAACCGGGACACCATCTTGAATCTTTACGATAGTGCCGGTGTGCTGATCGCAAGCAACGACAACGGCGGCAATCCCGATGTCCCCAACCTAATGGCGTCGGGGCTCACTTTGAACCTCAGCGCGGGCGAATATATCGCGGAGGTCCGCTATCTGTTTTGGCAGGGGGTCTGTCGCTATGCGCTGCGTCTCTTTCCGGGCGAACAGGCGCCCGATGATGATCCCACCGAGCCAAATGATGACGCTGCGCACGCTATCCCGCTGGGCGCCTTTACAGGCGGAGAGATAGTCTCTGAGCCAGGCTTCAGCCACTATGGCGGTGGTGATGTGGATGTCTACTCTTTCAAGAGTGCCGCGTCCATCACCGGGCTGCGCATCCGTACGGAGACCTATATGGACACTGTTCTGCGCGTGATCAGTCCTGATGGAACAGTCTATGAAAACGATGATTCTTCTTGGGACATCCTGAACACCACCGCGTCGGAGGTCTATATCCCGTTGGGACCGATGGGCACCTATCTTATCGAGGTGCGCACCTATGGGACATGGGGCGGCTATTATCGATTGCGCATCAACGCGGAGCTGCCCACCGAGATTACGCTACAGGATGGGAATGCCGTGTTCCGTTTGCGCAACCTAACAGGTGCACGCGACCGCAGCCCTGCCAATAATGCCGACTGGCTCTTTGCAAGCGTGGATCACTTCTTTCAGCTGGGTTGGTGGTATCGCATCGAGGGCATCCATACGCGAGAATATACCCCTTCCACCCTCAACTTGGTTGGTCAAGATCATCCCAATCGGGTCTTCCTCCTTTATCAGGAGCCGGATGGTCTGTGGCTGATCTTCCAGTATGAATTGCGAATGCTCACCGACGGAGGCTGTACATTAGAATGCACTGCGTTTGCCTATAACCTGCGTAGTAACTCGGTTGCGCTCCATCTGTTCCACTATTTCGATATGGATGTGGGTGGCGCGGTGGCTAACCATGCCGAGTGGCGTGATGGGCGCATCGGGATATGGGGTGCAGGCGGGCATTACACCTACATCACCCCTCTTGTGCCCTTTACACACTGGGAGATTACTCCCTATCCCCAGACGATTGCACGCCTGACCGATTCGATGCCTTCGAATCTCATCGATGGCACGCTGCCTTTCGATGGGGATCTCACGGGGGCGTTCCAGTGGCGAATCGTCTTATCGTCTACTCGCGGATTTGCCACGAGGGTTCATTACGCTCTGGATACTTCCTCCCCACCGCTGCAGGGCGATGTGAATCGGGACGGCTGCGTCGATGATAGCGACCTGTTGGCAGTGTTGTTTGCCTTCGGGCAGACGGGCGCATTCTTGCCAGAGGATGTGAATCTGGATGCGCTCGTGGATGATGGGGATCTGCTCATCGTGTTGTTCCAGTTCGGCACGGGTTGCTGAGTAAGTAGGGGCATGGTGGAGCCATGCCCCTACTTACCACCTGCCATCTGTCAATTGGGGTATACTCTTAGCAGGGCGAGGACGCCCGCACACAAGGGAGGTAACGATGAGCGACAAAGAGATTATCCCATACCGACCAGGGCTGGAGGGCGTAACGGCGGGTATCAGCCAGATTTCAGATATTATTGCAGCGGAGAACCGCCTGATCTATCGCGGATATGATATTCGCGACCTGGCGGCGAACTGCACTTTTGAGGAGGTTGCCTATCTGATCTTGCAGGGTAAGTTGCCCAATCGTCAAGAACTAACAGCGTTTGAGGCGCAGCTGCGGTCGCATCGGGAGCTGCCCGCCGAGGTCTATCGGGTGCTGCACGCGATGCCGCGGGGGGCGCATCTGATGGCAGCGCTGCAGGTGGGCGTGGCGACGCTTGGCTCGATAGACCCTCAAGCCGATCTCAACACCCATGAAGCCAACTTGCAGAAGGCGATTCGGCTCACTGCCTGCATGCCGACCTTAGTTGCCAACGGCTACCGTATTTTGCAAGGTCAGGAACCGACGCCTCCGAATCCCGACCTGCCCCACGCTGCTAACTTTCTCTATATGCTCTTTGGACGCGAGCCTGAGCCGCTGCATGCCCGCGTGATCAACCTCACTTTCATCCTGTATGCCGAGCATGGCTACAATGCCTCCACTTTCACCGCGCATGTGATTGCCTCCACGCTGGCGGATATGTACTCGGCGGTAGTGGGCGCAATTGGTGCGCTGCGTGGTCCGCTGCACGGCGGTGCGAACGAAGCCGCGATGGAAAGCATTCTGGACATCGGCTCGCCCGACCGTGCCGAAGCATGGGTGATGGAGAAGCTGGCTAAAAAGGAGCGCATCATGGGCTTTGGACACCGCGAATACAAAACGGGCGACATCCGAGCGGTCATCCTCAAAGAGTATGTGCGTCAGCTCGCCGAGCAGACCGGACGGCTGGACCTCTATCAGATTCAGGAGACGATGGAGCGTGTGATGCTGCGCGAAAAGAAGCTGCATCCCAATGTGGATTTCCCCGCCGCGCTGGTCTACTACCTGATGGGTATCCCCATCCCGCTCTACACCCCTATCTTTGCTGCGGCACGAATCGTCGGCTGGACCGCGCATGTCATCGAACAGCACGACGACAATCGTCTCATCCGCCCGCGCAGCGACTACACAGGTCCCCACGACCTGCCTTTCATCCCCATCGACCAGCGCACATAGAGCCATTCATTCACCGCAGAGTTCACAAAGGGCGCAGAGAGCAAAAAAGCGCTGTGCCCTCCGTGCTATACCTCGAAAACCAGCAGGAGGCAGGGTATCCAGCGCGAAACAGGCTCATGGAGGAAATAAACAATGGGCATCCAGATCGGAGTGCAACTGTACTCGGTACGGGACGATTGCCAGCGTGATCTGCCCGGCACGCTGAAAGCGATTGCGCAAATCGGCTATGCAGGCGTGGAGTTCGCTGGCTACTATGGCTACGAGGCGAAAACTCTGCGCCAAATGCTGGATGATAACGGGCTGGTCTGCTGCGGCACGCATATCGGCATCGACCAGTTGCTTGGGGATACCCTCTATCGCACGGTCGAGTTTCACCAGACACTTGGCTGCCCCTATCTGATCGTGCCGGGGCTACCTGAAGAGTATCGTGCAACGCGCCAGAAATGGATCGAAACGGCACAGCTCTTTAGCGAGATTGCCGAGCGGCTCAAGTCCCATGGTTTCCGCATCGGCTATCACAATCACTGGATCGAGTTTCAGCCGCTGGAGGGTGAGCTGCCGTGGGATACCTTTTTCAGTCATGCCTCGCCTGCGGTGATTATGCAGATTGACACAGGGAACGCCCTGCATGGCGGAGCGCACGCCGCTCCCTTCGTGCGCAAATACCCCGGGCGTGCCATCACGGTGCATGTGAAAGAGTACTCCAGCACGAACCCCAGCGCGATTATCGGTGAGGGCGAGGTGAACTGGAGCGACTTCTTCGAGGCGTGCGAAACCGTCGGCGGCACCGAATGGTACATTGTAGAGCAAGAGACCTATGCCCATCCGCCGCTGGAGACCATCCGACTCTGCTTCGAGGCAATGCGACGACTGGGCAAGGTCGGCTAAGCACAACTTGTCAGCTATGTCCGACCAGTCAGACAGCAGGAGAACAACCATGAAAACACGCGTGGTTGCATGGCTTGGGATGACCTTCATGCTTCTGGCGATGGCGCCCGCCCAGAAGCCGCTGGACGACTATTTCAAGCGCGCCGAACCAGCATACCGTTGGGAAAAACGCGATGAAAAGCGTGTAGAAGGCGGCACCATCTACACGCTCTTTATGATCTCGCAGACATGGCAGGGCATCGAGTGGGATCACTTTGTACAGATTTTTTACCCGGACAAGCCCCGTTTCCCTCGCTTCGCCACATTGCTCAACACAGGCGGCAACCCCAGCGCAGGCAACGAAGCCATCGGCATGCTCATTGCCCAGCGCAGCGGCGCGCCCTTCGTGATTCTGTACGGCATTCCGAAACAGCCCCTGTATGGCGGGCTATTTGAAGACGCCCTGATCGTCTACACATGGCAAAAGTTTATTGAGACGGGCGACCCCACCTGGCCACTCCACTTTCCGATGGCGAAAGCGGTGCTGAAATGCATGGATACGGTGCAGGCGTTTCTGAAGCAGGCAGGTAAGCCCGTGCCGGAAAGATTTCTTATCACAGGTGCCTCCAAGCGTGGCTGGACGACATGGCTGGTGGGCGCAAGCCGCGATAAGCGCGTGGCAGGGATCGCCCCCATGGTGATCGACACGCTCAATCTCCCTGCACAAGTGCCACACCATCTGGAGTTCTATCGCGGAGTGCCCAGCGAGCAGATTAGCGACTACACACAGGCAGGCATGCTCGAAAAACTCAACACACCCGAAGGGCGCAAACTGGTGGCGCTGGAAGACCCCTACAGCTATCGCGACCGCTACACGATGCCCAAGCTCATCATCAATGGCACGAACGACCGCTACTGGGCGCTCGACGCGCTGAACCTCTATTGGGATGGGCTGCCCAACCCTAAGTGGGTGCTCTATGTGCCAAATAGCGGGCATGGGCTGGAGGATCGTGTGCGCGTGTATAACACGATGGTTGCCTTTGTGCGCGCGTTGGCACAAGGGCGCAGCCTGCCCAAAATGGAATGGCAGTTCCGCCAGACCGAGCAGGGGCTGGAACTGACCGTCAAAAGCAGCCCGGCTGCCAAAGAAGCCTATCTCTGGACTGCCAGCACCGCTGTGCATGACTTCCGCGACGCGAAGTGGCAGTCGCGCCCGATGGAACGCACGCGTGAAGGCTGGCGCAGTGTGCTGCCCAAACCCAGGGAGGGCTGGTCCGCTTGCTTCGCGGAACTGGTGTTCGAGCTGGACGGGCAGACCTATACCCTCTCCACCCAACTGCAAATTCTGGGTGCCAACAATGCCAAGTAGCTCTTGATGTCGCCTTACACGCCGCGCAACACCTTCAACAGGAACGCCACCTGCTGCTCGGCATAGCGGCGGGCATATTCGCGATCGCTGGGCACGATCGTGGGCGTCTCATGGTCGGTCAAGGTGGGAATGCGGTCATGCCAGCGAAAGTGGTCAGGGGTCTCATCGGGCAGTTCAATACCGACCAGCGTGGCGACCGCCAGCGTCCACATGCGCGGCACCGTGGTCAGGTTATAACCCCCACCCCCCAACGCAACGGTTGGCAGACCGAGCGAACGCGCCCATGCGACCGCTCGCAGCCAGCCCTGCGCCGTCAAATTCAAATGACCCAGTGGGTCTAAATAGTGCGGGTCAGCACCCATCTGCAGCACCAGCGCGTCAGGCTGAAACCGCTCGAAAGCACGCGGCACGACCTGCTGGAACGCCCACCACCAGATCTCGTCATCTGTTTCGGGTGCGAGTGGGATGTTGATCGAAGTGCCCCACGCTTCCCCTTCACCCAGCTCGTCTGCAAAGCCCGTGCCCGGAAAGAGCCATCTGCCCCCCTCATGAATCGAGACAGTGAGCACCATCGGGTCGCGATAGAAAATCCATTGCACCCCGTCGCCGTGATGGAGGTCGATATCTAAATAGGCGACGCGCGGGAAGCGCTCGCGCAGAATAGCAATCGCAATGGCGGGGTCATTGAACACGCAGAAGCCGCTGGCACGGTCGGGCATCGCATGGTGGAGTCCGCCACCCATGCTGAAGGCAAGCGATTCGCCGTCGCGCACCGCATAAGCGGCTGCGACGGTGGTCTTAACATAGGCGAGGGCAGCCTCCCACATGCCCACAAAGGGCGGATTATCTCCCAGTGGCGAGAAGCCCCAGCGCGTCATCTCCATAATGGGTTCGCCCACGCTAATCGCCTTCACGATGTCCACATAGCGCTGGGTATGCACGCGCAGAATCTCGACGGTTGCCCGCTCTTCAGACAGGGAAGGCTCCTGCAAGCACAGCGATGAGCCAAACAGCCCGTACGCCTCGATTAGCTCCAGCATCAACCGCAGGCGCATTGGCTTCAGCGGATGCGACTCGGAAAACTGATACTGCTCCAGCTGGCTGGTGTAGAAAAAGGGCACCATCCCTGTTCTCCTGTTGTGGGTAGTATACCTGCCCACTCGCTCCTCGCTCTGAGGTATACTTGCCGCATGAGCCGAAGGAGATGGTGGTGGCTGCCTGGTATCGTGGTGAGCTTGTTCGGGCTTACCCTCCAGCTGGGCATCACGGTCGATTCGCAGCAGCGCTGGGCACGCATCGTCATTCTTCACACGAACGACACGCACGGACACCTTCTCCCTTTCAGTTATCCCGAAGGGATCGACCCAAACTCGCAGGAGGCACAGCTGCCCTACAAGCATGATATAGGCGGAATCGCTCGACGCGCGACTCTCTTACGCCAGCTGCGCCAGCAATTCCAAGGAGAGACGCTGGTGGTGGATTGCGGCGACTTTATGGATGGCACGCCCTTCTCGTTGCACTACTTTGGGGAAGCGGATATCACCGCGATGAACGCCTGCGGCTACGATTACGCAACGCTCGGCAACCATGAGTTCAGCAACAGCCTGCCCCAAGTGCAGAAACTGATTCGGATGGCACGGTTCCCCTATGTGTGTGCGAATGCCCGCCTGCGGGCGACAGGCACACCGCTTTGTCATCCCTATTTAGTAGTGGAGCGGAACGGACTCCGCCTGGCACTGTTTGGGCTGATCGTGCGCGATACGCAGAACTATCGCGGCGCACGCGAGGGCGTGGAGATTCTTGACCCCTATGCAGTTGCTGCACAGCTTGTGCCGCAGCTGCGCCAACAAGCCGATGTGGTGATTCTACTCTCGCATCTGGGCATCGAGACCGATATGGAGCTGGCGCGGCGAGTGCCCGGCATCGATGTGATTGTCGGGGGACACTCCCACACGCGCCTGATGCAGCCACGCTTTGTGCCCTGGGATAAACCCCTCTCAAAAAGCGTGATGGGACTGAACGGCACGGTGATTGTGCAAGCGCACCAGTGGGGCGGCGAACTGGGACGGTTGGAAATCTTTGCCTATCGCGACCGCGAGACACATCGCTGGGCACTGGTCGCCTATAAAGGCGAACTGATCCCCATCACGCGCCAGATCCCCGAAGACCCAGCGGTCACCCGCGTCGTGAATCGCTACTGGAAGCCTATTGCACGACAGTACGGACGCATCGTGGGCATCGCGACGGATGATTTCGTCCAGCGGGGCGACGACCTCGCCGAGTATCACCTTGTGAGCGACGCCATTCGCGCTATTATGGGCAGCGACTTCGACATTCAGAACCTCTATGGTGTGCGCATCCAACTGGCAAAGGGCCCCATCACCTATTACGACCTGGCACGCATGCTGCCCTTTGGCAATACGGTGGTGCGCTTTGAAATAAAAGGGGCACAGCTCAAGCAGCTTCTGGAGCAACAGCGACCGACCTGCAGCGCAAATCTGCGCTATCGCGTGGAGAACGGGCGACTCGTAGAAGCGACGCTGAATGGCGAACCCATCCGCGACGATGCCCTCTACAGGGGCACCACCAACTCCTATTTTGCCGACCGCTACCTGAAGCCCATGAATATCCCCTTCGTCGATACGGGGCGGAAGCGGCTCGATGTGGTGGCGGAATATATTCGCCAGCAAAAGCAGATCTCACCCATGTTTGACGGCAGGCGCATCGTGCGGTGAAAAACGAGTAGTGAGTAGCAAATGGCGAATGGTGAATGAAATTTTTCTCTGGGCTACCCCGGAAAAGAAAATTTTGAGCGCAGCTGGGTCAGAGAAAAAAATTTCGGATGGCAAGGAGCAAATGGTAAATGGTGCGCAACAGATGGATAAGATACCACTCACCACTCACCACTTACTACTTGCCACCTTCGGCTTGATCGCGATGGTTTACGCGCTGCTGGTGCCGCCTTTTGAGCTGCCCGACGAGCCGGACCATCTTGCCTATGTGAACTTTCTGGCACAGCGAGGCGAGCTGCCCAATCAATATGACCCGACGCGGGCGGTACTACGAGAGGGGCATCAGCCGCCGCTCTATTACGCGCTGGGCGCGCTCCTTGTGCGCCTGACACAGCCTGACCATCGCGTTGATGTACGTCCAGCCCCGCATCGTCCACCCGACCCCAGCGCGCCAGAGCATATCCCTATCTTTCACCATGTGGATATACCCATCTTTCTAACGGAAGCCGACCGTGTGGGGTTCTACCTGCTCCGCCTCATGTCGGTGCTGATGGCGATACTGAATGTAGCGGTCGCGTTGCGCCTGTTTGAACGCGTGCTGAAGGAGAAAGCGCACGAAATCATGGCGGGTCTATTGCTGATTGGGTTGCCACAGTTTGCCTTTATCAGCGCAGGGATAACGAATGACAATCTGGCAAACCTGATGGGAACGCTCACGCTATATGGGTTGATTCGTCTGCTTGAATCGCCTGAATCTATGCGGACCCATGTGGGCAGCGGTATCGCGCTTGGATTGGGGTTGCTTGCCAAGAAGAGCCTGCTTACGCTGCTGATCGGCTGGGCGCTGCTAATTGGCTGGTGCTGGTGGCACCATGGTGTTCGAAGTCAGAAGGCGAGCCGACAGCGGATAACATGGGGCGCACTCCTCACGCTGACCCTGGTCGGTCTGCTCGCAGGCTGGTGGTTGGTTCGCAACGCGTTGCTCTATGGCGACCCATTGGGCAGTGAGATGGAACGGCGCACTTTGCCGGGGCTGGTGAACGAGAAGTCACTCTTTTCGCGCTACTTTTTGGCGAGCTTCTGGCGCGTCACGCTCTTTTCGGGAATTGGCATCTTCGGTTGGATGAATGTGTTGCTGCCCTTCTGGGTCTATGCGTTCTGCACGCTGCTGCTCCTGCTTGCGCTCTTGGGATTAGCGCGTGGATGGCGTGGCATGTCGATAGAACTGCGCTGGAGTCTGGTGTGGGTGCTGCTTGGGGTGGCGGGGCTGGTCTGGTACAACCTGACCTACAGCCAGCCGCAGGGGCGATTGCTGTTCCCCGTGCTATCGGCGGGGCTGGCGTTGGTAGCGTATGGATTGGGACAGTGGATACCACCCACACGAATGCGTCTCGCTCTCTTTGCACTCGCTGCACTTGCCCTGCTACTCCACCTGCTCAGCGGATGGACAATTTATACCTTCTACTATCCTGCCGAGCGGTACCGCTTCTAACCCCAACCGCGCTTGAACCTTTAGCAGCAACTCGACCAACATTGGCTTGGTGAGCAGACCTGTGTAGGTGTTGCGTGCACTCGGATGATAGCTTGCCGCGAGGAACCGTTCGCTTTGCAGCGGATAGATGGCGCCATGCTGAAAAGTGTAGCTTACCCCTGGCAGGAGCTGGTTCTCAAGGCGCAACAGCTGCCGGCAGGTGTTGAAAGCGATCTGTCCCAGAGCAAGGATACCGCGCAGGTTCGGCATCAAATGATAGGTGCGTTGCAGATAGGGGAAGCAGTTTTTCAGTTCTTCGGGTGTGGGTTTATTGTCGGGCGGCGCACAGTGTAGCGCAGCAGTTATCAACACCTCGTACAGCTCCAGCCCGTCGTGCCGATGAGTTGAGAGTGGCTGGTTGCAGAAGCCAGCGCGATAGAGGGCATCGTACAGAAAGTTGCCCGAGGCGTCGCCTGTGAAGATGCGCCCGGTGCGGTTGCCGCCATGCGCGGCGGGCGCTAAGCCGACAATCAGCAGGCGGGCATCTGGCGAGCCGAAATTTGGCACAGGCTTGCCCCAGTAGTCCCAGTCGCGATAGGCGGCGCGTTTGCGCTGCGCCACCTGCTGACAATAGGTTCGCAGGCGCGGGCATCGCGCACACGCCACAATCTCCGCTTGCAACCGCTCATAGTTGTCCATGAGTGCAAAACGCCCTGCTCTAACACCCGTTTCCGAAATTGATTAGCACCAGCAGCAGGTCAGCATCGCCCACGATGCCACCGCCATCGATGTCCTCGGACAGACCAGACCCCCTTTGACCAAAAGCAAACAGCACCCGCAGCAGATCCTGATCATCGCATCGCTCGCCCCTCCTGCTGTGCTGGAAAAGGGGCGACTAACGCCCTGCTTGGCTATTCGCGACACTCCCCAAAACGCGACAGCACCATCAGCAGATCCTGCTCATCCACAATCCCGTCCACATTCACATCTTCGGGGCTGTACCCACGCCCAAAGCGAAACAGCACCATCAGCAGGTCGGCGTCGTCCACACAATCATCCCCATCCACATCCCCCTGAATCCCAAACCGATCCAGAATCGCCACCGCCCCACTCGCTAATACCAGATCAAGATATCGCCCATCAGGGGAAATCGAGGCGCCTATTGCAGGGTTATTGCGCAGCAGATCTGCATACGCCGCGTTGATATCTATCGTCAACCCACGCCCCTCCTCCCACAGATAGAGAAGAGGAGGCTCCCATTCATCCTCACCACGCAAAGTCACGACCGTCAGCCGCCCATCGAAAGTAGGAACTGTCGCCGACCCTCTGGCAGGTACCAGCATCTCATACCGATCTTCATCGGGAAACCAGCGAGCGGGAGCACCCAACGGCGGATCGTGATCAAAAAAGATCGCACTCCCCATTGCCACGCGCCCATCCCAGGCAACCCCTAGATAGGCGCCTGGGCGCGCGCAGCGGATCCCCCACCCCTCCCGCCAGAAAGCGTGCTGAGTAGTAAAGATGCAAGCATCCATTATCTCGCGCCCGCTGGCAGAGATGTTGCTGGGATCACCCCCCAATCCCTCTATCACTTCCGGCTGCCCCGTGGGCGACCAGCGCACCGTCTTGTGGCACGGACCCGGCGGACAGGGAAACTCCGCCTTCCCCACCACCCAGCCCCCGTCCCACGAGATCAGCCAGGCGCTTGCACGGAGGGCCCCCCGCGGCAACGGCAAATATTCTATCCCCACCCCGCGCCGCCAGCGAAATCTGCGACTCGACGGATTTCTCGGATCACCATACAACTCCGTCCCAAGCACCACGCTGCCATCATATGAAACATCGCCTGCATAGCCCCAAATCGCCTCCCGCGGATTGCGCGTCAAGCCCCCATCCGCCTTCAAGTACCACCACCTGTCCCGCACCGTCCATATCGCAGGATGAGATTTCCAAGTAGTAGTCACAAAGAAATCGGTGACCACCACCTGACTATTGGGAGAAATGTGTATATATCCCCCTCCTGTGATATCGCGACCCAGTCCTTCTCCGTCAATCCTCACAAGCCGCTGCCCATACAGCAGCGCCACCAAACCCCAACACGCCAAGCCCACAAGCCCTATCCGTCGCATCACCGGAACCCTCCTGCTCCAAGAGCAAAAGGGGACAGGGCAAACCACCCTGCCCCCACACCACACACGGCTATCCATCCCCTTGCGTTCCCACATTCGTCGCCACCAACGCCGCGTCCTCCTCGTTCACCGCACCATCACAGTTCACATCCGCCTCGCATAAACCCTGCAGCCCTTGCTGCGTCAACACCGCAATCATGTCCTCATAATCCACCGCGTTGTCCTTCACCACATCCCCATTCCGCAACAGGATCGTGTAAGCACCACCCGGTTGCCAGTTGATGCGCCCCCGACGCCCTAACCACGAACGATAGGGATGCACATACAACTCGTACACCCCCGCAGGCAGGTCGCTCCACAACCGCAGCACCACCTGCCCCTGCTCATCGGGACGCGCCATCGGCAAGGTGTAGCTCGCTCTCGTCACCCCCGTCGCCACATCCCGAAACGCCAGCGTGATGGGTGAATGCTCTATCGCCTCCGCTTGCTCCGCGCTGACCCCCTGCACCCCTTCCAACGCTATTGTGAGCTGTGCCGGTTGCCCAGGCGGACAACTGTGCTTCAGCCGCACCCACGCCGCCTTAGAGGGCACCCCGTTCCCGTCCACCAGAAAGAGCATATACCAGCCAGGGGGGGCAATCGCGGGATCCCACGGCGCCGTCGCCAGAAGCGTCGGATCCTCCAGCTTGAAGTGCAACCGCACCAGTCGCTGCTCAAAGTTGAAGGAGTGGGTCACCGAGCCAGGACGCATCAGCACCACCGAACGGATGCCTTGGCTCTCATCGGCTAACTGGTAGGTAATCTCAAAGTTCTGCCCGTAGTTCAGCTCGGTGTGCGAGAGGCTCAGAATGCG
>BEHR01000004.1 GCA_002898555.1 bacterium HR15
GAGATAAGTGACAATTAGGTATAGTCAATTGGGAGGCGCGAGAGGAGAGCCGGTGGAGATTGCAAAAGAGATGCTGGACACGCTGGAACAACTCTTTCACCAAGCAAAGCGCTTTTTCCAGCGAAAAGGACTGAACGAGCAGGACGCGGAAGACTGCGCCGCCGAGGTGCGTCTGCACCTGCTAAAGTTAATCCTGCGTGGCGGCACCCCCTCCAACACCTATTTTCAACGCGTGCTGCACGGTTGCCTGTCCGACTTTATCGAACAAACACAGTCGCTCTCCATTCTGCCATTAGAATATGCCGATTTGCACGGGGGGGGGACCCACCTTCGGTGCAGACACTGGCTCTCCTGGAGGCACTGGAACGCTTGTCTCCTGCCGATCGAGAGCTGCTCTGGAAGCACGATGGGGAGGGCTATTCTCTCGGTGAGTTGGCGCAGCAGTTAGGGGTTCGTGAGGATTGCCTGCGCCAGCGGTTGCATCGTGCCCGAAAGCGGTTGCGCAAACTGCTGGAATTAGAATAAAGGGGTGCGCCTCCTTGTGCCTGAAATAAAGAAATTCCTCGAAATTGCTCTCCCCCCTGTCACATTTTGCTTGTGGGGAGCGATTCAAATAATAGCGATTTCGCGGAACAGGAGGTTGTGAATCATGCGCACTGTTCGATGGCTTTGGGCGGTAGGATTGGTAGCGTGGACGCTTGGGGTTAGCCTTGCCCAGATCCCAACTTTGGTGCTGGTCAACGGTGATGTGAACGGCGATAATGTGGTGGACGATACAGACCTATTAAGATAATGCTATATGCAACCAATCCGTTCGTGGAGGGTGCAACAATGTTGCAAGACCGAATACCACCTATAGGATTCATCGCTTCACGCCCTGCCTGGCGTGAGCCTTATTGGGACGAATATCTTGTCCGTTTTGATAATGGGCAGTGGCACTTTAGAAAAATCTTTGTCATCGGCATTATTTCTATGTATGCTCAACTCTCGCGCGATAGACGCTGGTACTATATCAGTTCGATGCGGGATGGAACCCTCCTTGGCAGGGTGGGTCAACCCAAGATGCGCAAGGTAGATAGTCGCCTATTGAATGCTCGTTTCTCACCTAACAATCGTTATCTGTTGGGCACCCATCACTTTGGCGGTGGATTAGTGTTGTTTGACCTTCAGCGTGGCACGAAGCGGGAACTGGTGCCGGAGATAGAGATGGGTGAGTTGTCTTATTACTTTTATCATTTTGGTTGGTATCCTGACAGTCGCTATATCTGGTATAGCGTGCCTTCCAAATATGTGGATCCTGATTATGTGGAGCCGTTCTATCAGATAGACATTCGCACGGGGAGGCGGTGGCATCTTTCGGCTCAAGAGGCTCAAGCGTTGCGTGCCGCGTGGGGTGTGATAGAGGAGCGCTATGCCGTGTTTCCTTGGTCGTGGTACGAAGAATCTCGTTGGGTATATTCGCGAGATCGTCAGGTGCGTTTGCGTGTAGTGGGGCCGCTCTGGCAACCGGATCCCCAACCGGGTAGCCATAAGTTGGTTCTTGAGTGGCGGAATGGGCGGTCTGAAGTGCTGTTAGAGAGAGACGACCACAACTGGACGGATATCAAGCCGATAGATGTGACTTCTAACGGTCGGTGGGCATTGTGCGTGGCGTATTATAGCTGGAACAATCCCGTGGTCATTATCGTGGATGCCCGTACCAAACGGGTTGAGCTGAGCTTCTCAGAAGCACCAGGGGTGCCCTATATTCACTGGTACAGTTTGTGGTTTGAGGAAGTAGAGAAGTAGCAGCGTTGGTGAACAGCATACCGTACGCTGAGAGTGCCCGAATGTACATGAGTACGCCTTCTCGGTTGAAGGCGTAGACACGCAGGTAGAGCTAACCAATCTCCCCGTGGGGGTGTACACGGTGCGGGCATTTCCCGCCGTGGCGGGTCGCTGGCTGCGGACGAATGGTACAATAATCACGGAGGTGCCGTGGATTTTCGCGGTGCCGACAGGAGCGGATAAAGTGACGGTCTACTGGGATCCTGTGCCGGGAGCGACGGGTTATCGGGTGCGTTGGGGCATGGAAAGCGGGGTGTATCCGAATACTTTAGTGGTGGCTACCACGCCTCCCTATCGGGTGAATATTGAGGGGCTGACATCGGAGCAAGAGTATTACTTTGTGGTAGAGGCGGCGTATAACGGATTGTGGGGACCGCCTTCGGATGAGGACAGTGCCGTGCCCCACGCAGGAGCGATCCCGTGGGATACGGAGGATGTCAATCGAATCATCCCCGCAATTCGCTCAGCAATTGGCATAAATGACGGAGATATCAACGCCCTATCCCCTGATGGATGGTATTACTCAGAAGTGAACCGAGTCCGCACAAGTGAAAAAGCGCTGTATCTACTTTCCCCGAATGCCTCTGAAGCTGTTACTAACGATGGCAGAGTACTTCAACCCATGCCCCAGCGGAGAGAGCGACATCCACAGTGTACTCACACTGGGCCTTATCGCCGAGTAAGAACACTTGAAAGTCTGAACGCGACTCGAGCGATGGGAGAGTTTTATCTACCACCGCGGCGGAACCCTTCGGCGAACGTGTTTTATTTTGATTTGCCTCAGAGTATGTGGGCTCCTACAGGAGCAGGCGGGACCCGTGATACACCGCATATCTATTTTGGGATGAACTATCAAGCCCAAGGTGGGCAGGAAGTTGATATAGAGGGAATATTAGCCTTACATCCTGCAGGACGAGGGCACTACAACCCTCAAACAGGTTCCGAAGAGGGAAAAACACCTGGATCTGCGCCACCAAACTTTGACCGATGGCTTATCATGCTGAATATTCCCAAGCAAAACGGAGGGCGAAGCGACCTTGCTATCGGAGAACCTCTCTCTTATGGTGTGAATGGGGCAGAGGCACCGTATGGCTTCGTAGTCTGGATGATGTTTGGCACAGAAGGCACTGATGATAAACTGGTGAGCGTTCATGTTCACGCTTGGAAGTATTTGATCGAGGATCGGTGGTCGGACCCGCCATCCTATAAGCAAGTAGTCGTCGGATGCGCCTATCGGCGAGCACCTGTGCCGCCTCCTGGTGGTGGCGCGCGTATGCGAAGAAACATCACTATAGCTCAGCGTGAGGAGGCAGTTAGGGATTCTGGCGGCTGGAAACGAACTGGTTCTTTCTTCCTCAAGTGCGGGGTCGGTCACGCACCACTCTTTGCACAAGAGGATTTGCAAGAGATCTCGGTATACCTTGAACCTGGTGGGTGGCAGAACTGGATCAACGATGTTTCGGAAACGCCTGTAAACTGCCCCCCAACGGGTGTCATAACGGTGGAGCAACCAGTCCAACAGTGGTACCGAGAGGTAGTTAGTATAGACTTGCGGAGGAGGTAAGATTACAAATGTGGTGGCATATGAACAGTCAGGAGGAAGCTTTTCCTCTTCTCGAGTGCATGTGTGAATATGATGACAAGTTACCTGCGCCTAAGGGGTTTATTTGGCTTCTTCACTGTATAAGAAACTCAGAGCGCATCGTCAAGAAAGAACCGCTCTTTTTAGTCCCCCGACTAAGTCTAGATGAGGGACATCGCGCCCTTTCCCCTAACGGGAGGTACTATTATCACTCCGACTTCATCGCTTCCCCTGATAACCCCCAAGATTACACCTCTACAACGTTATTCTGGGAGCGTGGGCAACCCATGCCACACAAACTTCCTATCCCATCGCTATTCTATGCAGTTTTTTCCCCCGATAGTCGATTCCTGTGCGGGTTCACTAAGGATGGTGCTTATCGCGGGGGAAGCGACAGCTTTTATGTAGTAGAGTGTACTACTCGTAAAGTACGCCGATTGTTTCATCTCAGATCGCTCGAAGATTTCACTTACAAATGGGGTTGGTACCCCGACAGTCGACATATTTGGTACGCATTCGGTGAAGTCTTCGAGGAAAAGAAAGTAACAATCTACAGATGCGATATCTCCTCAGGTACGCAGGTGCTGCTGCAAGGGAGAGAGCGCGAGGTGGTGTTCAAGGACTGGGACCTTTTAGACCCACTTTATCGCTACAACTCGTTAACGGAAAATGCGCGCGCTTTTGCGTATGCACGCAACCATCAAATACGAGTCCGTGTGGAGCCGATACGTGAGTGGGAGGAGGCAAAGCCGGGAGAGTCCGAAGTCTACATCGAGAGGCGCAATGGGCAATCACGCCGATTGATACGCAGGGGCGAACACCAGTGGATGCGAATTCAACCGCTCGATGTCTCCGAAGAAGGGCAGTGGATATTACTGAAGTGCGAACGAATGTGTAAAGTACAAGAGGCGAACCAAACAACGGAATCCATTCGCTTTGAACTCACCGTATGGCACGTGCCGACGAAGCAGCATCGTGTGTATGCTCGCGCAGAGTATCCCCCCGTGGGGATGCCGACCTGGTGGTTTGCGCGTGGGTAAGGCGACGTGGGAGAGCGCATCATCAAGCGTGTTCACGCAATAGCCCAAAAGCTGAACTCGCTGTAGAGTAGTGCTCTCCATTGAGCCGGATTTGCTAAACCGATGATGCGCTCTTGGCATAGCAGGAAGAGCGCGAGGGATGGGGTAGAATATCGGAGGTGGTGCAAAAATGATGCGTTAGGCGAGCGTTTGGTTAAGAGGCGTGGCTTTGACTTCCGTGTTGTGGATTTTCGCGGTGCCGACAGGAGCGGATAAAGTGACGGTCTACTGGGATCTTGTGCCGGGAGCGACGGGTTATCGGGTGCGCTGGGGCACGGCAAGTGGGGTGTATCCGAATGTATCGAGCGTGCTGCCCGCAGAGGCGCGGAAGCTAAGCATCACGGGTTTAGCTCCTGAGCAAGAGTATTATTTTGTGGTAGAGGCGGCGTATAACGGAGTGTGGGGACCGCCTTCGGAGGAGGACAGTGCCGTGCCTCACGTAGGAGCGATACCGCATTGGCAGACTGTGGTACCGTGGGATATTACGAACGATGGTCGGTGGGTGCTTTTAGGTTGCAACAAAGTGTGCCCCGCTGGTGCGAAGCAGTCGGCGTACCGAGAGATTGTGCTGATTGCAGTTCCTACAGGACGCCGATATGTGTACATAGGAGCTCAGTGCAACGCCGCTGAATCGAGGCTAATACCATCTGGCAAGGGAGAAGATTGGGGTGGATATATAGTGGGCGGCTCTACAAGCAGGGGTAAATAATGCCTGCCGTTTCAATCTCGTGAAAGTTTCCTCCGCCCGTTTGGATGGTAGCACGATGCAACTTGGGGGTATACTTCTGCAGACCCTTCTGCCAGCGAAGGCGAGCGGTTTCTTGCGGGTTTGGACGCGCTGGGTCGCCTGTTGGCGGTGGGGAGCGAGTGGGGCAGTTATGCGACGCCGGTATCCGGCTCTGGGGCACGGGCAGCCCTGCGCGAAGCTGCCGAAGAAGCTGGCGAAAAACTGGCACGGCAAACCGCACGGCGGGCGGCAAGGGAACTCCCGCCCGTGGTGATAGGTGAGAATATGGACTGAGTGAAACAGTACGCACGGAAAATAGGGGCGGAGACAATTGATGACTGGCTGCAACAGCAAGGGGTTAGATGGTCGCCTGCAGTTAATGAAGAATGGATCCGCCGGATGATGCAACAAGGACGCCGTGTGATTGATATTGGACCTGATTTTGTCCGTCGTGCTGGCGGCATAGAACCATCTCCCTACTATGGATTGGAGCGCCGCCTGCTCAAAGGCTATCCACAATACCAGCGACGCTTCTTCCGATGGCACAAGTTGCGTGGCGGCAACCCAGATGTCGATCCTGGACCTTGGCTCTACATTCTTGATGAGTTTTAGCTTTGGCAAACCGTACGGTGGGAGGTTTCTCCCACTGTACGGCTTCCCTCTATGATGGAGGTGGCTGTTCGTGAGCGAGAAACACGAAATTATCCAGATATTTCTGGACGAGTATCCTGCTCATCTTGATTTTTTGGTGGCAGAGCAAGTGTGCGACGAACCTTGGATACAGACTTCGCCAACTACGGGTATGATACTCTACAAAGTTCGAGGAGTAGATGTTGCCCTTGAGCTGAGCCTTGATGTGCGTGATGCGGTAGTCACCGCATATATTTCGTTGTTTTCAGAGGCAGTAAAGCCAGACGTAGGGAGGGTCAGTGGCGGTCGCGTGGTGAGGTTACTTTTATGGGACATTTTGCCCGTCCTTGCCCAGCAAATACCCGATTTGGCGGAAGATTTCCAGCAGTGGAAAGCTACTTGGAAACAATATTACAACAGAGTGTATCGTTTTCTAAAGGCTCTCAGAGAGCCAGAGCCAGAGGTAGTGCGGGACTTGTTTCGCGCTGATGCTCAGCATTTGGCTTTGATAATGCGTAGATATGGATCTTCGGTGATTGAATATGGGCAAAGATATTGGCACTTGACGGGGTAAGACAGGTATAATCGGGTATCAAGTCCTTGCGCAAGCGAGCAGTTTAGTGTGGCTTAGACGCGCTCACTCGTTTGCTGCTCGTTCCATCATCCGAGTAGAGCAGCGTTCTCCGTTTAGCCGAGAGGTCATCGACATAGATCTCTAAACCGATGATGCGCTCTGGGCATAGCAGGAAGAGCGCGAGGGATGGGGTAGAATATCGGAGGGGGTGCAAAAAATGATGCGTTTCAGTCAATCATCGGCACCGACAATCGAAGCAATCGCTGTCCCTTCCGTTGTAGAAATACGCCTGAATGTTGAAAATATTCGCAACAAGGAGGGCTACCCATTCGTACGCTTCCTGTACAAATACAAAAACAATCCGTGGGAAGAGCAAGATGGACTCTATATCGCCCAGTTATTTCCCGTGAAAGACATACAAATCTCTCACGATGACAAATATCTTTTGATTGTATCGGATTATCATGTCTATCTGATTGACCTCACGAGACCGTTCGCACAGCGTCGGCAACGCATCCTGACCGAAGATCCACACGACTGTGCTTTTTCCCCCAACACACGCATGCTGTGGGCGTACAACTGTGTCAAACATCACTTAGCCGTGTTCCATCTGGACACAGGCCGGCGTCAAATCATCGCCCGTGACGGAGCCTTCTTCGGCGGTTGGTATCCCGACAGTCGGCACATTTGGTATCTCCGTACTTCGCCGCCAGGCGAGGCATTTGATCGGGACAGGGGGGCTTCGCGTCGCACTGCGTGGGTGGTGCCCCCCCAAGGGTATCGACAGGATCGCTCGTGGCGGCTCTTGGCTCGGTTGCCTGCGCATAGGTGGGCACAAAGGTCTGAGACGCAGACGCCCGAAGGCACGGTGGATGAGTTGTATGAATACAATGTGTTGACGGGCAGGCGTCGTGTTCTCTCGTACGAAGAATTAGCGAGCCGCTGGGACTTGCTGAACTCACGCTTCCGCTATGGTTCCTCTCTGCTTAATAGAGACGGCTCTTGGTACGGCTCCTGTGCCTATTCTCAGGGGGGAACCACACGCTTAGTCGCAACGGAGCTACTTGACCGCAAAATATCAGGCTCTCCTTGGTCGTTGAAGGTGGAGTGGCGGGATGGGCGGACGCGCTCGGTATGGCAAGCGGGTAGTCACGACTGGCAAGTGGTGGAGCCAGTGGATGTGTCGGATGATGGAGAGTGGGCGTTGGTGAAGGCGTATAAATTTAAGCCTGTGGAAACGGAGTTTGGATTAGACTGGAGTTATGATTTTCATGCCTATCTATTGGTCAACACGCGCACTCGCCAAGAGGAGATACTGATTCGAGATGACCTTGAGGTTTTCGAGAATAAAGGGTGGTATTTTGTGGATGGTCCGTCGGGCGTTTGGTTTTGGAAGGTAGTTCGGCTCAGGTTTGTATATCCTACGGGTGCAAGGAGATGAGCAGAAGGCGAGCGTTTGGCTAAGAGGCGTGGCTTTGACTTCCGTGCCGTGGATTTTCACGGTGCCGACAGGAGCGGATAAAGTGACGGTCTACTGGGATCCTGTGCCGGGAGCGACGGGGTATCGGGTGCGTTGGGGCACGGCAAGCGGGGTGTATCCGAATGTATCGAGCGTGCTGCCCGCAGAGGCGCGCCGGTTCATGGGAAATAGATCTGAGTTCATGGGAAATAGATCTGAGGAGGTAAGAAGATGTTGAGGAACGCCGAATGGCCACCTATCGAGCTGTATGCTGGTCGCCCAGCTGCAAGAGAGCCTTATGAGGAAACTTATCTCTTACGCTTTCATCGGGGTCAATGGAGCCTGCGCAAGCTCTTCGTGATAGGAATCATCGCGAATTGGAGCGCGTTCTCTCCCGACAGACGCTGGTACTATATGAGTGCAGTAAACAACGGGACTTTTCTGGGCGAGGTGGGCAAGCCCAAGTTCAAAAAGTTAGATGAAGAACTGTACTGCGCCTACTTCTCGCCCAATAGTCGCTACCTGCTCGGTTTGGAAGAGGAGACTGGGGGCGTACGCTATCGCTGTTTACTGTGCCCGACGGAAAAAAGAAGGTGCTGTACGAAATCCCAGAGAACATAGAGGCAGATGGGAGCGGCTTTTTTATGTGTTTCGGATGGTATCCAGACAGCCGTAGCATCTGGTTGAACCCGAACATTGAAGGCAAGAGCGATGTGCCTTTGTATTGGATGGATGTGCAGTCGGGCAGGCGGCAGTGGCTCTCTACGGAACAGGTACCCCCTATTTGCTGGGAAGAGATGTCGGCAATTCGCAACTGGGGCTACTGCTATACTACGGCGCAGTCCGTCCCATCAGGTATCCTCTGGGTGAATGCGTCTGGTGGATCGGCTGATTGTGCGCGAGCTGCTGCCACCCCTGCTGTTTGGCGTGGGCTTGTTCACCACGCTCATCTTTGCAGGGGGCTATGTGTTCATGATTACTGAATATGCCGTCAAGGGTATCCCGCTGCGGCAGGTGGTGGAATTAGCTGCGCTTTACTTCCCTCAGATTGCGGTCAAGACGCTGCCGATGGGCATGCTGCTGGCGGTGCTGCTGGGCTTTGGGCGATTGTCGTCCGATTGGGAGATTACCGCGCTGCGGGCAGCGGGCGTGAGCATTCGTCGCCTGATGGCGCCCGTGTTCTGGATGGGACTGGCGGTGAGCTTGCTCGCAATTGGCTTCAACGAGACGCTCGTGCCCTGGGCGACTGCGCGTGCCAGTGCGATTCGCGCCCGAATCTTGGAGCAATTGCAGCTGACCGAACAGCAGGCGTTCGGCTTTCCCCAGTGGAGCAACGGACGGCTCGATTCTTATGTGATTGTGGCGGGCGGGCGCGACCCGCAAACGCAGGAGCTGTTTCAGGTGACGATTATCAAGTATCGTGCGGGCGCGTTGCGCGAGCCAGAGGTCATCGCCTTCGCCCAACGGGCGAAATGGGGCGCGACGAACGAATGGGTGCTGTACGACGGCTGGTGGCGTACCGCAGAGGGGCAATACGGCACATTTCACGAGTTTCGTGCCGAGCCCCTTCCAGGGATACAGATACGGCGTACTCCGCTACAGATCGAAGCGCTGCTGACGGAAGTGGACGCGCGCTCCTTCCGCCAGCTGCGCCAGCAGATTGCTTTCTATCAGCGGGAAGGCGTGGAGCCGGCGATGGTGCGCCAGCTAACCGTGGAACTGTATAACAAGCTGGCTGTACCCCTGGCGAGCCTGATTTTTGCGCTGGTGGGCGCGCCGCTGGGAATCCGCTCGCAGCGCAGCAGTCCCGCTGTGGGCTTCGCGCTCAGCATCGCGATTATCTTTCTGTACTGGGTGCTGGCACGCTATCTGGTCATCTTGGGGCGCAGCGCTGTTCCGCCTCTGCTTGCCAGCTTCTTGCCCAATCTCATTGGTCTGGCGCTTGCCCTCTGGCTCATTGCCCGCCGCGAGCGGGTTTAGATAGCCATCTTGACTTCCCCTTAACCAAGGGCTGGGGTATAATTTTATTGCACAGGAGGTTCTCTATGATGCGAAAAGGTTTTACATTGATTGAGCTGCTGGTCGTAATCGCGATCATCGCCATTCTGGCGGCGATCCTGTTCCCTGTGTTCGCTCAGGCACGCGATAAGGCGCGGCAAACTCAATGTGTCTCGAACTGTCGCCAGATCGGAATGGGGATTCAGATGTACCTTAGTGACTGGGACGAGACCTTTCCACGCATGGATGACTGTATCGCACCAAACCGCATCCCGTATCAACCAAACGCCACCGGGTGCAGTGGTCCCTATGGGCAACGAGTAAACCACTATAAGTGGCAGTATTGGATCTGGCCTTATGTCAAGAATATCCAAATCTTTTTCTGTCCCAGCCGTCAATATGACCGGCAGGCATGGGAACAAAATGCCGAGATCTTCGACGGCGGCTATGCCCTTGCCCTGCACATTACAGGAGCGACCAACACCTGGGGTGGTGCGAATGACTGGCGCAACTCGTTTCTGGGTGGTACGATGGCGGGCATCAAATGGCCTGCTGAAACGATGCTCATCATGGAAGATCGGTTTCCTGGCGTGCGGCACTATGTGACGGGGCAATTGCCCAACCGAACAGCTTATCCGATGGCGCATCAACACCTGTGGCGCCGCTGGTTCTTTTTCAATACCGACGATACCAGCCGTGCCCCCGACAAAAAATCGGTACCGCATATGGAGGGGTTGGTGCTTGTCTTTGTGGATGGGCATGCTAAGTGGATGAACGCGCGAGAGTTTCTCGCGAAATCCCCACCTGCAGGTGTTGGCACAGGGGGCTGTGATCCCAATCCGTTGCAGTTCTTTCCCAGCGGCATGGCATGGACTATCCCCTCCGGGCTGGTATGTGGCAAAGATTGGCCCCTGTGGGGGTTATCCGCTGGGGCGAATTGACAGGGGATTCATCTACCTGTTATTGGACAAACAAACATTAGGGGCAGACATAAGGTCTGCCCCTGATGGAACAGGGTTCTCTGTTGGGCGCATCGATGTGTGCGCTCCGTTTTTTTGAACCACCCCTACATAACGCCATGCGCGGAGACATCAAATATCCGCCGTCTCGTAAAACACGCGCCTTAGCGAAACACGCCAAATCAGCCAGGTCGCCAGCAGCGTAATCAGGAAGAGAATCCATGCCATCGCGCACGCATGCCCCATCCGAAAGAACTGAAAAGCGTTCTGGAACAGATAGAGTGCGTAAAAAAGGGTGCTGTTCTCTGGACCGCCTTGAGTGGCAATAAAGGTTTGCGTGAAATATTGGAAAGTACCTATCACTCCGATAATCACCATATAGAGGATTACAGGCGAAATCTGAGGGAGGGTGATATGGCGAATGAGTTGCCATGCCTTCGCACCATCCAGTAGCGCTGCTTCGTACAGATGCGCAGGCACGCCTTGCAACGCTGCCAAGTAGATAATCATCACGCCACCAATCGCCCATAAGTCCATCACGATAAAGCCCCATTTCGCTGTCGCGGGGTCAGTGAACCAGTTAATTGGCTCCAGCCCAATACGCACCAAGGCACTATTGAGAGGCGATGCCAACCCGTTCTGTGGGTTCAGTACCCAGAGCCACAAAAACGCCGTCGCGACGGCGGGCACCATGCTCGGCAGATAGAACAGCGTGCGATACAACGCTTGCCCACGCAAACGCAAATTAAGCAGCAGCGCCAGTCCAATCCCCAGCACCACGCTCAGGGGCACCTCGATCATGATAAACAGGGTGTTGACCATCGAACGCCAGAAGTAATCGGGGTCCGCAAGCAGGCTCCGATAATTGTCCAGCCCCACCCAGCGCGGCGGGCTAAGCACCCGATAATCACAAAAACTGAGATAGAGCGTTGCCAGAATGGGATAGAAGGTGAACAGCATGAATCCCAGCAACCACGGGAACACGAACAGATAGCCCCACAGCGTGCGTTGTGCCTCGCGACTCATTCCTCACCCTCAAACAGCACACGCACAGGAATCTCTATCGAGGGGGCGAACAGCGGGCAGACCACCTCGTCCAGCGAGTAATAACGCAACGACTTATAACGCGCATTAAAGGGGGTTCCTTCGGCAGGCGACGCCGGCTCCCGATAAACCTCCAAACAACGCTCGTTCAGGTTCACAATCCAATATTCGGGGATGCCCGCGGAGGCATAAAGGCTCATCTTTTCAGTGCGGTCATATTCCAGCGAGGTATCGGCAATCTCGATCACCAGGAGTGCCGTGGTCGGATGTTGCTGGCGGTAATCGCTGGGTTTGCCGGGCACGATGGCAATATCGGGCAGTGGCTCGCTGTCACCTATGCGCAGCGGATTTTGAACGCGAATATAGCAGCCTTTCGTGGGCAGTCGTCGCCCAATGCCCAACGCGGATTGATCCACGGTGCTTCCATGTTCTGGTCCAACGGGTGCCATGTGAACGATTTCACCTCCTATCAGTTCCACGCGTTGGTCATCAAAAAAGCCCAGCTCGCCCAATCGGTGAAACTCTTCAGGTGTGAATTTATGCCGCGTAATCCCTGTTGCCGGCAAACGCGGCACAGCTGCCTCACGCATCTTCTTTGCAGAGCGATGTTTCGCCTTCGGTGCAGTAACCGTTGTCATACTCTCACCCTCTGAAAAGATACCCTATAGCCAGCCGCGGCGTCGGAAGTAATAAAGCAAGCCGCCTGCTACAATTAGCATCAGCAGCAGCGTTGCCGGATAGCCCCATCGCCAGCCTAACTCAGGCATGTACTCGAAGTTCATGCCATAAATGCTCGCAATAAAGCTTAGTGGCATAAACACCGTCGCGATAATGGTCAGCATTTTCATCACTTCGTTGAGCCGGTTGCTGGTTGCGGAGAGGTGCAGTTCCACGAGGTTGCTTAGCATTTCGCGATAAGTAGTTAAATTCTCAATCACATACATGAGATGGTCATACACATCGCGCAGGTAGAGGCGCGTGGCTTCCTGAATAGAGGGTGTTTCACCGCGGGCAAGCCAACCAATCGCTTCACGCAGCGGCCAGGCGGCGTGGCTAAACTCCATCAGCGCGTGTCGCCACATCTGGATCGCCTGCAGCAGCGCCCCATCCGCCTGCGCCATTAACTGCCCCTCCAGCTTCTCAATCTGGTCGCCCACATGTTCCAGCACCACGAAGTAGTGGTCGACGATGGCGTCGATCAGGGAATACGCCAGGAAGTCGGCGCCTCGGGTGCGTAGCCGGCTGTGTGCCGAGCGCAATCGTTCACGCACTGGCTCAAACACATCTCCTTCGCGTTCTTGAAAGGATAACACGAAGTCTGCGCCAATGATAAGGCTCACCTGTTCCGATTCGATACATTGCGAACCCAGGTCAAAGGTGAGCATGCGCATCACAAGGTACAGATAGCCCTCGTACTCCTCTGCTTTGGGGCGCTGGTGCGTGTTGAGGATGTCCTCCACGGTGAGTGGGTGCAGTTGGAACGCTTCTGCGAGGGTGCGAATGGCATCCACATCGTGCAGCCCCACCACATCAAGCCAGAGAGTCATGCCTTCCTGTCGTAGGTTCCCGCATTCGGCGGGATGGAGTGAGCGTTCCTCAAGAGTGGTCGGGCTGTAGAGGTACGCGCGGCAGTGAACTTTCTCCACCTTCGGCTGCCCAATATAGACAGGCGTGCCCGGTGGCAGTCCTGCTTTTTGCGCACGCCCCGCAGGTCGTTTTGGAACCTTCGCGCTCATCGGTTGCGCACCTGAGGATACCCTATCCCGTAGACCCCATTTGCTTCAGGAACGCGCCATATTCGGGCGTGTCCATATCTTCCAGCCACATAATTAGCGCGTCTTCGCCGTCGTCGTAGTAGCGCTTGCGTACGCCCACTGGGCGAAACCCGAACTTTTTGTAAAGGTTCTGCGCAGGGATATTGCCGATACGCACTTCCAAAGTGGCGCGTCGCATCCCGCGCTCACGCGCGATGGAGAGCAGCCGATGCAACAGCCGCCTGCCCAATCCCTGCTCGCGATACTCCGGCACGATGGCGATATTGGTGATATGAATCTCATCCACCACGAACCATCCACCAGCATAGCCCACAATTTTGCCGTCCACGCGTAGGACGAGATAGAAGGCAGCCGAATTACGCAGGTCTCGGCGGAACGCCTCCTCGGACCAGCCAGGTTGGAAGACCCTGCGCTCGATCTGCATCACTTCGGGCAGGTGTTCCTCACGCATCGGCTCGATGGTGATGGTCATCGGCAAAATTGTACCTTCTTTGGAAGTCGCGATTGCATTGCAGAAGCCAAGAGAGAAAGGAGCTATCTGTCAGGTATAATCTTGATTCGGTTATGCCAGTCACGGTGGACGACTTGAACGACCTGGTGCGCTTGCTGGATGAGCATCCCGATTGGCGAGAAGCGTTAGCCAGCAGGCTTCTTACTGAGCAGACGCTGCAGCGATTGCTTCAGGCAAACCCTGAGCTGCGGGCATCCTTACGTCGCATGATTCTGGATGAGGAGTTCCTGCAGCTACCCGCAATTGTGCGCGAGTTAGTGGAGGTCGCTCGCCAGGGGATGGAGCGTCTGGGGCGGGTGGAAGAGCGTCTGGAGCGGGTGGAAGAGCGCACCGAGCGTATGGAAGAGCGTCTGGAGCGGGTGGAAGAGCGCACCGAGCGTATGGAAGAGCGTCTGGAGCGGGTGGAAGAGCGCACCGAGCGTATGGAAGAGCGTCTGGAGCGGGTGGAAGAGCGCACCGAGCGTATGGAAGAGCGTCTGGAGCGGGTGGAAGAGCGCACCGAGCGTATGGAAGAGCGTCTGGAGCGGGTGGAAGAGCGCACCGAGCGTATGGAAGAGCGTCTGGAGCGGGTGGAAGAGGGGGTTGATGACTGGAAGCAGTGGCGGCGTGGTGAGGAGGGACGGCGCGAAGGCGAGCGATATGAGCGCAAAATCCTGCGTCAGATAAGTCGCCTGCTCAGGGGCGGTTCAGGAGGGTCTCCTGACCATGAGCGGGTGCACCATCGCCTCCAGAGCTGGCTTGCCCCACTCATGGGCGAGACCATCGAGGATGATGCGGACCCTGCCCTTGCCGATATTATCTGGTGGAAGGGTGATCGAGTGGTGGTGATCGAAGTCTCGCGGAAGGTGAATGGGCGTGATGTGTTGCGCGTAAAGCGGCGTGCCGAGACCCTGCGCCGGGGAGGGGTAGATGCGATGCCGCTGGTCATCGGCGAGGAATGGGCACATCCAGAGTCGCAGCAAATCGCTCAGCAGGAAGGGGTGGAGTGGTTGGTTGCCAACGAGGCGTCAGATGGGCTAACGAAGTTCCGCGAGATTCCTGTGGAGACTGCCGAGTAGCCCGCGCGGGTTCCGCTTAAGCGTTAGCGACGCGGATTGGCGTCCACAATGACGCCATCAAAAATCGCCACATTCGATTTCACCTTGCAGCCATGCCCAACCACGCAGCGCACCAGCATCGTATCGCGCATGACCACCGCACTATCCCACAGGATGCTTTCCTGCACCACCGCGCCCTTCTCCACCACGCAGTTCTCGCCCAGCACACAATTTTCCAGCACACGCGCACCCGACTCGATGCGCGTGCCGGAGCCAATCAGCACTGGGTAGCCCACTTCGGCATCTTTGGCAATCTCCACCCCATCGCCCATCCATACATATTTCCGCCGCTCCGGGTAGGGCATCTGCAGGTTCACCCTCCCTGCCAGAGCGTCCCAATGCGCTTGCTGATAGGTCTTCAGGTTGCCCACATCTTTCCAGTAGCTGGAGGTGAGAAAGCCATATAGAGGGAGTTTGCGCTCGATGAGCAGAGGCAGTAGGTTCGCGCCGAAGCCATAGGGCTTGCCTTTCGGAATAAGCTCCAGTGCCTCTGGTTCCAGCACATAGATGCCGATGTTTGCCGCGTTGGAGAAAATCATTTCGCCTTTCGGCTTTTCCAGAAAGCGGGTGATGCGTCCGCGCTCGTTCAGCAGGGCGATGCCGTACTCCGATGGATCCTCCACCAGCGAGAGCGCAATGGTGCAGAGCGATTTTTTCTCTTTGTGGAAGCGGATCAGGCGAGTGAGGTCCAGGTCAGTAAGGTCATCACCTCCGATCACAAGGAAAGTGTCATCAAAAAACGCTTCGCACCGCTTGACACTACCTGCATCGCCCCACAGTTGCTCTTCCTCCGAGTAGTGTATTCGCACGCCCCAGCGCGAACCGTCGCTAAAATAGTCTTTAATCTGGTCGCCCAGATAGTAGAGATTGACCATGATCTCGTTGAAGCCATGCTTTTTGAGCAGGTTCACCAGGTGCTCCATTACTGGGCGGTTCACGATGGGTACCATCGGCTTTGGGATGGCACGGGTGAGAGGATCTAAGCGCGAGCCAACGCCTGCCGCCAGAATCATCGCCTTCATCGGATGGCTACCTCCGCGTGAGCAAATGCTTGGATAACTTCCGACACAAAGGCAATCTGGTCCTCAGTCAGCTCAGAATGGATCGGGATGGACAGTACCTCCTGTGCAGCGCGCTCCGCATGCGGGAATGCTCCTCGCTCATAGCCCAGAAATTGGTAGGCAGGCTGAAGGTGCAAAGGCAGTGGGTAATACACCGCACTTTCGATGCCTCGCTCGCACAGGTATTCGCGCAGCAGGTCACGCTGCGGGTGGCGTATTGTAAACTGGTGATACACATGGTAATTATGAGGTGCAACGGTGGGCAGCTGAAGGTCGGTCTCAGCGAGCAGAGTGCGGTAGAGCGCGGCGTGATAGCGGCGGCGCTCCGTCCATTCATGCAGGTAGCGCAGCTTCACCCGTAAAATCGCGGCTTGGATCTCGTCCAGGCGGCTGGTGTAGCCGATGTCCTCGTAATAGTAGCCCCCGTTCATGCCGTGCACGCGCAAGCTGCGCACGCGGCGAGCAATCTCGCTGTCGTTGGTGATGACCATGCCGCCATCGCCTGCCCCCCCGATGTTCTTGGTGGGAAAGAAACTGAGTGTGGCAGCGTGGGCAAACGCGCCAATTGGCTGATCGTGATGCCTTGCGCCAATCGCTTGCGCTGCATCTTCAATCAGCCATAAGCCGTACCGATCAGCAATCTCGCGCAAGACGCGCATCTCCGCGGACTGCCCATACAGATCGACGGGCAAGATGGCGCGTGTGCGCGGCGTGATGGCACGCTCCACCTGATCGGGGTCGATGTTATAGGTGTAGGGGTCGATATCCACAAACACAGGCTTCGCGCCCAGCAGCACCACCACTTCCGCCGTCGAGACGAAGGTGAAGGGCGTGGTAATCACCTCGTCGCCCGGTCGAATATCGATAGCCCGCAAGGTGAGTTTGAGCGCGTCCGTGCCTGAGTTCACCCCAACGGCATGCTGGGCATGGCACAGCGCAGCGATCTCCTCTTCCAACGCCGCCACATGCTTGCCCAGCACATAGCGTCCACTTTCCAGCACCTCGTGGAGCAGTGGTTCCACTTCCGCTCTGATACGGCGGTACTGGCTGCCTAAATCCGCCATCCTGACTTCCAAATCGGTTTCCCTCCTTGTTCTTCCATCAGGCATAGTATACCCGCTCATGGTACAATCATTTTGGTGAGAGGATGTTGACCATTCGTGGGGTGTATGATGGCAAGACGATTCGTCCGCTGCCAGGCGAGCCACTGCCCAAAGTGGAGGGCGAAGTCGAGGTGCAGATTGTGTTTTGCGGAATAGAACCTGAGCAGGCAGCGAATCTGGCTCAGACGCTTTTCCAATTGCGCGACTCACATCCCCCTCTGCCTTTCCCTGTGTGGGAACTCATCGAGTATGAACGCGAACACTAAAATCGTGGTGATCGATGCTTCCGTGGCCCTGAAATGGGTCTTCAACGATGAAGAAGCCGTTGAGCAGGCCGCCCAGATTCTGAACGATCACCTAACAGGGCGACTGGCATTCCATGTGCCGGATCTGCTGGGGTATGAGTGCAGTAATGCACTCTGGGCAGCGGTGCGACAAGGGTGCCTGGATGAAAACGAGGCACGAACAGCCCTCCATGCGATGCGGCAAATTCAGTTCTACTGGCACTCCCTTCCAGCAATATGGGATATGGCGTTCAAGATATCGATTCAGCACCAACGCTCCTTTTACGACAGCACCTATCTGGCGTTGGCACAGCAGTTAGGTGTCTGGTGTTTTACTGGCGATCGGCGGCTGTATAATGCGTTGGGTACACAGCTGCCTTGGCTGCGCTGGGTGGGCGATTACGACTGGGTTGCAATCCCCACAACCTCCCTGTAGGAAGCGTGACTTCTCGCTGACACCATGAATGATACTTTTACAGTGAGGGCTCTCTATAGGTATACGGGTTATTATCCACAGACATAGGCTTCGCAATCATCAACACCATTATTCCTGCTCATGGTACAATCATTTTGGTGAGAGGATGTTGACCATTCGTGGGGTGTATGATGGCAAGACGATTCGTCCGCTGCCAGGCGAGCCACTGCCCAAAGTGGAGGGCGAAATCGAGGTGCAAATCGTATTCTTGCAGCCTAATCCTGAAATGCTGCGGCAGTGGCATGAGGCTTTAGGACAGCTACATCGCATGCGTGAACAAATGGCTCCACTCCAGGAGACCATCAAGGATTTGATCGAGGCGGATCGTGTTCACTAAACTGGTCGTTGTGGACGCTTCGGTGCTGCTTAAGTCATGCCTGCGCGACGAGGAGGCTGTGCAACAGGTGGATGAACTATTGAACGATTTTACAGTGGGACGCCTTGTACTCGCTGCGCCGTTTTTGCTGAAGTATGAGGTGAACAACGCCTTGCGCACAGCCGTTGTCCGCGGCCGCATCGATGCGGAAAATGCGCACGCCGCGTTGCGCCTGCTCCTACAAGCACCTCTCCTGTACTATGAAAGCGATGAGCTGGCAGAGCAAGCCTTGACATTATCGCTGCGGTACGGGCGCTCTGCCTACGACAGCACCTATCTGGCGTTGGCACAGCAGTTAGGTGTCTGGTGTTTTACTGGCGATCGGCGGCTGTATAATGCGTTGGGTACACAGCTGCCTTGGCTGCGCTGGGTGGGCGATTACGACTGGGCTGCAATCCCTGCCACCTCCCTGTAGGAAGCGTGGCTTTTTACCGACATCGTTAACGATGCCTTTACAGCGAGTGGATACGGTCTGTCTGATACGCCCGGAGGATGTGCCACCTTCGCATGAGAGCCTGCGCGTATTGAGCGCGTTCAATCCGGGGGTGGCGCAGGTAGGCGACGAAGTGTGGTTGCTGGTGCGCATCGCCGAAACCCCGCGTGAGCAGCGACCCGGCTGGGTGGGCTTGCCACGCTATGCCCCAGACAAACCAGAGCCTGTCATCGACTGGCTGCCTGAAAGCGAGGTGGAGTGGATTGACCCGCGCGTGGTGCGTTTGCGTGCCACTGGACACACCCGCCTGACCTTTGTGTCGCACTTGAGGCTGGTCAAACTCGATTCGTCGGGCAAGCGTGTTCAAGCAATTGCCTCCACACCCACGATGCGCCCCGAAACAGAATGGGAAACCTACGGCATCGAGGACCCAAGAATCACTTTTCTGGAGGGACGCTACTTCTTCACTTATGTGACTGTTTCGCCTCATGGAGCGTGCACTGCGCTCGCCTCCACCGTGGATTTTCAGGCGATTACCCGGCATGGGATTATCTTCCCTCCTGAAAACAAGGATGTGCTCCTGTTCCCGGAGCGTATTCGGGACGAGTATGCCGCGCTGCATCGCCCCAACCCGAACACCCACTTTCATGCGCCCGAAATGTGGATTGCCTACTCACCCGATTTGATTCGCTGGGGGCGCCATCAGCCGTTGTATGGAGGCGGACGGGAATGGGAGAACGACCGAGTTGGGGGGAGTGTACCGCCTATGCGCGTGCCAGAGGGCTGGCTGGAAATCTACCATGCGACACGCCGCTTGCCGGGCGAACGCGGCGTAGGCGTCTACACCGCTGCTACGATGTTGTTGCATCCCGACGAACCGGAGCGCATTCTGAAGATTGGAACCGAGCCTATCCTTGTGCCCGAAGCCGATTTTGAGCGTGAAGGCTTCGTGCCCGATGTGATTTTCCCAACAGGAGCCGTGGTGCGCGACGACCGCCTGCTAATCTACTACGGCGCTGCCGATACCTGCACCGGAGTGTCAGAACTCTCCTTGCAAGCGGTGCTGGAGGGACTATAGGGTACAATTGGGAGCATGGCGATCTTGGTGAACGCAAACTCAAAGGTGCTGGTGCAAGGCATCACGGGGCGCGAAGGCGAGTTCCACACGCGCCAGATGCTGGAGTATGGCACGAAGGTGGTCGCAGGTGTCACGCCGGGTAAGGGCGGTCAGCAGATACTGGGCGTGCCCGTGTATGATACAGTGAAGCAGGCGGTCGCTGAGACGGGCGCGAATGTCTCCTGTATCTTTGTGCCCGCGCCTTTCGCTCCCGATGCCATTCTCGAAGCCGCCGATGCCGGCATCGAAGTGATTGTCTGTATTACCGAAGGAATCCCCGTGCAAGATATGATTCGGGTGGTGAACTATCTGAAGCGCTGCACCCAAAGCCGCCTCATTGGCCCTAACTGCCCTGGCATCACGACGGCAGGTGAGTGCAAGGTTGGGATTATGCCGGGCAACCTGTTCCGTAAGGGCAATATCGGGCTGGTGTCGCGCAGCGGCACCCTGACCTATGAGATTGTGCATGAGTTGACCCGGGCTGGGTTTGGACAATCGACCTGCGTGGGCATCGGAGGCGACCCAATCATTGGCACCACTTTTATGGATGTATTACCGATGTTCGAAGCGGATCCTCAGACGGAGGCGATCGTGCTGGTGGGAGAAATCGGTGGCTCGGACGAGGAGATAGCGGCTGAATATATCAAGCATCACATGACCAAACCGGTGATTGGGTTTATTTCGGGGCGTACCGCGCCACCGGGCAAGCGAATGGGGCATGCAGGCGCGATTATCTCCGGAGGCAAAGGCAGTGCACAGTCCAAAGTGCAGGCACTCAGTGAGGCAGGCGTGCCGATTGCTGATACTCCTGCCGAGATACCCCAGCTGGTGCGCGCTCGTCTAAGAAGTTGCTTAGGGTGATTTGTGCGTGCAATCTGACGCATCAGCAGCTGCACGCTCACCCACAAAATTCCACACCCCCACATCCCATAACCCCTCATCACGGCGACCTAAGCGACAATCACAGAGCCACCATGCAAAACGACGCTCCGCCAGCCAACACCGCGGCAACATCCGAACGCTTAGCAGGCCAGGATGATGAGTTGGGCATGGAGGGGCTTACCCATTGCAGAATGGTTCGAACATCTTCCAATCCGAATGGGACAGGGAGCTATCCTCTGTGGTATACTCTAAGTGAACGGCAAATAGCAAGTAGCAAGTGGAGGATAAAAGATGGCAGAGCTGCTGGCGGCACAACTGGTGCGGGATATACCGAATTTTCCGGAGCCGGGCATTATCTTCAAAGATATTACGCCCGTGCTGAAGCATCCGCAAGCACTGCGCGAAGTCATTGACCTTATGACCGAGCATGCCCGCTCGCTGAAACCCGATGTGATTGCTGGCATCGAATCGCGCGGGTTCGTGTTTGGGCTGCCCATCGCGGTCAATCTGGGGCTGGGCTTCGTGCCGATTCGCAAGCTGGGCAAGCTCCCCGGTGAAAAAATCGCGGAAGAGTATGCCCTGGAGTACGGCACGAACACCGTCGAAATCCATACGGACGCGATTGAACCGGGTCAGCGCGTGGTTGTGGTGGACGACCTGTTGGCAACAGGCGGCACCGCCGCCGCCTCGGCACGGCTGATTGAACGACTGAAAGGCACCGTGGCGGGCTTCGTGTTCCTCATCGAGCTGACCTTCCTTGGAGGACGCAAAAACCTGCGCGGCTATGATGTCCATACCCTGATCCAGTATTGAGCGATGACCATTCGCGAACGATTGGAGCAGCTGGAACGCGAAACACTCGCCCCTTATGCCGCGAAAAGTAGTCAATCACGCGGGCGACCTGTGCCTGAACCACCCGACCCAGTGCGCACCGCCTTTCAACGCGACCGGGACCGCATCATCCACTGTAAAGCGTTCCGCCGACTAAAGCACAAAACGCAGGTCTTCTTAGACCCCGAAGAGGACCATTACCGCACGCGTCTGACCCATACCTTAGAGGTGGCGCAAATCGCGCGCACCATTAGCCGCGCCCTGCGACTGAACGAAGACCTGACGGAAGCGATTGCCCTGGCGCATGACTTGGGGCATCCCCCCTTCGGACACACGGGCGAGGAAGCGCTGGACGCCATCGTGCGTCACTATGTGCCGCATGGAGGCTTCCGCCACTATGAACAGAGCCTGCGCGTGGTCGATGTGCTGGAGAAAGACGGGCAGGGGCTGAACCTGACCCACGAGGTTCGTGAGGGTATCGTTGGACATTCCAAAGGGCGCGCAGACCTCAGCCAGGCAGAAAGCGAAAAGACCACCACGCTCGAAGCGACCGTCGTGCGTATTGCAGACCGCATCGCCTATCTCAATCACGACCTGGACGACGGCATGCGGGCAGGTTTGCTAACCTCCGACGATCTACCACGCGACCTGATCGAATTTCTGGGGCACACGCACAGCCAACGCATCGCCCGCATGGTGATGGATGTGGTGGAACAAAGCGACGGCAAACCCATCGTACAGCTGAGCCCCGCTATGCTCGAAGCGATGAACCGCATGAAGGAGTTCATGTTCGAACGGCTCTATCACCATCCGCGTGTGCTGGCGGAGCGTGAAAAGATGCGCACGATCATCTCTCAGCTGTTCGAATATTACATGGAGCATCCCGATGCGCTGCCCACCAACTTCCGCCCGCGTGAGCCAAGCACCGAAGCCCATGCCCAATCGGTGTGCGACTATATCGCCGGCATGACCGACCGCTACGCCATCCAACGCTATATCCAGCTCTTCCTGCCGCGCAACTGGGGTGGGTGAAAGGTATAATTCCAACGGAGGTGCTGCACAATGGCAGCTACCGACACGATTCAGCAAACGCGGCAAGTCACCTGGGAGCAATTTGTCCAGCTACCACCGTCTAACACGCGCCAAGAGATTATCGATGGGGAGGTGCGTGAGTGGCCTGCGCCCACTGTACGCCACCAGCGCACTATAGGACGACTGTATCAACGGATTGTGAACGAGATGGAAACCCACCAGAAAGGTTATGTGGTTCTTTCGCCAATCGATGTAGTCATTCAGCGCAGCCCCCTGCGCGTGCGCCAGCCCGATCTCATCTTTATCCGAGCAGAGCGCGTGAAATCGCTTGAGGACCTGGAGAGCGCGCCGCGTATCGAGTTCGCACCCGATTTGGTGGTGGAGGTGCTTTCGCCCTCCGATGAACTGGCAGACCTCAACAGTAAGCTGGATGACTACCATGCCTTGGGCTGCCGGAGGTCTGGCTGGTGGGACTGCCCTCAAATCACATCTCGGTGCTGAGCCGTACAGAAACGGGTTGGCACTGGCGCTCTTTCGCGGAGGCAGAACCTATTCAGAGCACCGTTTTGCCAGACCTGTCCCTCACTCCCAGCTCGGTTATATGAAGCAGGCGCACAGGGAACGCTTTCAGGTAAAATGCTCTCATATGGAACCGAAGCTGGTCTGTGTGAAGCAAGCGTATCAGATGCCTGTGGGCAGTCGGCTGACAGTGCGCGGCTGGGTGCGTTCACGGCGCGACTCAAAAGGCATCTCCTTTATTGAGCTTAACGACGGCTCACGCTTCAAAAGCCTGCAGCTGGTCGTGAACGAAGGGGTCATTCCGGAAGAGCTTTTGAAACGCATTACGACGGGTGCCTGCATCGCCGCGACGGGCGAGCTGGTCGAATCGCCCGCGCCTGGTCAGCCTGTGGAGCTGCGCGTGGAGCATATCCACCTATACGGTGAGGCAGACCCCGCCACCTACCCCATGCAGAAAAAAGGGCACTCGTTCGAATTTCTGCGCGAGATTGCCCATCTGCGCGTGCGGGGCAACACCTTCGGTGCGGTGTTCCGCGTGCGCAACACGCTCGCCTACGCCATCCACAAGTTCTTTCAGGAACGCGACTTCCTCTATGTGCATACACCCATCATCACGCCCTCTGACTGTGAAGGTGCAGGCGCGCTGTTCCGTGTCACCACGCTTGATTTAGAGAACCCGCCGCGCACGCCCGACGGGCGCATCGATTGGAGCCAAGACTTCTTCGGCAGACCCACCTATCTCACCGTGAGCGGTCAGCTGGAGGCGGAGGTGTTCGCGCTGGCGTTCGGTAAGGTCTACACCTTCGGGCCCACTTTCCGCGCCGAGAACAGCAACACGCCACGCCACCTCGCCGAGTTCTGGATGGTGGAACCCGAAATGGCGTTCTACGAGCTACCCGACAATATGCGCCTCGCCGAGGAGTTCCTGAAATATATCATTCAATATGTGCTGGACAACTGCCGCGAGGACATGGAGTTCTTTCATCAACGCATTGACAACACCGTGTTGTCCACACTGGAGCATGTGGCGACCGCCTCGTTTGAACATATCACCTACACCGAGGCAATCCAAATCTTGCAGAAGGCGGAGCGCGACTGGGAGTTCCCACCTGTGTGGGGCAACGATTTGCAGACCGAACATGAGCGTTATTTGACGGAGGAGGCGTTCAAAAAGCCCGTCATCGTGACCGACTACCCGAAGGAGATTAAGGCGTTCTATATGCGCCTAAACGACGATGGGCGCACCGTGCGGGCGATGGATGTGTTGGTGCCGCGTGTGGGTGAGATTATCGGAGGCAGCCAGCGCGAGGAACGGTACGATGTGCTGTTGCAACGCATCCGCGAATCGGGGCTGAACGAGCAAGACTACTGGTGGTACCTTGATTTGCGCAAATATGGCTCCGCGCCCCATTCAGGCTTTGGACTGGGCTTCGAGCGCATGCTCATGTATATCACGGGCATGAAAAACATCCGGGATGTTATCCCCTTCCCGCGCACACCGGGAAACGCCGAGTTCTGACAAATCGTCTAACGGAAGCAGTAAGGCGGTAGGCGAGAGGTAGGACACGCATGCAAGGAACAGGACACGGGCTGAGAATCGTGTTGGGCGCACTGATATTGCTCCTCTTGTGGGCGTGCTCAGGCGGTGGCGGCGGTGGTGTCAACACCCGCACGCTGCGCGTGGTGGGTACGCCCGCCGGCGCGCGCGTATTCGTCAACGGCGTCGAACGGGGCACTGCACCCCTTGACCTAAGCGACTTGCCCCCAGGCACGCATCACATCCGCGTCGAAATCACCCTCGACAACGGGCAGATTATCGCGCAGGAGTTTAATGTGGTCATCGGCTCACAACCCGAAGTGCGCTATGACCTCAACCGCTACCGCATCGAGACGAACCCGGTGCAGGTGGAAGTATGGGCTGGACAACGGCAGCAAATCGTTGCCACTATGCGCGATGTGAACGGCACAATTGTTGAGGCGAACTTTGTCTGGTCCATCGAGAACCCCAATGTGGCAACCTTGGCGGGCAGCGAGAACAACACCCGCTTCCTCCAGGGCATTGCCCGCGGCAGCACCTACCTCATTATCACCGACACACGCACGGGAGTCAGTCTGCGCGTGCCCGTCACCGTGCTGGACTTCCCACCGCCGCCCGGCGGCTGAAACGCTAAGGGCAATCATGGCATAATCTTCTCCATGCCAGAACTGAGACGCGACCCCGTCAGTGGGGAATGGGTGATTATCGCGACGGAACGCAGCCGTCGCCCGCACGATTTTCGCAAAAGCGAGGAGAGCGATTCGCCTAAACCCGAACGGCTGGACACCTGCCCCTTTTGCCCGGGCAACGAGGGACTAACTCCCCCCGAAATCTGCGCCTTCCGTGAAGCGGACAGCTTGCCCAATACGCCCGGCTGGTGGGTGCGTACGGTGCCGAACAAATATCCCGCGCTAACAGAGGCGGGTGATTTAAACCCACGCCGCGTGGGTATCTACACAGCGATGCATGCCCTCGGCACGCACGAGGTGATTATCGAAACGCCTCTGCACAATCAACATCCTGCCACGATGCCTCCTGACCAATGGCAGGAGGCTATCCGAATGTACCGAGAACGCGCCCTGTCGCTGCAGCGTGATCCACACTTCCAATATGTGCTACTCTTTCGCAACCATGGCAAACCTGCAGGCGCGTCCTTAGAGCATCCCCATTCACAACTTACGGCCCTGCCATTCGTGCCAGAGGTGGTACAGCGCAAAATCGATGGCATTATGCGCTACGCGGATCAGCGTGGAGGCTGCCTTTACTGCGACATGCTCGCCCAAGAGAGGGATTCGGGCACGCGTGTGATACTGGAGAACACCCACTTCATGGTGTTTGCCCCCTTCGCTTCACGCTACCCATTTGAAGTGTGCATTCTGCCAAAGCACCATGCAGCGCATTTCGCACAGGAGCCACCTGATGTGCATCGAGTGTTCGCGGCAACGCTCCAGGAAGTGCTGCAACGGCTCGCTCGCATTCTGGATGACCCACCCTATAACTACATGATTTACACTGCGCCGGTCAATCTGGAACATGAGCCGCTCTTCCACTGGCACCTGACGCTGGCGCCGCGCCTTGCCGTCCCAGCGGGCTTTGAAATGGGCACAGGCGTTTACATCAATATTGTTGCGCCTGAAGAGGCAGCAGAGTATCTCCGCAACACAGCCACAAAGCGTGAATGAAGCGCAGGGGGGATCCGCATCGCGGTATAATTTCTCTGGAGGGCGAGGCGACATGGCAAGCCCATTTCCCGGCATGGACCCCTATCTGGAGGACAGGGCGTTCTGGAGCGATGTGCATCACAGCCTGATAACTTATATTCGAAACGCCCTGCAGCCCCAGGTGCGCCCACGCTACAGTGTGCGCATCGAGGAACGCATCTATGTGGAGGAGGCGAAGCGCGAAATCGTGCCCGATGTCACCCTCCTAAAACCTGCCACCTCTCGCACGGGCACAACGGCCGTGCTGGAACCCGAATGTGATACGCCCGTTGTGCTCCATATCGAGGAGAGATTACACACCGAAGGGGTCATCCATATTTTGGACCGCGCCCACGATATGCGCGTCGTGACAGTCATCGAGGTGCTTAGCCCCAGCAATAAGGAGCCACGCACCAAGGGGTGGGAATTGTATCGCCAGAAGCAGAGCGAGATTCTCAAAAGCGATGTTCACTTGATCGAAATCGACCTGCTACGCGGCGGGGAATATATGCTTGCGCCCCCTTATTCCCGGCTGATAGAAAGAGTGGGAGACCACTGGCATTATATGATTAGCATTAGCCGCGCGGATGACCCCGAAAGCTTCTGGCTCTATCCGCGCACGGTGCGGGAACGACTGCCACGTATCCCTGTGCCACTGGCAATCGGAGATCGTGATGTAAGCCTCGATGTGCAAGCGGTACTGAACCAGTGCTATGACGATGGAGCCTATGAGGATCTTATTGACTATCGGCGCGACCCGCCACCTCCACCCTTCCGCCCAGAGGATATGGAATGGATCGATCAGCTGCTGCGAGCTAAAGGGCGGCGATAAATCCTGCAGGATTTAGAGTGCTCCAGTAGAACCCTCAACCAGGGGTGATATCAAGTGCAACGAGCATGGTCAAGATATACTGTCGCTTGCATAGGCATCCTATGGGTGCTGGGATATGGGGATGACCCTCTGACGCAGCCCGTCACTTATGACCAACCCGCCCAGGCCATGAAGCAAGTGCTGGAAGCGCTTTCGCGTCAGACCGGCGTGCGCCTATTCGCTCCCAGCCCCATCGACGCGGAAATCGTGCTGGTGAGCGTGCACGAAATGCCTCTCAAAGAACTCATGGACCATCTGGCAGTCGTGAGCGATGGTGAATGGTTCAAGCAACCCGACGGCAGCTACCACCTCGTGCGCACGCCCAAAATCGTGAAGGAGCGCAGGCAACAGGATGACGAGCGAATTCTTCAGGGTCTGAAGCGCACCTTCGAGCGGAAAGAGATAAAGTCCCTGTTGGAACCACTCACGGAGCAGCAAGCGCGCCAGCACCGCGACAAAATCAAAGCGCTGATGCGCGAGATGGAAGCACAGGATAGCAACACAACGCCCTGGGACATGCCCCAATACCAATCGATACGCGAGCAGACAGATGCGCTCCTTGCCGGCAAGCGATTGGTGATGCGCCTGATCCAAAAAATGGGTCTACAGCGGCTGCTGGAGATCCCGGTAGGCGAACAGCATGTGTTCAGCAATGTGTCGGGGCGATTCCTGTTGCCTCTTGGCTTCTCGGTGCAACCCCTGTTGCAACAGTATTTTCAGGAGCATCGGCTGGTTTATGACCTATGGACCCATCCGACCGAGGGGATTAGCAAAGAGCAGCTGGAGAACTTCAACCGTCGCTATGGCTATGTTATAGGAGATTACTGGCTGCGTCAGGCGCCGCCGAGCCAACTGCCCACGCGCGTCTACCTTGCGGTGTGGCGTCAATCACCCGCTTCGTTCCTTTTCACCGTCACCGTCGCTTCCGAGGATATGCGTGAGTTTGCTGGCGGTGATGCGGCTCAGGGGTATCTGTGGGCGTCATTGTGGGAGGAGGAGGAACAGGCATCTGAATCGCCTGCACCAGCACCCCAATCACCACAAACACCCGCACAACCTGTGGAGCGGATAGAATGGAGCGAACGCTCCCGCCAGTTCATCGAAGCCTACCGTGCGATGGAACGAACTACCGAATCGGTACCGCTCCCGGAGATTTTGGACCCCGCGCGGGTGGAGCCATTGAGTCTTATTCCCTCTGATGTGCTGCGAACCATCGCCCGAAAGAAAGGCAAATCGATCGTGGCGATGCTTTCCGACAGTGCCCACACATGGGGGTTTTCTCGCGCGATTGCGGGACGCGACGAGCTAAAACCCTTCCTCGACGAGATCCTCGAACGCCCCTATTTTTACGAATTATATGAAACAGAAACCCTCCTGCGGCTCAAGCCACAATTGTCATCTTACACTTGGGGGCAGCGCGTCCAGCGACAGCCGCTGAGCGACTGGATGCGCCATATTCTGCAGCAGAAATATCTGCGGTTAGAGGATTACCTCTCGCTGAAACGGATTGTGGGGCATCAGCATATATGGAATGGGCTGGAATCGCTTTATCTGAGCTTGCTCTTGGGTGGGCAGGCGAGCGTATGGTGGCTGTATAACGCCGATATGCGGTTCTTGCTTAGTTTAACCGCCGATCAGATGGCTCGATTGCGTGCTGGTCAGGAATTGCCACTGTCTGCCTTCACACCTGCCCAGCGGGAGCAGTTAATACGGGATCTCTACTTTGGCAGAACGCGACTTGAAAGGCGAGTGTGGGACGAAGATATGCCGTGGGCAGGGATGTATAGTATCCTCATCCACTGCATCTATCCCAACGGCTTGCCTTCGGACACCGCCATTAGTTTGCAAAGGTCGGAGCCAGATCTGGGCGTGTTCACCGAGCGCAGAGTGGGTGTCTGGAGTGGCTACCGCAATCTTTTCAATCTGGCATACGCCTTTCATCAGGCACAGAGCGAGCAAAGCGCGTCGTGGATCGAGGAATATTCCCTGCGCTATTTCCGCGAGCAGGTTGAACGCTACCGGTCGCTGCCGCTGATGCCAGCGAGTCGGCAGGTATTCATCATCGAAGTACGGCTGGGTGAACGCTATGTAGTGCGCTTGCCCTCTCAGTGGAGCGGTGATTTGGGCGACTATGAGTTACTCAACGATGGCAAGCCCGCCACCATCGATGCGTTGCCCAAAGAGTTTAAAGAGAGACTGGAGGAGTACCAGAAACAGCTCAAGCGTTCACCAGACTCGGAGGAGCCGTAAGCCCTTCCGATTCTGCTTTCCCCCGGACCGCCAGATGTGGTATGATTTACCAGGAATGAACGCCCATAGAAGATTTGCGTTGCTACTGGGCTGGATAGCCTGCTTGAGCCTTGCTCACGCGCAAGTGATGCCGCGACAGGTGAGGCTGTCTTTTGGCGACAGCCCGACGAACAGCATCCGAATCATGTGGCAGACCGACCAGGCGACAGACACGTTAGTCGAATATGGGGAAACCCCTGCGCTTGGCTCCATTGCGTATGGACAACAAGTCACCTACTCCCTACAGACAGGCATCCTGCACGAAGCCACCCTGACGAACCTGCAACCTGATACCCTCTACTACTATCGTGTGGGGGACCCACAAAATGGCTTCAGCCCCATCTACACCTTTCGCACCGCACCCGTGTATCCACGACCTTTCCTCTTTACGGCGTTTGGTGACCATGGCACCCGCTCCGTGTCGCGCCAAAATACGCAGAATGTAATTAACCTTAACCCTGATTTCCATCTGCACCTCGGCGACCTTTCCTATGCCAATGGTGTCCAGACCGTATGGGATACTTACCTGGATCAAGTCGAGCCTTTAACTCGTCAGATACCGATGATGATTACGCTCGGCAACCATGAATGGGAAGACGAGGTAGGAATCGGCTATGAGGCCGCTATAGCACGCTTTGCCATGCCGGGGGAAAATACCTATAATGTTAATTATATGTTTGATTATGGAAATGTAAGGTTTATTGCTTTTAATTCGGACTGGTATCAGCGTGCTAACAGCGTTGTGCGGAACGAAATGCAACAATGGCTTCAGAACAGGCTGGCGGAAGCACGCGCCAATCCCTGTGTTCGCTGGCTAATAGTGTTCCAACACCATCCCCTGTTTGGCTCCGTAGCGCGGCGGGGATACAACCAGTTTCTCATCGATAGATTACAGCCGCTTTTTGATCAATACAAGGTGGACTTAGTTTTGCAAGGGCACGACCATATATACGAGCGCACTTATCCCCTGCGAAATAGCACACCAGTCAGCACCGCCACCGGCGAGTACCTCCAGGGTGAAGGCACAATCTATATCACTTGCGGTGGAGGTGGTGTCGGGCTTTACACCTTCGGGACGATGCCACCCACCACTGCGTACCGCGAGTCTACCTATTGTTATCTGGTGATTTCGCTACAGCCGGGCGGCTCGCTCACGGTGGAAGCGAGGCGTGTGGATAATTCGCTTATCGAACACTTTTCGATTCTACCCACTTTTAATGCCGATTTAAATCGTGACGGTTGTGTGGATGATAACGACCTACTCGCTGTGCTTTTCGACTTTGGCGCAACAGGAAACTGCATGGCAACCGATATCAATGGCGATGGTTTCGTTAGCGACGATGACCTGTTGCTGGTACTCTTTAGCTTTGGAGGAGGATGCTGAAGTGCGTTACTGGCTCTTGGGAGTCTTCATAGGGCTATTCTGGACGCTCACATGGGGTCAATTACCGGGCTACGAGCCAGTTATCTTCACGGGTTCGTTCTGGTAATGTAATCTGAATCAGCGCGAGATAAGGCTTGCAGTCTACAATCGAACGGGTGAAAAAAATCTGTGGGTTTATTATCAGTATTACCGAACCGGATTTTGCCTCTATCTTATCCCTCAAACGCTCCAAACACCAGCGCGGTGTTGTGCCCGCCGAAGCCGAAAGAGTTCGTCATGGCGTAGCGCACTTGTGCCGGGCGCGGCTTGTTCGGCACATAATCTAAGTCGCACTCGGGGTCGGGATGCTCGTAGTTGATGGTGGGCGGAAGCATCTGATGCTGAATGGCGAGAATGGTCGCTGCTGCTTCTACCGCGCCCGCCGCGCCCAGCAGATGTCCCGTCACCGACTTGGTGGAACTAATGGGCAGTTGATAGGCGTAGTCCCCGAAGAGCCGCTTGATGGCGAGCGTCTCTTTGGCATCGTTGTAGCGGGTGGAGGTGCCGTGCGCATTAATGTAGTGAATATCGGTGGGTTGCAGTCCCGCGTCGCGGATGGCGTTGCGCATGCAACGCAGTGCGCCATCGCCTTCCGGGTCGGGTTGAGTGATGTGATAGGCGTCGGCGGACATGCCGTAGCCGAGCAGCTCCGCGTAGATCCGCGCCCCGCGCGCCTGCGCATGCTCCAGCGACTCTAAAATCAGCACACCGGCCCCTTCACCCATCACGAATCCGTCGCGTTCGGCATCGAAGGGGCGGCTGGCGTGTTCCGGATCATCGTTGCGAGTGGACATCGCTCGTGCTGCGCAGAACGCCGCCACGCCAATCGGCACAATCGCTGCCTCACTGCCACCCGCGATCATAACTTCTGCCTCGCCGCGCTCAATCAGCCGTGCTGCCTGACCGAGCGCATCGGCGCCGGTGGAGCAGGCGGTGACCACGCAAAGATTCGGGCCCTTCGCCCCGAAGGTAATCGAGACGATGCCCGACGCCATATCGGCAATCATCATCGGGGCGAGGAACGGAGTGATACGGTCGGGTCCTTGCGAAAGCAGCACGCGCATTTGACTGTCCATATAGTCCACACCCCCGATGCCGGAGCCAATCAGCACGCCGACCTGCTCGGCGTTGTCGGGGGTAATGGTCAGCTGAGCATCGTCCAGCGCGAGGCGGGTCGCCGCAACGGCAAACTGAATGAAGCGGGAGGCGCGTCGGGCGTCCTTGCGATCCATGAACTGGGTGGGGTCGAACTCCTTGACCTCCGCCGCGATGCGCGTGGAGAGATTGCTTGCATCAAAGTGGGTGATGGGTCCAATCACCCGCCGCCCTTGCAGCAGCCCCTGCCAGAACGGCTCGATGCCGATGCCCAGCGGGGTGATTAGCCCCATCCCCGTCACGACGACGCGACGCCGCATGGTTTAGACTTCCGCCTGTAGTTTCTCGGCGAGCAGGCGCACCGCGTCCGCCACCGTGCGCACCTGCTCCGCTTCCTCCTCGGAGATGCTGACATCGAACTCCTGTTCGAATGCCATCACTAACTCCACCAGGTCCAGAGAGTCGGCGCCCAGATCATCGGTGAAGGTCGCGTCGGGCGTGACCTCCTCCTCACGCACATCCAGCTGTTCCACGATGACCTTCCGCACACGATCGAACAGTTCCTGATCCATTCCTTTAACCTCCTCTGTGTTTTGGTACGGCAGCATCGCTACCGTGGTACTTCACAGTCCGACGGTGAGACCGCCGTCGATAATAAATACCTGCCCCGTGATGTACGAGGCAAGCTCGCTGCATAAAAAGAGTACCCCAAACGCCACCTCTTCTGGGGTGCCGAATCGCCCCAGCGGGATGCGTTGCAGTGCGTACTCGCGCAAATTGTCGGGCAACGCGCGTGTCATGTCGGTTTCGATGAGACCTGGGGCAATCGCATTACAGGTGATGTTGCGGCTGCCCACCTCGAGGGCAACGGTGCGGGTGAAGCCGATCAGCGCGGCTTTGGACGCGACATAGTTCGCTTGCCCCGCATTCCCCATCAAGCCGACGACCGAGCTGATATTGATAATGCGTCCCCATCGCTGGCGCAGCATCGGTTTGAGGGCGGCGCGGGTTGCGACAAACGCCCCTCGCAGGTTCACCTGCAGCACCTGGTCCCAGTCCTCGTCTTTCATGCGCAACAGCAGCATGTCGCGCGTGATGCCCGCGTTGTTCACCAGAATATCGAGCCGCTCATAGCGGTTGAGAATCGTGTTGACAGCGTTCTCGATGGCGGTGGCATCCGCCACATCAGCAGCGATAGGTATCGCCTCGCCACCCGCTTGCGCAATGTGTTGGGCGACCTGCTGGGCGTTGGCTTCGGTACGGCTCAAAACAGCCACGCATGCGCCCGCTTCGGCGAGTGTACGCGCGATAGCCGCTCCAATGCCACGCCCTGCGCCCGTCACCAACGCGACGCGCCCTTCCAGCGATAGGGTCATGTCTCACCTCGCAAAGCGGACATCGTTTCCTCCAGCGTCTTCAAGTCTACCACACGCAGGCAGCGTGCGTTGGGCACGATGCGCTTAATAAGACCCGTTAACACATCCCCCACGCCCGCCTCGATAAAGGTGTCGACGCCGTTTGCGTACATCCATTCCACGCTTTCCTGCCAACGCACAGGGCTGGCAATCTGGCGGCTCATGAGAGCGCGGATCTCTTCGGGATCGGTCATTGGGCGAGCGGTGACATTGGAGACGATGGGGATAGTGGGTTTACGGAAGGTGGCGTCGCGGTAAGCATTCGCGATGACCGCGGCGGCTTCGCTCATCAAGGGGGAATGGAACGCGCCGGCGACCGCGAGCGGAATGGCGCGTCGCGCCCCCATCGCTTTGGCATGTTCAACTGCGCGTTCCAGCGCCGCGGGCGTGCCGGAGATGACCACTTGCCCCGGCGCGTTATAATTGGCGGGCGTGACGATTTCGCCCGTCTCTTGCTGTGCCCGCCGACACGCCTCTTCCACCTTCTCGGCCTCCAGCCCAATGAGGGCAACCATCGAGCCAACGATGCGGTCTGCTACCTTGCGCATCGCTTTCGCGCGCTCCTCCACCCAGTAAAAGGTTTCCTCGAAACTCCACACACCACCTGCTGCCAGCGCGGTATATTCGCCCATGCTATGCCCTGCCAGATAGTTGGGTGTGAAGTCAGGCAGCGATTCGCGCAAGGCTTCCCACGCCGCATAACAGACTGTGAGCAGCGCAGGTTGCGCGTTCTCGGTGCGTTTGAGCGTCTCTTCGTCCGATTCGAAGCAGAGTTGCATGAACGAACGTCCCGCCTGCTCACTGGCGATTTCGAACACACGCCGCGCCGCGGGACTATGCTGATACAGCTCGCGTCCCATCCCTGGACGCTGCGAACCCTGCCCTGGAAACACGACCGCTATACCCATGATTAGCGGAGATTATACCTATATGAGTCCCCGAACCCGAAATTTTTCTCTGACCCAGCCGCGCTCACAATTTTCTTTTCCGATCCCAGCACGGCGTCGGTTGGAACGGCTCGGTGGGAGCCTCGCCCTCCAGATTCGGCTCGGCAGGAGCCTCGCCCTCCAAGGGTTTCGGCTCGGCGGGAGCCTCGCCCTCCAAAGTGCCCAAGCGTGGATGCCTGCCCATCTCCTTGACCTCCAGTAGGGGCAGGCACGGGGGGCTGTAGGGGCAGTATGAGCAGGCACGGGGGTTTGTAAGGGCAGGCACGGGGGTCTGTAAGGGCAGGCACGGGGGCCTGCCCCTACAGTCATGATTTCAACAGGGGAGCGAACACGAGGGCGACGATGCTCATCAGCTTGATAAGGATATTCATGCTGGGTCCGGTGGTGTCTTTGAAGGGGTCACCCACGGTATCGCCCACCACGGCGGCTTTATGTGCCTCGCTGCCTTTGCCGCCCTCGTGCCCTTCCTCGATCCACTTTTTAGCGTTATCCCATGCGCCGCCCGCGTTCGCCATCATCAGCCCGATGACGACCCCCATGCCGAGCGCACCCGCCAGAAACCCCCCTAATGCCTCCGCGCCCAAAAAGTAGCCGACCAGCAACGGCGCGATCACCGCAATCGCACCGGGCAGCAGCATCTCGCGCAGGGCAGCCGTCGTCACGATATCGATACAGCGGTTATAGTCGGGTTTGCCACGCCCCTCTAACAGCCCCAACTCGCGGAACTGGCGACGCACCTCCTCCACCATCTGGTCAGAAGCCCGCGCCACCGCCTTCAGCGTGAGCGCAGCAAACAGATTCGGCATCGCGATGCCTATCAGCAAGCCAATCAGTGTCTGGGGCGTGGTGAGATTGATCGCTTTCAGCCCCGTCTGGCTCTGATAGGCAGCGAACAGAGCGAGTGCGGTGAGTGCCGCACTGCCAATGGCAAAGCCCTTGCCAATCGCAGCGGTCGTGTTGCCCAGCGCGTCCAACCGATCGGTGATTTTGCGCACGCTCTCGCCAAAGCCCGCCACTTCGGCAATGCCTCCTGCATTATCGGCAATCGGCCCGTAGCTGTCGGTGCTCATCACAACCCCAATCGTCGCCAACATGCCGACGCCTGCCAGCGCGATCCCATATAACCCATTTGTCTCATAGGCAAGCCAGATTGCTCCCGCAATGCCCAATAGTGGCAGCACCGTGCTAAGATAGCCGACCGCTACGCCCGATAGGATATTGGTCGCGGTGCCGTAGCGTGAGGAGCGGGCGATTTGACGAATGGGTGGACCACTGGTGTAATATTGGCTGATCACACCGATGAATACGCCCGCGAACAGTCCCGCCAGCACCGCCCAGTAGGGCGCGAGAGACGCGACCATCGCCTGCGTCAGCCACGCCGCGCCCACCAGAAAGAGCAGAATCGCCATCAGCGTCGCCCCATTGAGTGCCCACTGGGGATCCATCTGCCGAAAGAGCCGGATGGAGAAGACGCCAATCACCGAGGCGATAAGCCCCAGCGCAATCAACGCCAGAGGCAGCATCACATAGGCCATTGACTTGCCCCCGGTTGCCGCCAGCATCGCACCAATCACCGCTGCCGCGACCACCGAGCCGACATAACTCTCGAAGAGGTCTGCCCCCATGCCCGCTGTGTCGCCCACATTATCGCCCACATTATCAGCCAGCACGGCGGGGTTGCGTGGGTCATCTTCTGGAATACCCGCTTCTACCTTGCCCACCAGGTCTGCACCCACATCGGCGGCTTTGGTGTAAATGCCACCGCCTACCCGCGCGAACAATGCAACCGACGACGCGCCCATCGAATAGCCCGTCAGATACTGCACCAATATTTTTGTATCCAGCCCATGCCCCAGCAGCACAATGAGTCCGATGCCAAGCAAGCCGAGCGCGGCGACAGCAAGCCCCATCACTGAGCCGCCCGTGAACGCCACCACGAGCGCCGCGCCCATCCCGCCCTGACGGGCTGCCTCCGTGGAGCGCACCCCACTGCGCGTCGACGCCTTCATGCCAATATAGCCCGCCAGCATCGAGCTGAACGCACCGAACAGGTAGGCAACCCCCATCCAAGGCGCCTGCTGATAAAACGCCACTGTCAAAACCCCAAACAGCACGAGCGCAAAAAGGCTTATCGCCCTATATTCGCGTCGCAAAAAGGTCATCGCGCCGTCGTGAATGGCTTGCGCATAGGTGCGCATCGCCTCTGTGCCCTCTGGATGGCGCATGACCGCATAATAGTTCAGCCCTGCCAGCAGAATGCCCGCACCGCCCAACACAGGGGCTAAATAGGGAACAAGATGGACCAGCTCCATATCCACTCTAACCTCCTTGCTTAGTGATTGTTAGATGTCTTGTTGCATTCACTGACTATAGGAAGTATACCCCGTTAGAGGCTATCGATACATGCCCGATTACGCCCCATTTGGGGTATAATAAAATGTCGCTCCGTGGTGGGTATCCCTCCACTTATGCGAGCGGCTTAGATAGAAATGACCAAGGAGGAACCAACCCATGAGAAGCCTAATGATAATGAAGATAAGAGTGATGACACAAGCAGCGAGGCGGTTGCTTATTCGGTTGGCAATCGCGCTGAGCGTTGGGCTTGGTGTGATGCACGAGGTGAGTGCGCAGAGTCTAACATGGCTTGGCTCACTTGGCGGTGGCTGCTATTGGGCGAGTCAGGCATTTGATGTGTCGGCGGATGGCGGCGTGGTGGTTGGAGGAGCATGCACCATTAATGGCGAATGGCACGCCTTTCGTTGGACAGTGTCTGGGGGTATGCAGGACCTTGGCACGCTGGGTGGTAATTATAGCGAGGCACACGGTGTGTCGGCGAATGGGGGCGTGGTGGTTGGAGTAGCATGGACCACCAATGAGACGCACGCCTTTCGTTGGACAACGTCTGGAGGTATGCAGGATCTTGGCACGCTGGGCGGTAGTTATAGTGAGGCATTTGATGTGTCGGCGGATGGTAGCGTGGTGGTCGGCGAGTCAACAGAGGATCGCGCGGGATTAGAGACGCGTGCTTTTCTTTGGACAGCGGTGCAAATGCGAAGCCTTGGCACACTGGGTGGTCACTTTAGCGCGGCGTTCGCTGTGTCGGCAGATGGCAGCGTGGTGGTTGGGTCATCGAAGAACAGCACCAATCGGCTTCGCCCCTTTCGTTGGACAGCATCGGGCGGAATGCAGGATCTCGGATCGCTGCCAGGTGGTGAAAACGGTGAAGCGTCTGGCGTGTCCGCAGACGGCAATGTGGTGGTCGGTACTGGCGAGATACCTGGCTATCCAACTCGCCCCTTTCGCTGGACAGTGTCGGATGGGATGCAAGCGCTTGGACTACCCCCAGGTTACGTTGAAGCTGCAGCATACGCTGTGTCAGCGGACGGTAATGTTGCGGTCGGAATATTATCAAGTCAATATGCCTGTCGTTGGAAGGTGCCCGCGAATGCAGAAGATCTGAACGATGTCTACCGTTACCTGTTGCCACACGGTTCAATCTTGATCTCTGCCTATGCCATTTCGCCCGATGGTCGCTACATCGTGGGGTGGGGCAGGAACGCGGTGAGAGGGCGCTATGAGGCGTTCCTGCTGGACACTTGGCGCACGGGCGACACGAACGGCGATGGCTGCATCGACGATAGCGACCTCTTAGCCGTGCTGTTTGCGTTTGGCACGCCCGGCACAGGATTGACCCGCCATGAAGACATCAACAAAGACGGCATCGTGGATGATGCGGATCTGCTACAGGTGCTGTTCAACTTCGGCAGCGGGTGTTGAGTGTGTGTATAACCCTCAAGGGCACAGAGATTCTCTGTGCCCTTGAGGGTTTGAAGGGCAGAAGCGAGGGTGTTTCAATTTTCTGCAAAATTGCTCAGTCGGTTGGCATGTCTCCTCTCGGCGGCGCACGACGGACAGATTCTGCTTTTGCGGTCTGCGGCGGAATCGCTGAAGAACAGCCTGACTCAGCAAGCAGGAGCTTGGCACCGTGGCGCGAAGTAAGTAGTCTGCGATGGAAGCGCAAAAGACGACACGGCGAGAGTTTCTGAAGCAGACCCTAACGGCAGGCATGGGGTTGCTCTTCCTCAAGAGCGGCTTGGGTAAGGGGCAATCGCCCAATGACAAGCTCAATATTGCCATCATCGGTACGGGTGGGCGCGGCTGGGATAACCTGCAGGCGGTCAGTAGTGAGAACATCGTCGCCCTGTGCGATGTGGATCTGGAACGCCTCGCACCCGCCGCGCAAGCCTTCCCACGCGCTGCCCTCTATGTGGACTATCGGCGTATGTTGGAGCGTCAGCGCGATATCGACGCGGTGGTCATCAGCACACCCGATCATTCCCACGCGCTGCCCACACTCATCGCGCTGCAGCTGGGCAAGCATGTCTACTGCGAGAAGCCCCTGGTGCATTCCGTGTGGGAAGCACGCATGGTGCGTGAGGCGGCGCGTCGTGCTCGAGTCGCCACGCAGATGGGCAACCAGGCACACGCCAGCAACAACCTGCGTCAGGCAGTGGAGATCGTGCGTTCGGGCGTGATTGGCGCGATTCGTGAAGTGCACTGCTGGACCGACCGCCCCATCTGGCCACAGGGCATCGACCGCCCGCAAGATACGCCACCTGTGCCCAGCACGCTGTTTTGGGACTTGTGGTTGGGACCTGCCCCAGCACGCCCTTATCATCCTGCTTACCATCCCTTTGCGTGGCGTGGCTGGTGGGACTTCGGCACAGGCGCGTTAGGGGATATGGGCTGCCATATCATCGACACGGCCTACTGGGCATTAGAGCTGGGGCTACCGACCAGCGTGGAGGCAGAAGGCGAACCACACCATCCCGAAACGGGTCCGAAGTGGAGCATCGTTCGCTACGAATTCCCTGCCCGCAAGGGAATGCCGCCTGTACGCCTGACCTGGTACGACGGCGGGCGCAAACCCAGTAATGAGCTGGTGGAAGGTCGCCCACTGGCTCCGAATGGTACGCTGTTCGTGGGCGAGAAGGGCGTGATTTACTTCCCCCATGCCGACCGCTGTTTCCTGTTCCCACAGGCGAAATTTGCCGACTTCCAACCCCCTATGCCCAGCATCCCGCGCTCGCCCGGACACCACGCCGAGTGGATTCAAGCGTGCAAAACGGGCAGTCCCACCTTCAGCCACTTCGAGTATGCGACGATGCTTACCGAGGCGGTGCTGCTGGGTAATGTGGCGTTCCGTGTGGGGCAAAAGATAAATTATGACGCACGGCATGGGCGCGTGACGAACGTGCCTGAAGCGGAACGCTATATCCGCCCGCCCTACCGCAAAGGCTGGGGCTGGTGGTAGCAGGGCTTCCTCTTGAACCTAATTAATCGATGAAAAACGGGGGCAGACAACCGGGTCTGCCCTCTTGTCAGGCTATGCTACGGAGGTCTTTACGGGAAGCAGCGCTGCCAGATAAGCACCTGATCCAGCCAGAGACCATTCGGGCACAGGTAGCTTAGCCAGATCTGGACGCAGAACCCGTTCGGATTGGCGGGGTTCGGATGGATCTTGATGGCGATGTCGTTGCGTGTGCCCGGGATGGGGATTCGGATAACGCGCTGAGCAGCCGCAGGCAGATTTGCGGCAATCACGACCCCCGTGCGTGCATCCAGCAGGTCAGCTCGCCAGTCTTCCATATCGCGTGAGCGCATCCGCACCAGATAGAAGCCTTCTTGGATAGGTTCCCCAGTTGGTGCAAAACCATTAGGGAGATACACCGCCCCCACGATCAGCCCCGGCGCAATCTGCTCCACGCCAAACTGATGGAAGTCCGCGCGTGTATCCCACGCGACAAACACATCGAAGAACGAATCGGCGGTTGTCGGGCGGGTGCTGGCAAACGCAGCGTTCTGTGGATCGAACGGAACATCGGGCGCAGCAGGGAATCGCCGTGGGAACGCGCCCGGCAAGCGCATCCGCAGGGCATGATTGAGTTCGGGAATGGTCAGTCGCGTTTCAGTGCCGAAGCAGAACAGCACCTGCAACAGGTCGGCATCATCCACAACCCCGTCGCCGTTCACATCCGCGAAGGCACACTCTGTCTGTGCCGACAGTGTGCCGGTGATGATGGTAAAGCACAGGGTAAAAGCCATCGCCAGCCAGAGCAGGCGGCGAGTCCAGAGACGCGATGAACCATGCGGGTTCATCCTTGTTTCAACGAATTGGGGGTTCCTCGCGGAACCGATGCTGCCGTCATGCAGCGCGCCTGTGCGCGCTTCAAACTGCTCAGTTGCTTCGGGTCGCATCGTCATTTACCTCCATGCATATAATACATGGAATCGCAAAATGTACCCTCCCTTTAATGGCAAATAGTCTTTTTTCAGCCTGTGTGCAGCAAAAAACAGATGCCCTTGTCAACCTCCAAGCCCGACCTTTCTCAGGATGAGCAGCAGTGCTACATAGTCATCATAGGGTTCAGGGGGGATGCGTAAGCCCATCGGCAGCAGGCGTCGCCAGCCGCGCGGCGGATGAAAATGAAAATAGAGCCGTCGCGCCTGCAGTGTCGTATCGCGTTCCTCGACCAGCTCCCAATGCAGATGGGGGAACCGTTCCTTCAAGCGGGCGAGCAGCGCTTTACTCCCTGTGCCTGCACCCAGCAGAAGCCGCTGCGGGGCATACTGCTCCAGCCACACAGGCAGGCGTTCCAGCAGCTCTTCGAGGGGTAGCACTGCCCGATGCAAAATCTGAACCGTGTTCAGCAGTTCGTCGAAGCGGTTCGGCTCAGTGGGCGACTTGTCTTCCATGCGGGACTGGTCGGGCAGCTCGGCGATCGCTACCCCCGCCTTTTGTGTGCCTGGATCGATTGCCAAATAACGCATCGTCACGCTTTCAGCCCCAGCGCGCGTATCACTTCTTGGTAGCGTGCGGGCACGCGCATCGGTTCGCACGCACTGGCGAGCAGGGCGGTGTCGGGGTCTTTCAGCCCGTGCCCCGTCAGCGTGACGGTGATAGTGGCAGGCTGCGTGAAATAGCCTGTTCGCGCCAACTTGAGCAGCCCGGCAATCGGGGCGGCGCTGGCAGGCTCGGCAAAGACACCCTCCATGCTCGCCAGCAAACGATACGCCTCCAGTATCTCCTCGTCGCTCACCTTTTCAAACAGCCCGCCCGATTGCTGTTGTGCCTGCACCGCCTCCTGCCAGCCCGCCGGGTTGCCGATTCGGATAGCGGTCGCCAGCGTTTCAGGCGATTCGATCACGCGATTCTCCACCAGAGGTGCGGCGCCCGCCGCCTGAAAACCCAACATCTTGGGCAGGCGTGTGGTCTTACCCAGCGCGTGATATTCGCAGAAACCTTGCCAATACGCCGCGATGTTGCGCGCATTGCCCACAGGAATCGCATGATAGTCGGGCGCGTCGCCCAATTCATCGCAAATCTCGAAGGCTGCCGTTTTCTGACCCTCTGCCCGATAGGGATTGATGGAGTTGACCAGGGTGATGGGATACTGCTCGCTGATGGTGCGTACCAGCTTCAGTGCCTCGTCGAAGTTGCCCTCAATTTGCAACACCTGCGCGCCATGCATCAATGCCTGAATCAATTTGCCCAGCGCCACCTTGCCGTGTGGCAATAGCACGAAGCACTGTAGTCCCGCTCGTGCTGCATAAGCTGCTGCCGATGCAGAGGTATTGCCCGTCGAGGCACAGATAATCGCACGGGAACCCTCTTCCAGCGCTTTGGATACGGCGACGGTCATCCCCCGATCTTTGAAAGAGCCGGTGGGGTTGGCTCCTTCCAGCTTCAGAAAGAGGCGTGCTTCAGGGTGAAGCAGGCTTGCCAGACGCGGCGCTTCGATAAGGGGAGTGTTCCCCTCGTTCAGTGTCACGATGGGCGTACGCTCGGTGACGGGCAGATACGCCCGATACCGCGCAATCACCCCGTTGCCTCGCATAAACATGAGGATACCCCTTCGACGGCGGGCGGAGCGGACCGCCCCTCGTATAGGGTATGCTCAGTAAAGCGTATGGCGGAACAGATTGTGCTGAACGGCGCGTCGGTGTGGCTTATCCGGGAGCATGAAGTGGCGCAGGTGCTGACGATGGAGCGGGCGATGCAAGCGGTGGAAGCCGCGTTCCGCGATTGGGCCCATGGACGCGCCACGAACCAGCCTCGCCAGCGTGTCCATACTCCCCAAGGCACGCTCCACTTGATGGGCGCGGCATGGCACAGCAAAGGCTATCTCGGCTATAAGGCCTATCTCTCTTTCCCAACGGGCACGCGCTTCCATATGCTGTTGGCATCGGCAACAGGTGGGCAACCGCTCGCCCTGATCGAAGCCGATACACTGGGACGCATTCGCACGGGGGCGGCGACGGGGGTCGCCACCCGTTATCTGGCACGCGAGGATGCCACGCGGGTTGCCCTCATCGGCACCGGTCACCAAGCTGCCACGCAACTGCAGGCGGTGTGTGCGGCGCGCCCCATCCAGCAGATATATGCCTTCAGTCGCACATCCGAACGCCTACACGCTTTCTGCCAGCAGATGAGTGAGCAACTCGGCATCCCGGTTCAACCGAAAAACAGCGTGGAGGAAGCGGTGCAGAACGCCGACATCATCATCACCGTCACGAACGCGCGCGAGCCATTTCTGACGGGCGCGATGCTCCGACCGGGTATGCACCTCAACGCGGTGGGGGCAAATTCGCTGGCACGACGCGAGCTGGATACTTATGCCGTGGGGCGATGCGACCGTATCTTCGTGGACGACCCGGAGCAAGCACGCCTCGAAGCCGCTGAGCTGATCCTGCCCATCGAAATGCGCCGCCTCAGCTGGGAGCGTGTGCATCCGCTGGCGCATCTTGTGGGCGGACAACTGCCAGGGCGCCAATCGCCGGAGGAGATCACGCTCTTTAAATCGCTGGGCATCGCCCTGGAGGATGTGGCAGCCGCCGTGATGGTGTATGAGGCGCTGCAAAGCGGGGAAAATAAAAAGGAGGGTGGCAGTGAAAGGAGAGCAAAGCCTGCCACCCCCAAGGAAGGAAGGTGAACTCGTTCCCACTCTATATTATGGCACATCGAGGTCTTTTCTGGAGTCAAGTCCACCTTCCTGCTTAATATTACGGGCGGATGGCATGAAAAGTTTCCACGCGGCGTTAGAGTCGATCTGGTTGACCCCACGGCGCACCCTGCTGAGCGGGCTGGGCATGACGGTCGGCGTCGCTGCCATCGTGATGCTCATTTCGTTAGGCAAGGGCGTGCAACAGGATGTGAAACAGCAAGTCGAATCGTTGGGGGTCAACCTGGTGATTGTGTTGCCTGGGCGAATCAGTCCCGAAAACCCGTTTAATCCGATGAGCTTTATTGGGCTAAGCACATTGCGCGAGAGCGACCTGGAAGTGGTGCGCCAGATAGAGGGTGTGCGTCGGGTCGCTCCCATTATGTTTGTGGCGGGCGGCGCGAACCGAGGTAATCGCTGGGCAGACGCTTCCCTGATTTTGGGCACAACACCCGACTGGTTCAAGATGCGCCCTCATGCGCTGGCGAAAGGGCGATTGTTCACGGTGCAGGAGCGCAACGCGCGAGTCTGCATTCTGGGGCCAGAGCCTGCTCGCCAGCTGTTTGGCGATGAGAACCCTCTGGGCAAAACGGTGCGCCTGAATGGCGTGCCATTCCGTGTGGTTGGCGTGACGGCGGAGGCGAGCCAGCGTTCCCTGTTCGGAGGCGGCGGCTTCGAGTTCGCTATCTACGCGCCTATCCACAGCCTGCAACAAGCCATGGGCAGCCACCAGATCCATCGCATTATCGCCCAGACGGTGCCCGAGAGGGAGCCACGCCAGCTGGTCGAGCGCATCCGGGCAGCCGTGCGACGCAATCACGGCGGCAGCGAGGACTTCTCTGTGCTGACTCAGGAAGACCTGCTCGAACGCCTCTTCAGCCTGCTGCGTATCGTGTCGGTCGCACTGGCGGGCATCACCTCCATCGCGCTGATCGTGGGCGGGATTGGAGTGATGAATGTGATGCTGATGAGCGTGACGGAGCGCGTGCGCGAGATCGGCATTCGCAAGACGGTGGGCGCATGTCAGCGCGATATTTTCTGGCAGTTCCTGCTGGAAGCAACCTTGATTGCCCTTACAGGCGGTGCCATCGGTGTTGCCCTCGCTTGGCTTGCCTGCTGGTTCATCGACCGCTACACGGTGCTGAAACCCTTGATAGAGCTGGATACAATTGGGCTGGCGTTGGGTGTCTGCGGGCTGGTCGGGTTGATTTTCGGCACCCTTCCCGCCTATCGCGCCGCGACGCGCGACCCTGTCGAAGCATTGCGCCACGAATAAGTTCCTTACAGCCCGCGCAGAATCATCTCGATCGACTCCTTGTGCTGTGTCTCCTCTGAGATAATTTGCTGCAGGTCGTTCGCCAGCCCATAATCGCCCAGCTCCTCCGCCTGACGCAGTCGCTGCTTATAGCGTTCGATAGTGTCCACTTCGGCACGGAGCACATTCTCCAGCATCTGCCTCAGGTCGCCCGCAGTGGGCACAGGGGCAGGTGTGGTGGTCGGGGTGCCGCCCAGCGCTGCCACCTTGCTTGCCAGAAACTGGGCGTGGCGCAGCTCGTCAGGCACTTCGCGCAGGAAAAACTCCTTCATCTCCTCGCGATAGATGCCCGTGACGGTCGCGGCGTAGGTGATGTAAGTGATAATCGCCTGATACTCGTTCGCCAAATCCACATTCAGCCCTTCGATCAATGCTTCCTTCGTCGCCATCTCACACCTCCAGGAGGGTCTATTCCATACCCCACTTGGGATTCCTGCAAGATAGATATCCTGCCAAACGAGGATTTTTCGAACACCTCGCGGGAACTCTTGACAGCGATTTAGGGTATTATGAAAGCAAGGAGGGTTCTAACGATGAAGAACCAGAGTGCAGTTAAGGAAAAAGTCAAGCTGAACGGCGTCGAGTACGAGATCTCGCTCGCACCTGTTCTGCCTGAGACCACGAACGAGCCGTCTCGGAACCCAGCCATCATGCCTGCGGCACCGTCCACGCCCCAAGAGATCGTACGCCAAGCTCCTTCGGTGACGCAGCTCCCGCGTTGGGAAGACGGTGGCCTTCGCTAAAGGCATGCCGCTGGGTCTTGAAGGTGGTCGGAATGAACGCGCGTTTGCAACGCATCGCGACGGAGGCAGCCCTTGCTGCCGTTCACTATTCACAGACGAAGCAAGCCTCCTTTGATGACGAGGCAGGCTGCTGGGTCATTATCCACGACTTCCCTCTCCCACGCGGATATAACTACTCCTCGACCGATGTGTTGATTCTGCTACCGCCCAGCTATCCTCAGACCCCACCCGACTGGTTCTATGTGGATTACAACCTGCGATTGGCGAACGGGCAGCGCCCGCCCCATGTGTTCTATGGCGACACCTCCTACGATCCCAACCGGCACCAGTTCCAGGAGGAACCGCCCTCGCTGAAAGGCTGGACCGCCTGTTGCCTACATATTCACTCGTGGAAACCTGCTGCGAACCCGCTGGCAGGACACTCCCTGCTTAGTGTCTGCGAACTGATTCAGAAAGCGTTTGAACGCTGGCGACGCTAACGGGAGACATCAGGCATTAGGAACGGCTCCCTGATGCCTGATCTCCCTCCCTGAAAGCCCATGATGCAGCCATGGGGTGAAGTGCGAATCACGCGCTCGCTTTGGGCGCGGCTGGATGAGGTGCTTCTAACCGACCGAACGGTGGAGACGAAGTGCTTCATGCTCTGTCGCGTGCTGGAGCTACCGGGGCGAACGGTGTTCCTGGTGCGCGAGCTGATCGAAGTGCCGCCCGAGGGGTATGAAGAGCGCTCTGCCAGCCGGGTTATTACCCGGCGTGAATTCGTGCATCAGTTGCTGACACGCTGCGCCAACGAGGGTCTCTCCCTTTTGGAAGCTCACTCGCACCCCTGGGCGCCCCGACCACGGTTCTCTGCGATTGACCATCGCAGTGACTATCAGAAGTTCCTCGCTACCGAGAGGCTCTCGCCCCCCTTTCGGCACGGCACGCTTGTGTTCGGCTCCGACATGAGCTTCGACGGGCACATGTGGGACTATCTCCACCAGCAGATCGTGCCGATTGAGCGAATTTGCATCGTGGGGATACCGTATGAGGCACGCTACATCGTCGGTGGTGCGCCTCCCGAACTGGACAAGGCGCAGCAGGAGCTGTACGACCGTCAGGTGCGCGCGCTGGGGGCAGCAGGGCAGGCGATCTTGAGCAACCTGCGCGTGGCGCTGGTGGGCGCAGGCGGGCTTGGCTCCCAGATGGCGCAAGCGTTGACCCTGTTAGGCGTTGGCGAGATTGTGTTGATTGACCCTGATCGGCTGGAACTTAGCAATCTGAATCGGGTGGTGGGAGCCACCTGGGCGCGTGCCTGCCGCCGATGGCGCAAGGTCAAAGCGCTGGCGCAGAGCCTTAATCGCACACGCCCACCCGATTCACCCGCGATTATCCCGCTGGCACAAGATGCCCGCGTGCCCGACTTGTTGCCGGTGTTGCTGGAATGCGACCTGCTGATTGGCGCGGTGGATAGCGCGACGGTGCGCCAATACCTGAACCTCGTCGCGGTGTGTGCCCTGAAACCCTATCTGGATGCAGGAGTCGGTATTCGTGCCGAATCGGGGCGCATTGTGCAGGGCGGCGGGCAAGTACAAGTGGTGCTGCCGGGCGAGACCGCCTGCCTCGCCTGCGTCGGACACCTCGTGCGCCAGAGCGTGGAAGAGCAACTCACACCCGAACAGCGCGCGATGTCCATCCAACATGGCTACATTCAAGGCGAGCGGATACCGAACCCGCAAGTAGTGTTTCTGAACGGTGTTGTGGCGAACCTGCTGGCGTGGGAGTTCGTTAAACTCTGCACAGGTTGCTTGCCCGTGCAGCCCTATGTGTACTACGACCTGGTGAATCAGCAAGTGTTTCCTGCCCTTGCGGAGCGCCACCCGGACTGCTTTCTGTGCTCGGAGCAGGAGGGCAGCCTGCTGGCGACCGGTCTGGAGGGCATTTGCGGTTTCCTGACACCTGCACGACGCAGCCCGCCACCTGCTCCACGCCCAAGGAGCCAGCCGGTCCCACCTGACTCGTTTAACCCGTCGGACATGTCTGACCCGTCTAACTGTTAGAAACTACAATGAAACCTATTCCGCCGAATCGTCGCTGGGAAGAACACAAGGTACAGCACCCGGAAGCGAGGCTTCCTGCACCATCGGACGAAATCTGCGTGATGGGGGCGCTCGCGGAGCCACCTATTATTCTCGCACGTTACGCGGGCACATGCCCGGCTTGCCGTCATGTCATCCTGCCCGGCATGCCCATTACGCGCCATGCCCACGCCCATCGCTGGGTGCATGCCGAGTGTCGCAACGCCCCCCTCGCCCCCAGTTTCCCCGCGCGCTACCACGGTGTCTGCCGTGCCTGCCAACAGCCGATCCATGTGGGTGAGTTCATCGCTCGCGATGCCGATTACGGCTGGGTACATCACCAGTGCCTGCGCAACCATCACCTCTCTATCGATAGAGAGGCAGTGCTGGCGGAAATCGACGCTATTATCCGCGAGCTGATGAACATGCTTGAGGAGGTTGAGGGGGGGAGTGAGTTCAATGGCAGGTAGACCCATCCCCCCAAACCGCCGCTGGAGGCAGAATCGGTTGCCTCGAACCCCACCGCCTGAGCCGAGCACGCGAGAAGTCCCACCAGATGATCTGCTCTGGAACTACATCCTCATTTCATCGCATCGCCGCCCTGCACGCCGAAGATCATGGGCACAAAGTATCCTCTGGGGCATCCTCCAGATCGCGCTCATCTTCGCGCTCTCTTGGAGCATCGGCGAATTGCTGGGGTTTCTATCGCCCCATAAAGATTCGCCTCCTATCCTCACGATACATCCATCCGCACCGAGCACGGATGACCCTGCTCTCCATGAAGATTCGCCCCAGGCAACGGACGACCCCACTCTTCATGAAGATTCGCCCCAGGCAACGGATGACCCTGCTCTCCACGAAGATTCGCCCCAGGCAACGGATGACCCCGCTCTCCATGAAGATTCGCCCCAGGTAACGGAAGCGCCATCAAACACGGAGACAACGCCATAGTTTCAGGAACGCTGTGCATTTTATCCACACCTTGCCCTCATACTTCCTGGAGAAGCGAACGGGCGACCCGCGCTGCCAGCATCATAATGGTGATCTGTGGATTGACCACTGTCGGCGTGGGGATAAGGGAGGCGTCCGCGACCCAGAGATGTGTTTGCCCGCGCACCCGACCGAAGCTATCCACCGGGCAGCGGTTCGCATCCTCGCCCAGACAGCAGGTGCCGCCCGGATGATACGCGCTTAGGTTCAAATAACGAGCATCGCTGGTAAGCAACGAGTTGAGATCGTTGGGGGTTTCAAGCTGCTCCGCGCCGGGCAGATCGGTATAGACGCACTCAGCGCCTGCCGCAAAGAAAATCTGCGCCGCGCGTGCGATTCCATGCAGTATCCGCTGCGCATCTGCCTGATGCAATCGGTAGACGATGAGCGGTTCGCTCGCGCCCGGCAGGCACACGATGCGTCCCTCACTGTGTTCATCGGCGGTCAGCACGCCCACCCCAGCCAGATGAGCAACTGATTCCAGCAAACGCTGGTGATCGGGGCCCCATCCTGGCAAGGGATGTAGCCCATATCCGATTGCCAGTGGGGGAAAAGTCGCCTCTATCAAAGTGCCCTGCTCAATCCATTCGGTGACCCCGTACGATTGCATCACTCCGCTCCAGCCGTTGACCGCCTCAGGCATCCGGGAAAACACGCTCACGGAGGGGTGAATGTGCAGATTACGCCCGATGCGAGGATGGCGCACACCCGATCGGCGCAGGATCCACGGCGTGTAGATGGCGCCCGCACTCAATACCACATGGTTCGCCAGCAGGCGAAAATGCCCTCCTGCAGGGGTCAACACCACGCCCTCCACACCCACCGCCCGCTCGCCCTCAAAGAGCACACGCTCCACACGGCAACAGGTGAAGATGGTCGCGTCATGTCTCTGTGCAGGCTGCAACATGCTGAAGCGCATATCCAGTTTTGCGTCGCGCGGGCAGATGAGAGCGCACACTCCCGTGCCATGGCAGTCGCGTTGCGGGCGATTCAGGGGCTGATGACGCACGCTTAGTCGCTCGGCTCCACGCCGAACCACCTGCCCGTTTCCGCCCAGCACTTCGTCCGCAACGGGTGCAATGCACAGTTCCTGCTCGATCCAGTCAAACAGTGGCTCCACTTCCGCAGGCGCCATGCCTTGCACACCAAACTCGTTCCTCCATCGCTCCAGCACAAAATGTGGGGTGCGGAAGCATGTGCCCGAGTTGACCACCGTCGTACCGCCCACCGTTCGCCCCATCGGCATCATCACGGGTGGCATGCCGAACGCAAGCGTGAAGCCGTTTTGCCGATAGAAGCGTCGTGCCCGCTCCAGCAGAGGGAGCTGGGTATGGGTGCGCGTGGCTAATTCACCTTCCTCCACCAGCGCGACGCGCAGCCCCGCTTCGCTCAGGCAACGCGCTACGGTTGCCCCACCTGCGCCTGTACCAACCACGACCACATCATAGCGCGCTTCGAAGCCCCCCGACGGCACTTCCACGCAGAGCGACGCCTCCGGTGGTGGCGGCGCTGAGGGTTGTTTATAGGCACGAATGCCATACCCCAGACGCCGGGTCAGCCCCTCCGAGGAGAGATAGACCACACCACAAAGCCCTTTCACGAGCCGCAGTATCATCATCCCATAGGGATGGCGCACTGTTTGCACAAAGCGCGTCAACGATTTCTCTGGCAGCCCACTCAGCGGCTTCAACGATCGGGAGAGCAGGGGCAGGGCATCGCAAGCCGTTATCAGCGCGCCTAACATCCGCTGCACATTGGGATCCAACTGGGAGAACCACTGTTCAAACACGGCGCGTGCTTCTGCCTCCACCTGCTCATCCTGCCCAAACAGGTCCTGCCCCAGCCTTGAGAGCACACGATAGAGACGCGACATCGCTTAGACCCACCTTTCGATTCGTGCGTCGGGCACAGGCTCTACCCATTCGATGGCACAGGTATCGCGGGCTTGCAGGCTGAGCACTATCTGCCAGTGATCGCCCGACCATTTGGCGAGCTGGAGCGTAGCGCGCCCGATTTTGGTGTTGTGGCACCAGCGGTGCGAACCGTCGGGATCGGTGTAGCACGCGCCCAGAATCTGATCGGGATGCGCATGGCACTCGCCGACCAGACGCCAGTCGCCCTCTATGGCTTCAAATCGCCAGCTGCCGACCTGCTGCGCAACATTCTGCTGCGGAACAAGCGTGCGCCAGCGGTGGGTGAAGAAACAGGTCTCCGCAGTACGCAGATAGAGCATGCGCAACGGCGGAGTTAACCAGCGTCCAAAGCGCACCTGCACCTCCAGCCCTTCAAAAACGGCGTCGGGCGCTTTATCAAAGGCGTTGCAGTGCGCCCAGATCCATCGTTCAGCATAGCGCGTGCCCCAGATATGGGCTTGCTGCGCCGGTGCTTCTCGAACCTGCCAGCAGTGTTCACCCCAGCTCAGCGTGCCACTCACCCGCACATTCCAGTGGGGTGACACATACTTGGTGCGTGGAAAGCGCGTTCGATACATCCAGCGCATCGGAAACAGCCCAACTGCCGAATCGCCCGGCTCCCACTGCAACGCCCACTGCAAAGGCTGTCCATCCACTATCAGACTGCCCGACGCTGTGGTGTGCGTAAGCTCGCCAGCGTCGCCGATTCGTATCGGGAACCCCTTGCACCAGCGTACCGTGGAGATAGGCGCCGCCCACTTTGCCCCCCGGCTGCGGGCAGGAGCATCGGCACAAAAAATAAATGCCCACACCTCACCGATGGGCGATGCCCTGGCAGGCGCAGTCAAAGTATAGCGGATCCAAAGAGCAGAGGGTCGTGATGTACCCCATGCATCGATCGCCTCATCCTGCACGGACCGCTTTGCATTCAATTTGAGGAAGTAGACCTCGTAAAAAGGCGACTGCCCATGCCAGCGAGGCAGATTCCAGAAAAGCGAGTCTCCCAACTCAGGCAGGTTCATCGGGCCCGCCCTCCCGATGAAGCCTCCTGCACCAACACCTGCCGGCACCCGAACACCACCAGCGCGATAATCCCATCTACGATGAAGTTAAGCAGGTAGATGAAGTAGGGAGCAACTTGCCAGTAAAACAGCAGCGCCAACAGCGAGGAGCTGAGCTTGCCAACGGCGAGCACCATCAGCAGCGCGGGACGCGCAGGCGTAGGCTGGGCGCCCCAAAACGCTAACACAGTCACCATCACCATAAAAGCGACCGCCAACACACGCCAGAAGCCATCCTCCCCTTCGGACGGCAGTTGGGTCCAGCCCAGCGCAACACCCCACTGGCTGAAATAGCCCACCGTTGCCGATGGCGCAAAGGCGAACAGCAGTCCGAACGCCAGAAAGCCTGCACCAAGTAATCGCAATATCCAGACTGCAACCGTTGCCGACCGCATCGCACGATAATCTTCTCGTGCGGGGGCGCGATTCCTGCCCTCGCACCAAGGGGTATAATCCTAATTGCTATGGAGATGCCCATTCAGAGCCTGCATGAGCCAGAGAAAAGTCGCTATGAGGTGCAGAAAGCCACTTGGCGCGTGAAGGTCGGATTGGCAGAGATGCTGCGCGGTGGCGTGATTATGGATGTGACGAACGCCGAGCAAGCGCAGATCGCAGAAGAGGCAGGCGCGGTCGCGGTAATGGCATTAGAGCGCGTGCCTGCCGATATCCGACGCGAGGGCGGCGTCGCCCGCATGGCAGACCCAGTGAAAATTTTAGAGATTAAAGAAGCCGTCACCATTCCCGTCATGGCAAAATGTCGCATCGGGCATTTCGCGGAGGCGATGATTCTGGAAGCGCTGGGCGTCGATTTCATCGACGAGAGCGAGGTGCTGACCCCTGCCGACGAGGAGCATCACATCCACAAGCACGCCTTCAAAGTGCCCTTTGTGTGCGGAGCGCGCGATCTGGGCGAGGCGCTGCGCCGAATCGGGGAGGGCGCCGCCATGATCCGCACCAAAGGGGAGGCGGGCACGGGCAATATCGTGGAAGCCGTGCGCCACATGCGAGCGATTATGCGCGATATTCGCCGCATTAAAAGCGCCCCCGAAGACGAACTGATGGCAATTGCCAAGCAGCTGCAAGCACCCTATGACCTGGTGGTGGAGATTCATCAAACAGGGCGACTGCCCGTGCCGAACTTCTCCGCAGGGGGCATCGCGACGCCAGCCGACGCCGCGCTGATGATGTGGCTTGGAGCGGAAGCGGTGTTCGTCGGGTCAGGCATCTTCAAATCGTCCGACCCCGTGAAGCGAGCGCGCGCCATCGTCGATGCCGTGACCTACTATCGCGAGCCAGAGATTCTCGCGGAAATCTCCAAAGGGCTGGGCGAGGCGATGCCCGGCATCGATGTGCGCAAACTGGCGGAAGAGGAACTGCTCGCCGTGCGCGGCTGGTAAGGAGGTACGAGAGCTATGGCAACCGTTCAGACGAAAAAGATGACCACCGCCGAGTTCACCGCAAAGTACGCCAACAGTGAGGTGCGTGCTGAGCTGATATGGGGAGAGGTGCATGAGATGTCACCAGCTACACCCCCTCATGGCAGACAGGTAATTCGCGTCACGCTGCCACTGGCGCAATTCGTTGAGGAATATGGGCTGGGTGAATTATTTGGGGCAGAAACAGGCTTCACCATCCGTCATCCCGACGGTCAGGAATCGGTACTCGCTCCAGATATCGCCTTTATTGCCGCCGAGCGGCTGCCTGCTGAGCTGCCGGATGAGTTCTGGGAGCTAGCCCCTGACCTCGTGGTAGAAGTAATCTCCCCCAGCGACAGTCAGCGGCAGGTGCTTCGCAAGACGGCTATCTGGCTGGAAGCTGGCGTGCGACTGGTGTGGAATGTGGATCCTTACAAGCAGACCGTCACCGTGCATCGCGCTGATGGCTCTGTGCAGACCCTTAGACCGGGCGACATCCTCTCTGGCGAGGATGTGCTGCCAGGCTTCGAACTGCCCGTCAGCGAGATATTCCGACCTGTAAAGCGTTCGGGGCTTTAGATGACCGTCGGCATCCTGGCACTACAAGGTGATTTTGAGAAGCATGCAGCGATGCTGGAGCGCATCGGCACCCCCTATCGTGAGGTGCGCAAAGTCGCCGATCTGGCAAGCGTCGACGCGCTGATTATCCCCGGGGGCGAAAGCACCACCATCGGGCGCCTCATGGCACGCTACGGGCTGGATGTCGCCATTCGCGAGCGAGCGCAACAAGGCATGCCCATCTACGGAACCTGCGCAGGCATGATTTTGCTTGCCAAAGAGATTGCAGGCAGCTCACAAGAACGATTGGGATTGATGGACATCGCGGTCATCCGAAACGCCTTCGGCAGCCAGATCGAGAGCTTCGAAGCCGACCTGCCCTTCAAACCCTTTGCCGACCGCCCCGTGCGAGCCGTGTTCATTCGCGCACCGATTGTGAGCCGCGTGGGAGTAGAGGTGGAAATACTCAGTGAGTTCAACGGGAAGGTGGTTGCCGTGCAACAAGGCAAGCTGTTGGCAACCGCCTTCCACCCGGAACTGACCGACGACGAGCGCGTGCACCGCTACTTTCTGAGCCTTATCGAGCAGCGGGTATAATAGTCAACGCTATGATCGAGGCGCCGATACCGACTCTGCCGCCACTGGAGCTGCCGACCGAGGACGACATCCCAATGGAGAACGCTTGGCATCGGATGCAGATGGACCTGCTCATCGAGTCGCTACTTTATTATTGGCGCGACCGCAACGACTTCTTCGTTGGCGGCAACATGTTCATCTACTACAGCCTCGAGCAAGCCCAAAGCGTGGTCGAAGGACGCCCCCTCTATCGCGGACCCGACTTTTTCGTGGTCAAGGGGGTCGATGGCAGCAAGCCACGCGATTGCTGGATTGTATGGGCAGAAGGGGGACGCTATCCCGATGTGATTATTGAGTTCCTCTCGCCCACCACGGCAGAGAATGACCGCACGGTCAAGAAAGCGTTATATGAGCAGGTGTTCGGCACGGAAGAGTATTTCTGGTATGACCCACTGACACAAGAGCTAAAAGGTTTTGAGCTGGTACGGGGGCATTACAAACCGAAGCGGGCGAATCGTCAGGGCTGGCTGTGGAGCGAGATGTTAGAGGCGTGGCTGGGCGTGTGGGAAGGCGAGTATCAGCGTCGCCAATTGGCGTGGCTGCGGATGTATGACCGGGAAGGACAACTGATACCCACCTATGCGGAAGCTGCTGTTCAGCAAGCGGAAGCCGAACGCCTGCGAGCAGAAGCCGAACGCCTGCGAGCAGAGCGTGCCGAAGCAGAACTGCAACGCCTGAAAGCCATGCTGCGCGAGCATGGTATCGAGCAGGAATCGTCCACGAACGGAGGAATCTAATCGAAGATGCCAGCAGTCTTGGAGCAACCGATACAAACGGCTGTGCAGGCGACCGCGCCTGCTACCCTCGCCTTTCGCGAGCTGATCGGGGTGAACCTGCGGGATCGGGCACAAGTGCGCCGCTTGATCCCGCCGCGCGGCAAGCCGTGGCGGTCGGTGCCGCCCGTTAATGCCTATGAGCTGGAGTCCCGTTGCGAGTGGCTGAGCCGGCGCAGCATCAAAAAAGAGAGCAAACTGTTCGCGCTGCGCCTCGCGGTCGCCATGTGCGACCTGACCACGCTGGAGGGACAAGACACTGTGGAAAAGGTGCGCCGCCTGTGCGCCCGTGCCGTGAACCCCTACACCCCGCGCGAAGGCATGCCACCACGCGAGGTTGCCCAAGTGCCCCATGTCGCCGCGGTGTGCGTCTATCCGCAGTTTATCGCCGTTGCCAAAGAGGCATTACAAGGCACTGGTGTCAAGGTTGCTGCCGTCGGCACCGCCTTCCCATCAGGGCAGTACCCCTTCCATCTGCGCCTCGCCGATGTCAAGTGGGCGGTTCGCGAGGGCGCGGACGAAGTGGATATGGTCATCAATCGCGGGTTGTTCCTACAGGGTGAGTACCGGCGCGTGTTCGACGAGATCGCCCGCGTGAAGGATGTGTGTGGCGACCAGGTTCACCTGAAGGTGATTTTGGAAACAGGCGAGCTGGGCAGCTACGATCATATCCGTAAAGCGGCGCATATCGCGCTGATGGCGGGTGCCGACTTCATCAAAACCAGCACGGGCAAGATTCAGCCCGCCGCCACCTTGCCCGCCACCCTCGTGATGCTGGAAGCTATCCGCGATTTCTATGACGCCACAGGGCGCGCCGTCGGCATGAAGCCCGCAGGCGGCATCCGCACCGCCAAAGACGCCATCCGCTACCTCGTGCTGCTGCACGAAACGCTCGGACCCGAGTGGCTAACCCCCGAACGGTTCCGCTTCGGCGCAAGTTCACTACTGAACGACCTGCTGGCACAAATCGTCAAGCAGATAACAGGCGCCTATCGCGCCATCGATGAATTCTCCTATGACTGAAAAGAAGTAGGCGATGCGTATGCGTACGGGAGTGCTGAAAACCTATAAACTGCTCATTAATGGGCAGTTTGTGCGCAGCGAGTCGGGGCGGGCGTTCGAGGTGCGTACCGCCAGCGGCGCGTTTCTGGCAAATGTGGCACAAGCCTCGCGCAAAGACCTGCGCGACGCCGTTCAGGCTGCCCGTAAAGCCCAATTCGGCTGGGCACAGCGCACCGCCTACAACCGCGGGCAGATTCTCTATCGCATCGCCGAGATGCTGGAGAGCCGACGCGAAGCCTTCGAACACGAAATCACCCTCGCCACAGGCGTTCCCAGCGCGGAGGCAGCACGCGAGGTGGACACTGCTATCGACCGCTGGGTCTACTACGCCGGCTGGAGCGATAAATGGAGCGCGCTGCTCTCCAGTTTGAACCCCGTCGCGATGCCGATGCACAACTTCACCCTGCCCGAACCGATGGGCGTGGTCGGATTGGTCTGCCCCGACGAGGCGCCACTAATAAGCCTCACCAGCCTACTGGCACCCGTGATGGTTAGCGGCAACACCGCCGTTGTCATCCTCTCTGAGCGCTATCCGACCGTCGGGCTGTCCTTTGGCGAGGTGCTGGAGACCTCCGACCTGCCCGCAGGCGTGGTGAACCTGCTAACGGGCTTCCGCGACGAACTGCTGCCGCACCTATGCGCCCATGTGGAGGTGGACGCGCTGAACCTGTGCGGCGTGCCAGAGGAACAACGCGCCCCCTACGAAATCACCGCTGCCGAGACGGTCAAACGGCTGCACCACAGCCCGCGCCTGAACCGTGCTGAATGGTGCAGCGAGCAGGCGCAGGGGCTGGACTGGATCGAGCCGTTCGTGGAGATGAAGACCGTCTGGCACCCGCTGGGATGGTGAGGCGATGCGGGCAAAATTACCCTGGCTCGTGGGCGGGATCGTACTGGTGCTGATTGCCCTGCGCCTCCTCATCAGCATCGCCACCCCACCCCCCATCAACCCAACAGAGCGCATTCAGCAGATGTTCGTCGAGGGAAAACAGGCTTTTGAACGCGAAGATGTGGACGCGCTGATGGCGATGGTCGCAGACGACTTCGAATGGAGCGGCATGAACAAAGAGCAACTACGCTATCAACTGGCGAACTTTTTCAAAAACGCGCAAGCGTTGCGTGCCGAATACACGCCCCCAATGATTGAAGTGCGGGGCGACCGCGCCACCGCGCGCACCGAGGTGAAGGTGGTCTGGAACGACGCGGGACCCGAATCGCAGAACGCGGGTCCGCTGGAGATCGAATTTCGCAAAGAGCGCAAACGCAAATGGCTGATTATTCCTTACGAGGAGTGGAAAGTGGTTAAAATCAATGGGTTGGAACCGGTATGGATGGAATAGCGCATGAGCTTCAGGCGAAGTATGACCACCTGCGGGCGATCCTGCAGGAGATGGGCAGCGTGGTGATTGGACTATCGGGAGGCGTGGACAGCACGCTGCTGGTCAAAGTCGCTTATGAGGTGCTGGGCGACCGCTGCCTCGCCGTGATTGGCGAATCGGAGGCATTCCCCGAAGGCGAAATCGAGGAGGCAAAGCGTCTCGCCGAGCAAATCGGCGTGCGCATCCGCCTCGTGCGCACCCACGAGCTGAACAACCCCCTCTTTCAAGTCAATCGCCCCGACCGCTGCTACCATTGCAAAACGGAGCTGTTCACAGTGTTGCGTCGCGTGGCAGACGAAGAGGGCATCGAATGGATTGCGGACGGCTCCCATGTAGACGACCTGGGCGACTACCGCCCCGGCATGCGCGCAGCGCAGGAGTTCGGTGTGCGCTCCCCGCTGTTGGAAGCGGGACTCCGCAAAGCCGAGATTCGGGAGCTGGCCCATGCGCTGGGGCTGCCTATCTGGGATAAGCCCTCCTTCGCCTGCCTCTCCAGCCGATTCCCCTATGGCATGCCCATCACGCGCGAACGGCTGCTGCAGGTGGATCGGGCGGAACGGTTCCTGCGTGAACTGGGCTTCCGACAGGTGCGCGTGCGCCACCATCAGACCATCGCCCGCATCGAAGTGCCACCTGACGACTTCCCACGCCTGCTCCAGCACGCGCCAGCAATTGTCGACCACCTCAAATCACTGGGCTATACCTATGTCGCGCTGGATCTGGAGGGCTATCGCAGCGGCAAAATGAACGACACCCTGCGCACCACCTCATAAGAGATACGACGGACACCATCACCGTCGCTCGCCCAGAATGCAGACCTGCGTGTCTGTCCTAAGAACTCCTCTGCGCTGAGCTTGCGCTTCTGCTCAAGGGCAACCAGCGAGCCAAATCATAACCGTGTGGGTTCGATTACTCCTCGATTTCGAACAGCTCGCGCACCTTGCATCGGAAGCTGGGCAGCAGCGTGCCCCCGTCGATATCGTCTTCGGCGTGGAGCGTGCGCATTTCGAAGGGGTCTGTATAGACCTTCACCGTTTGCGTTTCGGGGAACAGCAGCCATACCTGCTTCGCGCCCGAAGCGAAATACTCACCGATTTTGCGCAGCAGGTCGGCTTTATCCTCGTTGGGGGAGATAATCTCTATCGCTAAATCGGGGGCAAAATCTTCAAAGCCCTCGGAGGGCTTGCCCTCGGGCAAACGCTCTTTGAGGGTAAACGAGACATCGGGGCATCGAATGTTGCCTGTCATCATGCGAAACCCTGCCTGCGAGCCAGCGATGTAGCCGCGCCCGCGAGCATGGGGAGCCAAACAAACAATAAGATGCGCACCAAGAACATCATGTCTATGTCCTGCAGGCACCTCCTTAGCCTCCCCATCGACCAGTTCATACTTGCGCCCATCATCTGGCAAGCGCAGGAACTCCTCCTCTGTCAGCCGCGCCTTTTTCCGTACCGCTCGTACAGTGGCTGGGGTTGCCATCGCATCGAAATGATACCTCACGAATGCACCGAACAGGGTTCGCGGCTCACCTTCGCGAAGCAATTATCGGCTATACTATACGCTATATGCCTGCGATTGTGGTAGAGCATCTGTCCAAAACTTATGTGACCTACAAGCGTCCGCCTGGGCTATTAGGCGCGGTCAAGAGCCTGTTCCAGCGCGAGCGTCAATATATCGAGGCGGTGCGCGACATCTCCTTCACCATCGAGGAGGGGGAGCTGGTTGGCTTTCTGGGACCGAACGGCGCAGGCAAGACCACCACGCTCAAAATGCTTTCGGGCATCATCTTCCCAACTTCGGGCACGGCGCGCGTGCTGGGCTATATCCCGTGGGAGCGACGCCCCGAAATGCAACGCCAAATCGCGCTCGTGATGGGGCAAAAGATGCAGCTCTGGTGGGACCTGCCCGCCTACGAATCGTACCTTCTGCTCAAGTCGCTCTATGAAGTGCCCGACCACGAGTTCGAACGGCGCGTGCACGAACTGGCGGAGATGCTGGAGATCCGCCATGTGCTGCATGTACAGGTGCGGCGGCTGTCGCTCGGCGAGCGTATGAAGTGCGAGCTATTAGCCGCGCTGCTGCATCGCCCGCGCGTGCTCTTTCTGGATGAGCCGACCATCGGGCTGGATGTGGTCTCGCAAAAGCGCATCCGCGAATTTTTGAAGGAGTATAATCGCCGCGAACACACCACCATCCTGCTCACCAGCCACTATATGCAAGATGTGCAGGAGTTGGCGCAGCGCGTGCTGATCATCCACCATGGTCAACTGATTTTTGACGACACGCTACGGGCACTCGTGGAGCAATATAGCCCTTCCAAAGCGTTGCGCCTGCAGTTCGAGCGACCTGTAGCGACCGAGCAGCTGGTACGATTCGGGCGGATTGTGCGTAACGAGGGGCTGGAAGCGGTGCTGGAAGTGCCACGCGAGCAGGTTAGTCGCATCGCCGCTGAAATCCTGCAAGCGCTGCCCGTGCACGATATCACCATCGAAGAGGTCGATATCGACGAGATTGTCCGCGATATCTTCGCGGGCAAACGCGCCGCCGTCGAGAGGCGGGTATAATAGCAATGGGTGCCGGAGTGGCGGAACTGGTAGACGCGCCGGTCTCAAAAACCGGTCCGGGGGGACCCGGGTGTGGGTTCGATTCCCACCTCCGGCACCAACAAAACGGTGTATAATAACCCTGCTATGGTCACCCTGTTGACAAGCCTTGCGCTGGCAAGCCTGTTCCGCATCAGTGAGCAGCCGATTCTCACCCGCCAATCGCATGTGCTGGCAGCACCCGATCGGGTGATTGTGCGCTTTACAAGCGAGGCTGCCCGCAAGGAGTGCGAGCAAGCGGGGTTCATCGTGCTGCGCGATATGCCAGAGATCGGCTATAGCGTCGTGCGCATTCCCTGGGGGCAGGTGGACGAGAGTATCAGGTGGTTGCACTCCAAGGGCTGGGCGAGCGAAGCCTATCCCGACCGTGCCTATCGACTGGCGTATGAGCCAAACGATCCCCTACTTCCCTCACAGTGGAACCTGTTTCGGATGCAGGTGCCTCAGGCATGGGACTGGACACGGGGCAGCCCGCAGATAGTGGTCGCGGTGCTGGATACAGGGGTGGATTATAACCACCCCGAACTGGCACCCAATCTCTGGGTGAACCCAGCTGAGATACCCAATAACGGCATCGATGACGACGGCAACGGATTGGTGGACGACTATCTGGGTTATGATTTCGCCTATAACGACCCCGACCCGATGGACGACCATGGACACGGCACGGCATGCGCCGGCATCGTGGCAGCGGCAGGCGATAATCACTTGCAGATAGCGGGGGTGGCGTTCCAGTGCAAGATTATGTGCGTCAAGATTGGGCTGTCAAACGGCTATAGCTACGATTCGATGTTTGCGCCCGGCGTGATTTATGCGGCGCGTATGGGGGCGAAGGTGCAGAGCATTAGCTACTTCAGTGACGATTTGACGCCTGCGCTGCGTGCTGCCACCGACTATGCATGGCAACTTGGCTCGCTGTTGGTCGTCGCGGCGGGCAACTACAACGAGCCGTTGCCGCTCTATCCTGCAGGGTATGACCGCGCGGTGGGTGTGGCAGCAAGCACCTCGTCGGACCGCAAGGCGGGCTTTTCCAACATGGGCAGCTGGGTGGATGTGGCGGCGCCTGGAGTGGGCATTTACGCCACCACATGGGGCGGCGGCTACACCGATTCGTTCGCGGGCACTTCCGCTGCCGCGCCCAACGCCGCCGGGGTCGCTGCCCTCCTCTGGTCCTGGATGCCGAATGCCCGCATCGAGACCATTCGCGAGGCGCTGGAATACTCCGCAGAGGTCATCCCCGACCCGGCAGCAGGTGCTTATGTCAACTACGGGCGCGTGAACGCCGATCGGGCGTTGCGCTTCCTGCGCGAGGCAACCTTGCTACCCGACGGATTCGCCCTCTGGAACCCGATTCAACCTGCCATTCATTGGGTCAGTCCGCACCGTATCCCCTACGAAGGGGGACGCGTGACCATCGGAGGACGCTACTTCGGATGGAACCCACTGTGGGGGCGTGTGATGCTGAACAACCAGCGGTTGCAAGTGCTGGAGTGGACAGATGGCAAGCTCGTCGTCTGGGTTCCACGCGGTGCGCGATCGGGCTGGCTGCAGGTCGTGGTACGCGGCGTTCCGAGCAACCGCATCTGGCTGGAGTACCATTATTCGGCTCGCAGACGCGGCGCCGCTCCCACCGACCGCCAGATTAAGGGCTACCTGTCCGGTGCCTCCGTATCGGGCGGATTTAACGAGCTGCGCGCGGCGGATGGGCAGGCGTTGATTGCCGATGCACGCGACGATAGTGGGGATCTGGTGCTGTACCTGCTTGTGCGCGGGCTGGAAAAGAATCGCATCCGGGGCGCCTTACGCCTGACCTATCGGCGCATGGGACAGAACCTGACGCCTGGCGCCACCGAACAGGTTCAACTCTATAACTTCGCCAGCGGCAGCTACCCTTATGGCACCTTCACCACCGTGTTGGACACTTCGCCACCCACCGATGGCTACCAGACCATCACGATTACCTTGCCTGGCGACCCGGCGCAATATGTGTCCTATGAGGGCGACCTGTTTGTGCGCGTGCTGATTTCGGGTGCGGGCGCGAACGGGCAGCTCTGGATTGACCAGATGCTATTCGAGTGGGAGGAGTAAGAGGCTGTTTAAAAACTGGAGTTAAAGGAGATGGGCAGGCATTCACGCTGGAGCATTTTGGAGGGCGAGGCTCCCGCCGAGCCGAATCTGGAGGGCGAGGCTTCCGCCGAGCCGTTCCAACCGACGCCGCACTAAGACAGGATTGTCTTCGTCACGCATGTCGGCTCGCGTGGACGCTCGCCCACTGTGAGTTTCGGGCAGATGCGCCAGCCTGTCCCTACCATTCTTAAACAGTCTCTAACACCTATTCTCAACGGGCATTCACAGCAAAATTTCCGTAATGAATTGCTCAACCGTCTTTAAGCAGGAATCGCAGGGCAGATAGTGTATAATAAGCGTGGAGGCGGCGATGCGCTCACAGAAACTGGATCAGGAGACTTTGAAACTCATTACGCGCCGGCACTTCTTTCGGATGTGCGGCTATGGCATTGGTGCGCTTGCGCTCAATGCCCTGCTGAATGAGAAGCTGTTCGCTGCGATCGACCCGCTTGCACCCAAACCGCCCCATTTCAAGCCTCGGGCAAAACACATCATTTTCCTCTTTATGGCGGGCGCGCCTTCCCAGATCGATCTTTTTGATTACAAACCCACCTTGCAGCGCTATGACGGGCAGCCTTGCCCCGAAAGCCTCATTCAGGGGGAGCGGTTCGCCTTTATCAAAGGGCGTCCTATCTTGCTTGGCTCACCCTATCGATTCAGCAAGCATGGCAAATCGGGGCAGGAGATTTCCGAGCTGCTGCCCCATATCGCCAGTGTCGCGGACGACATTTGCATTATCCGTTCCATGCAAACGGATCAGTTCAACCATGCCCCTGCGCAAATCTATATGAACACAGGGCATCAGCTGCCTGGGCGCCCCAGCATGGGGTCCTGGCTCACTTATGGGCTGGGCACGGAGAATCGCGACCTGCCCGGCTTTATCGTGCTGATTTCGGGCGCGAATCGCCCCGACGGGGGGCACGCCTGCTGGAGCAGTGGCTTCTTGCCTACCGTCTATCAGGGCGTCGAACTGCGCAGTAAAGGCGACCCTGTGCTCTATGTGTCGAATCCCGACGGCATCGACATCGAAACGCGCCGCGAGACCATCGAAGCCATCAGCGATCTGAACCGCATGAAGCTTGAAACGGTGGGCGACCCCGAAATAGAGACGCGCATTAACGCCTACGAGCTGGCGTACCGCATGCAAAGCAGCGTGCCCGAACTGATGGACATCAGCAAGGAACCAGAGCATATCCACCAGCTCTACGGCACGACGCCGGGCAAGCCCTCCTTCGCGAATAACTGTCTGTTGGCACGGCGGTTGGTGGAACGGGGCGTTCGGTTTGTACAGCTCTACCATCGTGGCTGGGATCATCACGGCGCGTCGGAGGGTGACAGCATCTCGAAAGCTCTACCGCGCCTCTGCAGCGAAGTGGATCGCGCCTGCGCCGCGCTGATTATCGACCTCAAGCAGCGTGGCTTGCTGGATGAGACGCTCATTATCTGGGGCGGTGAGTTTGGGCGGACACCGATGAAAGAGGGGCGTGGCGGTTCCACTTATCTGGGGCGCGATCATCACCCGCGCGCCTTCACTATCTGGATGGCAGGTGGCGGTATCAAGCCCGGCATCACCTACGGGGCAACCGACGAACTGGGCTATCATGTGGCGGAGAACCCTGTCCATGTGCATGACCTGCACGCCACCATTCTGCACCTGATGGGCATCGACCACACACGGCTGACCTACTGGTATCAGGGGCGCAACTTCCGCCTGACCGATGTTGCCGGGCGTGTGATAGAAGATATCATTGTATAGATGCTACCTTTTGTCGGCATAGCGACTTTTTTACGGGCACCCTATCGCCCGCTGAGCGAGGCGTGGCAGGCAGAGGTGGGACTTTTGGGCGTGCCGTTCGATATCACCGTCGGCTACCGACCGGGGGCACGGTTCGCCCCGCAGGCGGTTCGGCAGGCAAGCCTGCGCTATGCCCTCTCGCCAGACGGTTATTATCATCCCCGCTCTGGCTGGCGGCTCAAAGGGGTTCAGGTGGTGGATGCAGGCGATGTGGATATCCCCACGCTGAATTACGAGCTGGCTTTTGAGCGCATCACCCATGCGGCGCGTGCCCTGCGTCAGCATGTGCAGCTTCCGCTCTATGTCGGGGGCGACCACAGCATCTCCTACCCCCTCCTGCTCGCTTATGAGGATGTCCCGGAGCTGCATGTTGTGCAGCTCGATGCTCATCTGGATTTCAGCAACGAGCGGGATGGCACACGCTACTCGAACTCCAGCCCTTTCCGTCGCGCGGTAGAAGCCCTTCCCAATCTGAAGCACATCACCACCATCGGACTGCGTGGGGTACGCTTTGACCCCGAAGCGGTGCAGGCAGCTCAGGCACGCGGGCATACACAGGTTTTCCGCGAGGAATGGGCGACGCTGAACCCTGCCGAGATATTGCCCACGGGACAGCGGGTCTACCTCTCTATGGATGTCGATGTGCTTGATCCTGCGCTGCTACCCGCCACGAGCAGCCCAGAACCCGATGGGTTGAGCTTCCGCGAGGCGGCGCAGATTATCCAGTGGGTCGCGCAACACAACACCCTCGTCGGTGTTGATCTGGTGGAGCTAACCCCCCATTTAGACCCTTCCGGCAACAGTGCGCTCGTTGCGACACGCCTGCTGCTGGAGGTGATGCTCTCTGTTTTCTCGCCCTGATGCGATGGAAGTCATGCAACCGCTGCCCGTCGCGTTCTATTTGCAGCCGACCGTAGAGGTTGCGCGGCAATTGCTTGGGCAATGGCTCGTGGTGCAGACCGCCGAGGGCTGGGTTGGGGGGCGTATCGTGGAAGCCGAAGCCTATCGGCAAGATGACCCCGCCAGCCATAGCTATCGCGGGCGAACGGAGCGCAACGCCCCGATGTTCGGTCCACCCGCCACCGCCTATGTCTATCTGATTTATGGCGTTCACGAGTGCTTTAATGCGGTGTGCCAGCCAGAGGGCATTGGGGAGGCGGTGCTGATCCGTGCGCTGGAACCCTGCTTCGGATGGGAATGGATGCGTCGCCGGCGACCGCATGCGCCCGATCATGCCCTCTGCCGCGGGCCGGGCAACCTCTGCCGTGCGCTGGGTATCACCCGTGCCCTCAACGGCGAATCGCTGATTACAGGCAGGATACGCATCCTGCAAGGCGACCCCCTGCCCGACTCGAAAGTGCTTTGCACTCCACGCATTGGAGTGCGTCAGGCGAAAGATCGCCTCTGGCGATTCTGCGAACTGGGTAGTCCTTATGTGTCAGGGAGATAAGGATTGAAAAAAGCCCCCTCACGGGGTATCATGCTAAGAGCAGGGATAGGGTTTGACAGGACTGGAAGCCCTGCCAAACTTTATAAGCGAGTGAAAGCCGATGAACGACCAGCCTGACGCGCTTTTGCAAGCGAAGCGGGCTGCACTGCGCTTGCTGCGTATGCGTGACTACTCGCGGCAAGAGATGGCAGTGCGACTACGCGCGAAAGGCTTTTCGGAGTCGGTCGTGCAGCGCACGCTCGAATGGCTGGTGCAGGAACGCTGGCTTTCCGATGAGCGTGTTGCTCAACGATTAGCCGAGCGACTGGAACATGAGCAGCCCTCCGGCTGGCGGCGCATTGAACAGGAGTTTGAACAGCGTGGTTTATCACCGCCTGCCATGCTGGAGAGTGACGAAGAAAGCCGTGCGCTCAAAGCGTTGCAGATGCGATTTGGTGATGCCCAGCCGCCCACCGACGAGCGCGACATCGCCCGCTGGTTCCGCTTCTTGCTGAACCGCGGGTTCGAGCCAGAGGTTGCCCGCAGCGCGCTCCGCCGATGGAACCCATTCTTGAGCGACGCGCGTATCGAAGAGTAGCACCGGGCAGCCATGTTCCGCATGCTCGATCTGCCCAACAAGTCCAGCATGCCCGACTCTGGACAGGTGAAATTTTTTCTCTGGGGTACTCCGCGCAGCGGGGTCAGAGAAAAAATTTCAGGAGGAAATCGCTGATGGAAACCATTTTCTGGATCGGGGCTATTGTGATTGCAACGGGTTTATCTGCAGGCATCGCTTATGCGTTCGCGGCGAAGCAATTCAAGCAACGCCTCGTAGCGCAGGCAGATGAATGGATTCGGCAGGCACAACAGCAGTTGCAAGAGGCACAACAGCAGCAGACGGCAATAGAACAGGCACGCGCCCAGTTCGAACGCGAGCGCGAAACGCTGATGCGCGAGACCATGCTCAAAGCGCGAGAGGAGGCGCATCGCATCATCGAGCAAGCCGAGCAGGAAGCCCGCGAGAAGCGCAGCGAAGTGTTGCGCCTCGAACAGCGACTGCTCCAGCGCGAGGAACTGCTGGAACATCGCTTCGAACTGCTGGAGCAAAAGGAAGAAGCGTTGATGGAGCGGGAAGCCCTGCTGACAAAGAAGCAGGGCGAGCTGCGCGAGTTGACCGCGCAACGCCGATTCGAGCTGGAGCGTATCAGCGGCATGACCGCTGATCAGGCGCGTGAAATGCTCCTGCGCGAGATACGCGATGAACTCGAACATGAAGCCGCGATCCTCGCCCGCCAGATCGAAGAGGAGACGCGCCGCGATGCCGAGCGACGCGCTCGCCAAATCATTCTCGACACCATCCAGCGCTGCGTGGTGGAGCATGTTGGAGCGAACACCATCACCGTGGTACACCTGCCCAGCGACGAAATGAAAGGGCGTATCATCGGGCGCGAAGGGCGGAATGTCCGCCATTTCGAGCATGTCACGGGCGTCGATGTGATTATCGACGACACCCCCGAAGCGGTGGTGCTTTCCTCGTTTGACCCTGTGCGGCGCGAAATCGCCCGTCTGACCCTGGTGAACCTTATCCAAGATGGACGCATCCACCCCGCACGCATCGAGGAAGAGTATGAGCGCGCTCGCGTGGAAATCGAACGGCGCGTATGGCAAGCCGGCGAGGAAGCCGTGCTGCAAGTGGGACTAACGGGCATACATCCCGAAATCGTGCGTACATTGGGCAAACTGCGCTACCGCACCAGCTACGCCCAGAATGTGCTGGACCACTCCATCGAGGTGGCGCAGCTGGCAGGACTGCTCGCCGCGGAACTGAGGCTGGATACCCGTATCGTCAAGCGTGCCGCCCTGCTGCACGACATCGGCAAAGCGCTCGATAACGCCTCCGAAGGTCCCCACGCGCTGGTCGGCATGGAGTTCCTGCAGCGATATGGCGAAGCGGAAATTGTATGCAACGCCGTGGGAGCGCACCACTACGATATTGAGCCCGCCAGCCTGGAAGCCCATGTGGTGATTATCGCCGACTCGATCTCCGCCGCGCGACCGGGCGCACGACGCGAATCGCTGCAACAGTACCTGCGCCGTATGCAGGACTTGGAACGCATCGCGATGAGCTTCGAAGGCGTCGAGAAGGTGTACGCGATTCACGCAGGGCGCGAGGTGCGCGTGCTGGTCAAGCCGAACGAAGTGGACGACCTACGCGCCCACCAGCTCGCCCGCGAAATCGCCCACAAGATTCAATCGGAGCTGGAGTATCCTGGGCAGGTGAAGGTAACGGTCATCCGAGAGGTGCGCGCGCATCATATTGCTCACTGACGGCGGAAAGCAGGTATAATTCGCTATATGAAGCGGGCAAGCAGCTGGATGGACGCTACGGATTGCATCATCCCAAGCGAGCCGCTCAAGTAAAGCAGTTCTATGACGACTTCTCCGAATGCTTCCTTGAAATCACACGCGTAGCAAAGCCAGGAAGCCATGCCTGTTTCGTCGTCGGCAATCGCACGGTCAAAGGGGTGCGTATTCCGACCGATTTAATCCTTATCGAAATCGCCTCTTGCTTTGGCTGGAAGCACTGTACGACCCATCATCGCCGCATTCCCAACAAGCGGATGCCACTGCGCAATAGCCCTTCCAATAAACCAGGCGAGTCGTGCGAGACGATGACTCAGGAGCATATTGTTATCCTCCGCAGGGACAAAATTTTTCCTCCGACCCACATGGGTACCCCGGAGGAAAAATTTTGGTAGTGCGATGCAATCGTTGCGCGAAGAAGTGTTGGGAAATACCGGCTTCGCCTCAAAGCTTAGATGAACGAGATGCAATTAAAAAAGCCAATTTTGCCGCAGCAGCGAATGTGCGTGGATATACGGAGTTCTTCTGCACGGATTTACCGCGCCTGAGGATGGTTTGGACCGATTGATGCTTGGGGATTGCCCCGTTTGATGGCAGGGATGGGCCCATGATGAGAACGGGTATACTCTCTTATGGTGCCCTGCGAGGCACGAAACGCACTGATGGGAGGTTATTCGATCGTGAGCGATGTGGTGATCAAAACGGTGAAACTGACCAAGCGCTACTCCAGTTGGTGGGGTAGCCAGACAGTGGAAGCCGTGAAAAACCTCGATCTGGAGGTCTATCGCGGCGAGATTTTCGGCTTTCTGGGACCGAACGGCGCAGGCAAAACGACAACGATTAAGGTGCTATTAGGTATTCTGTACCCCACTTCGGGCGAAGCCTATGTGCTGGGCAAGCCAGCAGGCGACCCAGAGACGCACCACCGCCTCAGCTATCTGCCTGAAAACCCATACTTCTACGAATATATGACAGGCAAAGAGATCCTCACCTTCTATGCGCGACTGTTCGGTATTCCAGAGCCGGAGCGCAGTAAGCGCGTGAACCAGCTGCTGGATCGGGTTGGATTGTCCCGCGCAGCGAATCAGCCTCTGCGCAACTACTCCAAAGGCATGCTTCAGCGCATCGGACTGGCACAGTGCCTGCTGAACGACCCCGACCTGCTGATTCTGGACGAGCCGACCGCCGGGCTGGACCCAATCGCGCATATCGACATTCGCGACCTGATTCTGGAACTGCGCGAACAGGGCAAAACACTCTTCATCAGTTCGCACCAGCTGTCCGATGTGGAGATTGTGTGCGACCGGGTGGCGATTTTGAATCGGGGCGAGCTGGTGCGTATCGGCAAGCTGGAGGAACTGCTCTCCGGCGGATATGTGGAGATGATTGCCGAAAAAGTCAGCGAGAATGTGCTGGAGCCGATTCGGCAGTTGGGCGGGCGCCCCAGCTGGCACGACGGACGACTTATCGTGGAGCAGCCAGACGACGGCTCCATCGACCGCGTGATCGACCTTGTGCGGGCGAATGGGGGGCATATTATCAGTGTGAAGCCCTACCGCCGCACGCTGGAAGACCTGTTCGTGGAAACCATTCAGGGAGGGAGAAAGCAATGAATGCGACGGCAGCCATTGCTGGCGCGACCTTTGGCGAAGCGGTGCGCAAGCGCGTGTTGATGGTCATTCTGCTGGCGGCGCTGGTGATTATCCTGATTAGCCCGGCCTTTGAACCGTTCGCTGGGCGGGGTCAGCGCACGCTCGTGATGAGCTTCGGCTTCGGTATCATCCAGCTTGCGGGAACCTTTATCGCGATTATCCTTTGCACGGGGCTGATCCCCACCGAAATCGAACGGCGCACCATCTACACCATCCTTTCCAAACCCGTCCAGCGCTGGCAATTCGTGCTGGGCAAGCTGTTGGGTGCAATTGGCACGCTCGCCTTCATCTACGCCATGATGGGACTGGTGTTCCTGCTCGTCACCCGGCTCTCGCTGGGCGCGTTCGAGCCGCAGGTGATTAAGGGTATCGTCATGTTCTTTTTCCAGAGTTCGCTGCTGGCGTCGGTAACGCTCTTCTTCTCCACCTTCGTCTCACCGCTGGTGAACTACTTCCTGTCGGCAGGTGTGTTCCTGATGGGCAACTTGATGAGCACCTTCCTGGAAACCATTCAGCGCAACCCAGAAGTCACCCCACTGACCCGCATTCCGGTACAGATCCTGACCATTATCCTGCCGAACTTCGCGAACTTCAATATTCAGAACCCGATTATCAACCCGGAGCAGGTGCTGACCGATGAACTGGCATACTTCATTCAGACCATTGCCTACGCGATTGTGTATATGGCGTTGCTGCTGGTGGGCAGTATCTTGATCTTCAATCAGCGGGAGATGTGAGGCGATGAGAAAGAGATCGGGCAAGTTGTGGGCGGTTCTGGCAGTGCTGTTTGTGTTGCAGGCGGGGCTGCAATGGCGCATTTTGCCCCTCTGGAGCAAGAATTATGCGCCCAAGCAAGCGGCGCCGGTAGGGCTGTCGCCTGAGCAGCTGCTGGTCGCCTTTGCGGGCTTCCGCGAGTTCCTGGCAGGGATGTTGTGGGTACGGGCAGATGGCTTCTTCCATTCGGGCAACTACGACGCTATCCTTCCGATGCTGCGCTTGGTGACATGGCTCGACCCACACAATATCGATGTGTACACCACCGGCGCGTGGCACATGGGCTATAACTTCACCGACGAGGCACAACGCTCTGACCGACGCTATATCCCCCTCGCGCTCAAGTTCCTCGATGAAGGTATCGAAAACAACCCCACTGTGTGGGACCTCTATTTTGAGATGGGCTGGATGTATTTCCACAAGATTCAAGACCCCGTGAACGCCGTGCCGTGGCTGCAGAAGGCGAATGAGTTCCCTGATATGATCCCCGCCCGACGGCATACGCTGGCGCACGCCCTGTTCAAAGCCGGGCGATTCGATGAATCGATCGATGTGTGGTCGCGCCTGATCCTCGACGCCGAAAAGGAGCGACACAGAGATTGGGAAAGCCATACCCTGTATGATGTGCGCGTCAAAAACATGGAGGAATCGCTGCTGGATGTTGTGCGTCGCTACGGACCGGAGCCGGAAACACAGCCGCCACTCAATATGCATTTTGACGCGACGGTGAAGGTGGTGCGCCCGAAGGTGATCCTGGTGGAAGGACGCTTAGCAATCCCCACCATCGGTGCGCGTGTGACGGTTATCTTGCGCGACAAAGGCAAAACCATCAACTACTCACCGAAGGCGCTAAAGGTGTTCACCTTCGAAGTGGATAAGGACCTCACCTATATGCAGGACTCGATAGCGGTGCGCGATATGAAGTTCCGCCGTGAAATCGACATGAGCAAAGACCCTAAAATGTACCCCTTCAAGGCGCCCGAGTATGAGGTGGAGTTCATTTTCGACCCGCGCTACGCTTCGCCCCAGATTCAAGACCGCATCGGCACAGATGGGGTGGGCATGACCGACGATCGCTATCTCGATACCCGCGACCCCTCCGCCCGCATGCTGCGCAAGGTGGTCACACTCACGCGGGAGGAAATTCTCATGATTGGTAAACCTGCCAGCAACCGATGACTATCGGATCGGGTCAGGCAAGCCCATCTGATCTACTCTAAAGGAGCCAACGATGAAGTTCCTATTCTCAGGCGAGGAACAGCCGTCGAATCCTGGAGGGCGACTGCGCCTGCTCTGGCAGGAACGCAGTTATATTCTGATGCCCGGCGTCTATAACGCTATTTTGGCGCGGCTGGTGCAATTTCACGGCTTTGACGCCCTCTACATCTCGGGCGCAGGCGTCACCAATAGCCTGCTGGGACTGCCCGACCATGCCTTCATCACGCTGCCCGAGATGGCGCAGGTGTGTAGTTATATCACCAGCGTTATCTCCATCCCAGCAGTGGCGGATGCCGATACCGGCTATGGCGAAGTGCTACAAGTCGCACGCGCGGTGCAGATGTTGGAGCGCGCGGGGCTGGCAGGCATTCATATCGAGGACCAGATGAATCCGAAGCGGTGTGGACACTTAGAAGGCAAGGAATTAATTCCCACTCAGCAGATGGTCGCCAAGATTCGCGCCGCAGTACAGGCACGCGAGAACCCCGACTTCGTGATTATCGCCCGCACCGACGCACGTGCCGTGGAGGGACTGCAGGGAGCTATCGATCGCGCCCGCGCTTACGCCGATGCCGGGGCAGACGCCATCTTTCCCGAAGCGTTGCAATCGCCTGATGAGTTCGAGCGATTTGCCCGCGCCATATCCCTGCCCCTGATGGCGAACATGACCGAGTTCGGCAAAACCCCCTACCTCACCGCCCGCGAATTCGCCCAGCTCGGCTATAAAATGATTATCTTCCCGATGACGCTCTTTCGGGTCATGATGAAGGCGGCGGAACACGCCCTGCAGACATTGAAAGAGCATGGCACGCAAAAACCCCTGCTGGAACAGATGCAGACCCGCGCGGAGCTGTATGAGCTGCTGGAATATGAGCGTTTCCTGGCATTTGACCGCTCGCTGTTGAAGCCGAGCGAGTAGGGGCAACTCTTGTTGCCTGCCCCTCGTCGGGGCAATCCCTGCGGTTGCCATTTGAAGCGAACGGCGGATAATGAATGGCGAAATGACAAACTTGTATGTAGCGGATAAATTGCAACGGGTGACGCCTGCCTATCCGGATGACAGCCTGCTTCGTGCAGCGGAGCTGCTGGTGCAGGGTGGTGCAGGTGTGTTGCCCATCGTGTCGGCAGGCGAGCCTATTGGCATCCTGACCGAGCAACGGCTACGCGAGGCAATCGCTGCCGGCGCGAACTGGTCAGAACCGGTGGGCGATTGGATGGAGGAAGCATTCACCCCCATCCGCATCGAGACGCCCGTCGAAACAGCCGCCACCTATTTGGCGAACTCGATGTTGCCCGCGATTGGTGTCGATGCGTGGGGTCGCTATGTCGGAGTTGTCAGCCTGGCTCATCTCATCGCACGTCCGGTGGCACCCGTGTCGGTCGGCACCATCGGCGGCATGGCGACCCCACTGGGCGTCTATCTGACAAACGGCATCGTGCGGGCAGGCGCAGGCGATATTGGGCTTGCGCTCACCGGTGCCCTGCTGCTTATCCTCTACCTCGCCGCCAGCTGGATGGTCATGGGCAGCGCGCAATGGGCGCAAACGCACTTGGGCATCCCGCTGCTCAGCTACTACGACTCGCCGTATGCCTACACCTGGCTGGCGAGCGACCTGATGGGGCTGATGCTGCGCGCCTCCGAGTTTCTACTCTTCCTGCTGTTGATGCGCATGCTGCCGATAGCGGGCACCCATGCCGCCGAGCATATGGTGGTGCATGCCATCGAACGGGGCGAGCCGCTGGTGCTGGAAGTGGTGCGTCGCATGCCGCGGGTGCATCCGCGCTGCGGCACCAACCTGGTGGCGGGTGTGGCGCTCTTTCTGGGACTGGCAAACTTCCTGCAGGGCATGATGCCCGAAATGAGCGAAATGCGCGACCTCGCGCTGTTGTTCGCCTTGCTGGCGACCGTGCTGTTCTGGCGACCCTTTGGCGAGCTGCTCCAGTGGCTGGCGACGACGAAACCCCCAACCGATCAGCAATTGTTGCGGGCGATTCGGGTGGGCGAGCAACTGTTGCAACGGGCACGCCCGTACAGCGGGGTGGTGCCGCCTTTCGGCATCCGTCTGCTGCGCACAGGTCTGCCCCAGATTCTGCTGGGCGCATGGGGCACGCTCGCCCTGCTGAGCCTGCTGGAACGGCTGTTGGGCATCACCTTGATCCTGGGATAGGAGGAGTGATAAAAATGATCTTTCGCCAGATTTACGAGGATGGACTGGCACAAGCCTCCTACCTGTTCGGTTGTCCCGTGACAGGTGAAGCGATGGTGATTGACCCGCGCCGCGATATCGATGTCTATTTGGAGGAGGCACAGCGCCACGATTTGCGCATCGTGGCAGTTGGCGAGACCCACATCCATGCCGATTACCTTTCGGGAGCGCGCGAGCTGGCGCATGCAACAGGTGCCACCCTCTACCTTTCCGACGAGGGCGATGAAACTTGGAAATACCGCGGTCTGGCGGGCTTCGATGTCCGCTGGCTCAAACATGGCGACGAGTGGCTCATCGGGAATATAAAGGTCAAAGCCCTGCATACGCCTGGACACACCCCCGAACACCTCACCTTTTTGCTCTTTGAGAACGGGGATGCGAGCGAACCGCTGATTGCGCTCACAGGCGATTTTGTCTTCGTGGGCGATGTGGGGCGACCCGATTTGTTGGAGCAAGTGGTTGGGTTGCAAGGCACCGCGGCAACAGGGGCACGATGGCTGTTCCGAAGCCTGCATAGGCAGCTGCTGAACCTGCCCGACTATCTGCAAATCTGGCCAGGGCATGGGGCTGGCTCTGCTTGCGGCAAGGCGCTGGGCGCGCTGCCAGCGACCACGCTCGGCTATGAACGCCGCCATGCATGGTGGGCGAAACCGCTGCAGACTGACGACGAAGAGCGGTTTGTGCGCGAGATTCTGGCGGACCAGCCAGAAGCACCCGCCTATTTCGCCCGCATGAAACAGCTCAATCGCGACGGCATGCCGATTCTGGGCAAGCTGCCCCAACCGCCCAAGCTGACTCCTAACGCCTTCCACCAGATGCGGGACGCCGGTGCCATCGTGGTGGACACACGCGACAAGTACGCCTTCGCGGCTGGGCATCTACCCGGCGCAATCAACATCCCTGCGGGCAGGCATGTCTCCACATGGGCGGGCTGGCTGTTGCCCTATGACAAGCCGCTTGTGCTGCTTGCGCCTCCAGAGCAGATCGAGACACTGGTGCGTCAACTGATTCGCGTGGGATTAGACCACATCGCGGGCTATATCCCCGCCCTGGAAGGGTACGCGCCTGCCGAACTGGAGACAGTGCATCAAATCAGTGCTTCCGAAGCGTACGCGCTATGGCAGCGAGGCGAGGCAATGATTCTCGATGTGCGCGGTGCCTCAGAATACAAGGAGATGCATATCCCCGGTGCAGTTAACATCCATGCTGGGCGCGTGCTGCAGAGCCAGGCACATATCCCGCGCGACCAGCCCGTGATTGTCCATTGCCTCAGTGGCGATCGCTCCAGCATCGCTGTCAGCGCACTCATGGCGCACGGCTACCGAAACCTATTCAATCTGACAGACGGTATTCTTGCCTGGCAGCAGCAGGGTTATCCGCTCGAATGTTAGTGGTGAGTTGGAGGGCAAGCCTTAGGCGTATAAGGGCAGACCTGTGTGCAAAATTGGCTTTTCCGACCCAGATGGCAAAAACAACCCCAATCCCACCCCAAACCGTTGCAATTTCGATTCCGAAAGTGCCAAACGCCCCCACCTTGGACTATAATGACAGCGGAGGACAACCATGCGAACCTATCGGTTTGGGATATTGGGAACGATCCTGGCGCTCACCGCCAGCTTGGCTTGCGCCCAGCCGTTTACTTATCAAGGGATGCTCAAGCAGAACGGCGCGCCCGTCAACGCGACGCTGTCTATGACCTTCAAACTCTACGACGCGCTTACAGGGGGCAATCAAGTAGGCTCCTCTATCACCCAGAATGTTGCGGTTCAGAACGGGCTGTTCACCGTGCAGTTGGACTTTGGTACTGTGTGGACGGGTTCGGATCGTTATTTGGAGATTGCGGTTGGTTCCACGGTGTTATCGCCTCGTGTTCGGATTACGGCTGCGCCTTATGCGTCGTATGCGTCGTATGCAGGGCGTCCGTGGGTGCGCAGTGGGAGCAGTATCTTTTACACGGATGGGAATGTTGGGATAGGCACGAGCAGTCCGAGTGTGCGTTTGTCGCTGGGGAACGATAACGCGCACACGAAGCTGGCGATCTGGGATGGTGGTTCGTTGGGCGTGTTGGGTTTGGGGGTTGGTGCGAGCCAGTTTCGTTTGCACTTGGCTAACTCCAGCAATCGCTTCTCGTTTTTGGATGCGCCGAATGGGAACGAGATAATGACCATTCTGGGCAGCGGGAATGTTGGGATAGGCACGAGCAATCCGAGTGAGCGGTTGCATGTGAACGGCAACATTCGGTTAGCGAATGACGGTAGTATCTTTGGGTTGGATATGCTGGTCGGATCCAACGACCTGAAATTGTATGGCGATGCGACTGGCGGTCCTGATCTTCACATTGCAGCGAACGGCAATGTGGGGATTGGCAGGATCATTCCCCAAGCGCGGCTGCATGTGAGTGGCACTGCCTTCTTCACGCAGGGTAACACCACCCTCCAGGTGCTGCCGAACCAGCTGTTCGATCAAATGGCGAGTAATACTGCCACTTTAGAGATCCCTGGCAACGGCACAATCGGCATCTGGGACTCGCTGAGCGTTCAGGGCGGACTGCATGTGGGAGGAAGCCCCTTCACTTTGGGGGGCGGGACAGACCCCTTCTGGCGCAGAGTTGAGGCAGGCTTGGTCCCTGCTTATAGCGGACTCTATGTAGGTTATTTCGTACTCCTCGGAGCCAACGGCAACAAAAACATTTTGTTGTCATACCGTGCCGGATATCCAGACCACGGCGCGGTAGTTGTTTACGACGCAAATGGCACCGCGCAAGCAGGGATGTATGTTGCTGATAACGGCTATGGAGTGGTATGGGGTGATTCCAAGCTCTTCCGCGTGCCTGACCCTGACGATGCCACGCGCGACATCTGGTACGGCTGCATCGAGGGTCCCGAACTCGCGATGTATGTGCGCGGCACTGCACGATTGGTCAACGGGCGCGCGCGCATCGAGCTGCCCGACCACTTCCGCAAACTCGCCGACGAACAGGGCATGACCGTCCAACTCACGCCCCTTTCTCCCGAATCCGAGGGGCTCTGTGTACTTCACAAGGGCTTAGATGGCATCGAGGTCGCAGAACTACGCAACGGGCGTGGCAACTACGAGTTCGATTGGCGTGTGGAAGCGGTGCGCAAGGAGCATCGCGACTTTCGGGTGTACCGTCCTTGGGATGAGGTCTTGCTTGGCGGCACTGACCCAGCGCAGGCGTGGGAAGCCCGTCTGAAGTCCATTCAAGACCGACAAGCACGACAGCAAGCGAAGGAGGCCAAACGATGAGCCCTTTCCGATGTGTGGTATTTGCTTGGGGTTGGCATCGCTCCCTGTTCAGCGTGATGGGGCTGTGCCTGCTGCTGGCTTGTGGCTCCGCCCAGCGGTTCAACTGGCTTGGTCCGATAGAGGTGCGTGCTGTGTCCAACGCGGGGCTCGTCGCGGGCAAGGGCAGCAACGACACGGGGGGCGTCCGCGCCGTGCGCGCCCACCGACGGCTCGGCGCCGAACTGCAGGGCACTCTCGGCGGCAACCACAGTGAAGCGTGGGGCATCACGGGCAATGGGCTCACAGGGGTGGGCTTCAGCACCCTGTCGAACGGGGCACTCCGTGCCTATCGGCAACAGCCGCTCGGCGGTTTGCAGAACCTGGGCGTGTTGGCGGGCAACACCGACGATCCCTTTTACTGGAGCGAGGCGCGCGATGTAAGCGCCGATGGCAAGACGGTGGTGGGGCGTAGCATTGATGCGCAGGGACTGCTGCGTGCCTTCCGCTGGAGCGAAGCCGATGGGATGCAGGACTTGGGCACGCTCGGTGGCTTCCACAGTGGCGCGTATGGTGTCTCCGCCGATGGCAGCACCATCGTCGGCTATGCCGATGATGCGCAGGGGCGCATGCGTCCCTTCCGCTGGACCCAAGCGGGCGGGATGCACGATTTGGGCACCTTTGGGGGCAGCATCGGTGATGCGTGGGCGACCAGTGCCGATGGTCAGATTGTGGTCGGCGCGGCGCAGAACGCGCAGGGTCAGTGGCGTGCCTTTCGCTGGACACCTGCGGGCGGGCTGCAGGCGTTGCCTGGGCTTGGAGGCGCCGAGAGCGGGGTTCGCGACATTTCGGCGGACGGCAAGGTGATGGTGGGTCTGGCGCGGAATGCGCAGGGTCAGTGGCGCGCGGTGCGCTGGACGGCGTCGGGCGTGGAGGACTTGACGCAGGCGTATGCGTCGCTGATTGGACAGGGTTCGTATTTGGAGGTGGCTCAGGGCGTCTCTGCCAATGGTCGCTATATTGTCGGGCAGGGCTACAACGCCGCCACTCAGCGCACCGAAGCCTACATTCTGGAGACTGAGCCACCCAAGCCTGGACGCATCCGATTCATCGCGAACGACGCCCCTATCCCTAGGGGAATCGCTGCCAGCATCTCGTGGGACGGGCGCGTCGTGGTCGGCGGGTACGGGGCCGATTCAAATGTTCCGCGCCTTCTCTTTGACCTCTCCTATTTCATCCGAGGCTACGCCTTTCGCTGGACGCCCACGGGTGGTCTTCAGGTCATCGCCCAACACGCCACCGCGCTGAGCGTATCGCCCAGAGGTACGAACATCGTGGGCATCTGTCGGCGTGAAGGAACTGTAAACAAAACCGACGCGTTTGTCTGGACCGAACAAGGTGGTTTCCAACGCTATCCACACTTGACTTCTGGACTAGTACGCAGAGACCCTACCGTGTATCTCGTGGTGGCACGAGACGACAATGAAGCGGCGACAGTCGCTGTCGACCCTGTGCCGCCGTACAATCCATGTCCCGCGTTAGGCATCGTAGAGGGCGTTTTTGAATTCAATGACGGGGGAGGGCACCAGTATTGCTCGCCGTTGTATCCTCTGCCGCTCTATTGGTACGGTACGGCGCCTCAACAATCATACGGAAATCCGAGGTTATTGGGGCTTGACATCCAATGTGGGGCTCCGTTCATCGTTCCGACCGATGGCACAGTGGGGCTATATATTGGCTACGACTTCAGCGCTCGGTCCTACATTGTCACGCGCGAGCTTCCCGGCATAGGCAGTACCTTCGCGTTTTCCGCATCGGCGGTCGGCCCGTACTGGGGCTCTATCATCGTGGGGGCTTCGGGTAGCCACGCCGTTCGATGGGTCAATCGTGGGGACGAGCTCCAGTCGCTGGGCAAATTGCCCAACTACGACCTCTACCCCTTTGCGGCCTACGGTGTTTCGGAGGACGGGCGGGTAATTGTCGGCGTATGCGGCGACAGCGACTTTACCAGCCACAACAGTGTTTACGCCTTCCGTTGGACCGAATCGGACGGGATGGAGGACCTGCAGGACACCTATGGGTATCTGCTCGCGGGCACGGACTACATCCTGCGAGAGGCAAAAGCTGTCTCCTATGACGGGCGCTACATCATCGGGATGGCGTCTACCTCTCCGCTCAATTTCCCTCAAGCGCTCTACTGGCTGGACACTTGGCGCGAGGGCGACACGAACGGGGATGGCTGCGTGGACGATGCGGACCTGCTGCGTGTGCTGTTCGCCTTCGGCACGGAGGGCACGGAGGAGCCTACTTACCATATCCCGTTGCGTCATGAGGACATCAACTACGATGGGATCGTGGACGACGCCGATTTGCTGCTGGTGCTGTTCAACTTCGGCAGCGGGTGTTAGTCCCAGCCCTTTCCGCTTGTGGCGATATCCATCCCCCAGCCCCTCCCCTCAGAGGGGAGGGGTGTTGCCTTCTGTGCCGCCTCCCTCCTCTCCTATGAGGAGAGGGGGGAACAGGGGATGTGGTTGAAAACACGCTGGAGGGCGGGGCTTCCGGCGAGCCGTTAAAGAATATTGACACAGGTTTTTGGGCTACCCGGAAAAGAAAATTTTGCATGCAGATATGCCTCTACACTGGGAGGCTCGCCCTTTGGCACGGTGTTCTGGGCGCTGCGTCCCCTATCCATGTTCTTATCGAAACAGGAGGCTGCCTTCTACAAATAGGAATTGGCGCTGGGCGTTATCAAAACCCCAGCCGATTTTGAGCCGTTGCAAGAAACGGTTGCGGAAGGGTAGCCGATAGAAGAGGCGCACCTCGTACTGGGGGTTCGCCAGCGTGAGGCTGCGTCGGTAGCTAATGCCGAAGCCGTTGAACAGCTCCTTGACCAGATAGAGGCTGGCGGGGGCGATACCGCCGGTATAATCCAGCGCGAACTGCTCCAAGCCCAGCGCTTCAGCAATGCCCGTTTCGATGGGGGCAAGTAGCCCGGGCAGCACCTGCCCCGTGACCATCTCGCTCAGCTGCTGGCGGAATATCTGCACAGGGTCGCCCCCACGAGCCAGTGCTTCCAATGCGCTGCCGCGTCCCAACAGGCTCAGAATGCGTTGCTCGGAGAGACCGGGCGGGTCGGAACGCGCCACCATCTGGAACCGCTCTGGGTCGTCCAGCGGACCGCGAATGTCCAACTCCACGCGGTAGCGTTGCGGATCGCCTGTGTAGTCCAGGGCAACCACTGTCGTGGTCGCACGCACATTCAGATCGAGGCGGGCAATGGTTTCGCCTGCAGGTGTCGTGTAGGGGTAAGTGAGCAGTATCAGGCTCTCCGGTTCCAGGCGCAAGCGGGCAGTTGGCAGATTCAGCGCGCCGCCCTGCAGGCTGAAAGTGCCGTTCGCCCGCACCGCACTGAGTGAACCCGCAATTTGCAACACGCCCTCCATGCGCGCGTCCAGATTCGGGTTGCGCAGGGTGAAACCGCGTGCCACCTGTACCTGCACATCCAGCTCAGGGTTTATCGGGGGCGCCGAACCACTTGGCGCGGTCTGTATCTCAGCAGGTAGGCTCAGCAATCCGTCCTGCACCCGCAGGCGTGCCATCAGGTGCGGCTTTTTGAGCGTGCCTTGCAGCGCGACCTCGCCATTTACACGCCCAAACGCACTGCCCCCGATGGGCAGGCGCGGTTCGTTGACGGTAAACCGTTCAAACGCACCTGTCAGCGCGAGCGTTGGCTCTTCACGCGCCACATCCACCTCGCCTGTGAGGGTCAGCTGCCCCCCGGCGGAAGAGCGTGCTTGTGCCTGTGTAATCCGCGCACGCTGACCGTCGAACTCCACCTGCAGCCGCAGGTTCTGCAGATAGGTGCTGAGTTGTTCGAACGCGAGGCTGCCTTCGGCAATCTGCAGCTCCCCACGCGGCTGAAGTTCGTTGAGGGTACCATCGATCATCAGGCGCGCGTTCAATGTGCCGTGTGTGCGCTCGGTGTCGATCGGCAGAAACAGTTCGAACAGACGCAAGGGCTGGTCGCGTAATGCCAGCTGAATGGAGATCGGCTCGTCGCGCGGGATTTCAAGGGGCGACCAGTGGAACGGCAACCGCCCCGATAGCCGCGCGCGATAGTCATGGACCTGAATCAGCGCGTCTTCGGTGGAAATCGCGCCTTCCCGCACATCGATACGGCTAAACAGCAGCTGATCGATGGTGAATTCTGCTCGGTCGGATGGGTCAGTCGTGTTAGACAGGATGGGGAAAGTCAGATTCTGCACAGTCGCGCTCAGGGTTAGGTCGGGACGATTGGGGTCGCCTGTGGCAAGCAGTGTTAGATCTAGGGTGCCCTTGATGGGTGGCAGGCTCGGTTCCCAGAGCTGTACCCACTCCAGTGGGAATCGGTTCAGTTCCATCTCGGCGTGCAGAGCCTCTTTTTGCCATGTGCCACGCGCTTCGAGACGGGCACTCTCCGCTTGCCAGCGCAGTTGAAAGCCAAGTTGCTCCCTGTCCCAGTTGCCCTGGGCTTGCAGTTCGCCCAGTGTCTGTCCGTTCCATGCGAGTTGAGTGGCGCGTCCGTCAAAGGCGAGTTGAGGTTTCTCCAGTGTGCCTGCGAGTTGCCACCGTGTGCTGAGCTTACCGTCCAGCGTGTCGGTATGTTCGACCACATCAGGAGGCAAATCCACAGGCAGTGAGAGCATGAGTTGACGCACCCATTCGATAGGGATGCTTGCTATCGTGCCCTGCGCCTCTATCGTGCCATCGCCAGGCGTATAGTGAAGCGAGTCGATCTCAATGCTCCCTTCGGGTGCATTGAGGCGCGCCTGGAGGATGAGTTGCCCGACGAGCCGAGAAAATCCGGAGCGTTCGCTTCTCACGGAAGGTTCTTCGGCGGGGACGCCGACGCTGCGGGCTTGCTCACTGGCGGGCGAGAGGGGTATCCACTGGGCTGTGCCCATCGCTTCGCCCAGCGCGACCTCGTTCAGATTCAGCTGTGCGAGCTGCCAAGTGGTTTCAGCTTGTAGTGCGTCGAGCCAGCCTTGTGCCGTCCCTTCGGCGTTCAAAACGCCATGCAGACGGTAGTCGGCAGGTAGATAGGGCGCAAGTACTTGAAGCGGCACCGTTTGCGCGCGCCAGTTAGCATGCAGGTGTGTGCCCTGTTCATCCCAAATCAACCGCGCCTGCCCCAACACCGCGCCCGCACCCAGTTGCACCTGGGCTGTATCCAAGCGCAACTCGGTCTCGCGCATGTGGTGCGTTAGGTGGAACTGCGCGGATGCACCCTCTGCAACCAGCTTATCCACCTGCGTTTTGCTCAAGGACAGCTCGCCTGTGATTTCGAACTGATCGGGCGTGCCATTCGCGATGAAGGAGAGGTTCGCTAACCCCGCGAGTTTGATAGGTGATTCGCCCCACTCGCCAAGGGCTGCCAGATCAAAATCGGCGAGACTGCCTTGCAACTTGAAAGCGGCTATTTTCACTCCCGCTTCCTTCCCTGGTGTTGAGGGGGCAGGGGATAGCTCAATCTCGCCACTGGCGTGCGCAACGGCAGTGCGTCGGTAAATCGTGATTTCAGGTAACAAAATGCGCCCGCCCTGTAGGGTAGTTGCGCCTCCGCGACGGGGATGGAACACCACTTGCGCTGCGAGCAGCTCCATCCCAATATCACCTAACCGCCCGTTGAACACGGTGGCTTGCGCTCGAAGTTCCGGCTTGTCCAAAGTGCCACGAAGGGTACCGCGTGCGTAGGCGATGCCATCCAGTCGCAGGGCACGGTTCTGTCCTGCCTCCTGCTCCCAGTAGCCCAGCACACCCTCCCGATAGCCCAGCAAGCTTGCGAGGCGGTTCAAATCCAGTTCGTCTACGCGGAACTGCAGAGCGAGTGGCTGTTGGTGAGTCGCCTGCGGTGTTGGAATGGAACCGGTGATGTGGACGGAGCCGATGGCTCCCTGTAGGATTGCCGTCGGTATCTGGAGCGTGTGCGCTTCGTAGATGAGGCGGACACGCAGTGCGCCCAACCGCGCGCCGTTGTAGCGCAGCTCTTCGCTCAACACATTGGCAATCAGGCGCGGTTGACGCAGCGTGCCCTCGCCCAGCAATTGCAGCTCTATTGTGCCACCGAGCTTTGCCTCGCGCAGCGTGGAGAGCTGTTCCAGCGGGAGGCTTCTCATCCGTGCGGTCAACAGGAAGCGTGGGGTGTGCGGGGTCAGATCCACCAGCGCGTTCGCATGAACGCGCCCCTCGGCGAAATCTGCTTGCGCGTCGTGAATGCGCAGTTGCCCCCTGGTGAGGAGAAAAGGGACTTGCACTTGACGCAAGATGCCCTCAGGGGTGCGTAGCTGCTCCAGACGAATTTGCCCGATGGCGTTCGTTTGGGCAAGCAAGTCGCGCCAGCCTTTGCGTGGCGTCCAGCTGCCCGCCGCCTGAATTTGGAACGCATAGGGGCGAGCGGTGAGCAACATTTGTTCCTCTTTTCGGGCGGGCACAAGATTTGCCTCTTCCTTGTTCGCCACGCGCCGTACGATACGCTCTATGACGCTGGCGTCGTTGCCATAGGACTGCAAGGCGAGGGCGTAGCGAAGCCCTTGACCCTTTTCCGTGCGCTCCAGCGTGCCAGCGGCATGCAGTCGCCCATCGGGTGTATGTAGCCGAAAGTTCAGGAGCGACTCGGTGAATTGGGTTTCGAAACGGATCTCGTGCCAGGGCAGCGCTACTTGCTGATAGCGCAGCCCCTGCAATACGCCTTGCGCCTTTCCCGTTAGGCGCAAGGGCTGATGAGGCGCATAGAACATCTCCAGTTGGAGTGCGGTTTCGCCCTCTGTCATTCGCCATGCGTCATTCGCCATGCGCCACTCGCTTAGGTAGGGTGCGATCGTCGCCCAGCGCAGGCGTTCGATGCCCAAGTTCAGCCGCCATCGCTCGCCATCTGAGAGCGCGTGTAGGTTCAACGCGCCGAGTCCGGGCGCGTCGCCATGCGCTTGCACCATCGTGGAACTGCCCGGCTGGCGGAGCTGTACGCGGGGCAGACGAACCTCATGGGCGACATGGGGACGCAGGGATTCATCTTGGAACTCCAGGACGCCGTTGGTGCTGACAAGTTCCAACGGGATCTGCACAGCAGCACGGCGGGGTGGACGTTTCAGCAACGGTTCGATGTTCCAGCGACCGTGCGCGTCGCGCCTCAGCAGCAGGCGCGGGCGTTCAAGCCGAACGCGCAGCGGCTGGCCTGGTTGTGGAGGGCTTAGCTCCAGATAGCGGGTGTTGCCCAGCGGGGTTCCATCAGGCAGGCTGAGCGTGAGGTTCCACGCTTGCAGCCGCGCCCAGCCCAGCTGGACACGCTCCATCTGCAAATCGATATCGGCTTGCTGGCGCAAATAATCGCGCAGGGCACTCGGCAACAACTGCTCTGCAGTCAGCCTCACTCGCACCCAATAGAACGCGCCCGCCATCAACATCAGGCAGGCAGGCAGCAGGACAAGCACTAACTGCCCCAGCCGCCACGCAATGGACCTAACCTTCCACCACCCCCACTTTTGCTAAACGCTCCGCCATGACGCGCCGGGAGAACTCGATGGCGTTATAGGAGCTGCGGATAAAGGGTCCCGACGCGACGAATAGGAAGCCCATCTGTTCCCCAATCTGCTGGTATTCGCGGAACAGGTCGGGGTGAATATACTCTTGCACAGGGAGGTGTCGCGCCGTGGGGCGCAGGTATTGCCCGATGGTGAGGGCGTCGACGCCCACACGGCGCAGATCGTGCATCACTTGGATCACTTCGTCGCGCGTCTCGCCCAGTCCCAGCATAATGCCCGACTTGGTGTAGATGCGCGGGTCCATCTCCTTGACCATCTCCAGCACGCGCAGGGAGCGCTCGTATCGCGCTTGCGGGCGCACAATCGCATGGAGGCGCGGCACGGTCTCCACATTGTGATTGAAGATTTCGGGCTGGGCATCGACGACGCGACGCACACACCACGCCTTGCCCTTGAAATCGGGCGTCAGCACCTCGACGATGGCATGGGGGATGGTCTCGTGCAGAGCGCGGATGGTGGCAGCGAACTGTCCCGCACCGCCATCGGGCAGGTCATCACGCGCCACGGAGGTCACCACGATATGCTTTAGCCCCATCCGCTTGGCTGCCTGCGCCAGCCGAAGGGCTTCCTGCGGGTCTAACTCCAGTGGCTTGCCCGTTTTGATGGCGCAAAAGCCGCATGCGCGGGTGCAAACATCCCCTAAAATCATAAAGGTCGCGGAGCCTTTCGACCAGCACTCAGGCAGGTTGGGGCAGCGCGCACTCTCGCAAACGGTGTGCAAGCGCGCCGCGCGCATCATCGCCTCCACCTGCTGGATCTTGTCCGGCTTCGGCAGGCGGATGGTAAGCCACTCTGGCAGCCGTCGATTGGTCATCTGGATGTTCGCCATCGTTGCGCTCCCTAAGACGGTTCCTGCAATTTTTTCTCTGGGTACTCCAAAATGTTCTTTTCCGACCCAGATGGGCACCCCGGGAAAGAAAATTTTGAGCGCAGCTGGGTCAGAGAAAAAATTTCATCAGCGTATCTTTGCGCTCAATCCTTGCGCCATCTTGATTTCAGTGCCGTGGTTCACGGTGAAGGCGACCTTGTGGGTCACGGCGTCGAACAGGGCGGACGCGCTGGGATGACCGTTCCCACTGCCTTTGACCCCACCGAAGGGCAGATGCACCTCCGCGCCGATGCTCGGCAAGTTCACATAGCCCACGCCGAACTCGCAGTTGTCACGCACATAGCGCCACTTGCGGTAGTCCTCGGTGATGACCGCCATCGCCAGCCCGTAAGGGGTGTCGTTATAGACGAAGACGGCTTCCTCCAGGCTGCTGACGGGAATAATCGCCACATGGGGGCTGAACGCCTCTTCGCGCAACACGAAGCTGTCGGAGCGGTGGCGCATTCGGTAGACAAACGGCGCGACAAAGTGCCCATACTGCAGCTCGCCCTCCTTGAGCAATCCGCCGGGCAGCAGCACCTCCGCGCCCTCCTCTATCGCCTTCTGGTTGTGATGCAGATACTTCTGCACGCCCTGCTCGTTAATCAGCGGCCCCATGAAAACATCGGGGTCGAGCCCGTTGCCGATTTTGATCATGCGGGCGGTCTCCACGAAGCGACGGGTAAACTCCGGCTCGATCTTCTCATGCACAATGATACGGTTGGACGAGACACAACGCTGTCCGCTGGTCTTGAAGGCGGATAGAATGGCGGCATGCACCGCGATGTCGAGATTGGCATCGTCCAGCACAATCACCGCGTTTTTACCGCCCATTTCGACCGCGCAGAACTTGTGCTGCTTGGCGCACTCCTGCTCGATGTAGCGTCCGACGGCGTAGGAGCCGGTGAAGACCACCACATCGACGCCGGGATGATGCACCAGTGCGTCTCCGGCATCCTCGCCGTAGCCATGCACCACATTGAACACGCCGGGGGGAAAGCCCGCTTCCACGAACAGCTCTGCCAGTCGATGGGCGCAGAGCGGGGTATCTTCTGACGGTTTGAACACCACCGTGTTGCCCTCCAGCAAGCTGGGCAGGATGGTCCAGAGGGGGATTGCCACAGGGAAGTTCCAAGGAGTGATGCATGCCACAACGCCTTTCGGCTTGCGCAGGATGTAGGCATCCTTCTCGGCAATCTCGCTGTCGATAATCTCGCCATGGGGCATTCGCACCATGCCCGCCACATACTGTGCCATATGGAGCGCCTCGACCACATCGGCACGCCCCTCATTAATGGGCTTGCCACACTCACGCGTAACCAGCTCCGCCAGAGCGTTTAAGTCGCGCTTAATCAGCTGAGCTAACTGGTCGATATACTCACCCCGCTTGATTCGGGAGGTGCGTCGCCAAGTGTCAAACGCTTCGCGCGCCGCGGTGACAGCTTTGTCCACATCGTCGGGTGTGGAGCGTGGGGCAGTGCCCAGAATCTCGCGCGTGTCCGCAGGGTTATAACTCTGAAAACGGTTGCCAGAGACCGATTCCTGCCATTGACCACGGATCAGGTTCAACGCTTCTATCGGTTTCATCGTTTTGACCTCCTTCTGATTGGCGTTGCTTCGCTATAAGTTTACCCGACTCGCGATCCCATAGCCAAACTAAGCCGAGGGTGTTTGGAAAAACCCGTTCAGTATTTGGGAAACGAGCCTCCTGGCGTGTAGGGGCAGACCTCCATGTCTGCCCAATTGTGTAGGGGCAGACCTCCGTGTCTGCCCAGCTGAAGTCTGTGCGCCTTTCAGGGGCGATGGGGCGGCAGCAGGTGCGGCTGTGGGCAAGGGTGTCCTTGCCCTGTGGGGCTGTTCGGAAAGTTGAAAAAAATGCGCGGGCAGCGGACGGTTTTTAGCGTCTTCTGGGTCTCTTCGCCCCCTTTTGAACTCAAAACCGACTTTGCAAGACCCCCCTTGACAAACCCCTGCAGGATGTGCTATAACAGGATGTGCTATAAATAGAAGCGAACCTTTGGAACAAGGAGGCAACAACGATGCGACGAGGCAGTTTGCGTTGGGTGCGCCAGGTGTTGGCGCAGAAGGGAACGGCAAAGGCGTTTGCCGTGGTGCTGTGCGTGTCGTTGGTGTTGCCCCCGCAGTTTGCAGATGGCGTATAGGTATGGGTACAACAGTGATGGGGTTCGTGTGTGGAAGGGGGACTATCTCAGTCAGCAGGAGTATCGGTATGTGTGTCGGATAGGGTGTGGAGGTGTGCCGATGCGGGTGTACAGTCGGGCGATGGGTGGAACGAGTTGGGCAAGTGTGGAGGACTACCTGCCTGCAGGGAACGCGCTGGGGTACAATCAGCCGCTGGGATATGGCGGGTGTGAGGGCAGTGACGGTTGCGAGCGTCTTGCCATTTTCGACTTCACTTGCTGGCATCCCCTAAAAAATTTGGTGCAATCTGCCGATAATAGGGAGTGGCGACAGGGTACAGGTTGACCAGAGAACCTCCTGCTAATCTTGGTCGCACCTCCCCTACCCCGGAGAGAGGCGGGCCCCTCCCCACCCGCCTCTCATTTTTTAAAAAGCCCCCTGCGGAAATCGAGCCGCAGGGGGTGTGTGGCGGTGGCGCTGGACGGTGCTGATGAGAGCCGCTCCAAACTACCCTTGCCACCGCGTGCTCGCCACTCGCCTTCCGGGGTTGCCCCCGCGTCTGATGGTATCTTGCCACCTTTTGCGGAATGCCCCTTCTATACTCTTACGGGGATTGGCAAAAAATCGTATCCTTACGGGGTATCATGCAGACACCTATGGGCGAATTGCGTATCTACAACACGCTGACGCGGCGGGAAGAGGTGTTTGTGCCGCGCGAGCCGGGCAAAGTGAGCATGTATGCCTGCGGATTGACCCCGCAGGCACCCGCGCATGTGGGGCATATGCGCGGCGTGATTGTGATGGATATTGTGCAGCGATGGTTCGAACAGCTCGGCTACGAGGTGAACTTCGTGCAAAACTTCACCGACATCGACGATAAAATCATCCGCCGAGCGCAGGAAGAGGGCATCAGCACCCAGGAGGTCGCCGAGAAATATAGCCGCATGTATATTGAAGATGCGCAGGCACTGGGGGTGCGCCTGCCCCGCTTTGTGAAGGTCACCGAGCATATGAACGATATTATCGAGATGGTGCAGCGACTGGTGGAGTATGGCTATGCCTATGTGGTGGATGGGGATGTCTACTTCTCGGTGGAGCGATTTCCAGAGTATGGCAAGTTGTCGGGGCGTAGCATCGACGAGATGAGAGCGGGCGCACGGGTGGAAGTGGATGAGCGGAAGCGCAATCCACTGGATTTTGCGCTCTGGAAAGCGGCTAAGCCGGGCGAACCTGCATGGGACAGCCCTTGGGGTCCAGGGCGACCCGGCTGGCACATCGAATGCACCACCCTCAGCCTGAAATATTTGGGAGCCGCCTTCGATATTCACGCAGGCGGGATGGATCTCATCTTTCCGCACCACGAAAACGAAATCGCGCAATCGGAGGCGTACCTGCGCTGCGAGATGCCCTTCGTGCGCTACTGGCTACACTGGGGACCTGTGCGGCTGAAGGAGCAGAAAATGTCCAAATCGACGGGGGTCTTCGTGCCCATTCGTGAGCTGCGCCAGCAGTATGAGCCTGCCGTGATCCGCTTGTTCCTGCTCTCAGTCGCCTATCGCACGCCGTTGGAGTTCTCCTATGAGCGGCTGGAGGAGGCAGGGGCTGCGCTGGAGCGCATGCGCACCGCGGTGCAACGCGCCCGCGCCCTTTTGCGTACCCTCCCCCAACTGCCCGAACCGGAGGAGGTGGTCGCTCAACCCTATCGCGAGCAGTTCCGCGAGGCGATGAACAGCGATTTCAACACGGCACAAGCACTGGCCATCGCGTTTGAAGTGGTGCGCGAGATTAACCAGCGGCTGAGCGATGCCGAAGGTACAGGCGGGCTTCAGACGGCAGGTGCGCTGCTTGCCTTGCTGAACGCTCTGCAGTGGATGGTGGAGACGGTGCTGGGCGTGCCGCTGGAGATACGCGCCGCCCCCGAAATGGAATTGCTCAACCAGCTCATGGAGCGTGTCATCGATTGGCGTCAGCAGTTGCGCGCCCGTAAGATTTTCGATCTGGCGGACCGTATTCGCGACGACCTCAAGTCGCTTGGCATCTTGCTGGAGGACAGCCCACAGGGCACGCTCTGGCGATTGAAGGGCGATTAGTCATTGGGCTTCCTGGAGGAGGGAACGTTTCCGTTTACGCCGGGCATGATGGCGGTGGAGCGTGTAAGCCAGCAGGGCAAAGCTGCCACCCCAAAGAAGCCCTCTATAGGAAACGGGGCGTGCCTCCATCGCCTGTGCGGCTTGCAGCGGCACTTTGATAACGGGCTGCCCCTCACGCTGTAGCACCGCCCATCCAGCAGGTGTGCCCGCCTGCACAGGTGCTTGCAACTCAAGGGGCATCAGCACCCAGCGATAACGCGCAGCATCGCGACGCGGCACCACCCAGATGGCAGGCTGCGCTAACTGCACAGGTATCTGTTCCCGTATCCCGTTTTTCACACGCGCGATGCCCACTGGCTGACCAGGTTGACCCAGCGCAATCGGCTGCCACTCGTTGAAACCGTATTCCATCAGCGCGATGGTATCCTGCTCCCGCTGAGAACTATTCAGCACGACGGCGATTAGGCGTCGCCCCGCTTTGCTGGCGGCACCGGCAAAGCAGAAGCCCGCCTGTCGGGTGAAGCCTGTCTTGATACCCTCTGCCCAGCGATACATCTCCAGAAACTTCGCCCTGCTCACCATCCAGAGGTCATCCTGCCTGATGGAGCGCGAAATGACCGCTTTGCGCTGGCAGACAATGGCGCGAAACTGGGGGTTTTCCATCGCATAACGGGCAATCAAGGCAAGATCGCGTGCGGTGGAGTAATGATACGGGTCATGCAACCCGTGCGGATTGGTGAAATGGGTGCGAGTTGCCCCTAACTCACGGGCTTTCTCGTTCATCAATTGCACAAAGCTTTCCACGGAGCCAGCGGTGTGTTCTGCGAGGGCGACCGCGGCGTCGTTTGCCGAACGAAGCAGCAGCGCATAGAGCAAATCGCGCACGGAGACACGCTCACCCTCTTGCAGGTGCATCGAGCTGGCTGGGGTATTCACCGCGCGCTTCGACGCGGTGACCTGTTCGTCTAACCCGCACCGCTCCAGCACGAGGATGGCGGTCATCATCTTAGTTAGGCTGGCAGGGGGCAGGAGCAAGTCAGGGTTCTTGCTGAACAGCACCTGCCCTGTGCTGGCTTCGATGAGAATCGCACTGCGCGCCTGCACTTTCGGGGCGTTTGCCCAGAGCCACCCTGCGCCAAATGCCCACACCATGAGTAGAAACCACCGCATAGCTGCTTGTTTCGCGTCCATCCCAACCTCTCCTGCGCCCGATCTGTGCTATAATAAGAATGAGATGGCTCGCAAACGAGTGGCTCTGATTATACCGACGCGCAATCGGGCACACAGCGCGTTTTCCGTCAATGACCGCGCTGCGCGGATCTGGAAAAGCCTGTTGCTTCTATGGGGTCAGCAAGCGGACATTATTGTGGCAGGCGATGTCAGCAAAAGCTGGTTCAACGCCCGGTATGATTTCGGAATCGTCCCTTTTTTAGCGAATTACTCATCAGGACTGGACATTTTCAGCTGGGTGAACTATTCAGCAGGTGATAAACCGCTTTATCTGGTGGGCTATCGCACGCCGCAAGGTACAGCGGGCACACCTGCCACAGGGGTGATAGGTCTCACCCCGCTGGACGGCGCTCCCACCGATGTCAAGCTAATAGGACGGCGTGCCATCTGGACGCGCACAGGGACGCGCGTGCATGTCGACGCAACAATCGTGCCCATTAATGGAGTGTATCATGCACTTCAGGTAGACCCCAACAATCCGAATCTGGAAGTACTACTGCGCCCCGATCCGGAGCTTCATCCTCAGGCGAACCATGTCTATATTGCCCGATGGTTCAACCGCTATTTTCTGCCAGAAATGGGGGGCGCAATCGACAAGTCCACATGGCTACTTCCGTGGATTATGGTGAACGAAGAAGCAGACCCTGAGTGGAGCCGCCCCATTACGGCAGATATTGACCATATTGTGAACGATGGCTCTCCCGATGCGCCCGGTTGGAGCTATGATATCTATCTTCAAACGGTGCAGTGGCTGCGGACCTTCTGTCATAATACGGGACTGGTGGTACAATGTGGCTGCACCACGGGGGCTTTGAGCAACTTGGGCGCCACCAGCACCTATCTGCATCGCAACGCGCGTTTTCTGAACAGTCAGTTGGCGCAGATTCACCAGATTCTGGTGGCGGAGCAGGACGGCTGTTTCCCCTGCTGCTGGCATGACCATCGCTGGCAGATCGAAGATACTCTCGGCTACGGTAGCGCGCGCAGCTGGCAGAACCCCTACGGGACTTTTCGTGATCTTAGTTCCCCTGCCGCCTTTCGCGCTCACTGGAAAGGCAATCTGGACGAGATGCGTCAGATGGGGTTTGCCACCGGCTGGTGCAACCGTCATCGCTATCTTAATTTCGCCAACAATCAGTTCACCGAACGCTATTTGCGCTTTTTGCGAGAGGAGACGCCGGTGCGTGCGGTGCGCCTATGGGCGGGTAGCTGTGTGACGGGGCGTGCGGTACGCCATATGATGCCTGCTCCCTATACGCGCCACCCCTTGGAACGCCTCTACGGAATTGAGATCATCGATTCCTATGATACGCTCTGGAGTGATAATATCAGCCATTCGACGCAACCCGCCAACCGTGAGACGATAGCCCTGGCCGATGGCTATGGCTTCCCCGGCGAAAGCCCCGATCTGCTCTTCGCGCGTTGCTTAGGTGTTCGTATGGGAAGGTATTGGTTTACCAAGTGGATGCGCGGTGGCGCCGTGATTTATCATCATAACTACGAGATGAGCTACGAATGGCCATCGCCTGCGGCATGGGTCTATATGGAGCTGGACGCTTGGCGACGGGTGCTAACCCCATGGGTGACCTTCGGCAGCGTCAGCGACCTGGTGGCGTGGCGCAATCGGGTACGCAGCCTGTGAGCGCCCCATGCCTCGGGTCACCCCGTTCGCTTAGCGCACCACAGCACCCCATTATAGAGGATGCGGCGCACGATAGGATGATAATAGGTCGGCACCGATTCGTGCCCCGGTCGGAAATAGAACACGCGCCCGATGCCGTAGCCTTGATTCACACCACCGCCCGGACCTGAGGTGAAGTTCGGATCGATGCCATCGCCTACCGTCCAGCACAGCCCGCTGGGAAAGCTCTCGCCCCCTTCAGGAAAGTAGGATTGGAACACCACCACCAGCGGCGGCGGCACATCGAATGGGGCACCATACATCTCTTCGTGGTCAATTACGAAGTCGTCGATCCCCTGGGCAATCGGGTGCCACGGCGCGCACACGCGGATATGCTCTGGTTCTGGCGGATGCTTCTCGCGCCAGCCGCCTTTGAGATGCCCTGTACAGCCCAGCACGCGCTGAAACGGCTTGGAATAGTGCCCTGAATGGAGCACGATTAATCCCATGCCTTCATGATGCACGCGCTGACGAATGCGCTCGACGGTCTCGTCCGCTACCTGCCCGTGGCGCACATGCCCCCACCAGACGAGCACATCGGTTTGGCGCAGCCGCTCCATCGAGCAGCCCTGTTCAGGTTCGTCAAGGTGAGCCGTTTGCACTTCCAGCTCGCCAGCGCCCAGCTCGCGCAAGCCCTCTGCGACCGCCCCACGAATGCTGCTGGGGTAAATCTCTTTCGCCACATGCGGGGGATTCTCATCCCAGACCAGTACCCGAATCGTTGCCATCTATTGCCTCCTTATAGGGAAGGATACCCGCCCCTATCGGAATGGGTCCTCCCTTTCGTCGAACTCCTCGCCCCAGTCGATGTCCTGGATAAAGGGAGGTGGGGGCAAGTCGTCCACTAAGGCGGTGGTGCGCACTGGAGGGCGTTCAGGAATGAGCCGCTCGAAGCGCGGGAGCACTTGCCCAGCAGGGGGTCGCTCCGTGAGAACCCGGTTGAGTGCCTCTATCACCGCATGATGATTGGGCTGACCATTACCGTCGCGGGTGCGGGCAATAATATCTGCTACCGCGTTGCGCGTGATGGTAGAATCTAACTCGTGCAGCTTGCGCCAGACCGCCTCCTCCAGTTCCAGGTCAGGTTCGGGCTGATAGAGCTGCAGTCCATCTTGACCCCGCATCAGCGCGGGGCGCGGGAAGCGCACAAAAATCGGCTGTGTGAAGTAAGGATGGCGCACCAGCACCTCGCCTGGCGAAAGCGTGCCCATCTTCTCTTTCACCGCGGGACCAAAAATCTGGTAGCCCGGCTGCGCCAGCTCCTCCATCTCGATGCGCCCGTAGAGCGAGGTGGAAGCGTTGCCGATGAGTTGCTTATCCACCTGCGAGCGGAACTGCTGCGCCCCAAACAGCACCAGTCCCAAGTAGCGTCCGCGAGCGCAGATGTCGCGTAGCGTGCGCATCACATAGGTCTCTCGCGCATTCGCCGGCGCGTAGTGGTTCAGCTCGTCCACGATGACAATCACGGTGTCCACACCCAGCTGACGCTTCTCCATCCGCTCGCGCAGCTCCGCTACAATCCGCGTGAAGATCAGATCCTGCGCCTCTGCCGATAAGTTCGCCACATCGATCACATAGAGCGTGCGGTCCCGGAATTCCCCCCATGGCAGGTCATACACGATATCACTCTCGGCAACCAGCCCGGCGAAGCGTGTGGTCAGGTTAACGAGACGGTTCTGAATCTTGCGGATGGTCTCGATAGCGAAGCTGCGCCATTGACGCTTGTTCGTGCGTTCCAGAAAGCGCAGCACCTGCTCGAACCACGCCACCAGCTCGGTGAAGTTGGTCACGCGCAGTTCGACGGGCAGTCCCATCTCTTTCATAAAATCCTCTTCCTCGTTTTCGAAGCGGAATCGCCCCGTCTCGATGACACGCTGACGCAGAAACTGCAGGAAGGCATCGGCTTTCACATCCACATCGTCGCGATTGAGCAGCACCTCCACATAGCGCATCACTTCCTGCAGCCCCCACATGAGAGGCTTCACCGTGCTTTTGAGCTGCGAGTTCGTGCGCAGGGTTGCCAGGTTCACTCGATCAGGCTTGAAAGGCGCGTAATACTCCACGCGCGGGAACGGCTCCGGGCGGATGCCCAACAGGCGATAGATTTCGTAATCTTCCTCGCTCAGCTGGTGCGCGGGTGGCTGATCCAGAAAGAGCAGGTCACCCCCTTTGACATTGAAACAGACCGCTGCAACGGAGCGCCGCACCTTCTGAAAAATCGCGGAGACCAGAAACTGGATCGCGCTCGTTTTGGCTGCCAACCCGCTTGTGCCCGTTACATTCAGATGCCCCGCTTCTGGTCCCAGCAGGAAATCAGCGTCCAGATAGACCGGGGCTTTGAGGTTGCCGCTCTGATAGATACCGATGGGGATGCGTCGCTCTTCGGGGATAGTGTCGATGCGCAGCGCGGTCAACACATCCTGTTCGGTCGCCAGATAGACGGGTCCAATGGGCACGGGTTGCACGGGTTGTTCGGGGTCATGGCGCAGCACCGCCGCGGTATAGACCCGAATCTCTGGTCGAAGGGTCGGAGGCAGCGAGTTCGGGTCGCCATCCGCGCCCAGATAGTCGAACATGGGGCTGGCGACATCGTTATAGCCTTGCCCCTCGATCACCACGCCCCACACCGTGCGCTGCGGAGTCTGCACCACGACGAGCGTGCCGATCCCGACAGGGCTATCGGGCGTTGCCCAGAAGTGGAACTGGAAGGCGGTATTGGGTTGTCGCTCCGTGCCGACCACGCGCCCGATAAGGCGTCGCTCCACGAGCTGCAGACCGTTGCCCTGTTCCTGCCACTCTCCGTAGAGGTCTTGCATACCATTACCCCCTATATTTTCCATTATACCCCGCGATCGAACCAGATTCCCGGCGTTCGAGGGCTGAAAACCTGCAGCGGCAGAATTTCCCCGTTTGATGGGCAGAATCTGCCCACTGAATGGGTAGAATCTGCCCATCATGCGAGAACGGTGGGTGATGAGTCGGGTGAAATCGCTGCTAAGCGTGATGCCTGCTGTGTTCATACAGGGCGCGCGGCAGGTGGGGAAGACAACTCTGGCGCAGCAACTATTGTCCGAAGGGTGGATGAAAGCCTACTTCACATTGGACGACCTCGCGACGCTTCAAGGCGCACAGCAAGACCCGAAGGGCTTCGTCGAAATGTTGCCAGAACGGTGTGTAGTGGATGAGATCCAGCGTGTCCCGGATCTGATGTTGCCTCTCAAACAGCGGATTGATGCGGAGCGCAAACCCGGCATGTTTCTGCTCACCGGTTCTGCCAGTCCCCTTACGCTGCCACAGGTGGTTGATGCACTGGTGGGGCGCATAGGGATTGTCACGCTCTATCCCTTTTCGCAGGGTGAAATCGAGGGTGTTCGTGAACACTGGATTGAAAGTGCTTTCGCGGGGCGATTGCAAATGCGTTCAGACTTTACCACAGGAGATATATGGTGGCGTGTTTTGCGCGGCGGCTATCCACAGGCGGTCGCTCAGCCTACCTTAGCGCAATCTCAGGCGTGGCTCCGCGCCTATGCAGAAACATTGATCACACGCGATGTAAAGGGATTAGTTGACATCGAGCGTGTCGGTGACATGGGGCGTCTAATCCAGCTGCTTGCTGCCCAGACTGCACAGCTGCTCAATATTGCCAGTCTGTCGCGCGAAATGGGTATCCCCCATTCTACGCTTCAGCGATACCTGCGACTGCTGGAGACGCTCATGATTGTTATGCGTGTGCCACCCTGGTACGCGAACATGAGCCAGCAGCTGCTCAAGACGCCCAAAGTGTTCCTCCATGATACAGGGCTGGCTCTGGCGGTGTTGGAGGTTTCGGCAGAGCGGCTGGCTCAGGACGCCTTGCTGCGTGGGCGGATCCTGGAAACTTTCGTGGCATGTGAGTTGATGAAACAGATGCAGGCCGCGGAAGCGTCTTATCGGTTGTATCATTTCCGCACAAGCAAGGGACACGAAGTGGATCTCGTGCTGGAGGATTCACAGGGGCGCATAATGGGAATTGAGGTCAAAGCCTCGGCCACGGTAGGCGCGGACGATTTCCGACATCTGCGTGTGCTGTCGGAGCGGGTAGGAGCGCGCTGGGCAGGCGGCGTTGTACTGTATCTGGGTACGACCCAGGTTCCTTTTGGAGAGCGGCTCTGGGCAATGCCCATCCCCAGCCTATGGCAGGCATAACTCGCCAAATAGGGATCTGACCCAGCTTCGCTCAAAATTTTCTTCTCCGGGGTACCCGTCTGGGTCGGAGAAGAAAATTTTGGAGTACCCCAGAGAAAAAATTTTCCCTGAAATTTTTTCTCTGACCCAGCTTCGCTAAGTACCCCAGAGAAAAAATTTCAGAGGTCGCCTATCGTCTGCCGAAGGGGGTCCATTTGCGCCGGCGCATCTGCTCTTCTTGCTTAGCGAGCTGTTTCATCAGGCGGCGCATCTCCATCAGTTGGCGCACCAGCGCGTTCACTTCTTCCAGCTTGGTGCCGCTGCCTCGCGCGATGCGCAATTTGCGACTATAGTCCAGAATTTCGGGGTGGCGTCGCTCTTTGGGCGTCATGGAGAGGATGATTGCCTCCGCGCGTTTGAGCGCGCGCTCATCGACGCCCACCTCGCCCAGTTGGCTCCTGAGCTGCTGATAGCCCGGCAACAGTTTGAGCAACTGTTCAAAGGGGCCCATCCGCTGAATCTGGCGAATTTGTTGCAGCAGGTCTTCGAAGTCGAGGCGCGCCTCACGCATCTTTTTCTCCAACCGTCGCGCCTCCTCCTCTTGCATGGTCTGCTCCACCCGTTCGATAAGCGACAGCACATCCCCCATTCCCAGAATCCGACTGGCGATGCGGTCAGGGTGGAACGGTTCCAGCGCGTCGACGCGCTCGCCTGTGCCGATGAAGCGTACCGGCTTGCCGATGACCGCTTTGAGCGAGAGCGCGGCACCGCCACGAGCATCGCCGTCCATTTTCGTCAGGATTACCCCCGTTAGTCCCAATCGCTCGTGGAACGCCTGCGCCACATTAACCGCTTCCTGACCTGTGGTGGCATCCACCACCAGCAGGATCTCTTGCGGTTGGAGGGCGGTTTTGATCTGCTCCAGCTCCGCCATCAGGGCTTCGTTGACTTGCAAGCGTCCCGCGGTATCCAGCACGGCGACATCGAGTCCGTTCGCACGCGCATACTCCACTGCCCGCTGTGCGGTCTGCACCGCGTCAGCGGTGCCACCCTGCGCGGGCGTGAATACGGGGAGACCCACCTGTTGCCCCAGCACTTCCAGCTGCTTGATAGCGGCAGGGCGCTGCAGGTCTGCCGCAACGAGCAGCGGATTGCGCCCCTGAGAGCGCAGCCAGCGAGCGAGCTTGGCAGCGGTGGTCGTCTTGCCTGAACCTTGCAAGCCGCAAAGCATGAACACAGTTGGAGGCTGCGACGCCCAGTGGATTGGCTCCGCTTCACCGCCCAGCAAGGCGATCAGTTCGTCCCGCACGATGCGAATCACTTGCTGGTCGGGCGTAAGGCTCTTCATCACCTCCTCACCGACCGCCTGCTCACGCACGCGGGCGATGAACTCCTTCACCACACGAAAGTTCACATCGGCTTCCAGCAAGGCGAGCCGAATCTCGCGCAGCACCTCGTCCACCGTCTTCTCATCGAGGCGTCCCCGCCCCCGAATGCGCTCAAAAATGCTCTGAAGCTTGTCCGTCAGGCTTTCAAACATAGCGTTGAAAGGATACCATGCCCCTTGCTGATTGCTGCATGTCCAAAAGGTATACTGTTCGCGATGGATTGGGTGATAGAGTTCGTGCTTTGGCTAATGGCGGTGCTGTTGAGTATCACGGTGCATGAGTTTGCCCATGCGAAGTACGCTCATTGGGCAGGCGACCCGACACCGGAGGCACAAGGACGCGTGACGCTCAATCCACTGGCACATCTGGATCCGCTGGGCACGCTGATGAACCTCATCGCCGCCTATTCAGGCTACGGCTTTGGCTGGGGCAAACCGGTGGAGATTAACCCCGGCTTTTTCCGCAATCCGCGTCGCGACTGGGTGATGTGCGCCTTCTGGGGGCCGCTTTCAAACATTCTGCTGGCTCTCTTTTTCGCCGTGGTGGTGCGCTTGATGGACGCCACAGGGCTGGGATTGAAAACGCCCTTTCTTGATTTTGCCCTGATTATGGTGCTGGCGAATGTGGGGCTTGCGCTCTTTAATCTACTGCCCATCCACCCGCTGGACGGCTCGAAAGTGCTGTCAGGTTTTCTACCTGGTGTGTTCGATAGGCGCTACTGGTCGTTTCAGATAACCTACGGTCCGATTCTGTTTCTGGTGCTGGTCCTGTTTGTGCCCATTGTGACGAATGGGGCGGTGCGCCCTGTGTGGTTGGTACTGGGACCCGTTTATGACTTTGCCGTGCGTCTGCTTTTGGGGTAAAATAGGGGGTGCGCAGCGGAGCGGTGCCCGAGTGGCTGAAGGGACACGACTGGAAATCGTGTAGCCTCCGAAAGGGGGCTCGTGGGTTCGAATCCCACCCGCTCCGCCATCGATTCTGGGGGCAACCAAGGCAGGAGGTCGGGGAGAGTGGCGAAACGCTGGGCGTGGCGGGTAACGCTGGCGCTGGGTGGGTTGCTCGGCTCCTATGTGGGCATGAGCTGCCTCCTGTTTGTGCTGGGGGCGCATCGGGCAAGCCTTTCCCAACAAAGCGAGCACTGGCAGGTCTTCTCACTTCCCGAATCGTCGCAACGGTTATTGATTGTTGCGCCGCATCCCGACGATGAGGTGCTGGGCTGTGGCGGGCTGATCGCCACAGCGGTGCGTCAGGGCGCACAGGTGCGAGTGGTCTTTTTGACCAATGGCGACGGCTACCCTGCCGCAGCAACCCTCCTTTGCCGAAGTACGCCCACTGCGCACGACTTTTTGGCGCTGGGCAAACTGCGCATGCAGGAGGCGCGTCAGGCGGCACGGGCGTTAGGGCTTTCACTTAGTGACCTCCTCTTTCTGGGCTATCCTGACCGTCAGCTCTGGCAGATGGCGATTGCAGGGAAGAAGCCCCTGCGCGCGCCTGCGACTCAATGCGACCATGTGCCTTACACGGAGGCGTTGCGCCCCGGCGCACCCTATTGCGCTCCGTCGCTGGTGGAGGACCTGCGCCGCGTCATCAGCGATTTTCAGCCGACGCACCTCTTCGTCACACACCCACTGGATGACCATCCTGATCACATGGTGGCTTCCCTCTATGTGCGTGAAGCCCTTGCGCAAGCGACGGAGCGGGGCGAACTGCTGATTGCACCACAACTATTTTACTACCTCATCCATCGAGGCGACTGGCCGCTACCGCAGGGCTATTCCCCTGAGCGGTCGCTTGTACCGCCGCGTGGAATGACGGCGGAGCGCTGGCTATGCCTCCCCCTGGATGCGGAATTGCGCGAGCGAAAGCGTCGCGCGCTCCGTGCCCACGAATCGCAATACGCGCTGATGGCGCGTTTTCTGAACAGTTTTTTACGCACGAATGAGCTGTTCTTGCCTGAAGGCGAATGGGTCCGTAACCCTGTCGATGACAATCCGATGCTGCGTTTGCGTCCGGGGGGCGACCTGCGCCAAGTTCGGGCAGAGCCTGACTCAGGGGGGATACGCCTGCAAATAGAGACCCGTCGACCGCTCACCGCGCCGCTACGCCTGCAGATAACGCTGATTCTGGTGGAACAATCGGGGGAATGGCGCACGCGCACATGGCTCTACACGCCTGCGCGTTCGCAGGCGTTTGAGGGAGTTGTAGAGGCGCAGCACGATCGGCTCCGCTTCTGGCTGCCGGTGCCCGAAATGCGCCATGTTAGACGCGCCTATCTGCTGGTACAATCGCACCTGTATCAAGTGGAGCTGGATCGGAGCGGGATCCTCCCTATTCGACCAGCGCTTTCTGGGGAGCAGGCAGGCGTGGCAGTGGATGCCCCATCTCGCGCAACAGCGCAGCAATCTGCTCCATTAGGTACTCGGTGAAGGCGTCGCGTGCGGCGCGGTCGGTGCGTTCCCCGAACAGTTCCCTATAGGTAACGGGCGTTCCAAAATGGATTTTGACTTTGGTCAATCGGGGCAACTTGGCACCTTTTGGCATAGCGCGATGGGTGCCGATGATGGCAGTGGGTAGAACCGGTGCGCCCGATTGGCGTGCCAGCAGTGTCGCGCCCGGCGTGGGGGGTAGCAGATACTCGCCTGTGCCACGAGTGCCCTCAATAAAGATCAGCACGGCACGCCCTTCCTGCAGATAGTGCAGCGCGGTGCGAATGGCTCTCACATCGGCATTTCCTCGCTCCACCGGAAAGCCTCCCAACCGCCTAAAGAGTGCGCCCCAAAGGGGCAGGCGGAACAGTTCCGCCTTCGCCACATAGCGCAACTCGCGCGGGCAGGCGCAACCAATCAGTGGCGGGTCGAGCAGGCTCAAGTGGTTCGAGGCGACCACCAGCGCACCTTCAAGAGGCACATGCTGCTCGCCATACACCTCCAGCCGAAAGAGCAACCGCGCCAGCCCTCGCACAAGCACCCAGCCCGTGCGGTAGAGCCAGTCATCCGAGCGAACCATCGCTACTCCTCGATACGGAACGCGGAGCGCACCGTAACAGGGACACGCAGCGTTGCCGATGCCGAGCAGTATTTTTCATCCGAGAGGCGGACCGCCCGCTCCACCGCTGCCGGGTCTAAATGGGTGCCCTTCAGAATGTGTTCGATGGTAACCTCTGTGAAGTGGCGCGGATGCTCCGCGCGTCGCTCGGCATGAATACGCACCCGATATTCGGTCAACTCTTGCTTCATTTTGCGCAAGATGGCAACCACATCGAACGCGGTGCATGCGGCGACCGCGAGCAGCAGATGCTCCATCGGGCGCGCCGCCACATCGTTCCCGCCCGATTCAGGCGCGGCATCGAACAGGATGGCGTGCCCCGATGTCGCCACCCCTTCAAACAGCATGTTGCCCTTCCAGACCAGTTCTCCATCCATCCCAATAAAGCATACCCAGTTTGACCTCTGCTACAGATAAAGCACTCTGCCTCGATAGCGGCTCATGAGGCGAGCGTTATGTTCATCGCCCCCTTCCAGGTTCGCAGACATAAATACAGGGGGCTGAATGCCGCGCTCCATAAGCAACGCGCACGCTTCCGCCACGATGGCATTGAGAATAGCGGCGCCCAACACGGTGGACACGGGTGCAACCCGCTGAGGGAAGCCCGACAACTGCACGATGGCATCGCCACGCGGCGCACCGTTATCGATGATCAGGTCCGCCACCTCAAACAGTCGCTTCCCCGTCTTGGAGCGTGGGCTGACCGATTGCGAATAGTCCAGCGAGGTGAGCGCAATGACCCGTGCACCACGCTCCTTGCCATACAGGGCGACCTCCACCGGCGCCGCGTTCCGACCCGACACCGAATGCACGATCAGCACATCGCCCGCTTGAATGGGTACCTCACGCACGGCGGACGCGGCATAGCCGTCGAGCCGCTCCAAAGTGGAGGTGAGCGTGATGGGGCGCACATCACAGGTCAAGCCGGGAATAAAAATCGGGCTAATAGGAACTAACCCGCCCGCGCGATAGACCAGCTCCTCGCTCAGAATGCCCGCATGCGACGCCCCAAACACCCAGAGGAGATGGTCATTCGCAAGGGCGTCCGCAATCCACTGTGCCGCTTGCTCCATAACTGCCTGCTGGCTGACCATCACCGCCTGCAAACGGCTCAGCACCTGCTGCAGATAGTCTGTGCGCATCGCAGGGGGATTATACCGTAGTGGAGGAGACGAGCGCCTCTCGCATTATCTCAAGAGGCGCGGGGATGCCTGTCCAGCGTTCGAACGCGAGCGCACCTTGATAGACCAGCATGCCCAGTCCATCGATGGTGAGGCAGCCGCGCTGTTGTGCGGTGCGCAGCAGGCGTGTCTGCACCGGGCGATAGACCAGATCGCATACCCACGCTCCTGAAGGCAGCGCGTCTAAAGGCACATCGGGCATCGTATCGATATCTGGTTCCATGCCCACGGGCGTACAGTTCACTACGAGCTGCACCTGAGGCATGAGCGGGCGTAACGCCTCCTGCGTCAGTGGTAGCACCTGTTCCACTCCGAGCGCATGGCCCAGAGCACGCCCGCGCTCTGGCGTGCGGTTCGCCAGCACAACGGGGCAGCCGATGCTTTTGAGCGCGTATACCACCGCCCGCGCGGCCCCCCCGGCTCCCAGCACCAGTGCCATCCCGCCAAGCGCGCATCCCGCAGACCGCACCGCCCGCAAAAAGCCCTCGGCGTCCGTATTATCCCCTATCAAGCGTCCCTCATCCCAGAAAAGCGTGTTCACCGCACCAATCGCTTGCGCGGCAGGTGTCAGCGCGTCCACCAGAGCCAGCGACGCCTCCTTGTGCGGAATGGTCAGATTCAGCCCACGAATGCCCAGCGCCCGCATACCACGCACAGCATCCGCCAACGACTCAGGAGGCACTTCAAACGCCAGATAGACCCAGTTGAGGCCCAGGTGACGGAACGCCGCGTTGTGCATCAGGGGGGACAGCGAATGGCGCACGGGATAGCCCAGCACGCCCACCAGCTGCGTCTCCGCGTCGATGCCATCGGGACGGACACGCAGGTCTGGGCAGACATATCGGTCTGCCTCTATTCCTTCACCCGGTACGGTTCGATTTGGTGTAGGATCCATCGCTCCACCATTCGGCTGATTTTTGTGCCGATAAACTCGCGTGGGTGCATCGGCTGCACCCAGATGGTGTAAAGTCCGAGGCGATTGCCGCCCCAGATATCGGTAAAGAGCTGGTCGCCCACGATGGCGGCATGTTCACGCGGCACGCCCAGTTTCTCCAGCGCGCGACGCAACATTTCACGACGGGGCTTCATCGGTCCCCGCACATAAGGGATGCCCAGATGCTCACTGAGCCATTGGAGGCGTGCCCTATTGCGCGTGTTCGACACGAAGCAGAGGGCGATTCCTGCTGCCTGCATCTGGCGAACCCATGCCTGCACATGGAGCGGTACCTCGCGGCTGCGCCATGGAGTCAGCGTGTTGTCCAGATCCAGCAGCAAGGCGCGAATGCCGAGTGCCTGCAGCGATTCGGGCGTAATCTCGGTAATGCTGCCCACATATTCATTTGGGCACCAGCGCCGCAGCCAGCGCGGTGCGCGTTCACGCGCGTACCGAACCATGGTCGGACAAACTGGAGCGATAGGCGTGCGCCAGTATTTCCACTGGATGATAGATCGGCAGTGGGCGACCCGCTTCCGCAAGACCTTGTGCGATCCAGAGCGTGCAGCCGGGGTTGGCACTGACCACCGCCTCCGCACCCGTCGCCAGAATCGCCTCTACCTTGCGCTTGAGGGCAGCGGACGCTAACTTGGGCTGCAGCAGATTGTAAATGCCTGCCGAACCGCAACACATCTCCGCGCCCTCCATCTCTACAAGTTCCACCCCAGGGATCTGGCGCAGAAGCGCGCGCGGTTGCTCGCGGATGCCCTGCCCATGCACCAGATGGCAGGCGTCATGGTAAGTCAGGCGCCTTCTCACCTTCTCCATGCGGTGAGCAAGGGACGGGGGATGAGGGTATCCCAGTTCGATCAGCAATTCGTTCACATCACGCACACGCCGACTGAATTCGCATGCCTGTCTTTGCTCGCGCATCCCTTCAAACAGCAGTGGGTACTCCTTCATCGTGGAACCACAGCCAGCCGCGTTCACCACAATATAGTCCACCTCGCGGAAGGCGTTGAACAGTTGCCGTGCCAATTGACGCGCATGTTGCGGGTAGCCATTATGCACCCAGAGCGCGCCGCAGCAGCCCTGCCTGCGCGGGATAACCACTTCCAGCCCGCAGCGTGTAAGCACCTCGATGGTCGCCCGGTGCACTTGGGGAAATAGCACGCGCATCACGCAGCCGAGCAGCAATCCCGCTCGCCCCCGCAATTCCCCTTCGGCAGGAACCTTGTGCATCTTGAAGGACATATCCAGCGTGTCCGTTCTTTCAGACCAGTCCGACCGAGGCAACCACACCACCGATTCGGGCGCACCAAGCAGCCGTGCGAACCATCGAGGCGTGCGTTTCAGGTGCAGCAGGTGCGCCATTCGCAACAGACCACGCAGTCGCCATGGCGTGGTGAAGTTCCGAATCGCAAGTTGGCGGAACCATCGCTGCAACGGGCTTCGGGCATCGCGCTCCACCTGTGCTCGCGCGGCTTCGATCAGCCGTGCATAGGGCACTCCCGACGGGCATGCCGTTTGACAGCCCAAACAGCCCATGCATGCGTCCAGATGAGGTGCTGCCTGTTCCCAGCGCAGTCTGCCATCCAGCACCGCTCGCATCAGATAGATGCGCCCGCGGGGCGACTCCGCCTCCTGACCCGTCGCCACAAAGGTCGGACACGCCTGCAAGCATAAGCCGCAGTGGATGCACTTTTGCAAATCACGCCGTTCCAGATGCACATCGGGATTGTACCTGATAAGGCAAGTATGGAATAATAGCGCACAGGGCTTTCTTCTCCGACCCAGATACATGCCCAAGAGAAGAGAACTCTGCTGGAGGATTGAATTGAGAAACCGGTGGTTGATACTGCGCGGTCTCTGGTGCTACGCCACGATGCGCCTCTGGCTCCGATGGGCACAGATACCTGTCGGAAAGCGACTGGCGCTGGGAATGTTCGCCACAATCACGGCGTTGCTGCTCCCCTATCTGTTGCTCAGTTTCCACTCCATGCACTCCGCTTTGGAGGAGCAACAGCGGCTTACCCTACTGCGGCAGCTCAAAGCGGCGCAGATCCTACTTGACCACGAATCTCAGCAACTGCTACGCACCGTGGAGGACTACTCCGTTTGGGAGGAGTTCCGGGATGCGATGCTGCAGGGCAATCGGGAATGGGTTCGCACCAACATCTTAGAGTGGGCGCTGCCCCACTTCTATCTGGACGCCATCGTGATCTTCGATCAGCGGGGTCAGGTTGCCTATCGGGCAGGCAAGCCAGTGCCCGGCATGGAGCGGGCGAGCAATCCTTTACTGCAGCGCGCGCGGCAAGGCTCCAGCGGCATGGGATTTTTGCGTGAGGGCAACGCTCTCTACTATGTTGCCTACGCGCCTGTGTTAGGTGAACACTATTCACCGCCTCAAGCGGGTGTGTTGATGTTCGCGAAACAGCTCGACAAAGCACAGCTGGCACGGCTCTGGGGACGGCTCAATAGCACGGTGCAGTTGATACCGCCCGAAAGGGTGCATGGCGAATGGCGAATCGTGGAGGAGCCTCCCGGCGAGCCAAGTGCGGGCAAGTGGATAGACCACACTCACCACTCGCTCTTCGCTCGGCTAAACGGCGAGCTAACGATGGGTATCCCCCTTTATGGGATCGATGGGCAGGTCGTTGCTTTGCTGACAGTCAGTACGCCCTCCGTGCAGGTGCAGGCAATGCAGCAGGCGATGCGACGAACTTCCCTCTATCTGCTTGCGGCAGGCCTGTTGCTTACGGCGGGCACCACGATCGCCGTGTTGCTGATGCTGCGGCGCCACCTGACCCTTTTCCTGCAGGCTGCCAACCGGCTGGCAGCGGGCATGTGGGAGGTGCGCGTACCCTATCCCGCCCATGATGAGTTCGGCGTGCTGGCACGCACCTTCAATCAGATGGCAGACCAGCTGCAGACCGCTTTTGAGCACCAAGAGCAACAGCGACTCGAAATCGAAAAACAAAAAACGGAGTTGGAGCAACTGTATGAGCAATTGCAACAAGCCAATCAGGAGCTGGAAACCGCCAATCAGGAGTTGCTTGCGATGAACACCCTGCTTTCCCAGGCAGCGATCACCGACAGCCTGACAGGTTTGCGCAACCATCGCGCGTTCCAAGAATCTCTTCTGAGCTTAGTGCAGATTGCGGAGCGCTATCAGCAGCCCCTTTCCCTGATTATGCTCGATATCGATCATTTCAAGCAGTTCAACGACCGGTTCGGGCACCCTGCAGGCGACGAGTTATTGCGTCAAGTGGCAACGGTGTTGCGTCAATCGGCGCGCGCTTCCGATGTGGTGGCTCGCTATGGTGGCGAGGAGTTCGCTATCCTGCTACCCAACACCGACTTGAACGAGGCGGTGCAGGTGGCGGAACGCCTGCGACAGCAAATCGCTGCCATTCAGAACCCCCATGCCCACATCACGGCAAGCTTTGGCATTGCCACGCACCGAAAAAGGAGCGCGCCGGCAACCTTGCTTTATGAAGCCGATAGCGCACTCTATGAGGCGAAACGACGCGGACGCAACCGCATCTGCATCTATGGCGCAGACGCCTATGACGCTGCCAGCTGAATCGCGCTATGCCCAGTGTGGTTGGGTCGGTTCTGGCAAGTGTGAAAGATACTTGCGTGCCTCTTGGGGACTCATCGTCGGATTCTTATGGGATAGCCCAAGCAGCTTCAGCATCTTGTAGAAGGCGTCTGTATTGCGTACCAGCCCGTGAAACTCCTCGCGCCCTGCGCCGAACGCGGTAAGCCACACATAGTCCGCTGTGTGGCTCGTGCCGGTCCAACCGATACCGTTATAGTTGCTTAGAATCTCGCCCAGCAACCCGTTGAGGTTCGCATGCTGGCGGTTCCAGATAGGGGGCATCCGATTCGCGAGCGCTGAGGCGAGTGCGTCCGCCTCCTCGCGGTTGATCTCGATACCGAGCTGCTCTTTGATCACCTCGCGCACAGCGTCCGGTGTGCGTTGCTGCAAATGACGCGGCAACAGTTCAAAAGAGCACTTCGCCAGAGCCAACCGTTCGAAGCAGGCGTTGCTTTGGCGGTACTCTGTTCCCATACCGTTCAGCCCCGGATTGGAGTTGCCATGGTCGCTGGTGATAATGACCAATGTGTCGTCGCGGTGCGCTGCAAAGTCATAGACCACTTCAATCGCATCATCGAAAGCGAGCTGGTCCCACAGGATGGCGGCGGCATCGTTCGCATGGGCGGCATGGTCAACGCGCCCCCCTTCTACCTGCAGCAGGAAGCCATTTGGCGAGCGACTGAGTATCTCCAGCGCTTTGCGCGTCATTTCCGCTAAGGTCGGCACCTGCCGCTTCAACTCTTCGGAGTTCAAATGATCAATCGTGAACGGCAGATGGCTGTTGTAGAACAGCCCTAACACCTTGTCTGGTCGTTCGCGGCTGATGACCTGCTCACGGCGGTTCCAGAAGGTGTAGCCTCTGTGCGTATATTCACGGATGAGGTCGCGCTTATCGGGGCGCAGGCTGGGGTCGAAGTGGCGTATCCCGCCCCCCATCAGCACATCGACCACCTCCAGATATTGCGGCGCGATTTCGTCCTCATCGTCTCGGCGACGCTGCACCGCAGCGAACCCTGCGGGCGTCGCGTGTGTGATGCGGGTAGTGGTCACCAGCCCGACCTGTTTGCCCGCCGCTTTGACAATCTGCGCGATAGGGGTCAGGCGCGTGCCGTCGGGCAGCATGTTGACCCAGCCGTTGAAAATGCGGCTGCCACTGCCCCACGAAGACGACGCTGACGACGAATCGGTCACCAACGAATCGAGCGACGCCATATCGAAAAAGCCGAGGGTGACTTCGGGGTTTTGCAATAATTGATGCCAGAAGGAGCCTTTGCCCCGCACCAATTTGCCGAACTCATCGGCGAGCGAGGGCACGCCCGCGCTCATGCCATCCGCCACCATAAAGATAATATTACGCACCTGTCCTCTGCGGCGGGACCGTCGTTGTGGGGTAGATAGCGGCGCCAGCGCCAATCCTGCCACGCCTGCCACACCGAGCCGAAGCATCTCCCTACGCGTGAATCTCCCGTCCATTATCCTTCCTCCGGTCTCCCTAAATTGTCCGCGTTTTCTCTGGTTTGCTGATGGGCAATCGCAAGAGCAGGGTCCCACAGTTCACCCAAACAGATTATACCTGATTGATGAAAGGCGCGCTTTTCGGCTGAGCAATCTGTCGCTTAAACAGGTAAAATTGTTGCTATGAGGAATAAGCACCGAGTCACGCTGATTCGGGGGGATGGTATCGGGCCCGAAATCACGGAGGCGGTGGTGCAGGTGTTTGAGGCAGCTGGTGTGCCTATCGAGTGGGAAGAAGCCCACGCGGGGCTTGCATGCCTCGAAAAGTTTGGCGATCCTCTGCCCGAATCCACCCTCGAATCGATTCGTCGCAACCGCATCGCCCTCAAAGGGCCGACCACCACGCCCATCGGCACGGGGCACCGCAGCATCAATGTCGCCATCCGCAAAGCGTTCGATCTGTTCGCGAATGTGCGCCCTGCGCGCTCCCTGCCCGGCATCCCCAGCCGCTACGGCAATGTGGACATCATTCTCGTGCGCGAGAATATCGAGGATACCTACGCCGGTGTCGAATATTGGCAGACGCCCGATGTGACCGAATCGCTGCGCATTATCACGCGCCCCGGCTCCATGATGGTGATTCGCTATGCCTTCGAAATGGCACGACGGCTCAAACGGCGCAAAATCACTTGCGTGCATAAGGCGAACATTCACAAGACGACCGACGGACTGTTTCTCCAATGCTTCCGCGAAGTGGCACAAGACTATCCCGAGCTGGAGGTGGATGATATTTTGATTGATAACGCCTGTCTGCAACTGGTGACGCGCCCGGAGCGGTTCGATGTGATGATTTTGCCCAATCTGTTTGGCGATATTGTGAGCGATTTATGCGCGGGGCTGGTTGGCGGGTTGGGGGTCGCACCAGGAGGCAATATTGGCAACGGCTACGCCGTTTTCGAGGCGGTCCACGGTTCCGCGCCCGATATTGCGGGCAAAGGCATCGCGAACCCGACGGCTCTCCTCCTTTCCGCAATCCAGATGCTGCACCACATGGGTCTCCATGGTTATGCCGAGCGTATCGAGACCGCGCTGCGCTACACGCTGGTGTCAGGCATTAAGACCCGCGACCTGGGTGGCAACGCCACCACGCGCGAGTTCACGCTGGCGATTATCAGCCATCTCCCTCATGCGTCCGAGCCACAGCGTCGGGAGGACGAAGCTTCTTTCGAGCCATGGCTGTCTCTGATGCCCCTCCCTCTGCCAGCATCTACCATCGAGGCAGGTTGGCAGACGGTGGGCGTCGATATTTTTGTGCACAGCACGAGCATCCCTCGGTTGCCTACACGCATCGGGGCGATGCGCCTTGTCGCCATTTCCAATCGAGGCGTTCCTCTGCTGCGACAGGACGCCAGATCCCATGTTCCCCTTGGGGGAGGGCAAGCAGAGGACCTTTCGCCTACCGAGATGGGCACACCAGCGGAACGGTACCTGCTGGACTGGTATCGCGCACGCTATCTTGCCGAAGGTGCGCTTAGCGACCAGGAGTTGCAAGCATTTTTGCAGGCACTGCCGCCCGATCTACACTGGACAACCCTTCAGCGGCTCTACGCACACGAGAATAAACCCCTTTATAGTGAGATATAACACAGGCGGGCTCGCGCGGGTGCATGTCAGGGGGATAGGCGCATCGGGTGAGCCGAGCGGGCTGAACGAGCTATGGAGGTACAATACCCTGCGTAGGAGGTTGAACGATGCTGCTTCAAGGGAAACGCGGGATTATTTTTGGTGTGGCGAACCAGCACAGTTTGGCATGGCGAATCGCTCAGCGATGTGCCCAGCACGGAGCAAGCCTCGCCATCACTTATCAGAACGAACGGTTCGAGGAAAAGGTGAGCAAACTCGCTGCTGAGTTGCCCGACGCTTTCACGCTGCCGTGCGATCTGAACAACGATGCCGAGATTGCTTCGGTGGTCAACGCTCTGCGCGAGCGGTGGGGCACGGTCGATTTTATGGCGCACTGCGTGGCGTATGCGCTGCGCGAGGAGTTAGCGGGTCGCTATCTGGACACCTCACGCGAGGGGTTCAAAATCGCGATGGAGACCAGCGTTTACACCTTCGTGGCAGCGGTGCGCCATCTGGAGCCAATTCTGGCGGACAGAGCCTCGATTTTGACCCTCACCTACTTGGGCAGCGAGCGGGTGGTACCGGGCTACAATGTGATGGGGGTGGCGAAGGCGGCGTTGGAGGCGAGCGTGCGCTATCTGGCGTATGAGTTGGGCGAGCGTGGTATTCGAGTGAATGCGCTTTCACCTGGACCCGTCAGCACGCTGGCAGCACGAGGCATTCGTGGCTTCACCTCGATGCTGGAATATGTGCGTGAGCGCGCCCCGTTCAAGCGCGATACCGACCCCGATGAGGTAGGTGACGCTGCTGTCTTTCTATTCAGCGACATGGGGCGCGGCGTCACGGGCGAAGTGATTTTCGTGGATGTCGGCTACCACATTTTGGGGATGTAGCCATGCCGAAACGCTACGGCGCACGCATACTGCCCGGGCGCACCTTGCCTATTGAACGCTTATCGCGCCCGTTTCAGGAGTTCGCGCATCAGGCGTCGTCAGGCGGTATTGTGCTCCTGTTTTGCGCAATCGTCGCGTTGCTCTGGGCGAACTCATTGTTTGCGCCCGCCTATTTCCGCTTGTGGCAGACGCCTGTAGAGGTGCGCTTTGGCGCGTGGATCGCCCTCGACAAACCCCTCCTGCTCTGGATTAACGATGGGTTGATGGCAATCTTCTTCTTTCTGGTGGGGATGGAAATCAAGCGGGAGCTATTGGTGGGTGAGCTGGCGTCGTGGCGTCAGGCGATGTTGCCGATAGTGGCGGCGATAGGGGGCATGGTCATGCCTGCGCTGATTTTCTATGCGCTCAATGCTGGCACACCCGAAATCCGTGGGTGGGGCATCCCGATGGCGACCGATATCGCGTTCGCGCTGGGCGCACTGGCATTGCTGGGGACGCGCGCGCCGCTCGCACTTAAGGTATTGCTCAGCGCACTGGCGATTATCGATGATCTGGGAGCCGTGCTGGTTATTGCCCTCTTTTATACGGAAAATATGAAGCCTAACGCCCTATTCTACGCCCTACTTGCGTTTACTGGAATGTTAATCGCGAATCGGCTGGGTGTGCGCAACACGCTGGTTTATTTCCTAATTGGCTGTGTGATGTGGTACTTCATGCTCAAATCGGGCGTGCATGCGACGGTGGCGGGGGTACTGGGGGCGTGGGCAATCCCGGTGCGCCAGCGCATCGCCCCAGAACAGTATGTTGCCTGCGTGCGCGAGTATCTGCGCCAATTCGAAACGCCCCACAGAAAACCGACCATCATTCTGAATCCGATTCAGCAATCGGCAGTGGAAGCCATCGAGCGGGCATCAGAACGGGTGCAGTCGCCTCTGCAACGGCTGGAGCATGTGCTGCATCCGTGGGTAGCCTTCGGCATCCTGCCTGTGTTTGCACTGGCGAACGCAGGGGTAAGCCTCTTTGGTGAACAGAACGCCATCGATTGGGGTAGTCGGGTGCTGTGGGGGGTCGCGCTGGGGTTGCTGTTGGGCAAGCCGATAGGTATCACGCTCGCTTCCTGGCTGGCGGTGCGAGCAGGGGTTGCGCAATTGCCCTCTGGGGTCGGATGGGCGCATATTGGGGGAGTGGGATTGCTGGGTGGGATCGGCTTCACGATGGCACTCTTCATCGCGCAGCTGGCGTATGACGCGCATACGCTCAATCTGGCAAAGATGGGTGTGCTGATAGGCTCTGCCGCGGCAGGAATCGCCGGCTTTCTGTGGTTGCGCTTGCTCACCCATCCTCAGCCTGAATCTTAGTCGCTGCGCACGATGCCACCCAACAGCCAGCCCCCAAACAGCGCGACCACCAGGAAAAAGTCCACAAAGGAGAAGCCGATGCGGATAAAGTCGCTCACCTCCTCAAAATCGATGAGGATCAGCACCATGTCGAACACGATGCGTGCGATCGTGTAAGCCAGTAGCAACCCAATCAGTGACCAGTTGATATCGGTCTTAAGGATGAGCGCAAGGAGACCGCTGGCGAGGAAGTAGATCACCAATGCACCCACCGGTCCGCAACAGAACAGGCTCAACACCATTACCAGGGCGACATCCCGATAATCTTCTGCGTCATCGATCGTGCCGATGAGATGGGAGCCGGGCATCCACATGCCGAGAATAAAGAAGTAGACCAGATTGCTCCAGAGCGCCCATTCAGGGCGCTGGCTCAGTATCAGCACATTGATGGCTGCCAGCGGTACCACTACTGCGAGGAACCGCTCCAGACGCAGATAAAAAGGTAATCCTTCGTGAATCTCATACAGGATACGCACCTGTCCCGGCGGTGGTGCAGTGGTGGTGGGGGTAGGGCGTGGTGCGCTGGGTGGCGCCATCGGTGTGGCGGTGACAGGGGGCGTGGCGGGTCCCATCGGGGTCGCAGAAACGCCAGGGGGCGCCATTGGCGTTGCCACCACATCGGAAGGCGACGCTTGAGCGGGGGATGTTGGAGCGGCAGGTGCTGTGGGGAGCGTGGTTGCCACTGTTGGCTCACTGGAAGGGGTCGGTGGCGAGGTAGGCGAAGACGGTTTATAGCCCGGCGGGGCGGGCTGCCCCGTCGCCATCACCCGCTTGCACCACTCACACACATCAGGATCACGACTGTCCATTCCACACCAGCGACAGCGGGTCATTGGGCACCTCCTTCTTTCTTCAAAGTGAGTGTCGCCAGCATCTGGTCAAACACCTGCTGATAGGTGTCATACGAGCTAGAGGGGCAATAGGCGTGGATGTGGATCACTTCGCGCTCAGAGAGGGGCGCGGTTAGCACATAGCCGCGTACATGCATATTGAACAGCGGGATGGGATGCGGCAACACATACTCATAATCGCTCCGGATGCCCCGCACGCCGCGGATCATCACGGTTGACCGACGGAGTTCGCGGAAGTTCACATAGCTGGGGTCATCACGCAGAGCCGCGATGCGCTCATCATGGCGTTTCCTCATGAGGGCAGCGAAATCCACCTGCACATTCGGGCTGCTTGGCGGCATCAGCTGGCTCAGCGGGTTCGAGGTGTCCTGCAACGGTTCGAAATAGACCTCGAAGCCCGTGCGCCTGCCACGATAGAAGCCCACATCATCGGTGTCGAGAGCAATATTGGGGAGCGTGAAGAATCGCCCGAAGACTACATCGCCTGCGCGGAACCGTTTCGGCTTGCGAATAGAGAAGCGCCGCCCCTCGAAACTCTCCCAATCGTTTGGGCCTGGCACGCGATAGCGGGGATTGGCTAACAGAAACATCTCCGCAATCAGCGCCACCAAGCCCAGTATCCACAGCGCACGAATCGCCCAAATGGCCATGGGCATTCCTCCTCGCTTACTTTATACGACGCACCTGGTGATGATTCCTGCTTTTAGCATCGGGCTACCCTGTGCGATGGGGTATACTAACCCATATGCCGAAATTCAAGGAAGGCGATCGGGTACGGGTTAAAGCGCGGCAAGCCAGCGACAAGGAGGCGTTAGAGGGGCATTACGCGCCTTTTCTTGCAGGCACAACGGGTACCATCCTCAAGATCTACGATCCGAAGCAGATAGCCGTTAAGCTGGACATCGACAGCCTGCCTGAAGAGGTACGCCAGCGTCATGCCGAGCAGCAGGAGGCGATGTACCGCCGCTGGTTCGACTCGCTCTCGGAAGAGGCACGCAACCGCCTGACGGACGAGGAGAAAGCGTTCCGCCTGAACTATGTGGTGCTGCTAACGGAGAGCGACCTCGAAAGCCCCTCTCCTGCAGGCTCCCCTCGTCCGCGACCAGTCAAACCCTCTGGAGGGCGAGCTTCCCAGCGAGCTGAAAAAAGCCAATGGGAAGGCAAGCCTCCCGACGAGCCGAAAAAAGCCGCAACGGGAGGGCAAGCTGCTCGGCGAGCTAAAACCTCTGGACAAGCGACCCAGGCGACAACAGGGCAACCGAAGGCCGAAACAAAGCCAACAGCGGCTCGAAAACCGCGTAAGCAAGCCGAAGCGGCTCCCGAACCGCCTATGCCCACCCGTCCAACCCCGGAGCAGCTTGACCTGCTGGAGGCAGCTTACCTGAAGGCACGCCAACGGAAATCGCGACCGTAGTGCCGTATCACCGCTACAGGGTTAAGGCAATGAGAGGTAGATGGACGCTTCTCATCGTATCTATCTGGCTGAGCGGATGGGCAGACACGGAGATTTTTCTGGCAAGGCTGGAGACCTTTGACCCAGCGCATGACACCATTATCCTGAAGCGCGCAGGTAAACCTGATGTGAGCGCCAGCCTGCACAAGAAGGCGCGCCTTTGGCTGAATAAACAGCCCGTTTCCACCGACCAGTTCCAGTCGATGGTGGGCAAGCCGGTGATGGTGCGCATGAGCGTGGGCACCGCGACGCGCCCCATCATCCGCGAGATGGCCGATCCGGACACCTGGAAGTGGCTCGATAAGGTGCGTCGTGGTGTGGTGCAGGGCAAACTAATTAGTGTGGAGGATAGTTATCTTATTATCGAGTTCTCTGATAAATCGCGCTTCGCCTATAAGTTCACCCACAACACGCGCTTCACACGGGACGGCAAGCCCGTCACGATTGAGGAATTCTCCCCGGGCGAAACGCTCTACCTCGCGCCGCGCCTGCTATCGAACCTGGACACAACGGCATTAGCGGTGAGCAACACGGAGCGGGACACCCAAATTGGACGCGAACGCACGCTGCCCACCGTCAGCGGCACCCTACAAGCTATCGACAAGCAGAACAAGGTTCTGCGCGTGCGGACTCGGGCAGGCGATATGCGTGAGTTCCGTTACGATGAAAAAACGGAGTTCGTCTTCAAGGGCAAACCGGTGCGTCTGGAGCAGATTAATCTGCCCGCCCGTGTGACGGTGCATCGCAAGCGCGATGAGCAGGGGAACGACTACGCCCGCCGTGTCACCCTTCAGCCGGAGAAGAAGTAGCCCACAAGGGATGAGGTGCCCTCGGTCCCAATCCCTCTTGGATTACAGGCATTGAACAGGGCGGAACGACTTGCCCAGCACGGCTTCCGGATCGCCACCGAGCCATTCCAGCACGGTTGCGTAGACGCTGCGGAAGTCGGTCTGCATGCGAATGTCGCCGTTGCTGTCTAAATCGCGTAGATTGGGCGGTTCGCCATACAGTCCTCCCTTGACACGCTTCCCGATGAGAAACATCGGTGCCGCGGCGCCATGGTCGGTGCCTGCGCTCCCGTTCTCACGCACGCGCCGCCCGAACTCCGAGAAGACCATCAGCAGTACCTTGTCTGCCTTGCCCTGCTGCTCTAAGTCCTGATAAAAGGCACGGACGGCATTGCCGAACCGCTGCAACAGTTGTTCATGCGTGCGCGCCTGTGCCGCGTGCGTGTCGAAGCCGTTCACCGACACATAGAGGATGCGCGTGCTGGAGGAGGTTGCGATAATCTGCGCTGCCTGTTTCAATCCTTGCGCGAAGGGGTCATTGGGATACTCCACCGATGAACGGTAGTTGCGCACCGCTTCACGCAGCCGTTCGACCGCTTCCAGCGCGGTGCGCGTCGATTCACGAATCACGCGGGTCGCCTGCATGGGTTTTGTCTCCATTTGCGCAATCGCTTTGACCGTGCGCTCCAGATCAGGGTCTGCGGTCATCAGTTGCAGATCGCTAAGGCTGGCAAAACATGGAACAGAAACCTTGCGTGCCTGCAACGCGAGTGGCAGCTCCTGGCTCAGATTGACGGCAATCACGGGATTGGCTGCCGCATCGGTCAGTGTGTCCAGATAGCGTCCGAGCCAGCCGTAGCGGCTGTAGCCATCAGGGTCGGCGGTCTGCCAAATCTCCATCGAGCGGAAATGGGAGCGGTTCGGATTGGGATAACCCACCCCCTGCAGAATAGCGACCATGCGCTGGTCGTACAGAGCCTTCAGCCCCTCCAGGGCAGGGTGCAGCCCGACGCGGTCTTCCAGCGGGAGCACGCGCGTATCAGGGATTGCCAGCGTCGGACGCGCTTGATAGTAGAGCGGGTCTGTATACGGGATGACTGTATTCAGCCCATCATTACCGCCGGTGAGCTGCAGCACGACCAGAATGCGGTCGTTCGGCAGCTTCTTACCCTGCAGGATGCGTGCAGTATCGGCGCGGGCAATCTGTGCCAGCCAAGGGGGCGCAGCCAGTCCGATGGCGACCAGAGTAAAGCCCGCCCGCAGAAACTGGCGACGCGACATCTCTGCTGCCCAGAACTCGCCCGAAGGACGCTCACATAATGGACATGGCTCCTTGTGCGTTGCCTCGGGCAAATCTTCCCATTGCTGCTTCCGCTCGCTCATCGTCTGCCTCCTGAGTCTTTTTAGACGCCTATCCGCTGCTAATGTTCGTGCAGCGGTTCAGCGGACACCTCAGCCTCTGTGGGCGCGTCCTGTGGCTCTTCAGGAGGTGGGAGCTGGCGGAAGCGTAGGAACCCTTGGGAAAGCCCACCGCCTACCAGCCACTCCACCTTCTCCTGCTGAGCCAGCGCTTGAGTCTCTGGAGTTGCCCATTCTTCACCAATCACGACCGGCGTGGCGTCAATACCCACCTGACGCAGCGTATCAGCGCGCTGGCGAGCGCGGTGAATCCAGTTGCTGGGTATTCTGGCGAGCAATCTCTGCCAGCTCCGCCACTTGCTGCTCGGTGCGACGCTGCGCTTCGGTCAGGTCGCGCACAAGTTCGGGCAGCTGCAAAAGCGCATCAGTAAGCAGTACCCGCCTCATCTCTGCTCGCCACTCTGGATGTTCCTCCAACAAACGGATCAAGTCGTGCAGATCGTTGATAGTGATTGGCATCCCCAATCTCCTTGTCTATGTGTAGGATACCCTCAATAGGTGGTAGCGAGGCTCAGGTAGGCGAAGGTACGCTTACCGTAGGCGAGGTCGAAGCGGATGATGCCGATAGGTGAGGCGAAGCGCAGCCCGGCACCGACCCCTGCCCGCACATGGCGCGCCTGTAGTGTCTGCCCCTTGTCCCATGCCGTGCCGACATCGACAAAGACCGCCCCTTGGATCGCCTCCATGACAGGGAACCGAAACTCCGCGCTGCCCACCAGCATCTGGTCTCCACGGAACTCATCTTGATCGTAGCCGCGCAGCCATTCGAAGCCGCCCAGCCAGAACTTTTCGCTCAGTGGGAGCGTGTCCGACGCGATGCCAGCCAGTCCGCGCAGGAGCAAAACTCGCTCGCCACCAAAGGGAATATAGTATTGTGCTTCACCCACCGCCCGCGAGAATCGGAAATCGCTGCGGTTCAATGTGCGTTCTATCAGCGCGGTCGCGTACAAACCGGCGCGGGTAAAGGGACGCCCCTCACGCGTGTCGTAAAGCAATTGGAAGCCGACCGCATCGATGCGTCCGCGATTCGTGCTTTGCTCCACTGGCGAGATGAGTCCGGGGGGGGCGTCGTCGTAATCCACCTTGTCCGAGCGGTAGCGCACACGCAACTCAAAAAGCTCGTGCCAATCCAACCCGATGTAGGCAGAGAAGCCGCGTCGTCGTTCGTATCGACGCAGATTATCTAAGTTCATGTAAAACACGGGATAGAAGGGCGAGCGGTCATACACCTCGACGCCGAAGTTGAACGCGCCGGGCAGGAAGCGCGGAGCTTCATAGCTCAGGGCATAAGAAGCCCGCAACGGCTCCAGGTCGCCTGTGTTGGGATCACGCACCTGCTCTCGCTGCCACTGCAGGCGCACGCGATGCCCCAGCCCCGCAAAGTTTGATTCCTGCAGCTCCGCATAGCCGATAAAACCTGCTTCACTGGAGTAGCCTGCCGCAACGGCGACATCGAACGAGCGTTCCTCCTCCACTTGCAGTAGCAGGCGCGCTGTGCCCGGCTCACTCCCTGCCTCTGGTCCCAGCTTCGCGTCGCGCAGGAAGGGGAACCGTCCCAGCCGTTGGCGAATGCGCTGCACGCGCAGCTCGTTGTAAACCTCCCCTGGTCTTAAGCCGATCAGGCGGCGCAGGATCCCCGACTGGGTACGCCGATTACCCTGCACCACCACCTCCTCGATCTTGCCCTCGGCAATCTCCACGATGAGCTTGCCTGTTGCGTCCTGTTCGTAGCTGGCAACCTGCGCCAGTACATAACCTCGTTGGCGATACCAATCGACAACGGCACGGAACGCCGCCTGCAACTGCTCCGCGCTCGGCTGAACACCCACCAGCGGTTGCAAGAGCGACAGAATGGCAGGGGGCGACCCCGCTTCCACCCCCCGAAGCTCAATTGCCGTAATGGATTTTTCGATACCTGCCGCAGGCTGAGCGCACGCATTCAGCGCCATCAACAAAGCCCAAAGACACACCAGACCTGACCGATTCATCACTGGACCTCCACATCCATATTATAGCCCATAACGGGCGGTAGATAGCGAGTAGAATATAGGTATGACCTACGAGCAGGCAGTGGCATATATTCAGAGCCTAACCCTCTATGGTTGGCGGCTGGGCAACGCCCGTATGGAGGCATTGCTGGAGCGGCTGGGTAGTCCCCATCAGCAACTGCGGGTGGTCCATATCACTGGTACGAACGGTAAAGGCTCCACGACCGCCTTCGTCGCTGCCATTTTAAGGGAAGCCGGCTATCGGGTGGGTGCTTATTTTTCGCCCTATGTGTTCGATTTTCGCGAGCGTATCCTGATTAATGGCGAACCAATCGCTGCGCAGATGCTGGTGGAAGGTGTGGAGCGTTGCCGTCCGCTGGTGGAACAACTACGCGACACCGAGTACGGACAGGTCACCGAGTTCGAGCTGAAAACCGCGCTGGCGTTCTGGGCGTATGCGCAGGCAGGGGTCGACTTTGCCGTGATGGAGGTGGGGTTGGGTGGGCGACTGGATGCGACCAATGTCGTCCTCCCTGCGGTCAGCGTGCTGGTCAGCGTTGGGCTGGATCACACCGATCGGCTGGGACCCACTCATTCCGATATTGCCTATGAGAAGGCGGGCATTATTAAGCCCGGTCGCCCTGTGGTCAGTGGCGTGCTTCATCCGGAGGCGCGGGCGATGGTAGAAGCGGTGGCGCATCGACGCGGTGCGCCCCTGTTGCAGGTGATGCCCCCTGTCAACGAGTGGGAGCAAGCCCACATCCCTGCTGCTTCTCACTCGCTCATCGGGAAAACGGGGTTGAGAGCGGACAGCCCCCTCCTGTTCTACACCCCGCTGCCTTCCTCCACCGATTCCGCTGTGCGCTTGCAAAAGGGTGAATGGACCTTGGATGTGCATCCGCGCCTGATGGGCAGCTATCAGCGGCATAATGTCGCCTGCGCGGTGGGTGCAGCGCTTTGCCTGCGTGAACAGGGTTATACGATTCCCGACGAAGCCATCGAACGGGGCATCGCGCGTGCATGGCTGCCAGGGCGCATGCAGGTGGTAGGGGAAAGTCCACGGGTAGTGCTGGATGGCGCACATAATCCCGATGCGGCTGCCGTGCTGGCGCGCACCCTTCCGCAGGTGTTCAAATATCGGCGACTGATTCTGGTGTTCGGAATGCTTCATCCACACGAACCGCAGGCGGTGCTGCGCCACTTGCTGCCCCTTGCCGAGCTGGTCATCCTCACTCGCGCACCCAGCGATCGGGCTTATGACCCGAACGCCTTGTTCGAATGTGCTCAGCGGTGGCAACAAGAAACGGGCAATCGATATCCTCTGCAGATAAAGGTGTGCGAGATGGCACAGCAAGCGTTCCAAGAGGCGCTGCGCGATGCCGACGCCGATGATTTAGTGCTGATTACAGGCTCCTTCTACCTGGTGGGCGCGTGGCGCGACTGGGGGGCAATATAGCATAAGCCAGTTGCCGCCCGCCGATGCCCTGTGGGCACGGTTCGAAAACTCCCTAATTCCCCGCTTCTCATTCCTAGTCCCATGGGCGATAGGTGCTGGTTGCCACATGCTCATGCCGAATCAACCGACCCTCTTGATACACCAGTCTCCAGAGCGCGACCCGCATCGGAGAGGAACGGAGTCGCCGCGTGTGCAGCACCACCTTACGCCCCTGCATAGGCTTTCCCAGTACGCGCACTGTCAGATGCGAGCGTCCCACCTCCACCGAAAGGGCAACGGGGTGCGGAAGCGTGTTCTCGATCACCAGGTCAAGCCCTGTATCGCTGACGGTCGCGTCGCGTCCAAGAGGGACATAGGGCACTGGGATCGAGTGGTTCACCCGTCGCACGATTTTCAGATCCGCTAACAGCGCAGCGTTGAAGAGGGTGGAAGAGACCTGGCAGATCCCGCCGCCGACACCCAGCCGTTTCTGACCATGGATGATAATCGGTGCGAGGCGAAAGCCTTGCTTCAGCGTGCGCTCGCCTACTGCCTCGTTATAGGACAGTCGCTCGCCAGGCAGCAGGATACGCCCGTCAAGCGCTGCTGCGGCTAACCGAATGTTGTGGTTGCGGTTTACCTGATAGCCCGGAAAGCGCGTGGTGTAAGATGCGACCACCGCCTCGATGGGTTGCAACACCTCCCGCGTGATGCGCGGCATGACAGGCTCCAGGGCAAGAGAGAAGCGAATCGCGCAGGAGCCGTTCGGGTGGGACGAATCGGTCAGACTTGCCTGACATGCCTGCAGGAGGTTCTGGCAGCTGCCCGCCACCGAAAGGCGTTGACCCAGCTGTTCGGGAATAATCTCTATGATGCCTTCACGAAAGCGAACACGAGCGTCGCGCGGAACGCGCTCCAGCCATCGGAATGCCTGCAGCCGTTGACGGAACACCGATTCATCCACCTGCCAGTGAGGGGTGATTTGCGCGTGCGCATTGCCAACCAGCTTTTGCCATGCGGGCACCTGGGACCATCTTTGCCGAATATCCTCGTACGTGCGCAAAATGTCCAGCCGGACGCCCCAATCGCGCAGTGGCGAGACCGCCTGTGGTGCTTGCTCTGCCTGCACCGGCAGCTCCCCCAGTGTTTGATCAAGGCGCGTGAGCCAATCGGTAAGTTCAGCTGGGCGGATACCTTTGAGCGAGATATTTCCCAGTTGAAAGCCTGCAGGCAGCGGCGCATGTTGGGTCATGAAACCCAACAGCACGCCCCCTCCTAATCCGAGCAGGCTTACCCCTGCTAACAGCCCCACCTTCAGCCAACCGCGTGCCATTCGCCGATAAAAATTATACCAGAGAATATTTGAATGACTATATCCGCTCCAGCTCCTCACGCAACAGCTCCTGCACGCGCTGTGGGTTGGCGCGTCCCTGAGTGGCTTTCATCACCTGCCCCACCAAGAAGCCCAGCACGCCTGTCTTACCGCTTCGATATTTCTGCACGGCATCATGGTTCTCATTCACCACTTGCTTCACAACGGCGCGCAGTACCTGCTCGTCCGAAATCTGGGTCAAGCCGCGCTCGCGCACAATCTCGGAGGGCATGCGACCTGTCTGATATACCTCGTCGAACAGCTCTTTGGCGATGCGCCCGCTGATGGTGCCATTTTTGATGAGGGTGAGCAGGTCCGCCAGGTGCGCAGGTGTTAGCGGTGTGTCGCTGATGCGCTTGTTGTCTTCGTTTAGCCTGCCTGCCAGCTCGACAGTAATCCAGTTGCAAGCGGCTTTCGGCTCGCATCCGTGCGCCACGCACCCCTCGAAAAACATGGCAGTCTCATAGTCCGCGGTTAGCACGCTGGCGTCATAGGCGGAGAGCTGGTATTCGCGCTGATACCGCTCCCACTTGGCTAAGGGCAGTTCGGGAATGGTGGCACGCAAGGCGTTCAACCACTCCTCGGTAATCTGGATAGGTACTATATCGGGTTCGGGAAAATAGCGATAGTCCTGTTCATACTCTTTGGTGCGCATGGGGAAGCTGTAGCCGCTCTCCTCGTTCCAACCGCGTGTCTCTTGCACCACCGGTTCGCCCCGCTCCAGCAGGGCAATTTGGCGGTTCACCTCGAACTCGATGCCGCGCACAACCGAACGGAAGGAGTTGAGATTTTTCAGTTCCGTTTTGACGCCCAGTGAGGGTGCGCCTTCAGGTGCAACGCTGATGTTCGGTTCGCAACGTAGCGAGCCTTCCTCCATCTTGCCATCACACACACCCAAATAGGTCAGGATGGCGCGTAGCTGCAGCAGATATTCCTTCGCTTCCTCAGGCGAATGCAGGTCAGGTGGGAAATCGGTCACGATCTCCATCAGGGGCACACCCGCGCGATTGTAGTCCACCTCGCTTTCGCCTGGTAGGTAGTGGAACAGTTTGCCAGTATCCTCTTCCAGATGCACCCGTTTGATGCGCACGCGCTTGCGCTCGCCATTAACCACCATCTCCAGATAGCCATGCGTGCCGATGGGATGCACCTCACCATATTGCGAAATCTGGTAGCCTTTCGGCAGGTCAGGATAGAAATAGTTCTTGCGATAGAACAAGGCAACGGGCGCGATGCGGCAATTGAGCGCGAGCGCGGTGCGAATCACATGCTCAATCGCTTTTTTGTTCGGCACGGGCAGCGTACCTGGCAGCCCCAGGCAGATGGGGCATACATTTGTATTGGGTGCATCGCCAAATCGGGTCGGACATGCGCAGAACATCTTGCTCTCGGTCAATAGCTGCGCATGCACCTCCATGCCGATGCTCGGAATGTATCGCACGGTAGACCCTCCTTGCGGAGGAGTATACCTCATACCCCCTTGACCTGCGCGAAATGGTTTCGGGTATAATAGAGGCGTCTCCGGTGGGGCCATGGTCTAGGGGACTAGGACGCCTGGTTTTCAGCCAGGAGGACGGGGGTTCGAATCCCCCTGGCCCTACCATTCTGTGTTCATAGGCTGGGCGATTCCCTAACAGAACTGATACTCGGAGCTGGCGAACACGATTTGCAGAGCACCATTGATTAACTCGCGATCGCTGGCAAGGAGCGCGTTGAGACCACCCTTTGCCTGAAGATAGTCGATCAGCTGGCGACGGGTCTCCTTTTGCAGGCGCACATCCAGTGCTTGCTCCAGCCGATCGACGAAAGTTTCGAGGTGATCGGGTGTTGCATCGCCTGTCAGCGCGTTGAGGGTGGTCAGTACAGGGCGTGCTATCCGTCCGCGTCCGCCTGCGCCAATCGCGGGCCCCGTCAGCACCTGGGCAAAGCGCATCCGCTCCAGCATCGTGGCGGAGCTGATCCATGCTGTGCCCCAGTCCCAACCGGCGACGGTAGGTGGATAGAGCAGCGCTTGTCCCATCCGCCGCATCCACTGACCAACAAGCCGCAGGAACGCCAACAGCACACGCTGACCCGGCGCTGCGCTCAAGTTAACCTCACGCAACCGCTCGCCCACACCCACCTGCCGCAAAGTGCCAATCACGAACTCCACCGGGCTTTTGATACGCTTGCGGAACGCTCGCTCGCTCCAAAAAGCAGAGGAGGTCAGCAACCGACGCAGCAACGCCTTGATCTCGTAGTTGGATTCGGTGAAGGCTTTCGCCAACGCGGCAACCACCTTCTCGTCGGGTGGGTCGATATCGTTGATGAAGTGGCGATAGAACTTGCGGGCGATGAAGGTCGCCGTCGCTGGATGCTCGACAGCGATGCGCACGATGTCCTCGCCGTTGAAGTTGCCACGCTTCCCCAAAAAAACCTTCTCACCGTCGTCATGTTGCGCTCGGTTAAACACGAACGCACCCGTCACACGGCTGAAGGTCCAGCCGGTGAAGGCGCGTGCCGCCTCCTTGATATCTTGTTCGGTGTAATGGCCGATGCCCATCGTAAACAGTTCCAACAGCTCGCGTGCGAAGTTCTCGTTCGGCTTGCCCTTCACATTGCGAAAGCCATCCAACCACACCAGCATGGCAGGGTCGCGTGCCACTTCCAGCACCAGCGTCTCAAAATTGCCCACGCCCAGCCGCTGGAACAGTTGAATCTGCATCAGCATCAGGCGTCCATCATTCACTTTGGAGGCGGAGGTTGCGAAATGGTTGTGCCAGAAGAGCGCCATGCGCTCCTGCAGCGGGCGGCGTGTGACCAGCATGCGGTAAATCCACCAACCGCTGACCATGGGGGGTTGCAAACGCGGGTTGTCTCCCTGCAGCAGGCGGACTATCTCGGCGTCGTCGATCTCCTCTGGCTCCTCATCGTAGCGCAACATGGCGTCGATTGTGCCCTCGACGCCCAGCGGTAGGTAGCGTTCGATCTCCGCCTGACTGGCACTTAGCCCTGCGCGCCTTAACAGATGCGCTAATCGCTCTCGCAGTAAGCTCTGCATCATGCCCTCCATAGAGGTTAGACGCTTCGAAACAAGACAGGTTCGCCTCCTCCTTCACCACCCGTTAGCCGTATCCGTTTCTCATCTGGCGCGGAAGAAGGTGCATGTTATAATCCTGCTATGCAACGATTCGAATATCGTCAGGTGCGGATGGGCGTGGAGGCGCGCATGGTGGTC